>JBDSHN010000151.1:0-12166 GCA_039918435.1 Bacteroidia bacterium | reverse complement strand
CATACGTCACTCCGGAAGTATCGCTGTAAAAAGAAATCTCATCAGGACGTGAAGCGGCTTCATCATCGCGCGTTGAAACGGAATAATGATGGTAGGATCTGAAATTTTTCACATGGCCATTTTCATTAAACAAAATTTCAGTTCCGTTCATTTTCCATTCGCCCGAGAATAACGCTTTATTAATGTAATATTCCATTGCAGTAACAGGAACTTCATCTGCAGACAAAATTCTCCGGAACTGGCGTTGGAACCTTGCCGTCTGCACGATATTATTCTTAACTCCATTTATTATTAAAACGGTGTCCATTCCTTTTATTTCATAATTAAGATCAAATGATTTTTCAGGCTCATTGCGGTTTTCCACCAACTTCATCGCAGTTACACCGTTTTTGTTTTTGAAAAATATTACATCAAAACGTTCCCCTTCATTGCAATTCAACCTGCCGAGCGCATTGAGCAATGTATCACCTGAAACATTAGAAATATCGAATGCTACCTGTTGCAAAAACAAATCTGCAGCAGCAACCGTCATCGGCGAACGGAAACGGTTAAACAGCTCAATGTATTTTTCATTGACCCATCCGCCTTCGATGATCTTCAGTAATTTTTGCTTCTCTGCATCCGGGCAAAATTTTGAACGGTCAGCCGGTTGAGCAACTGTAGAAGATTCTTGTTCCACATTACAAGCCGCGAGCAGAATAACAGCCAGGCACAAATAAATCGCTTTCACGTCGCAAATTTACATTTCGTAATTGATAGTTCACGAATAATTATTCTTCGCCGGGCAGGCCAATTCAAATAGTGATTTTTAGTATGAGAACGTTACATATCCCATGTTCTTATGAATGTTTTTTGTAAATTTGATTTCCACCGGAACCAACACTTTCCCAATGAAAAAACTTTTACATTTTTTTATCGCTGCACTTTTGTGTGGCACAAATTTACTTTGCACACATACATCAGAAAAAAAGGAACCGGAAAATTCCGGTGATCCGATGGAAGATGATGCACGCCAGCGCCTCGACTGGGAATTTCGCCGACTGGCAGGACCGGACGGAACAATTCCGGAACACATGCGCGAAAAAGAACTCGCCTTCGCTGCCACATTACCAAGCGATGTTTCTATAAACGGATTTGCAAATGCACGCATCGCTTCTCAATCGGTTTGGAGTGCACGCGGTCCTTGGAATGTAGGCGGGAGAACACGCGCTTTCGCAATTGACAAGCTCAATGAAAATCATTTTATCTCCGGCTCTACAAGCGGCGGAATCTGGGAAAGCCAGAACGCAGGAGTTTCGTGGACGCAATTGACACCGATGGCAAATTATCACGGCATCACTTGCATCGCACAGGACACACGCACAGGACACGAGAGCACCTGGTATGCAGGATCGGGAGAGCCTTATGGACAATCGGCTTCCGGTGGCAGCGCTTATTTTCTTGGAAACGGATTGTTGAAAAGCATAGATAACGGCGCAACATGGCAACCGCTTGCAGTTACCGTTACCAATACACCTCACCAGTTTGAATCATTCTGGGATATGCAGTGGGGAATTGCAACAGATTTATCTGATACCGCAAATGATGTGGTATATGTAGCAAATCTTGGCGGAATTTATAAAACCATTAATGGCGGTACAACATGGACTACAGTGCGCGGAGGAAGTCTGAGCGCGTATTCTTATTTCACCGACGTTGCAGTAACACGTGATTCAGGAATTGTATATGCAACATTAAGTTCTGATGGTCCTGTAAAAGGAATATGGCGAAGCAATAACCAGGGCGTTTCCTGGGCGCACATTTCCACTTCATTTTTCGGCGATTCAATTTGTAACCGCGTAGTGATGGGAATTAATCCGTTGAATCAAAACGAAATTTATTTTCTTGGCAATACAAATGGACTTGGAATGCCGGATACTAATTTCGTTGGTGATATTGAGTGGAATGTATTGTGGCGCTATACTTATCTTGGCGGCGACGGAACAGGTGCGGGCGGAATGTGGGAAGATCTTTCCATGAATTTACCAAACAGCGAACATTACGGACAATTCGGAGATTTTAATGCGCAGGGTTCTTATGATCTTGTTGTGCGCGTTAAACCGGATGATCAGAATGTTGTTTTTATCGGCGGCACAAATATTTACCGCAATACAAACCGCTTCAATGATACAAGCAATACAACATATATCGGAGGTTATCTCCCCTACTCTTCATTGCCGGTTATTGCAAGCTATCTGAATCACCATCCCGATCAGCATACAATGACATTTCTTCCTTCTGATCCGGATGTGATGTTCAGCACAAACGATGGCGGAATTTTCAGAACAAATAATTGTGGTCAGTCAACCGTAGTATGGAATGATCTGAACAATGGTTATCTCACCAGCATGTTTTATACTGTAGCGATCGATCATGCTACATCAGGAAATAATATCATCATTGGTGGCGCGCAGGATAATGGTTCATGGTACACCAACAGCAATGTGCTGACTACACCATGGATTCAGCCCAATGGCGGCGATGGTTCCTATTGTGCGATTGCAGATAATCAAAGCGCGTATTATTTCTCCATTCAAAACGGAAAAATGAAACGTGCAATTCTTGATGGTGCGGGCAACGTTATTTCATTCGCACGTATTGATCCGATCGGCGGAAAAGGCTATCAGTTTATTAATCCGTTTGTGCTTGATCCGAACAATAATAATATCATGTACCTCGCAGGCGGAAAATATTTGTGGAGGAATAATGATCTTTCTACAATTCCGATGGTTGGAAATTATGATTCCATTGCTACGAATTGGGTGCAATGGGCCGATTCCGTTCCGACTGCGAATGTGAAGATAACCGCGCTTACTGTTTGCAAAACTCCGGCCAATCGTGTCTATTACGGCACCGACAAAAAAAGAGTTTACCGTGTGGATAATGCAAATACAGGAACGCCCACACCTGTTGACATTTCGTCGAACTTATTTCCAGCTTCCGGATTTGTAAGCTGTGTTGCGACTGATCCGACTGACGGAAATCACATCCTGGTCACCTTCTCGAATTACCTGGTGTATAGTATTTTTTATTCGCCCGATGGAGGAACAACGTGGCAAAAAGTAGCAGGTAATCTGGAAGCGACCACTGCGGGTAATGGCGCGGGTCCATCCGTGCGGTGGGCTTCTTTTCTTCCGGTAAGTGATGGAATGATTTATATCGTTTCCACAAGCGTTGGAGTTTTTGCAACAGATACGCTGATGGGATTGAACACAGTTTGGGTAAACCAGGCGGCAGCAACGATTGGCAATGAAGTTTGCGATATGACAGACGTGCGTATTTCTGACGGTCTTGTGGTAATGGCGACCCATGCAAAAGGAATTTTCTCTGCAAGTTTAACGAGTGTGAATGATATTGTAACCGTTCACGAGCAGGCGCAGCATTTAAATATGCAAACGAATATTTATCCGAATCCGGCAAGTGAAAATGTAACCATCAAATTCGAACTTCCGGAAAATTCAGAAATGGAAATTCTTTTGCTTGATGAACTCGGAAGAACGGTGCGCACGATCAGCAAAGGAAAGCGGATGAAGGGCGAATACACGGAAACAGCTTCCTTAAGCGGAATTTCAGGCGGCGTTTATTACATCAGTCTGCGCGCAGGAAAAATGACCGAAACAAAGCCGTTGATCATTGCAAAATAAAATAGCATAATCACAAATAGGATTGGCGATTATTATTCGGAAGAATGGTAATCGCCAATTTGCTTTTCGCACGGGCATGTTTGACAAAAACGTTTAAAAAATTTCAAACATTTCCTTATCAGCCGGATTTTTGAATCGCAAAATTCCGAATCTTTGCACATGCATATTCCGGATGAAATAGTGAGCTGGGTAATTTTGCCGCTGCTCATTTTTATTGCACGCATGTGCGACGTAACATTGGGTACGTTGCGTAATATTTTCATGTCGCGTGGATTTCGCAAGATCGTGCCATTGGTAGGATTTTTCGAAGTGCTGATCTGGCTGATCGCGATGAAGCAGGTGATGAACCGTGCGGATAATTTTCTTTGCTATTTCGCGTGGGCCGGTGGATTTGCAACGGGCACTTACGTAGGCATGCGGGTTGAAGAACGTCTCGCGCTTGGTAAGCAGGTGATCCGCATTATTACAAGTGAAACCAGCGAAAAATTAATCGCCGCCCTTCGCGCTGCAAATCACGGCATGACGATCGTCGATGCAAATGGTGCAAAAGGTCCGGTAAAAATGATCTTCTCTATTGTGCAGCGTAAATATTTAAAAGAAGTAATTACGCTCATCGAAATCCATCAGCCGAATGCTTTTTATTCTGTTGAAGATGTAAGGAATGCACAACACGGCGTTTTTCAGCCTGGACAGACAAAAATGGGAATGGTGATGGATATGATAAATCTCCGGAAGGGGAAATAATTATTTATTCAGAGGCAATGGTTCCTTATAATCCGAATGTACAAGCACTTTCGGCAAATACCATTTTCCTTTATACTGATCAGCAACAATTATTCGTCCCGATTTATCTTCCGGCTGTCCGAATGCATTTTTTTTGATCATCACCATTTTCCCGCTTTTTACATTTTCAAGAATTACGGCTTCAAGTGATTTCTGGTGAACTGTATCCTGTGAAAACTTTTTGCCGGTTTTTATTCCTGTAAGGTTATTTTCAAGATCCATAACGCATAACATAGAATCTGCACGCATGCTGTCTTCCAGCATTCCTTTTTTCCATTCAAGATAATTTCCTTTCTCATGTGCCTTGCCTAATTTTACAGCTTTACGTTCCGGAATTTTTTGAACGAGCAAAGCCATCCAGTACGCATGACGAAAAGCATCCAGCTGCCCGCCGTTTCCATCTTTCAATATTCCGTTTTTTGACAACGAGTCAGTTACAGTTCTTGCGCGTTGTGTAATTACAAAAACTTTTTCAGCAATAAACGGATGTGCGATTACCCATCGCTTTTCAGGAAAAGATAATTTTGAAAAACTTTTCAGCGGAGATTGGGCAGATAAAAAGATTGGAAAACAAAATAGCAAAAAAGCCGATTGAATGCATTTAAGGGAATAAAACCGGGCAAACTTTTCCATTTTTTATCATTGTCAACGTGGCACTCTATTGACATCTATTGAAAATCAATAAATTACAAGATTGGCACAAATTTAGCAATCTATGCCATGGATCAAACAAAGAAAACCCATGGAAAATTATCAGATAAACGGAATTTTCGAACGTGTAAGCAACAGTATTCTTTCAAGTGAATCATTGCTTCAGCTTGAAACATCGGAAAAACTAATGGAGCTTTTCCGTCAACAAAATACATACCCGGAGTTAACCGAAAAACTTAATTCCATATTTCTGAATAAAGCTGTTGCGCTGCATTATTTTGAATGGAAAAGGTTTCGTGATGGCGACCTAGAGGCCGCATAATTATACCCGGAAAATTCCGGATGTAATGGGAGATCTTTCTGAAAAGGAAGCTCTTTCCTATTATGCATTATTGCTTTGTTTTTCTTTCGCGTCCTCCAGCTGTTCAAATAATTTCGTAACAATACTGGAGGAAGCATTTTGAATAAGCATTTCCGGAACAAATTTATTTTCCGGAAATTTTGAATGATGCGTTGTACGTTTTTCCATTTCGTCGAGCACATCCGTCTGCAGGGTGATCGCGCAGGACTGAAGTGTACCGTGGAGCATTTCCATTGCACCATCATGAAAGCTTACTGCTTTTGAATAATTATCGGAAGCGAGAATGTCAATGATTTTTTTAAAATATTTTCCCAGCACACGTTCCAGGTAAACATCCGGAAATAATTCATCTACCTCTTTCCCAAAACCAAAAATCTCACGCTCTAATGGTCCGGGCACAGCATGCATTCCCCATAGTTTTTGATGTGACCGAATTACTTCTGCAGGTGAACGGTAAAGCAATAATGCGGGAACAGCCGGAAATAATTTCCTGATCGTTTCAAAAAACATTAAATGCCAGCTGTCCGTTTTTACAAATAAGTATTCTTCGTTTCCATTGCGTTTTTGTCCAAGCAAAGAAAGTACGGCAGGAAATAATTTTTCGGCGTAAGCAGCATCCTTACGTCCGGAAAACGGAAGCCGAAGCACCTGATCCAACAATGGCACTTCAGACAAAACGATAAAGCGTTCATCGATGCATAACAATTGAGAAAGCAATGTAGAGCCGCAACGTGAAATGTGAAAAATAAATGCGGAAGGAGAAACAGCATCAGCCATTACTGCTCTTTCCAACAGCGTTTCATCTGTGGTGCAAGGCATTTCTGAATTCTCAGGTAATGAAAGACATGCTGAAATAGTTTCGTCAAAAAAAGGTTCTGTGATTTTTTTCTGACCAATAAACAGCCAGCGAAAAAACACGTCTCCTTTTTCATTGGATAGCAGCTTGTAAGGAATTCGTCCATCCAGCAAAGATGAATTTACTGCAACAGTTTTAAGCGGCGTTTTCATTCTGCTTCTTTTTCAATTCCAATATCATATTCCTTGCCGTGTCCGTATCGATCTTTTCCAATCCTTCAATCATTCCGTTGAGCGTGGCATCGTCGTATTGCGGTTTCAGCTTTCTTTTTTCAAGTTCAAAATCATAACCTGCAGAGCGGAATAATTCATCAGTCCATTCATTTCTTTTTCCGTCGATCACAAGATGAATACGTTCTTGAGCGCTATCATTTTTTACGCTGTGCGGCAGATCGAAATCCGCGTACCAGCATTCGCCTTTTTGCATTGGAATATCATTTCCGCCCACGATGAATTCAACTGCCGCATCTGTGAGAACGGGGATATGAATGCGAAAACAATCAAACCGGTAAGCCAGTCCGAGATCGCGGTGCGTGTGAATAACGCTGCCGGGTTTGAGACGAAGTAAACGAACGGATTCCTTTTCAAATAAAAATGCAGTTACAATTTCGCGGAAGTAATTGCATTTTTTCATAAGTGGAGTGTCTTTATACGGTTCCTCCATATCGTGCGCATAAATATTATCCTGGCTGCCGGTTTGTGATCGCAAAGCAATGACCGACCACTCGCCGGAATAATCATGCTGGTTAAAATGTTCCTTCCAGTTTTGCTGAAGACAGATTTCAAGATCGGTATCCAGCTTTTTTTTATCAAGCGTAAGCGGAAGTTGAAGAGAATTATTTACTGCATTATTCATTGCAAGAGATTTTAACCGACCAAAGTAATCACTTCTTGTTAATTCAAAGTTTACACGAATGATTTAAGAGATGGAAATATAAATACGGGTATTTATACCTTATAAATCAAAATGCAAATGCAGGTATTTATACCCTGTTCGTAACTTTATGCAGCATAAAACTTAAATAAAAAACTTAAAATACAATCGGTTTTATATCTTGCGTCCGTTATTTTAATTCACTTAAATAATTCACCAACAAAAAACCCTACAATTTATGGAAGGATACATTGGAGTAGTCACTACCGTGGCTTACGACTTTTCGCCGAAGAATTGGGCCAGCTGCAACGGGCAAATATTACCCATTGCGCAGAATCAGGCTTTGTTCTCTATCCTCGGCACAACATTCGGTGGCAATGGTGTCACCACATTTGCATTACCTGATTTCCGCAGCCGTACCGCTCTCGGCACAGGAACCGGTGCCGGGCTTCCGAATACAGCACTCGGCCAGGTAAGCGGCTCGGAAAATGTAATGTTATCAGTACTCAATCTGCCGTCACACGCACACAATGGAAATGTATCATTCCGTATGCAGGCAAGTAATTCCGGCGCTTCAGAACCTGTACCTGATGGAACATTTATCAATGGTTTCACTAACGGCTTCAGCAACGCGACTCCAGATACCACACTGATTGCACCGACTTATGTCACAACCATCGGCGTAGCAGGCTCCAGTCAGCCGATTGATATCCTGTCACCTTACCTGGTGATCAATTACGTCATCTGCCTGTACGGAATTTTCCCTTCACGCAACTGATAACACCAATCCCGACTTTTATCAATCTACAAAAAAACCTCTCAATATGATCGGATCAGATCCTTATCTCGCAACAGTTACCATTTTTGCCGGCAACTTTGCTCCACGGGCCTGGATGTTTTGCCAGGGTCAACTCCTCAGCATTGCTGAAAATACAGCATTATACTCACTCATCGGAACTACTTATGGCGGCGATGGCCAGGTTACTTTCGGACTTCCTGACCTTCGCGGACGCACAGCGATCCACATGGGACAAGGTCCCGGTCTCAGCAACTACACGCTTGGTGAAGTAAGCGGAACTGAAAGCACTACAATGGTGTCTTCACAACTCCCGGGTCACAATCACATAGCGCTTACCTTAACAGGCAGCCCGCCGGCAGTAAACGGAACCGGGAACTTAAGTGATCCTACAAATGCATATCCTGCAAATGGTGGTGTTAATATTTACAGCACTTCAGCAGATGGTTCCGGTATGGGACATTCAGTGGGTGTATCTCAGTCGCCAATGGCAGGTGGAAGTCAGCCATTTAACCTGATTTCCCCGATTATCGCAATGAATTATGTCATTGCGGTAGAAGGAATTTATCCTTCAAGAAACTAACATCAACCCCCACTAAAAAAATATTCACTATGGAAGGAGTAATTGGTACAGTCACGATGTTCGCAGGGAACTTCGCCCCAAAAGCATGGGCGTTCTGCCAGGGACAAATCATGACAATAGCAAGCAATACAGCCCTCTTCTCGATTCTGGGCACAACTTATGGTGGTAACGGAACCACCACATTCGGATTACCTGACACACGCAGCAGAGCAGTTGTAAGCGCCGGACAAGGCCCGGGACTTTCAAACTATTCACTCGGACAAATGAGCGGTGTACCTTCAGAAACGCTGACATTGGCAAATATGGCAGTGCACGTTCACCCGGTTGGCATCAACGCTGCACCACCAAGCGCAACAACAGGCAGCAATCCCTCACCGGCTCTGGCTGCTTATGCACCGGATCCGAATGGTAATCCATTCTACACGTACGACAACAGTGCATCAATGGCGCCCTACAATCTCGCCCTTACGATGACACCAAGCGGCGGCAATCAACCATTCAACATCCAGCATCCGTACCTGGGAATGAATTACATCATTTGCCTGCAGGGAATCTTCCCTGCACGTAACTGATTTTTCGCTGTTTAAAAAAAATCGCAAAGAAAACGGGAACTGTCACAAGTTCCCTTTTCTTTGCATTTTTATTTCCAAACTATACTTATGTCAATTCGCATCGGTTTCCTTCTCCCGCGCTCTACCGATTATCCTGCTATGGGTTTCGATTTGCTCGACGGCTTTCGCCTCGCTATGAAACAAGAGGGATTACCGGATGTCCGTGTGTTTACTGAAAATACCGGTTTCGGCGAAGACGCAAATGACATTTACTCCAAATGCGAAAAGCTGATCATTGAAGAAGATGTTCAGCTGCTGGTTGTCTATGCTTCTCCTATGGTTACAGGTCAGCTGAATGCACTGGCTATGACAACGGGCCGGCCATTTCTTTTCCTTGATGCAGGAATGCAATACATCGACGCTGTGCCCTGTGCCCATGCGCTCAATATTACGTTGCAGGGATTACATGCCTGCAGAATGGCAGGACGAATGGCAGGAGAAAGAGGGAAACGCGTGTTAAATGCTGTTTCTTTTTTCGATGCCGGATACCGCGGCCCTTATGATTTTGCTGAAGGCGTGAAGGAAGCAGGTGCTGCTATTATAGGAAACTACATAAGCGTACACCGTATTTCTGAATTCAGCATTGCCAAATATATGGAGCTGCTGAAAAACGCAAATCCCGATGCTGTGATTGCCTGTTTCAGCACTTACCTCTCCGAATTATTCATTGATGCATTGAAGGCAAACGGACCAGAAGCTGTTGCGCATCCGTTTTATTGTTCGCCTTTTATGGCTGAAGAACAATTGCTCACAAAGCATGAATTTCCCGGCGGAGAATTTCATACGGTAGTTCCATGGGCCACATCGCTTGATTCTGCCGCACAACAGGCTTTTGCGGAAACACTGAAAAAAGAAAAAAATAAATCACCGAATATTTTTCTCCTTGCAGGTTGGGAAGCAGGACTCACTGCCGCACAAATTCTTAACACAGGAAAGTCCGCTGCTGAAGCTGTTAAAGGCTGGACCATGGAAAGCCCGAGAGGACAAGTCGTATTTCACCCTGAAACAAATTGTGCTTATTCGCCACTTTACCACGCGCGCATTGTAAGTGGTGAAAACAACCTTTGCAAACTGGAAGTTACCGCTACCCTGCCGATTACCGCTGAAGATCACCTGGCCCGGTTCAATGACAAACCCGAAGGGGCTGTGACGAACTGGAAAAATACTTATTTCTGCACCTAGCATGCGAATAGCCGTCCTTTGTAATGATCGCCTGGCGCTGCCTGCGTTACAGCTCCTTCTTCAAAACAGATTGATTGTAGCAGCTGGAATTCCTGACCGGCCATCAGAAGCAACGGAAATTATCCGGCAGCGTTGCGAAAGTGGCGGTGCCGCCGTTCAAACATTTGATCGTCAAGATTTAGACAGCAAACTCGAAGCATGGCTTCACCAGCATCAGCCCGATGTGGTGTTGGTGAAAACATTTCCCTGGAAGATTCCTGCACGCTTGCTTTCGATACCGAAATTTGGTTTTATTAATTTTCATTATGCGCCGCTTCCCGAATTCCGCGGACCCTCGCCTTTATTCTGGATGATTCGGGATCAGGCCACGGAACTCGGTGTTTCCATTCATCGCATGGAAGCAACATACGACACGGGTGATATTCTTTTGCAACGACGTGTGCCGCTTTCGCCACAGATGACTTCTGGCATGTGTACGGCCCAGCTTGCTTACATGGGAGCGGAAATGACAGGCGAATTACTGACTGGTCTGCTACAGGCTTCCTTGAAACCGGTTGCGCAGGAAAATAGTAAAGCAGGTTGGTATAAACGACCTGTGCTTACTGACATGCGTATCAATTGGCAGGAAATGAATGCTGAATCGGTTCATGCGCTTGTGCGGGCATGTAATCCTTGGGCTAAAGGCGCGCCGACAAGCTGGAAAGGCTGGACATTTGGCATAAGTTTTACAACCATTACATTATATCCTGTTCCGGAAGGAACACCAGCAGGAACTGTGCTCGCACTGGATGAAACAAATGGATTGGTAGTTGCCTGTAAAGACGGTAGCTGTCTTCGCGTAGATATTATTTATACAGAAGAAGGTTTTTTCCCCGGATATCAGCTTTTAATTTTTGGTTTAAAAAGCGGGGATCAACTGGCGGAATAATAAGCTATATAAGCGGGTATTTTTACCTGTTTTTCTGATTTTCGCTTAATATATACTGTATAAAGCGTCGTATTTCTTGTGGGAGTGCAGGGCGAGGCGTACTTTTGTACTCCCAATTTTCTCATATTACCCAATTATATTACCCTCTATGACAATATATTACAAAAAGATTGTTGCGACATTATTGTTCGCCTTTTTTCTTCTTTCAGGAACGGTTAACGCCCAAAGCTGGCAATGGTTAAAAAGCGCGGGCACGTCCGCTGGCGGAGAACTTAGCAGAGGGGCTTGCACAGACGCTGCAGGCAATGCTTATTTCTGCGGCAATTTCGCTAACGGCTCTATTACCATCGGTACTTTTACTCTGACCAATAGCGGCAGCAATGATATTTTTGTCGCAAAGTTCGATGCGGCTGGAACATGTCTATGGGCTGTTAAAGGTGGTGGAGCGGTATCTGACCAGTCATACGGCATTGCTACCGATGGTACTTCAGTATATGTTACGGGATCATTCGCACCACCGAGTGCAACTTTCGGTTCTATAACCATTACTACAAACGGCGCAGCCAGCGATGGTTTTGTGGCTAAGCTTGATGCAGCGACTGGTGCCTATACATGGGCTGTTAATTTTACCAATAGCACAGGCGGCGGAGACGTAGGTCACGCAATCACCCTTGACGGCAGCGGTAACCCATACATCTGTGGTAACTTTACCGGTACAGTTAATTTTGGATCTGCAGTGTACGCTGCCAATGGTAGCAACGACTTTTTCGTTGGAAAAATCAATCCGGCTACTGGTGCATGGGTATGGGGTGCCACCGGTGGTAATACTACGGGAAGTGATAATGGTATTGGCAGCTCA
>JBDSHN010000150.1:0-17829 GCA_039918435.1 Bacteroidia bacterium | reverse complement strand
ATTGTTTTTTTTCAGCTCTTCGAAATTCATGACGCTTTGCTTTTTCTCAAAGAAAAAAACCTGCGAGAGGAACTGTTTTTTAACAGGATCGGAAATGAATTTCATCTTCGCAAAACCAAGTCCGGCTTCGAGTTCAGCGGCAGTATAACCGTTTTTAAATTTAACGAGCATTTTATCGGGAACGGTCATGGAAGCGTGCTCTTTTGAACCGAAGGCTTCTGCCTGAAATTCAATAACGCCTTCCTGAATGTCCTTTTTAAAAAAGTTGGAACAAGCCTGTGAAAGGAATGCAATAGAGAGAAGACAAATCAAACGGGGGATTCCGGTATTCATATAATATCAAGCCGCAAAAAAAGGAAATGGGTCGATTAAGTGCCGATTTTCAGCGATCGGACGGGGCAAGATAGAGATAAAGGATGTACGTCCGCCGCGGCGGATACTATTTTCGACAAATGATGTAGTCTTTTTGATTAACAAAAATGCCGCGCATGTTGAAAACTAGACGAAAGGGAATGTAAGATGAACGATCTAGGGGTTTGGATTTACTCCTGTTTTAGGAAGGGCTGTTTCTTAAATCGACTAACAATCAATTAATTGCATTTCGAATTCAAAATTCCATACCTCACATCATACATCATGATTCATAAATTCTTAATAGCCGAGAGTTTTCAGCATTGACTTATACGACTGTTCTTTGGCAAATAACCGGGTTGATATTTCACCGTCCTCATCTCTGTCGATTATAACGTGTTTAGGGGCAGGCATAAGACAATGCTGAATTCCGCCATAGCCGCCTAGCGATTCCTGGTAAGCGCCGGTATGAAAAAAACCAATGTAAAGCGGTTGTTCTTTTGGGCCGGGCGTTAGTTTAGGAAGATAAACGTTGTTGGCATGGGCTTCTGTATTGTAATAATCCATGCTGTCGCAGGTTAATCCGCCAAGATTCACGGGCATATATTCTTTATCCCAATGATTAACAGCAAGTAAGATAAAACGCTGGTTAATTCCCCATGTATCGGGAAGCGTGGTAATGAAAGAGCTGTCAATCATATACCAGAGTTCGCGGTCGTTCTGGAGCTTTGTATCAATAACAGAATATAGCGCGGCGCCACTTTCGCTTACGGTAAATGAGCCGAATTCGGTGAAAATATTCGGTTCAGGGATGTCATTATTATCGCAGAAATTTTTGATCTGGCTGATAATTTCTTCGATCATATATTCATAATCGTACTCGAAACCGAGAGACGTTTTAATGGGCATTCCACCGCCTATATTCAATGTATCGAGCGTTGGACAAATGCTTTTTAATTCCCAGTACACTTTCATACATTTTGCAAGTTCCGTCCAATAGTAGATCGTATCCTTGATGCCCGTATTGATAAAGAAATGGAGCATTTTTAATTCGAACTTCGGATTGGTCTGAATCTTTTCTTTATAATATTCCACAATTTCACTGTGACGAATTCCCAGGCGGGAAGTGTAAAACTGGAAATTAGGCTCTTCTTCGGATGCAATGCGGATGCCCAGCTTCATCTTAGGCGCTTTGATGTTTTTCGCGTAATAATCGATCTCGGTTTTATTATCGAGCACCGGCAAAACATTAAAACCTTCGTTGCCAAGTTCAGTAATAAGCGATTGATATTGTTTCCGCTTATACCCATTGGAAACAATAAACTGGTCTTTATTGATCAATCCTCTCTTATAAAGATCCCTGATGATGAAAATATCATAGGCAGAAGAAGTCTCAATATGAATGTCATTTTTGAGCGCTTCTTCCATAACAAAGGAAAAATGAGAGCTTTTCGTGCAATAACAATAGGTATAACTACCTTTGTAATCAACCTTGGCCATTGCAACATTAAACAAACGCTTTGCTTTCTGAATTTGCGAGCTGATTTTCGGCAAATAAGTTATTTTTAGCGGCGTTCCGTATTTCTTGATAATATCCATAAGCGGAATATCATTGAAATACAGTTCATTATCAGTAACATGGAAGCCTTCCTGTGGAAAATTGAAGGTTTGTTCGATCAACTTTTGGTAGGTGTTCTCAATAGGTGCTGAATGTCCTTTTGATGATCCGGATGAGTTACTTGCGTTCATAACCACAAAGGTAACTTACCTGGATTGATTAGTTTGATAAACTTTATTAAATTTTATGACGAATCGCAAAATTAAATTCATTGAAGTCAAGTCTGAAATAGGTGCCGGAACCCGAGGAGCCAGCTTAGGCGTTGATGCTATTAAAATTGCAGCGCTCGATTACGGTTCGAATATGTTTAAGCAATACGAAACCGTAGAAGTAAAGAACGAAAATCAACTCCTTTTTGAATCGCCGGGAAGTCCGTATGCGAAACGTATTAAAGGATTGATTACAATGTATGAGCGCATTGCTGCAGAAGTACAGAAAACATTGAAATCCAACGGTTTTCCCATTGTTCTGGCTGGCGATCACAGTTCTGCCGGAGGAACTATTGCCGGACTCCGGATGGCTTACCCAAAAGCCCGTCTCGGAGTGATCTGGATTGATGCGCATGCTGATATTCATTCGCCCTGGACTTCACCTTCTGGCAACATGCATGGAATGCCGATTGCTGCATCTTTGGGTGAAGATAATATTAGCAATAAGATGAACAAGCCCGATAAAGAAACGATCGGGTTGTGGAAAAAACTGAAGGAAGTAGGCGGTATTTCTCCCAAAATCAACTACCGCGACCTCGTTTACATTGCAGTAAGAGACGTAGAGCCGGAGGAAACTTCTCTCCTTAAAAAGCATCATGTAAAGATGTTTACAACCGCAGAAGTTCGCCGGAATGGAGTGGAACGTATTGCCAGAGATACTTTATCTCACCTGAATCAGTGTACAATGATCTATATTTCTTTTGATGTGGATAGTATGGATTCATCTATTTCCAAAGGAACAGGTACACCGGTGCGCAATGGAATTACTGAAAAGGAGGCCGGATCTTTACTTGTAAGGCTTATTCAAAACGAAAAAGTGAACTGTTTTGAGGTTTGTGAAGTCAATCCGACGCTTGATAAAGAGAATTTAATGGCTGAAAATACGTTTGAGATCATTACAAAAGTGGTCGCACAGCTTACGAATTAACGTCAATAGAAATCCGAAAGGACATTGTCAGAATCCGTATTAACTTATCAGGCGGATTACTCATTTTGACAATTATGAAGAAGAAAAAATCAGAACAATAAAGCAAAGCAGTTTAAAATATATGCAATCGTTAGAATCTATTATTTCAGCCTACATAGTAAGTGCAGTTGAATCTCTGTTCAATACCAAAATTGAATCCGGCTCTGTTACATTCAGTGCCACTAACCCAGCTTTTGAGGGCGATATTACGCTTGTGGTGTTCCCTTATGTTAAGCTATCGGGTAAAAATCCGGAGCAAACAGGGCAATTACTAGGCGATTATCTGTTGAAGGAGCTTCCTACAATAGCTTCTTATAATGTTGTTAAAGGGTTCCTCAACCTCTTGCTTACCGAAGAATTCTGGAAGAGCAGGTTCAACATTATTTTGGAAGATAACGCTTACGGATCTATTGAATCAGGGGAACATTCTCCGCTTGTAATGGTAGAATATAGTTCGCCTAATACCAACAAACCTTTGCATTTAGGTCACACCCGTAACATCCTTTTAGGTCATTCGGTGAGTGAAATATTAAAGGCGGCAGGTAATAAAGTGATGAAAGTAAACCTGGTAAATGATCGGGGAATTCACATTTGCAAGAGTATGCTTGCATGGAAAAACTGGGGAAACGGAGAGACGCCTGAATCGAGTGGGTTAAAAGGCGACTTCCTTGTTGGGAAATATTATGTGGAATTTGACAGACATTATAAGGAAGAAATAAAGGCACTCAAAGAAAGTGGATTAAGTGATGAGGAAGCAGCTAAGAAAGCGCCATTAATTATGGAAGCGCAACAAATGCTTCGCAAATGGGAAGCCGGCGATATAAAAGTAAAAGCTTTATGGGCAAAAATGAATGGCTGGGTGTACGATGGTTTTGCCTACACGTACAAAAAGCTGGGTGTTAATTTCGATAAAATCTATTATGAATCGAACACTTACATTCTGGGCAAAGAAATTATTGAAGAAGGATTAAAGAAAAATGTTTTTGTAAAACGTGCTGATGGAGCAGTGATTGTTGATCTGACTGCTGAGAAGCTCGACGAAAAAGTTTTATTACGCAGCGACGGAACTTCTGTTTATATGACGCAGGATTTAGGAACAGCTGTTGAACGCCACAAAGAATTTCCATTTGATAAGCTTGTTTACGTTGTCGGTAATGAGCAGGATTATCATTTCAAAGTTCTGAAACTTACATTGAAAAAGCTGGGCTATGAATGGGCGGATGGTTTATTTCATCTTTCGTATGGAATGGTGGAATTGCCTGATGGAAAAATGAAATCGCGGGAAGGCACAGTGGTCGATGCGGATGAATTGATCAACACGATGGAAACGAATGCGCGGTTACTTTCCGAAGAAAAAGGTTTGGTGGAGGGAATGCAGGAAGATGAAAAAGCGGAATTGTATCACCGTGTGGGAATGGCTGCCTTAAAATATTTTATTCTGAAAGTGGATCCGAAAAAGAAAATGCTTTTTAATCCAAAGGAAAGTATTGACCTGCACGGAAACACGGGCCCGTTCATTCAATACACGCATGCACGTTGCCGCAGCATTTGGAGAAAATCTGAATTGACAACGATACCTAAGCCGGAAATCTTAACTGATCTTCAGCCCAAAGAAAAAGAGTTGATTAAAATTCTGAATGGATTTCCAACAGCAGTTTTGGATGCCGCAAAGGAACTTTCTCCTGCGCTTATTGCGAATTACACGTATGAGCTTGCAAAAACATTCAACCAGTTTTATGATGCTTGTCCTGTGCTGAAGGAGGAAAATGTTTCGGTAAGAAATTTCCGTCTTGCATTAACGCATACAGTGGCACGCACTATTAAATCTGCGTTTGCATTATTGGGGATTGAAGTGCCCGAACGGATGTAGGCCACAGATTACGCAGATAGATTATTGCAAATTATTTATTTCTAAACAAGATGACAACATTTAAAATTAAAGGGGAATTTATTGAGCTTATTCAATTGCTTAAAGTTCTTGGCATTGCCGAAACCGGTGGCCATGCAAAAATTATTGTGGACGATGGGCTTGTAAAATTAAATGGCGAGACCGAACATCGTAAACGTGCGAAGCTTCGTGCGGGTGACAAAGTTGAAGTGGATAATGAAATAATTCTAATGGAATAATTTGCTGCTGTTTTTCTAAAAAAGAAGACTGCCCGATCCACCGGCAGTCTTCTCTTTTTTATTGCAATCGTTCCTCTTAACCTAAAAACAAAACAAGCACAAAGAATAAAATAAATTAATCGACCAAAACTTTCTTCGTAATAAGCGTTTCTCCGCAGGTAACACGGATAAAATAAGTTCCGGCTGCTGCGAATGCGGAAGATTCCATTTCCAGCGAATGATTTCCAGCGGTTAATGTTCCTGCATTCACTACACCGGTTTTTTCACCAAGAACATTGTAAATTTCAATTTGTACATTCATCTCAGAAGGAAGTGAGAGCATGAGCTGCGCTGATCCATGGAATGGATTCGGGAAAACGGTTGCAGTCGGTACATTTACAAATACACCCGGAGTAATATCTGTCGGTGTAAATATGTACGGAGCAGATTGCGCTGCACAGGTATTTACATCACTGATCTCGACTGAATAATTTCCGGATGTGCTTGCCATATACATTTGTGCTGTTGCACCGGCAATCGGGTTTCCATTCAAATACCACTGGTACGTATAACCCGCCGGAGCCGAAAGAATATTTCCATTCTGGCTGATCACAGGAACTGCAGGAAGCGCATTTACTGTGATAACGGATGATGCAGAAGTATCGCTGCAGCCGGATGAAGTTACGAGCAAATTGAATGTTCCTGTAGTCATTGCGTTGTACGAAGAATCTGTTGCGTTATTAATCGCATTTCCATTCATCAGCCACTGGTACGAATACCCTGAAGCGGTATTTGCATTCAACAAAACGCTGTCGCCCTGGCAGAAGGCTGTCGGGCCATTCGCAGTAAATGCTGCCGTTGGAACAGGATTTACTGTCACGATGGATGGTGACGAAGTGAAGGAGCAACCATTTGCATTCGTAACAGTAAGATTATAAATGCCTGCGGTAGAAGTGAAATAAGACATGTTTGTTGCACCTGCAATTACTGTGCTGTTCAACAGCCATTGATAATTAAAACCATTTCCGGAAGGACCTGCCAGCGTTACGTTCCCGCCCGAACAGAAAGTAAGCGGGCCATTCGGAAGAATAAAAGCAGTTGGTAATGGATTTACAGTAACATTGGTTACAGCTGACGTTTGCGTGCAGCCATTCGAATTAGTTACAAGCACGCTATAATTGCCTGAAATATTTGCAGTGAAAGATGCATTTGTTGCTCCGCTGATATTCGTGCTGTTTCTCATCCATTGATAAGTATTTCCTGCGGCAACACTTAATGCAACGTTTCCTCCCTGGCAAAATGATAGTGGCCCGCCTGCTGTAATGATTGCCGGAGGAGCAGGAAGTACATTCACTGCTTTTACATTTGAATTCGCAAGACAACCTGTTGCATTTGTAATTTCTACTGCATAATTTCCAGTTGCACTTGCTGCATAAGTTGAAAGCGTTGCGCCTGCAATCGGATTACCATTCAATGTCCATTGGTAAGTTAATCCTGTGCCAGTGCTTGCATTGAGCTGCAATGTATTTCCCTGGCAGAAAGTAGTAGCGCTGCTTGCTGTGATATGTGCATTGCGGCAAAGATCAAGATGTGCATTCAAATGGAAAACATATACGCGTGTTGGAATTCCGTTTGCTGCGATGTTTCCATCTGCATTAGGAGAGATAACACCGAAGTCATTATCATTTCCAATAGCGATCGTTGAATCGTTCAGAATAGCAATGCCTTCTTCTTTGGTTAAACTTCCGTCGTAACCGCAGGAGATCAGATCCACAAGTAATGTTTTTGTTACGCATGTAATTCCGTTTGCCTGTGCGGTTGCAGCAGTATAAAGCTGCTCAAAAGATAAGCCGCCATAAAACGCCTGTGTAATCGGTGTTGCTGCGTTTATATCGATCAGATAAACTTTCGCATAGGTTTGTGTGGAGCTTGTACCGTGTTCAAGAATGAGAAACTGGTGATCATTCACAGCAACAGCATCACCGATGTAACGGTTTCCATTATTGATCGTGCTTCCGTAAGTTGGCGCAGTGGGAACAGCATCATGTTCGTAACCAAACATCCTTGTTGCACCTGTTGCAGGATCAATTTCTTCAATGCGGTGCAAACGTGAATTGCTTTTGATCGCACTTGCTGCAGAAGCAGGAAAGAAGATCATGTTCTGAATGCCTGCATACACTTTTCCATTCGGAGCAAATGCCAAACCTTCAAAACCTTTATTCGGATTGCGGTATTTGAAAATGGTATCGATTGGCAAATCCTCTGGCTGACCGCCAGCGGTATTTGCATAAGGCGTATAACGATTGATGACTTGTCCTGTGCTGTCAACGTGCCAGATGCTTGTTGCGTATTCTTCACACATCCAGAAATCATTATCATTCCCGGCAGTAATTCCTTCCGAATCAATTCCCCAGATATCCGGTGATGCAATTGTACCCGCAGTATCGGTGTATGCAATTTCACCGGTACCGCCGGCATTCGAAGGAAGAATAAGTCCTGAAGTATTTGTACCGTTCGGTCGTTTAATTGGTTTTACATCAAGGATCACGATAGAATCACCTTGTGTTATAAAGTGAACGATGCTTGGGCTGAAATTCGGCAATGCGAAAAGTTTTGCATTTGGATTTGATGCTGCATGCACATTATTATTAGCATCCAGGTTCGGACCGCGATCTGTAACCGTATAATATTCATTTCCGTTACCCGGAACAGCATGTAATCCGGAGAATCCACCGAAATTAATATTCATGTTGAGATAGGTACCGATAGAATATGGCGTGTAATAATTGTAAACATCAAACAAAACAGGATTTGGATTGACCGTTACTGTCACAGGCGTACGAGTGCCGGTACAACCGCTTACCGTTGCATCCACATAAAAAGTAGTTGTGGTTGTCAATGCCGGTGTGGGTGTATAAGCTGCGCCGGTAAAAAGCGGAATTCCTCCGGTACTTGTTGCATACCAATTAAAAGTTCCGGACCCGCTTGCTGTCAGCGTGATTGAATTATAAGAAAAAATAGTTGGCGAAGGCGGAGTAACTGATGGCGCTGCGGGTGCGCTTGACGTTACCACTGCGCTACCTGTTCCAGTACCTGTACAACTGTTTGATGTGACACTTGAAATGGTGTACGTTGCAGAACTGCTTGCGTAAAATGTATACGTTGCGGTTGGATATGCGTTAATGGTTGTTGCATTGCTTCCATCGCTGTATGTAAAATCCCATGGACCACTTCCCGAAAAAGTAAAGGTGATCAGCGTACTGTCGCCGGGGCAAATTGAACCGCCACCGGAAACCGTTGCAGTGAGTGAACTGTTTACACTTACAGTAGTTGTTGCCGGTGAAGTGCAGCCATTCGCGTCCGTGATTTGAACGGTATAAATTCCGTCGTTGGTAATTGAAGCATTCGGAATTGAAGGAGTTGCTGCGCTGGATGAAAAGGAAGAAGGGCCCGACCATGCATAGCTGCTTCCTGTTGTAGAGGAAAATGTGATTGTGCTGCCGGGACAAACCGGAGAATTGCTCGAAGCGATAAATTGCAAAGGCGCATCGTTGAGAGTAATGATAAGTGGTGTTGTTCCGCCTGCGGGGTTGATCGTGTTTGCACCTCCCGGCCAGATTCCATCAGCATCGATTGAAGGACAACCGAGAATTGCTCCGTTACTTACATTTCGTGCTTCAATACGTTGAACGCCTCCCGGGAGATTATTTGGAATAATTGCACCCCAGGCACTGTTCATCGCTTCAACAGCTCCATACCAGGTAGTGAAATTAGTTGTGATCGCATCATTCTCTGTCCATGTTCCGAATAACGGTCTGCCGGTTCCTGCGATATTATCATAGAGGAAAATCATGTTTTCCGCTGCAACATTTGAAGTACCTGTAATAGCTGTTGCCTGGTTTGGATTACCGGAAGTTGTTCCGCAATCCACAACGTGCATTGTATTGGTTGTGCGATAACTTGTAACAATGCTTGTTCCGCCTGCACCGTTATTTATCTGGACATAGAAATAAACATTATTACCCGGAGCGAAAACAGCATTGCTCGTTGGCACAACTGCAAACCAACCGGTATAAGATCCCGATGCGTCGGTGGTAAATTGATCAAAACGAGTTGCTGAAGTGAATTCATTTTCATTCGGCGTAGCTCCCATTTGACCTCCACCTAAACTTTTGCCGCTGGAATAGCCAAGAATATAACCGGCAGAGGTAGGTGTGTTGCTGATCGCGAAGAAATTCCCAGGCGCATTTGATGTTGTAATAGTTGAAGAAGTAGATGCGCTGGAATAATAACGATAAGTTGAATTTGCTATCAGGCCATTCAAACTTAAGCGACACACAAACTGTAATCTTGAAGCAGTTGTATTGCCCGTCATTATATATTGCGGCAGCAGCAATTCGTCTGCAGGGGCAATAATGGTTTGGGCGAAGAGGTTTATTGAAAAAGGAAAAAGAATGGCTAACAGAAAGCCAGAATGCAGAAATTTTTTCATGTAGTATGGAGGATTTTTGTGCAGTGCAAAATTCCGTACACACTGTTAATTCTATCCCGCCTGTTTAATTATCGTATGATTATGCTTGCTACGTTGTTTGTAAATTTTATAATTCCGGATGTAAAGAATTCATCACCTCAAAATATCCGGAATGTATTTTTCAGTTCACGTTCAATTTGAAGTCATTGATCCAAACCGTTTTCCTAAATTTGGGTGTGTTAACAAATCTCCCTATGTCGCGGTTAACCCTTTTAGTTTTTATTTTTCTTTTGCCGGTTTTTCTTTTTGCCCAGGGAAGCAAGGCAAAAAGAGATTCATTGCGGCGGTACAGGAATACGGTGGATACAAATTACATCCGAAAATTTCCTGACCGTTTTATTCTTACGCTTACACAATCGTACCGTCAATACGATATCCGCTTCACGCAAACATTATCGGAAGACACAGGAATTTTTGCACGGCCTCAGTGGATTGCTGATGCAAATGCTTCATCCGGCATTGCAGTTGATTTCGATAAAATTTCTTTTTCATTCGGATACAGAACTATTCCGCCGACAGAGGATGTTGTGAAGAAAAAAGGGTTGACAGAATACAAATCGTTCAATCTTTCCTTCGGCTTGTATCGTTTTCGCGTCGAAACCAGCTATAGAAATTACCATGGATTTTATGATTACAATACGCCGCATTACGATAGTGCTTTCGCCCGCACCGGAATTTATACGCAGAATCCAACGATGAATGTGCGTTCTTTACGTGCGAAAACAATTTTCCTTTTCAATAAACGGCGGTTCTCCTACAACTCGGCGTTTTATAATACGGCAAGACAATTAAAATCATCCCATTCTTTATTGATCGTTAATAATATTTATGGCTATCGGTTCAGCGCTGACTCTTCGCTTGTACCAAAACCCGCTCAGCCGTTCTACAAAGAATTCGGTGATTTGAATGTTTTTAATGTGGTCGGATTTTCAATTGGCCCGGGTTATTCGAGCAACCTCGTGATCTGGCACACATTGTATTTCAACACTACTTTCACTGCGCTATTTGATTTTCAGCATCGTTATTATAAAATCCTTTCAGGCGCTTATGAAGATAATTACTGGCATGTTGGTTTTGCAGGTGATGCACGTTTCGCTCTTGGATTAAATGGGAAACGATTATTCTATTCCATCAATTACCGCATGGATGTGAATTCATATTTAGGAAATGGAATCCGGATTAATCCACGTTTTAAATCGCTTGATTTTAATCTCGGTTACCGGTTCAAATACAAGCAGCGCGACTGGATGAAAAAAATGAAAGCACATAAATGGTATCAGCTACTATAAAATAAGGGACGAAAAAAAAGGGACGGGAAAAAGGGAGAGGGGACGAAAGGAAAGTCGCATGCACAAAATATTTTTTCAGCAGTAAATTTTATTTTCAGAACTCCTTTTCTTTCGTCCAATTTTTTTTCTTAAGTATTTGCCACTATATATTCCGAGATCTTAGTATAGAGATGCACCCTGTCTTTTCCTCTTACGTTATGCTGATGGCCAGGATAAACGTAATAATCACATTGTGTTTTTTTATCAACACAGGCTTTTTGGAACATTAAACTGTGCTGCCATACCACAACATCATCAATCGTTCCGTGGATCTGCAATAGTTTTCCTTTCAGGTTGCCGGCATAATTTACAAGGTTGGATTCTTTATATCCTTCCGGATTGGTTTGAGGCGTATCCATGTAACGTTCGGTATACATAATTTCATAATAGCTCCAGTCGATAACTGGTCCGCCTGCAACGCCGCATTTGTACAGATCCGGTTTCTTTACCATTAAACTGGTTGTTACAAATCCGCCAAAGCTCCAACCGAAAACAGCCATACGGTTTCCATCCACGTATTTCAGCGATTTCAAATACTGTGCGCCTTTTTCCTGGTCGGCAACTTCTTCTTTTCCGAGATTCCGGAAAGTAGCCTGCTCGAATTTCATTCCGCGGTTGGAAGAACCACGACCATCAACTGTAAAAACAACAAAACCCTGCTGCGACATATAGTAGCTGAAAAAGTCAGCACCGCCGAGCCATGAATTTGTGACGAGTTGAACATTCGGACCGTTATACAAATACGTCATCACCGGATATTTTTTTGTGGAATCAAAATCCGTAGGCAGGATCATGCGGCACCACAGATCCGTTTCGCCGTCGGCAGCTTTTATTGTAAATAGTTTTACACGGTTGCTGCCTTTGAAATAATTCATGTTGAGGCGGATGTTCGGTGCGATATTTACCAGCGGGTTTGATGCTGTGAGTAAAACTTTGACTTCTTTGCCCGATGCATCGTAAACAGATTGAATGCAAGGCACATCAATGGAAGAATATGTATCGACGTAATATTTTTTATCAGCAGAAAAAATTGCGGTATGTGTGCCTGACTTTTGCGGTGTACTCCATTTTAATCCTTTTTTAAAATCGAATGCAATAATCTGTTTGTCGCAGCTGCCAAGTGGTGCTGCCTGGTAATAAACGATTGTTCCTTTTGCATCAAATCCGTACACATCAGTTACATTTACCGGGTAGCACGCATTGCAATCCGCCAATATACCGGAAAGGCTATTTAATTTTTTTCCTTCTGTGTTGTAGAGGTACAACGCATTCAGCCCATTCGGATTTTCAGAAGAGACCATCGTGCGCTGCCACACAAACTGATCGTTATGGCCTGGAACAAACATCATCGCGTGCGTCGGGTGAACATATTTCGGATCTGTTTCTTCGAATAATGTTTTTTCAAAATCACCAGTTTCCGCATTATACCGGTTCAGCCACAAATGATTCTGGTCGCGATTTAAAACTGCGATAAAAACATATTTGTTGTCAGGGCTCCATGCAATGTTTGTGAGATACTGATCTTTCGGGCCTTCTGTTTTCAGGTAAACAATCCGTTGCGTATTCACATTAAAAACGCCGACAGTTACCTCGTGCGAAGTTGCGCCGGCCATCGGGTATTTAATCATGTTGACTTGCGCAGGCTGTTTGCTAATATCGATGATCGGGTAATCTGTTACCATCGTCTGATCCATGCGATAAAAAGCAAGCAGGTTTCCGTTCGGCGACCAGAAAGTTCCCTTTACAATTCCGAACTCTTCACGATGCACACTTTTTCCATAAATGATATTCTCATTTTTCTCATCAGAAACCTTCATGATTTTTGCGCCATCACCAAAAACATAATGAACGAGAAGATTGTTTCCTAAATTAAAAGCAGTGTGACCAGCTGAAGAAACATCAAAATTTTCTCCGCCCTGGCTGAACACTTTTTTTGTATCCCAGGTAAGCTTTTGTGTATTGGTATCGTAAAAAAAATCATGGTTTTCAGTTTCAAAGGAGAATGAATTCGCATTTTTCCATTTGATCACCGGGAATGATTTCTGTTCGTCGGCATCCGCAAACCCAAGCGGACGAAGAAAATTATTCAGCTGGTTAAGGTCCAGCACTTTTTTTCCAGCACTTTTATCTGTCGGTTTTGCACGCATTAATATTTCTACATCTCCCGATTTATCGATGTAATAATATTCATTCGTATTTGCAATCCAGTTCAACTGCGACAAACGTTGTGGGGCGAGACCATCACGCGAACCGAAAACAGTATTATCAAGCGTGAGCATTTTTTCCTGCGCGATCAGTGAAGAGGCCGCAAGAATAAAAAGCAAGAGAAATTTATTTTTCATAATGATCCGGGGAGATGAAATTAGTTTGTAAATTATAAGGAGATAATGCCCTCAACTGCGCCAGCCTGTTTATATATTTCAATGATTGCGTCGGCGCCCAGCATGACCTGCCGGACGGTAATGCTTGTATATTTTCCATTTGCAGAAGGCTGAAAAACGATTTCCGCATCATCTTCAAAAAAACTTTCAATCAACGCAATCTTGTGATTGTCGGATGGAATAATAAACTTAAACATATAAACACTTGGCCACGGCTCCTGGTTCAGCTTGTTCCGAAGTTCATCAAAATTTAGTTCTGCCATAAAAAGAATTAAGAATTACGATTTGTTTTTTGCCACTTAATTTTACTACTCTTTTTCCTGCTGCTGCAGCTTCCCTTCAAGAAAATGCAAGCATATAATTGTAATCTACTCCTCGTTTTAAAAAAAACCATCCATTTTACGGCGGTCTTTCTTCGTTGGTCTTCCCTTTGAAGTATGAAACACAGGCGGACCAAGTTCTTTCATCAGGCGAACCTTTTCATATTCCTCTGCGGGTGTAAGGTCGTGAATATATTCTTCCACCAACTTTGCACTTACACGATTGGATGGAAAACCTTTTATGCGGATCGTGCGGGTGATGGGACCTGCTTTAAAAAAAATTTCATCACCTTCTTTGAGTTCTTTAGCAGGTTTTACCGCATCTCCGTTCAGTTTTACTTTTCCGCCTTTTATTGCCGCAGTTGAAAGTGCACGCGTTTTAAAAAGCCGTACCGACCAAAGCCATTTATCAATACGCTTATTTTCCAAAAGATTACGAATTACGAATCAAAACGAAGATACGAAATCTCTAGGGCTACGAATTACGAAAATGGCGCGAATTACGAATGAAAACGAAAATACGAAATAGGAAAAGAATATTATTCGGAAATTAGTTGAAGTCTCTACACACCGATTCGTATATTCGTGTTGATTCGTAATTCAACCCCCTCTATGGAACATTTAGAACCAGGTTCAACAATCGACCACGATCATTATGGTCGCGGGAAAGTGCTTGATGAAGAAGAACTTTTCTGGAGAATTGATTTTGGTAAACGCGGCGTTATTGAAATTACAAAACGAAATTCAGATCTTATTACACTACTTGCCGGACCCAAAACCGGTGAAGAACTAAATCCTTATGATATGGAAGAATTAGAGCGCACACTTCGCCGTGTCCTTGAAGAATACAGCGACATTTCTGAAAATGTTGAACTGGGAGGAAAGTGGCAGGGAGGAACAATGGTACTTCAGCCAGCTGACAGCAATCAGAAATCAAAAGAAATTCCGGTTGAAACTTTTTTTCACAAGATCGTCATGCTGCGCGATCGTTTGCGTGTGCTGGAGCAGAAAATTAATTCGCATGCAAAACTTTCCGATGAAGAAAAAGTGGATATGCAACAATACATTACTAAGATTTATGGAAGCCTGACAACGTTTAATGTATTGTTCAGGAATAAGGATGATCATTTTGAAGGAGAGAAAAGCAGTTAGTTGATTTTGATTAATAAATGTTTCCGGGCTTTTGGTCGAAAATGATCGTACCCGCTATAATGCTGCTTATGTACGGGAATGCTTTGTTCCTGATGATAAAAGTAAAAAGGGCACTTATAAGGCTAAACTCCCAGCTTAAACTGCTTCGTGGCCATCTCTTCAATCGACTTTCCTATCGACAAACACGCTGTTGCCGCAGGTGATGGTGCATTCAATACATGAATTGCATTGCCGTGAAATTCAATTTTGAAATCGTCGATCATATTTCCTTCCGACGAAAGCGCCATCGCACGTACACCGCTGCGGCTTGCAATAATATCATCCGATTCCAGCGAAGGAATTAATGTGCGCAATCGTTTCAGAAAAAATCTTTTTGAAAAAGCACCACGATATTCATCCAAACCGAATTTCATATTCTTCGCGAAAAACTTCCAGGTGCCACCAAACCCAAATGCAGCAGCTGTATCGCGCAGACTGAAAGATGTTTTTCCGTAGCCTTCGCGTTTGAAAACAAATACTGCGTTTGGCCCGCATTCCACACCCCCATGAATCATGCGCGTAAAATGCACACCGAGAAATGGATATTTCGGATTCGGAACGGGATAAATTAAGTGTTTCACTTTCTGCATTCCCTGTTCCGTGAGATCATAATAATCGCCGCGGAATCCGACAATGGCTGCATCCGTTTTTGCGCCTTCTTTTTTCGCAACGCGATCGCTTTGCAGGCCGGCACAGGTGACAATATATTTTGTCGTGAATGTTCCTTTGTTGGTGATGATCTTTGTAAGCTCACCTTCATGCACAAAATCTTCAGCCTGTGTAGAAAGAAATATTTTGCTTCCCGGAAATTGTTGCTCCAACAATTCGCCGATTTTATTCGTTACTCCTGGAAAATCAATGATGCCTGTGCAGCCGACACGAATTCCGGCAATACCTTCTACGAATGGCTCTATTTCTTTGATCTGTTTTGCGTCGATCAGCTCAATATCTTCGACGCCATTTTCTTTTCCATTGGCAAAAACTTTATTCATGTGCGATAGCTCGCTTTCATGTGTGGCAACGATCAGCTTTCCGCAAATGTCATGCGCGATCTTATGTTCTTTTGCAAATGCAACAATTTCTCGACGGCCTTCCACACAATTTCTTGCTTTTTCAGAACCGGGTTTGTAATAAATTCCGGAATGAATAACGCCTGAATTATGACCAGTCTGGTGCGGAGAAAGATGATCTTCTTTTTCCAGCACGGCTATTTTCAAATGCGGATGACGGAGATTTATTTTCCATGCAACAGCAAGGCCAACACAACCACCGCCAACTACAATTACATCAAATGAATTATTTTCTGTGCTCAAAGTGAAAGTTTTGGCAAAGATAACAGTTGTCGGTTGCCTGTAGTCAGTTGCCGGGAATCAAAGCGGTTCTTTATTCTGAAAACATTATTTCTGACATTTTACTGACACTGACAACCGGCAACTGACTACTTTTGCAGCATGTTAGAAAACGACCTCATTTTAAGAGCAGCCCGCGGCGAAAAAACAGAACGCACTCCTGTATGGCTCATGCGCCAGGCCGGAAGAGTATTGCCGGAATACCGCGCGGTGAGAGCGAAAATCGGTGGATTTATTGAATTGGTAAAAACACCTGAATTTGCAGCGGAAGTGACCGTGCAGCCCGTGGATATTCTTGGTGTAGATGCAGCAATTATATTTTCGGACATTCTTGTTATTCCTGAAGCAATGGGATTGCCGTATAAAATGATCGAAGCAAAAGGTCCGTGGTTTGAAAATACGATCAAGTCTTATGCTGATATTGAAAAATTAAAAATTACTGATGGCGCAACAGATCTTTCTTACGTATGCGATGCGCTGGTACTTGCAAAACTCGCATTGAAGAATCGTGTTCCGTTAATTGGTTTTGCCGGCGCTCCCTGGACGATTTTTTCTTACATGATCGAAGGCAGCGGATCTAAAACATTTTCAAAAGCGAAAAAATTCCTGTACGCTGAACCTGCACTTTCACATAAGCTGCTCGAGAAAATTACGCTGAGCACAATTTCTTATTTAAAAGCGCAAGTGTCGTTCGGCGCTGATATGATCCAGATTTTCGATTCATGGGCAGGAGTGCTTTCACCGGAACAGTACCGTGAATTTGCATTGAGGTATATTTCCCGCATCTGCGATGAAATTTCTCCGCTTGTTCCGGTAACTGTTTTCGCAAAAGACGCACATTTTGTTCGCCGGGATTTTAAAGATATTAAATGCAATACCATCGGTCTGGACTGGACCATGGACATTGCAGAATCGCGTCAGCTGATCGGAAACGAAAAAACATTGCAGGGAAATATGGATCCGTGTTTGCTGTACGCCGATTTCGAAACGATTAAAACAGAAACGGAAAAGATGCTCCGTGCTTTCGGCCCTGATCGTCATATTGCAAATCTCGGTCACGGACTTTATCCCGATACCGAAGTAGATAAAGTGAAATTCTTCGTAGAAACGGTGAAGAATTTTAGGTTTTAAAACTTCTTACCGGTTTTAATCTGTTTTTATTCATCTGCGCAATCCGCGTAATCTGTGGCAACTTTTAGCGTCGCGCAATGCAGTGGAATACTGGATTTGAGTTAACAACTTTTCAAATCGTACATTAGAAAAAGCAGATCGTATATTTTTCCCTGTTATATTTGGGTAAAATGATCTCCAGAATGAAACTCCCTTTCATTTACACGCTTCTTTTATTTTCCTCTTTCTTATCAGCACAGCATACGCAAACCATCCGTGGTAAAATTGTTGACCAGGAAACCAAAACACCTTTGCCCGGAGTTGTTACGCTCTACATAGATTCCACAATGGTCACAGGTGCTTCTGCC
>JBDSHN010000149.1:0-1566 GCA_039918435.1 Bacteroidia bacterium | reverse complement strand
AATGTTTTTTCGCAGGCTTTTGATAAAATGCTTTTCGAAGTAATTCACATTCCTGTTCCGGTGATCGGAAAAGAAATGGAAAGTGTGAAAGCAATGAAAGCGGCATTGAATAATGATGTTGCAGCTTTTATTTTTGAACCATTGGTACAAGGCGCGGGCGGAATGATCATGTATAGCCAGGATGCGCTTGACGAATTAATTCACCTCGCGAAAGAAAATAATGTGCTTACGATTGCGGATGAAGTGATGACGGGATTCGGCCGCACAGGCAAAATGTTTGCAATAGATCATTGCAGGAATAAGCCGGAGATTGTTTGTCTTTCGAAAGGTTTGACAGGCGGATTTCTTCCTTTGGGCGTTACCGTTTGTTCAGAAGAAATTCACCGTGCATTCCTGACTTCCGATAAAACAAAAACTTTTTTTCACGGACATTCTTACACAGCAAATCCGCTCGCGTGTACAGCCGCGCTGGCAAGTCTTGATGTGTTTGACCAGGAAAAAACGATGGAGCGAATTGCGATTTTAAGCGACAGGATGAAGGAAGCTGTGAGTCGTTTCGAAAATCATACTGCAATAAAAGAAGCAAGATCGTTCGGAACTATTTTCGCGCTGGAAATAAAAACTCCTGAGGCGACTGAATACCTGAATCCATTGGCAGAAAAAGTACATTCGTTTTTTATTGAACGGGGAATTATTCTCCGGCCGCTGGGAAACATTCTTTACGTTTTGCCGCCTTATTGCATTACGGAAGAAGAATTAAGGAAGGTGATAGATGCGATTGAGGAGTTTTTGAATGCTCTTAGTTAATTTTCGGAAAGAGAATTTATCTTAAATTGGTATATAGAATTTACCCGGATGAAGTTGTTTTTCTTTACCCATCTGTTAAACTTTCTTCGGCTTGCTCAAAAATAGTCAGAACTTGTAAATTGTAATTCGTAACCAGCCTATCACAATATGCTATCTCTCAACAAAAAAACAAAACTCCTTTTAATTCTCACAGCAATATTCATCACCAGTGCGATCACGGCAGAATTAATCAGCTCCAAGCTTTTCCAGGTTCACCTGAAGATCGGCTCGATCGATTTAGGAACGTATGTTTCTATCATTGGTATTCTTCCCTGGCCCATTGTTTTTCTGACAACAGATATTGTCAATGAATTTTACGGTAGAAAAGTGGTGCGTTTTATTTCCATTCTTACTGCTGTGATGATTGGCTATTGCTTTTTTATTATTACAGCATCCATGCAGCCACACGCATTCACTGGCGTACCGGAAGGAACTATTCATGGTGTGGCGAACGATTTGCAGTTTAATGCAGTGTTCGGTCAATCCAAATGGATCATTGTCGGAAGTATTTCTGCCTTCATAATCAGTCAGCTGGTCGACAATTGGGTATTCTGGTTTTTCAAAAAACGGACAGGTGAAAAATATATCTGGCTGCGATCAACAGGTTCAACTGTGATTTCTCAGTTGATCGATTCGTTTGTTGTTTTGTTTATCGCATTCGTTATTCCGGGAATTTTCACGATGGAACAATTCTGGATCACTGCATTTACAAATTACGTT
>JBDSHN010000148.1:0-4013 GCA_039918435.1 Bacteroidia bacterium | reverse complement strand
GTCTATTGTCATTTTTTTTAAATCTTGATATTAAATTTTCACAACTTTCAATTTTCCTTTTTCAGCAATTGGGGCGACACATTCCAATACGCTTCATCACCGACTTTAACTGAAGCCGTTTTACTATTCAGCCGGATTATTATTCCCTCACGCTTTTCTCCATTTCTTCCATCCCACGAAACCCGGTCGCCGATTTTTAGTCTCGACATCGAAACCAATGCGCTCGCTTTGTTGATTAATTTTATTCGTGCCACAACCATTTCATGCAAAAGGAATAGCTCATGATATTTTAAATCCAATATCAACTTTTCGAATTTTTCATTCAAAGCGCTAGAATTCGTTTCAGCCATACTGTTTTTTTGTTGAAAATCAATTCAATCCCATTTCAATATCTTCAAAATCTTTTAGAGCCTCATTGATTTCTTCAAGGTCAAAAAATGCCGGATCATATTCATCTCCTATCCAATCCAGCATATCTTCATAATCCGGATGTTTTTTATCAGCCAGTACTTCCAGTTTTTCATAAAACCCCCAAATGCCTCCGCAATCTTCAGGCGGACAATTGTTTTCTCCTTTGAGACAAAACGGATACGTTTGTTTTTTATCAGCTTCAACTATTTTTTCAAGGGTTAGTTCGTGATTCCAGCCATCACCAAAATCATACTCATACCGCATTTTCATTTTTGCTTTCGTGAAAATTTCCGAAAGATTTATTTCTTCGGCATCTGTCATTTCTTCCCAATCGTTCATTTCCGGATTGCCGATAAATTGATTTTTATTATGAATAAATTGGTAGAGGTGCGAATTGGTCCAGCCCATTACATTTTGAATGACCAGGTGCAATTCATAAAATGATATCGAGTCTTTTACCTGGAACCTGCGCCAGATTTTCGGATCGCTGTTTGTTAAGGAGATTTTGAATTGAAAGATTTTGGACATGGCAGTGGATGTTTTTAACTTGATAAACAATGCTTAAAATTAATATTTTTAAAGGTTGCCCCGAAATTTCCATGATATTTAAGAATTATTTTCTATTTTGACTTGTCAAATTCAGAATTTGAAGTTCTTTATTTTCCCATGGTTATTTTCTTACAATACGATTAATGTTTTTTCTATAGCTGCCTTTAGCTTTTTGTCTACTTTAACTTTGTCGGCATGCTTATTCCGGTTTCATACAACATCTGCTATTTGCTTAATAATATTTTCTGCTTTTTTACATTCATTTGTTTTGCTACTTCAATCAGCTCTTTTTCAGTTATGTTTTCATTTTTTCCGTTGATACTTAAAGCATGTTGATTTACCCACTCACTTTCCGGCCGGTAAGCATAAGCTCATTCATCACGGAAAGGTTAATAAAATAGCGGCAAGGATTTTATCGTGCCGCTATTTTTTGCTTTTTCGTGGAGGAAGAGAGACAGAGGTCGAACTTTTGGGTGGATTTAGAGCGGTGGGAGAAAGTCTGAAATGAAAAAGCGGTATAGGTGCCAAAAATAGTTGGTAAAAACGCTTGAAACCCTTGCTTTGCATGGGTTTGAAGCAAGCTAATTGAAAGTCGTTTCAATTAGCTTTTTTTGTTTCATGAAAACGAGAAAAAAAAGGCCTGTTGGTCTTGTAAAAGTTCAGCAGTAATTCTTTGGGGTAAACAAAGAGGAAGGCAACGCTTTAAGTGCAAGAGCTGTGGATTGCTATTTACCAGGAGTAATGATGGTGTTAAAAGATCGAACAGGTTTATCTGGTTCAATGAATGGGTTATCGGACGACAAACCCTGGCCAGGCTAAGTGCGCAAAGCGGTTATGCTGAGAGATCACTCAAAAGATATTTTTATGAATATCTGTCTCAGATTCCTGTTTTAAGTGTCAAGCCTTCAGAAAAAGTAAACCTGTTAATAGACGGTACCTATTTTAGAAATGATCTGTGCCTTGTTCTTTACCGGGATGATAAAATAAAATACACCCAGCTCTATCGCATTACAGATGGCGAATGGTTTGAAGAAATAAAAGAGGATTTAGAAAACCTGCTGCGCCTGGGAGTGCAGATTGAAAGTATTACCTGTGATGGTCACAAGTCATTGCTTAAGGCAATAAAGAAGGCTTGCAAGCATGTTATTATACAAAGGTGCGTGGTTCATATACAACGCATGTGTAAGATCTGGCTTACAGCTTACCCCAAGAGCCTGGCCGGCTCTGAACTGAAATCAATTATAAATAGCTTGCATAAAATTGACACCAGAGAAAAATGGGGTTATTGGGTCGTCTCTTTAATCCAATGGCATAAAAGGCATGAAGCGTTCCTGAACGAAAAAAGTTTCAATAGCAATACAGGAAGATTTTGGTATAAACATAAGTTGGTGCGAAGAAGTTTTACCGTGATTAAGCGTGCGCTTCCTGATATGTTCCATTACCTTGAAAATCCTCAAATCCCTAAGTCAACCAACGGGCTGGAATCTTTCTTTGGTCACATGAAGAGTCACATCCAGATACACCGCGGCCTGTCGAAAGACCATAGAAAAAGTTTTATCCGATGGTATCTGTACTTCAAAAACAAATGAGTTTTTTTAGTCATCTGCAACAATCACATATTAAAAAGTCCTGAAGAAAACTTCAGGACTCCTGTGAAAGTTGGTAATCCATATTACTGACAAGTTGCTCTCCAGCAGAGCTTGCTTCCTCTTCAGGATTACGTATGCAGTTTAAAGATTATTGAGCAGAAAAACACCAACTATTTTTGGCATCATTACCAAAAAGCCGAAACCTCTTTCGATGCCCCGGCCTTTTATTGTTACATTATTATAGTACTACCTGTTCACAATCACTCTTTGTGAAGAATGATTTCCATCAGCATTTACAACTGTGATCGTATACATACCTGAAATCTCAAGATTCAATTGTTGTTGAACTCCTGAATTAGCCGTGAATGAATTCACCAATTGTCCAAGTGCATTATAAATCAATACATCCACTGAAGTTGCTGCGTTTTGCACGAATGTAAATTGCCCGTTATTCGGATTCGGATAAACAGCGAACGGTGCTGCAACCTGCTGTGCTGCAATACCGATACAGATATCCACATAAATGCTGTCGGAAGTACTTCCTGTGCATCCGTTGATGTCTGTATAAGTGTAGTTGATGAAATACGTGCCCATTCCCACTGTGAACGGATCAAAAGTATTTCCTGAAACACCGGGCCCGCTGAATGTTCCGCCTGCAGGTGACTCACCGGAAAGATTAATCAATCCAGGGAAACTTCCGCAAACGGTATCCATTGGTAAAGCAAGTGTAAGGGTCGGTGCGTTCGGATCATTCAATGTTGCGTTCGCAGATTGAGTACATCCGTTTGCATCGGTTATGGTGCAGCTGTAAGCTCCGGAAGAAAGTGAAGTGATGTCTTCGCTTGTCGCAGCATTGCTCCATAGGAAAGTATAACCCGGAGTTCCTCCGGCGATGGTGATGTCGATAGCTCCGTCAGTTCCGCTACAGGTTGAAGGATCAGTTGCAGAAGTAACCGTCGCCACGATTGCAAAAGGTTCGTTGATAACGAATGTTCCGCCATCTGTGCAACCGTTCGCATCCGTAAGTACGCCAACATAAGAACCAGCAGGAATTCCTGTAAGATCTTCTGTTGTAAATGCGCCGCTGTTCCAGTCAAAGGTATAAGGAGAAGTTCCACCTGAAACCGTTAAGTCAATTGCTCCATCTGTTCCACCGAAACAGGAAACATCTACCGACGTTGCAGAAACTGAAATTGCGGTTGGTTCAGTTACAGTAATTGTTGTTGTAGAAACACAACCGTTGTTATCTGTTATGTTGTAAGAATAAGGTCCGCCAGCATTGACTGTGAATGTTCCTGTTCCAGTGTAAGGTGAAGTTCCCCCGGTTGCAACAACCATAACTGTTGATGTTCCTCCATTGCAAAGAATTGCCGTAGCAGAAGATGTTGCAACAACTGCAGTTGGTTCAGTTATAGTAATTGTTGTTGTAGCAACACAGCCATTGTTATCTGTTATGTTGTAAGA
>JBDSHN010000147.1:0-10618 GCA_039918435.1 Bacteroidia bacterium | reverse complement strand
GTATTCATTAGTCATTACACAAAACGGTTGCACCTCCGAACCAGGAACATCACAGGCTACCGTTTATACATTACCACCTAAATACACTTTGAGTAAAAGTGGAACAACAGAATTCTGTTCTGGTTTAGGAGTTACATTGTCAGTGCCGGCAAATCAATTCTTTTCCTATCGCTGGTATAAAAATAATGCTGTTATAAACGGAGCACAATCGAATTCCTATTATGCAACTACATCAGGTGATTATTATGTAATGCTGACCAGTGTGCTGAGTTACTGTAGTAATAATTCGTTTGTAACTACTGTAACAGTATATGGTTGCCGTGCAGGTGATCCTGCACCTGATAAAGTAGTTGAAGAATTGGTGCTATATCCGAATCCTTCTTCAGGAGAAGTTATACTTGAAATTCCTTTTGATGAAATGAACCCAACATCGAAGATCCTGATTTACGATGCAACAGGAAAATTGGTTGCTGACGAAACAAAATCCAATAGCGAGGTTGTGAAGCTGGATCTCAGTTTATTGAATAACGGAATTTATTTTGTGAGGGTAATAACGGGTGAGGTGACTGCGGAGAAGAAGATTATTATCAATAAATAGTTGAGTGATAAATAAACGGGAGTTCTGAACCTTCAGAGCTTCCGTTTTATGTAGTTTTTTTATCGCAATTTTCCGGGAACAGATTCAATCTTCATTTACTCAAGACAATAGAGAACTGCTATCACTATTTTATAATATCATGCCAGGAAACCGGCCAACAAATCGCCGAAACATTCTTTTTCTTACCTGTTTGTTCTCCCCAGTTTTGTGGCGTTCAATAACAACAAATAGGCTATCAATAAAATTACAAACTAAAATTCATTTTCCCATGATTAAGAGAATACTTTCAATGGTGCTTATTAGCGGAATATCTGCTTTTGCTTTTGCGCAGAAAACAACCACCTTGCCTGAGAAATCAGCCTTGAAAACACCAGTAGCATTTACAGAAAACAAAGGACAGGTTGCTGATGCAGACGGTAAACCGCGGCCTGAAATTAAATTTACGGCGGAAGTTAACGGCGTAAAACTTTTTTTCCGGCAGAATGGCGTTAGTTATGTTTTCAATAAGGAAGGTGCGCAAACAAAAGGCCGTGAATTTTACAGAACGGATCTTGAATTTATTCATGCTTCTGATAATGTAAAAATTACAGGAGAAGCAAAACAGGAGGCAGTGATGAATTATTATTTGCCGCATTGCCCTGCTGGAATTACAAATGTTTCGACGTATACCAGTATTGTGTACCATGATTTGTATCCTGGAATTGACCTTGAATATTTCATTAAAGAAGGCGGATTTAAGTATCAATATATTGTACATTCCAGCGCAGATGCTTCGCTGATTCAGTTTCAATTTAAAGCAATTGACAAAATTACGCTGGATGTTGAAAAAGGGTTAACTGCATTTAATCCTTTGGGCGAAATTCACGACGCATGGCCGGTTTCGTTTACAAAAGAAAATCATACTGAAGTAGAAACAAACTTTGTAAAAAAAGGAAACGTCATTTCATTCTCCAATGCTGCTTATGATAAAACGCAGACGCTGGTAATTGATCCGTTTTTGAGAATGTGGGGAACGTATTTTGGTTCCAGTGGCAGCGATACAATTACTGCAATGGATTATTATCCAAGTTCGATCTATGCGAATGCTGGAATTTATGTGACCGGTACAAAGCAGGGAGATAACAATACATTTCCGGTTACAGTTGGTGCATTTCAAACCACATCAGTTAATATTTATGGATTAGATGTTTTTGTTTCCAGGTTCAATACCAATGGCGGTTTAATGTGGAGTACGCTGTATAGTACAAATTCATTTGAATATGGAAACTGTATTGCCGCAAATGCTTCGGGAGTAGTTGTTGGTGGTCTTATGTCAGGTACCACAACCGGATTTGGAACTCCTGGTACTTTTCAACCAAACCCACCAGCAGATTATTATTCCAGCTTTCTTGTGAAGTTTAATGCAAATGGTGTACGAAGCTGGGGAACCTATTTTGGGTTTGCCCCCTCTTATTATACATTTGGCTATACCAATATTACCGGCATTGATATGGATGCATCGAATAATATTGTGATTTGCGGAAATACAAATTCGACTTCATTAAGTTCTTTACCGTCACTTGATCCTGCCTGGATAAATCTTCAGCAGGATCCTTACCATAGAATGGGATTCATCGCAAAATTCAATTCAACAGGAAACCGTACCTGGTCAACTACATATCCGCATACGAATTTGAATTGTGTAAAAACTTTATCCGATGGAAGAATTGCCATTGCAGGTAAAGCCGAAGCGGGAACGTTGCTCCATAATCCCAGTCAACCTGCAGCAGGAGGAATGGACGATGCTTTTGTTAGTGTGATTTTATCAGGTGGGAATGGGATAAGTTTTGCAACTTATCTTGGAGGACCAAACCAGGATGAAGCATTTGGTGTTGATGTTGATGGCTCAAACAATGTTTATGTTACCGGAAAAACATCCAGCACGGCAAATATTACTTCTCCCGGATCATACCAGCAATTTTCACATGGTCAGAAGGAAGCATTCCTTGCAAAATATTCTTCATTGGGAAATAAAGCGTGGTCGACATACTTTGGAGGCGACGGAAATGACAATGCTTCTTGTATTTCGGTTACGCCGAATGGAGAAGCTTTTATTGCCGGTCAAACCACCAGTAGTTCTCCCCAGCTTTGTTCGCCTGATGCGTTGAAGAATAATTTTTCCGGTTATCCGGGAGTGGGTATGGATTGTTTTGTTGCCAAGTTTTCTACGCTCGGATTCCTGATTCATTCTACCTATTATGGAAACGGTGAAAATCAGCCTGTACTTAATCCAAATATTCCGGATGCAACAGAAAAAATAAATGCAATAGTTGCGAATAGTTCTGGTGATGTTGTAATTGCCGGGTATACTACATCCGCATATAGTGATAATTCATTTTCCCTTTCAACAGCAGGAGTATTTCAACCCAACCCATCTTCAGGAATGGTCACGTATGCAGCTGCGGAAGGGTTTATCGGATTTTTACAGGACAATGAAATAAAAATCACTTCACTTTCTCCAACGATCATCTGCACAAATCATCCTGTGATGATTGATTATACAATTTTGCATTTTCAATATACCTATTACCAGATTTATGCGGAGCTATCCGATCCTTTTGGCGGATTTACCAACCCTGTTTCCATTGGTTTTGCAAGTACCAGTGTTGCAAATGGAACGATTCCTTGCATTATCCCAACCGGAACCATGGCAGGAAGTAATTACAAAATCAGGCTGAGAATGCTAAGTCCGTTTGGAATATATACCATCCTAAGCGTTCCATACCCGTTGAGTATTACTATAAAATCAACTCCGGCAGCTCCTGTCATTACCAATAATGCACCGGTTTGTTCAGGCCTTCCCATTTATTTTAATACTGCCGCAGTTTCCGGCGCTACTTATTTCTGGACCGGGCCTGCTGGATTTACATCTAACTGGCAAAACGCAATTGTAAGTCCGACAACCACGGCAAACAGCGGAACGTATTCATTGGTCATCACACAAAACGGTTGCACTTCCGAGCCGGGAACATCACAGGCAACTGTTTATGCATTACCACCCAAATACACACTAAGCGCAAGTGGAACTACAAAATTCTGTTCAGGTTTAGGAGTTACATTGTCGGTTCCGGCTAATCCATTCTTTTCATATCGCTGGTATAAAAACAATGTTATTATACCCGGAGCCACATCAAATTCATATTATGTAACCACATCTGGTGATTATTATTTGTTAGTAACCAGCTTACTGAGTTACTGCAGTAATACTTCGTTTGTAACTACTGTTACAGTATATGGTTGCCGTGCAGGTGATCCTGCGCCTGATAAAGTAGTTGAAGAATTAGTTCTTTATCCGAATCCTTCTTCAGGAGAAATTACACTGCAGATTCCGTATGATGAAATGAATCCGACATCACAGATTCTGATTTATGATGTGACGGGGCAATTGGTTATGGATGAAACAAAATCAAATAACGGTGATGTGAAAATGGATCTTGGGTTCTTAGGTAACGGAATTTATTTTATCCGTGTTAAAACAGGAGATTTGTTTTCAGAGAAGAAAATTATTATCAATAAGTAATCGCTGATCAACGAATAAGGCAGTTCTGAGCTATTCAGGACTGTCTTTTCTATTTCATCACAAAAACGGTTGTACGTTTTCGCGACCTATTCGCCAACAAACAGGAAAAATATTCTTTTTATAGGCCTCAGGTTCTTTTCAATTTTGTGATGTGAAATTTCAGACCCGAATTTTTCAGCCCTGCCGGAAAGCGCGTTTGCACTTTGGTTGTAATAAATGACAATAAAAAAAGTAAATAAAAACAAAACATGAAAGCAAATAAACAAGGAACACTGTTGAAAAGAAATATCATGATAACCATAATGGCCCTTATCGGTATCACGGTGTTCGGACAAATACCTAATTGGCAATGGGCGCATAGTGCCGGTGGTACTTCGTATGAGTCGGGGAATAATATAACCACCGATGTAAATGGAAATGTTTTAATGACAGGTTATTTTTCAAGTCCGACGCTCGTTTTCGGAAGCTGGACGCTAACCAATCACGATGCAACCGGTACAACTGCGGATATTTTTGTGGTAAAATACGATCCAAGTGGAAATGTACTTTGGGCAATAAATCCGGGAGGAACCTCTTCTGATGGCGGAACAGGCATTTCAACTGATGGAAGTGGAAATATTTACCTGACGGGATATTTTAGCACAACAGCAACTTTTGCATTTAACACAGTAACAAGTGCCGGAAACCTGGATGCTTTTATTGCGAAATATGATTCTAACGGAAATATCCAATGGGTCCATAGTGGGGGAGGTGCAACTTTTGATGTGCCTCAGCGAATTTCCACAGATACAAACGGGAATAGCTATATCGTAGGATATTTCACTGCTGTAAGTGCTGCATTCGGTCCTGTCACATTAATTAATGCGGACAATACAGGAAATACGGCGGATATTTTCATTGTAAAGTATGACGCAGCCGGTAACCTGGTATGGGCGAAAAGTGAAGGCGGTGTTTCAAATGAAACTGGTACAGCAATCTGTGTCGATGCATTGGGAACTGTTTTGGTGACAGGTTATTTTGCAAGTGCTACAATTACATTCGGCAGCACAACACTTACAAATGTGGATGCGAGTGGTACAACAAGAGATGTTTTTGTTGCGAAGTATAATGCAGCAGGAAGCGTCTTGTGGGTGAAAAATGCAGGTGGAATGATGAATGATTTTCCTTCCGCAATTACTTCCGATCCAACTGGCAACGTAATCGTAACCGGATACTTTGTAAGTCCGACAATCACAATTGGAACAAGTACTTATTCAAATGCACGTGCAGCTGGCGGTACCTACGATGTTTTTCTGATGAAATATGATCCTTCCGGAAATTTAGTCTGGGCGCATACTGAAGGTGCAAATGATGATGAACTGGCAACCGGACTTACAGCTGATTCAAACGGAGATATTTATATAACCGGGACATTCAATGATTCCTTAGTGTATATCGGTTCAACGTTATTGACGAATACAACTACAGCTTCAGGAATTTCGGATATGTTCGTGTCCAAATTCGCATCAACAGGTGCGGCTGTATGGGCAACAAGTACTGGTGGAACATTGACAGATGCCTGCCAGGGTATTTGCGTTGACAATCTTGGGAATCTATATATTTCAGGTTATTTTAACAGCGCTGCAATTAGTTTTGGTACTACAAGTTTAACGAATGTGGCAAACTCAGATGTTTTCGTGGCGCGCATGGGAAATTTATTTACAGGTGTTCAAAATGCCGAACCAAATAAATCAAATACATTTCTTTATCCAAATCCATCGGCTGGTGCTGTAACACTTCTGATGGCTTCAGACAGAACAAATTCTGAATCGGAAATTAAGATCTATAACCAGGCAGGACAACTCGTATATGAGGAAGTTGTTTCAACTACAGAAAAAGTTCAACTTGATCTGCAATCATTGAGTAACGGAGTTTATTTTGTTCGTGTGCAAACCGGAGAAATGATTTCTTATGATAAGTTGATCCTGAATAAATAATTTAGACTGTACGAATTGAAGTGGTACGATCCGTTGCGGCAGAACGAAATGATTTCGAATAGTTAGGAATGTTCAGGATGTATGAAAATGTATAAGAAAGCTCTCCAGGGATGGGGGCTTTTTTTTTACTATTTATTTGAGCTTTTGCAACCTTATTGTGGTCCGGATCGTTTTGAAAGAATCGAAATTATTCTGACTCGAATGCAGATCGTTTTTTTGAATATTAATCAAAAATATATGAGGTTTCTGACTTTTATTCTTTTCATTGTAATTTCAAATCAACTCTTTGGTCAGCGCGAAATTCATGGCAACAGTACACCATGGAGCGTTTTTGCGGGTTATATTCAACCTATCGGAAAATGGACCCATGAAGTGGAATTTAAAGGTGAGAACAGTGGAGGGAATTTTGGTTATTCATACGCATTTTCAGGCCAAACCGGTTTGCATGCAAAAACAGGATTCACAGCAGGCATTACATACGACAAAACATTTCTCAGAAAAACCGGTAAGTCAGGTAGGTTTGAACTGCTTTACCCGCCTCTTGTTTTCAATGGTGTCATGTATGATTTAAAATCAGCAGATCCTGCTGTCATTTCCTCTAAAATAAAGCCGCTGCTCATTTTCGAAACAGCGATTGCTCCTGTTTACAGAGTGGCTGTTGGAAGTGGGACAATTAAAGTATTCTTTCGCACAGGCTTTTCTTTTAAAACTACTTCCGGCAAAGTTCAATATGAACGCACTAATTTCGAGCAGCCTCATTATTCGCCCGTTTATACGGGAAATGACAGATACCTTGATCGCACGGAATATTCATATAGCGGAATTGGTGTTGCCATTGGTCCCGGAATTCAATTTAATTTCGGACGTTTCGGAATAGGAAGTGAATTTCACTCTGAGTTTTCGAGTGGCAAATATAAAGGACATACAACTTACAAAGATTACTTCGGGAATGAAGTAAACCCCAATCAACAGGATTTGAAAAGCACTGTATTTTTTGACAAATTTATCAATGTGTATTTAAGCTATTCATTCGGATTCGGACGTTAGCTTAATTTTCTGCTTTCTAATTTTTCTGCCGCCTCGCGCATCACTTGCGGAACAGCGGTTTTTTCATTTTTGTTGAAATCAAACATCACGATCACATCCTGCGCTTCTGCAACAAGATCGCCCTGGTCGTCATACATTTTGTGATGAATAGAAAAGCTCGTGTTCCTGATAAATTCCATTCCCGATCTGACGGTTACATTGCCGGGATACAGCAATTGTTTTTTGAATTGACACGCAACAGAAACCAGCATCGGGCCGACCTTATTCTTTTTTAATTCGGAATAAATGCCGGAATTTTCCCAATAATTCACACGCGCAGCCTGCGCATATTTCATGAACATTACGTTATTGACATGACCGAAAAGATCAAGCTCACTCCAGTCGATGCGCAGCTTTAATTCGAGTGGGAAATTGGTTTCTGACATGCTGCAAAATTATCAATTATCCCAAAGAGATCACTATGTGACGGAATTATCATTAACCAATTGCTGCGATATAGACTCACAGTAAAAAATTACGATTACCCATCTGTATAAAAAAAAACCCCATCATTGCTGATGGGGGTTTTTATTTTGTACCGCTTGTTCGAGCGAAGTCGAGAACATGCGGCCTATTTCACCGAGTTCACCACAGCAGCAAAAGCTTCAGGGTGATTCATCGCTAAATCAGCGAGTGTTTTGCGGTTAAGCGTTACACCCTTTTTGTTCGCCATATCGATGAACTGTGAGTAAGATAATCCGTGCTCACGAACACCTGCGTTAATACGCTGGATCCAAAGTGAACGGAAATTACGTTTCTTTTGTTTACGGTCACGGTAAGCATACACCAAACCTTTTTCAAGGGTGTTCTTTGCTACTGTCCATACATTTTTGCGGGCTCCCCAATAGCCCTTGGTCATTTTAAGGACCTTCTTGCGCTTTGCGCGGGAAGCTACGTGATTGACACTTCTTGGCATTTCTTTGTTTCGTTTTGGCTGTCAGCGCTCCATTGAAGGAAACTTTAATGCTTGAGAGCCGGGTTTAACTTTTAGTCTTTCGAATAAACCAGGTTAACTGCTTATGCGTTGATCCTACATGCAAAGGAGAGCCTTCACATTGTTTGTATCCTGTTTAGATACAAGTCCGCTCTTTGTAAGACGGCGCTTCTGTGTGGTTCCTTTTTTTGTAAGAATGTGACGCTTGTAAGCATGTTTACGCTTGATTTTACCCGACCCAGTGATCTTGAATCTCTTCTTGGCGCTGGAATTGGTTTTCATCTTTGGCATAAAACAATTCTTGTTTTCCTTAAGGACCGTTCCTTAAGGGCTGCAAAGATAAAAAAGTAATTGGAAATCGGTTATTGATATCGGGAAAAAGGCCGTTTTTCACCGAAAAATAGTTATTCAAACAGGGAAAAGTCGGAAAAGCATCCAACTGCTTCAAATTCTTAATCAATCACCTATTATGGAATTACAACATCCCAACTGGTATCAGGAGTTGAATTAGTAACAACAGGAACATTAGCACCTCCGTTATAGGCAGCATCCATGCGATGCGTTACTTCCGGGCTTGTCCAGACACCACCGCCACCTACATCAGCACGGCTCACCTGCCACCGGAAGCGCACCTCGTACCAATCGAGCCAGTCGCCGGCAGGTATTTCACTTGGATTAGAAAAGCCAGGGTTATCGTGGAAATCAATTGCCGGAGCCGTATTGGTAATATTCGGATCATTATACGGTGGATGGAATGGACCATCCTGAACAAAAGCGGCGCCTACTGCATGATCGGGCGCACTGGCCGGCGTAGATCCAAAACCGTCTTTTACCTGCTGAGAGAAATTATAATAAGTAGCAGTTGCCTGCGGCGCATTGATCGGCCGGAATAGTGTGGCGTTCTGATCAAAACTGATACGTTGTTGTGCATTCACTTGTTGTGTACCAACCCCGGCGTAAGCTGAACGGAATGCTAACCGAGGACGATTTAAATCAGGAGCAGGTTTTGATGAACTGCGGGTAGCGCGTTTTTCGGGCTGTTTATCTTTTTTATCGTCTTTATCATCTTTCTTATCGACCACTTTTCTTTTGCTGGATTTACCTCCTGAACCGGAAGAGGTGTCGAGGCCCGGCATGGAAGCGGTGAGTGTGGATCGTTGAATTACAGGAACTGCCGGAGCAGGGAAAGATGCTTCAGGATTTGCAATTGCAGTAACTGAAGCAACGGCAACAGCGCGGCTTGCCTCTTTTTCAGCAGAATGTTGAGCAGCTTTCACCTGTAAAGTTTAAGGAACTAAATTAGCGTGGGCAAAAGAATAAAACAAACCTTATTAATCATAAGCGCGGTTAGTTATTAACCAGCGAAGAATTGCAGAAGCTCCGACGCAATTTTTTCCGGCGCTTCGTCATCCTCTTTTTTGTTTTCCTGCTTTCTTTTGCCGGAATCGCCGTTATCATTGCCAGGTCCGGGCATCGGTGCTACTTTAGATGAACGCTGTAGAATGGGGCAAAGATATTGATGCTGGAAATGCCGCAAACGACCCGCTTGTAGTTTTGCCTGAAGAAACATGCGCAGCGGCATGGTTTTGTTCTTTTTCCGAATCGAGTTGAGATCTTTCACGAATTTGAAATATCATCTTTTTTATTCAAAAAAATGTAAAGAGGAAATTGAAGAATGAAAAAAGGCCCCGGGTTTCCCCAAAGCCTTTCTTTATTACTGAAAATTGACAACCGACTACTTTTTCTTCTTAGGAGCAAGCAGCATAAACATGCGTTTTCCTTCCAAAAGTGGCAATTGCTCAACTTTTCCTACTTCTTCAACTTCCTGGGCGAATTTCAACAAAAGGATCTCTCCCTGCTGTTTGAAAACGATGGTACGTCCGCGAAACATTACATATGCTTTCACTTTTGCACCAGCTTCCAGGAATTTGATCGCATGATTTTTCTTGAAATTAAAATCATGGTCATCGGTATGCGGACCGAAACGAATTTCCTTCACGACAACTTTCGTCGCCTTGGATTTCATTTCCTTCTGTTTCTTTTTCTGCTCGTAGAGGAATTTTTTGTACTCGACCACGCGACAAACCGGCGGATCAGCATTAGGTACAATTTCGACTAAGTCGAGTCCTGCGTCTTTAGCAATTTCAAGGGCTCTCTCAATAGAGAACAATCCTTGTTCGATACCTTCACCAACAACACGAACGTTTGGTACGTCGCGGATTTTTTCATTGATCCTGTGAAGATCTTCTCTTCTTGGCATTCTTGATCCACGCTGAAAGGGTGGGCGAGGGCCCGACGGTGCTGACGGACGTGGACGATTTGATGGATTAAAAGGAGCTGCGATGTTGACCTCCGGGTTTTAAGTTAAACTTCTGTTGATTTGTTGATTTGATGATTTGATGATCTGGTGATTGAATGATTTGTATTGATTTGGTACTGCGTATTGAATAGTTGATTTAGATATT
>JBDSHN010000146.1:0-7500 GCA_039918435.1 Bacteroidia bacterium | reverse complement strand
CTGAATAAAAATTATATGATCGGAAAAGCATTACGCATGAGCAGCCTTGTTTCTCCAATCAAAAAAGACGTTTACGATAATACGCTTCCACTGATTAATTACGATCTTGAAAAAGCAAAACAACTGCTCGATGAAGCGGGCTGGAAAGATACAGATGGTGATAATATCCGCGATAAAATGATCGATGGAAAAAAAGTTCAGTTCAGTTGCGAGATCCTTATTTCCTCCGGACCGATTTTTGAACGTATTGCAACTGATGTGGCCAATGCAATGTACCCCGCAGGAATAAAAGCAAACGTACGCACAATGGAATTCGGTGCATTGTCACAGACGATCAAATCGCACCAGTTTGATATGTATCTCGGTTCATGGCAAAGCACTTTTGTTCCTGAAGATTACAAGCAGATCTGGCACACGACTTCTTATGATAACGGCGGATCAAATTATATCGGATTCGGGAATGCCACTTCCGATGCGCTTATCGATTCCATTCGTTATACAATTGATGCATCAAAACGAATTCCTATGGAAAAACGTCTTCAGCGACTTGTATATGAAGAGCAACCTTACGTATTCCTTTTTTCGTCGGTAAGAAAAGTGGTCATCCACAAACGTTTCGACAACGGCGATTTTTATTTCGAAAAACCAGGCATGCTGCTGGGCAACTTAAGATTAATGTCGCCCGGTAAAATGGCGAAAATGACAACCATTAACTGAGTTCTCCCTTAGGATGCTGAAATTCATTGTAAAACGGGTCGCGGTATTTATTCCAACGCTGTTTGCAATTTCCTTACTTGCTTTTGCTATCAGTGTAAATGCTCCGGGTGACCCGGTTGAAATACTTTATTCAGGCGCCAAGGGCGGAGAAGGACAAGCTTCTTCTTCACAAAGTGAAAGCGCATTGCAGGGCAAAATACAATTGCGTCACGAGCTCGGACTTGATCTTCCTGTTTTTTATTTCACACTTTCTAATTTCGCCAGTCCCGATACGCTTTACAAAGTATATGATCCCGATGCAAAAGAAGCACTCGACCGCCTGGTCAATTCTTATGGCAATTGGAAAGAGATCAGCGTGTGGTATAAATCGTTGATGGAGTTAAAAACAAAAATGGCATCTGCTTCACCAGATACTGCTGCATCTGGTGAAGAAAAATCAAAGACCGAGCAGCTTTATGATGATGCACGACAGGAAATAAATTCACTTTTTCTTTGTTACGAAGATGTTGTCATCAGCAGCAAGATTAGTAAGCTTGAGCGAATGGTGAATGAAGAAAAAACAAATCATAAGAGTCCGCTTGCTTTTATTGCAGCTCCTTTATCAAAATGTAATGCAGCGTTTGCGGCTATGAAAGCCAATTCCAGTAAATGGAAAACATGGATTCCTGCAGTTCATTTTTATGGCTACAATCAATATCACCGCTGGCTTTTTGGTGATGGTAAAATGCTTACAGGAAAAGACTGGCAAAATACAAAAGGCGTTGTGCGTGGTGATTTTGGAATTTCTTATGCGACCAAGCTGCCGGTTTCAGAAATAATTTCAAAGGCGCTCCCGTGGTCGCTTTTTTTCACATTGCTTTCTGTTTTGCTTGCGTACATTATCAGCATTCCAATTGGTGTAAAAGCAGCAGCGAACCGTGGAGGAATTTTTGACCGGTCTTCGTCGCTGATTTTATTTATGCTGTATTCACTTCCTGTTTTTTTCCTGGCCACTTTGTTATTAATGACGTTTGCGAATCCGCATGTGTTTAATGTTTTTCCTGCAAGTGGCGTGAAGCCGCCAGCCGGTTATCCTGGCGAAATTTCCTTGTGGGAAAAAATAAAAATATCACTTCCTTATTTAATACTGCCGCTGATTTGTTACACGTACAGTTCGCTTGCATTCCTGAGCCGCACCATGCGCGTGGCAATGCTGGATGTGATCGGGCAGGATTATGTGCGCACAGCAAAAGCAAAAGGGCTATCTTACTACCGTGTCATTTATAAACACGGATTGCGCAATGCGTTACTTCCGATAATTACCGTGTTCTCAAATATTTTTCCTGCCGCAGTTGGCGGATCAGTCATTATTGAAGTCATTTTCGGAATCCCGGGAATGGGCCAGGAAATTTTCGGCGCTATCGGAACAAAAGATTATACAATGATCGTCGCCGTATTTACTTTATCAGGGTTTATGACATTGGTCGGTTACCTTGTTGCAGATATTCTATACGCAATTGCAGATCCGCGTATTTCTTATTCTAAATAAATCAAACACACGCTCAAATAAACAGATCATCCAAATTCAAAAAAACAAAAATCAAATTCAGTAATGGCGGAAGAAAAACATAGCGAAACCCATTTTGTTGAGAAAGCGATCTTCGTGCAGGAAGATGCAGCAATCAGCAATAAGGATTTTTCATTCCGCACGTATGCATGGAAGCAGTTTAAAAAAAACAAGACGGCTTACTTTTCGCTTTACATTCTTGGATTTTTAACACTCATTTCCCTCCTCGCTCCTATTCTCGCGAATGAAAAACCTTTGTACATGAAATACAAAGGCCAGGCTTTTTTTCCGGCATTCACCTTCAGGAATAATTATACGATCAAAGATGCTGCATCGGGAAAAGTTGAAACGATACAGCTTGATATTGCACCCTGGAAACGAATGGAATTTGAATCTGTTGTTTGGGCGCCTGTTACATGGTCGCCCGGGAAAGAAGATAAAGACAACCGTGATTATGTTGGTCCGGCAGACGCGCAGAAATTTACTGATAAGAAGAATGAAGCACTTTATATGCCTTCACGTTTTAAACATTGGCTCGGAACAAATGGCACGGGAGAAGATGTGCTTTCGGGATTAATTCACGGTGGAAGAATTTCATTGAGTATCGGATTTATATCCATGGGAATTGCTTCTGTGCTGGGACTATTCCTTGGCGCGCTTGCGGGTTATTTCGGCGATAAACGTTTACAAACAACACGCGCAAGATTCTGGATGATCGTGATCGCTGTTCCGTTCGCTTTTTTCTATGCATTCAGCAACAGGATCTTTATGCTGAAAGACGCAATGTCTGATTCAGGTTTTATGTTTTTGTGGCAACTGCTGCTGAGCTTCTTTATTTTTGGTTTAGTCGTCTTTATTTTTTCGCGCCTCGGAAAACTGATCAGCAAAGGAAATTATTTCAGTAAACAGGTTAATGTTCCTGTGGATTCTATCATTTCGCGCAGCATTGAAATTTTAAATTCCATCCCGGTGCTGATCCTGATTCTTTCACTTTCCACTTTGGTAAAAGAACCTTCTATTATTTATGTGATGGTAATCATCGGGCTTACTTCTTGGACTACGATTGCCCGCTTTACACGCGCAGAATTTCTGAAGATACGCAGTATGGAATATATTGAAGCGGCACAAGCGATGGGCTTCAAAGAGAAACGGATTATTTTCCGTCATGCACTGGCAAATGGAATGGCACCATCAATGGTTTCAATTGCCTTTGGAATTGCAGGTGCAATACTTGCGGAATCGAGCTTATCATTTTTAGGAATCGGAGTTCCGCGTGATATCATAACATGGGGAAAGCTCCTTGCACAAGGCAGGGAAAATTTCAACGCATGGTGGCTGATTATTTTCCCAGGACTTTTTATTTTCGTCACCGTCACTGTTTACAACCTCATCGGTGAAGGATTGAGAGATGCGCTTGATCCGAAATTGAAGCGGTGAAAAATTTAAAGTGGTAATTTTCAAAAGCAACAATTATTTCCCTTTTGTATTTTTCTTTGTGTTGCCGCCAGTCTTATAATATTTCATTGCAGTTGGCAAATACGCTTTGATATCAGCAATACGTTTTGCATCGCTCGGATGTGTGCTTAGTAAAACAAATCCTTGTCCCGACCCTTCACTTGACATGCGTTGCCAGAATGCAACAGCGGTATTCGGATTGTAACCGGCCATTGCCATGAAACACAATCCCAATTTATCTGCTTCGCTTTCATGTTTGCGGGAATATGCAAGCGCACCAAGTGTAGTTGAAATTCCGTAAGACTGCATAAATATCTGTTGCGTTTGTTCCGGCTTTTGCGAAAGTGCAATGGCAAGTCCTGCTCCACCTAGTTGAATAGCGAGTTGCTGGCTCATGCGTTCATTTCCGTGACGTGCAATAGCGTGTGCAATCTCATGACCCATAACAACCGCTAAACCGTTTTCATCTTTGGTCACCGGCAAAAGTCCGGTGTAGACAACTACTTTTCCGCCGGGCATACACCATGCGTTTACAGTTTTATCATTTACAAGATTAAATTGCCATGCAAAACCTTCAATGCGTTTCGCCTGGTTGTGCGAACGAAGATATGTTCCGATTGCATTCGAAATATTTGCACCGGTGCGCTTAACCATAATAGAATTACTGTCGTTCGAGGGCATAAGCGAATGAGATGCAATAAATTTATTATATTCCGTAAGGCTCATCGAACGCAATTCACTTTCGGGAAGTAAATTAAATTGCCGGCGATTAGTGATCGGAACTTTGGTGCAGGAACTAATTGCAACAACGAGAAGTGCAACGGAAAAAAAAAGTCTGGTTTTCATAATTAAATAAGGTTTACAACTGTATTATGGGCAAGTTACTCCACACTTTGGGATTTCAGGCCTGACAGTTGAGCATTACCTCATTCAATTTTGGCTGAAAGCCCACGATCGAGAAGAGCCACGCACATAGGTTGCAATTCATGTGCCGTACCACGTTTTACGCCGCACTTGCCCTTGAAATGAATAATGTGCGCACATTGCTCCGCCTGTATTTTGTCGTGCTCACATATTTCACAAAGAGAAAGAATAACGTGATCAAATGTATTGAAGTCGTCGTTGTACAATATAAGATCATTCAAAGGCGTTACTTTCTCCTTCGTTTCAACAAGCTCTAAAGTTTCTGTCTGATGATTTCCAGTAGTTTTCATTACGTTTTATCAATATAAATAACAGTACAAAGGTAAGCAATCAGCAACTGAAAGTCAATTGGTTTTCTTAGAATAATGATTTTCCGGAGCGCAGCAGCATCATTTCAAAAACCACGCCTGTCCCGCTTTCACTATTGCGTGGCAAAGCGTTCAATCGGGGCTGAGAAAGTTACATTTGGTGCGTTTAATTACCAGTCAACATCGCGTTAAAGTGAGCTGAAAAATTACTGTCTCAACAATTCCATTGCTTCTTCCATAGTAATTTTTTGTCCGTCTTTAAACGCAACAATAAATGCATCTGTAATTCCAACCGCAACTGCTTCTGAACGGAAAGCTTCTGCTTCTTCTTTCGACAAACAAACACCAACCTGGTAAACCGTAAGTCCGGTGGATTGATCAAGATAATTTTTCACACCTTTTGAAGCCAGTTGCAAAAACTGGTTGGCAATTTCAACCGGAACTTCTTCGCGGAATGCACCAATCTGCACACTGAAAACCAAACCTGTTGATGGAACCGGAGGCTTTGTGCTTAATGTTGATTTTTCAGCTGATGAAGGTTCTGTTGTGGAAGTTGTTGGTTGTTGGTTGTTGGTTATTGGTTCTGTTGTAGTTGTTGGTTGTTGGTTGTTGGCTGTTATTGTTGGTTGGTTGTTGTTGGTTGTTGGTTCTGTTGCCGTTGGCTGACTGCTGCTGCCTGTTTGATTGCCGCCTTCCTGCGTAGATGAAGGTTCTGCTGCGGCAGGTTTATTCCCGCCAGTGCTGACAGTTGGAGTTGTTCCGCCCTGGCAAGGTGTTACTCCTGACGCAACAAATGCTTGTGCTTCGGATACTGAAATACGTTTTCCGTTATAATAAGCAGTAACAAATGCGTCAGGAATTCCTTTTGCGACAGCATTATTTTTTGCAGCTGCTGCATCTTCTGCTGTGCAGTATTTTCCGGAGGAGTAACGGATGAAACCATTTATGCGTTCACTCACCAGGTCAGGAAGATTTTTAAGTTTTGCTTTGGTCACTTCATTTTTATAAACACCAACCTGTACGGTGTAGAATAAACCTTTCAGTTCTTTTACATCTGTAGTTTTTGCTGCGTTAGGTGTAGATGGTATTGAAGTAGCTGATGAAGTGGATGTCGTTGCTGGTTCTGTTCTGGTTACTGCAGGTTCCGTTCCGGTTGTCGCAGGTTGTGTTACTGTGGTTTGCGTGCCTGTTGGTTGTGTTCCGGTAGTTGCAACAGCAGGTTCTCCGCTCATTCGTCGTGCTTCATCAATTGAAATTCTTTTTCCGTTATAGAAAGCAACTACAAAAGCATCTTTATAACCCAATGCGCGTATTTCTGATTTAGCTGCATCTGCATTCGCGAATTGATTGAAAAGTCCTGCCGTGTAACGTGTGAGTCCGGATGCGGTTGTTTCGGCAGTAACGGGAGAAATTCCGTTATAGATCGCAGCAGAAATAGGATTGCGGAAAGCGCCGATCTGAACTTTGTAAACTAATCCTTCCGGTAATGATGGATTAACAGCAATAGTTGGTGCAGCAGATGTAGTCGCTGATGGTGATGCTAATTTTAATTCTTCTCCGGGAGCCAGGCGGGTTGTTACGGAAGCCGATGTTGATGGGTTTCGGGTTCCGGCTTCCGGGTTTGTTGTTGATGTTGCTCCGGTTGGTTCTGTTCCGGTTGTCGAAGTTGCTGTTGCAGATGTTCCTGTTGGTTCTGTTCCTGTTGTTGACGTACCGGTTGTTGATGTTCCTGAAGGATCACCGGTTCTGACTACCATCGGAATTCCCTGCACATCAGCAGCCGCAATTGCTTTTACCTGTTCCGCTGTTTTCGGGTCAAGCGATTGTAAAGTTGTTTTTGCTTTATTCCTGTTCGCATTTGCATTCATTGAAGCTGCATCTGCAAGTTCGTTAACGGAATCACGGCGGGCTATATCATCAGTTGCTGCGGCATTGAACTCTTTCGAGTTATCGATCAGCTCCTGTTTTTTCTTTTTGTTCTTTTCATCCGCGGCCTGCAAAGAAAGTTCCTGCGCTTTGGCTACATTCTTATCAGCGCTTGCCTGGAACTCATCTGCTTGAGTTTTAAATTGCGCGGTTTCTTTGTCGGCCTGAATTGCTTCCTTGTTTGCTTCAAGATAATTTTTGTAAGCAGCTGTTCCTCGTACCTCATTTACCTCTACAGAAGTCAAAGGCTGATTAGTTGAAGGATCAATATATTGTGCTGTTGTTGTAGTTCCTGTTGTTGATGTTCCAACGGGTTCTGTTCCTGTCGTAGAAGTTCCGACTGGATTTGTTCCGGTTGTTGTAGTTCCTGTTGGCACTGTTCCTGCTGTCGATGTACCTGTTGGCTCTGTTCCTGCTGTCGAAGTTCCGGTTGTAGAAGTTGCTGTTGCAGATGTTCCTGTTGGTTCTGTTCCTGTTGTTAACGTACCGGTTGTTGATGTTCCTGAAGGATCAACGGTTCTGACTACCATCGGAATTCCCTGCACATCAGCAGCGGCAATTGCTTTTACCTGTTCCGCTGTTTTCGGGTCAAGCGATTGTAAAGTTGTTTTTGCTTTATTCCTG
>JBDSHN010000145.1:0-2826 GCA_039918435.1 Bacteroidia bacterium | reverse complement strand
ATTACGCCGGTCGATTTTCGGATGATGTGTTTTTAAAGAAACCGGCCCGGCTATCAGAATTACTTCTGCTCCTCTTTCTGCCAATGCTTCTGCCAATGCGAATCCCATTTTTCCGGATGAATGATTTCCAATAAAACGAACGGGATCAATTGCTTCGTAGGTAGGTCCCGCCGTTACAAGAATTTTCTTACCGGAAAGACGGTTCGCATGCTTAAAAGTTGCCTCGATGAATGCAAGGATTTCCTCTGGTTCAGCCAATCGCCCTTCGCCAGATAATCCGCTGGCCAGCTCACCGGTTCCAGGTGGAATAATGCGGATTCCCTGCTGCTGGAGCTTTTCAAGATTTGTCTGCGTGGCATTGTGCGCATACATGTCAAGATCCATAGCAGGCGCAACTGCAACCGGACAACGCGCAGAAAGAAAAACGGCAGTCAGTAAATTATCGCTTCGTCCTTCTGCCAGTTTGGAAAGTGTATTTGCAGACGCAGGTGCAATAATCATCAGATCGGCCCATAATCCGAGTGCTACATGATTATTCCATTCACCATTTTCGCCTTTTGTAAGTTCTGTAAGCGCAGGATTTTTGGATAAAGTGGCGAGCGTTAACGGAGTGATGAACTGGTGAGCAGAAGGAGTCATTATTACTTGCACATCGGCGCCGGCTTTAACCAGCAAACGTACCAGAAAAGCAGATTTATATGCCGCAATTCCTCCTGTTACACCCAGTAAAATGCGTTTTCCGTTCAGCATAATTGTAATTGCCCTAAACAGCAAGGACATGGAAATCCGCTGTTGCGTATCACCATGTCCTGCAAATTCATTTAAATCGCCAGCAGTTTAAGCCTGCTCTTTTCCTTCTTTTGACGGATTGCGGTGGTAAACTTTACCATCAAGAAATTCCTGAAGGGCAACATTTACAGGCTTTGGAAGGCGCTCGTAATATTTAGAAATTTCGATCTGTTCGCGGTTTTCGAAAACTTCTTCGAGATTATCTGTATGTGTTGCAAATTCGTTCAGCTTGCCAGTAAGCTCTTCTTTGATCTCAGCGCTGATCTGGTTAGCACGTTTAGATACGATAGCAACACTTTCGTAGATGTTCCCGGTTGGTGTATCCAGGTTACGAAGATCACGTGTTACTGTGGTAGAATCTGCAGTTGATTTTTTGAAATCGGCCATTTGATTTGGTATAGTGATTATTTAATTAACCTTGTTGATCTGTTTGTCTTTCAGTATTTTATCAAGCATTTTAAGTGCTTTGATTTTAGTGGCATTCACCTGGCTGGTATGTTCAGAAACCTTGTAAAGCAGAAAGAAGTTATCGCACGCTGCAATGGCAGCTTTCACTCGTTCTTCCTGCTTGAGTGCAATGCTGTTTTCTGCAAGATAATACTTTGCTTCCACGGTAAAAAACACAGCATCTTCACGGTATTTGGTATCAGGATAATCATGCAGCAACTGATCGAATGCAGTGATGGATGCTTTATAATCTTCGATGTCGTAATACATCTTCGCATTCATGTATGCTTTTTTCTCCAGCTTGCGGTGAAGAACGTCGACCAGTTTATTGCACTCATGAATGCGGCTGGTATCCGTCGGGAACATCTGGATGAAATACTGAAACTCTTCAATAGCCGCATAAGTATCTTCCTGGTCGAGGCTCCATGGCGGCGAAACCATATAATGGCAATAAGCACTCATGTACAAACATTCAGATGCACGTGCACTTGTAGGGTAAGTTCTGAAATAATTGCGGAACAGGTAGCTGGCCATAATAAAATCGCCAAGCTTGTAATTGCTGTAAGCGAGATAATAGGCCACACTCTCCGCTTTATCGGTGCTTCGAAGAACAGAATACAGTTCATCAAAAAGCAATTGTGACTTAACGTAATCCTCTTTGTTGTAGTAATCAACAGCAGCATTATATTTCAGATTCAGGTCTGTACTTTTTTGCAAACGACTGAAATCGTTGCATCCGAGCATGAATGTGCCGAGAAAAATAAGCAGTAAAAAAACGCGCTGAGCCTTCATTGAGGGTGCAAAAATAAGGTTTTTCTGTGAATCCACGTGCTTTAGGAGTTCGCGTTAGGGCGATTCTGGTTAATAGACGTGAAAATCAGGGTTTCGTTGCTACTGTGAATGGTAGTTTTTGGGATAATTAAGCAAGAGAAACCACAACTCCTTAAGGAAAGGATTTATAAATGTCCTTACGATTTCCAAACACAGCGAATGTGATCATGTAATTTTCGTAAATTATACCAATTCTGTAATCTCCGATCCGCACGCGATAAGCATTTTAAATCCTACTAACTTCTTAATATTATCTTTTTCTGAAACCTGGTTTACTCTTTTAGCTTTAAGAATAACTCCTTCAATTTTTCCTAATAGCTTTTGGTCATTAATTTTTGCAACAGAACGATAAAAAGATTTTGAAAAGGATACTTCCATTAGCAAACAGGGTTAAACTATGTTATTTGCCTTTAGGTTTTTTAAACAGTTTCATCATTTCTTTTTCGGCTACATAACCTGATTTTCTGCTTTCATTAATAGCATAGCCCAATGCAATATCTTCTTTTTCTTCTAACGAAAGTGGCACTGATGTCAAACCAAGTCGTTTTGCAAGCTCACTAAGAAATTTTACATCCTCCATCGAGGTAATATTTTTTATAATAAGATCCATCTCTGATAATTATACTTCCAAAGATACAAAAATCGTCTCTTGGTTATGGATATTTTGTTTCTTCAGCAACATCGTCCTTGTGATCCCGCCTCATGCACCGTTTGTGTTCGTAAGCTCGAACCTTTGTATTAAGCATCCTCGTCCGTACC
>JBDSHN010000144.1:0-8281 GCA_039918435.1 Bacteroidia bacterium | reverse complement strand
CGATCCCTCCGAGACAATCTACGATCCCTCCGAGACTATCTAAGTTCCCGTCGAGACAATCTAAGTTCCCTTCGAGACAATCTAAGCTCCCTCCGAGACATTCTAAGCTCCCGTCGAGACTATCTACGATCCCTCCGAGACAATCTAAGCTTCCTCCGAGACTATCTAAGCTCCCTCCGAGACAATCTAAGCTCCCTATGCCACCCTAAATTTACTTTTTTGGCAAAAATACCTCCGCTGATTAGCTACGATGCTCCTTTCATCACATTAAAGGGTTCTTTTCTGTCTGCATACTTCGAGCGGTCAGGTTCTTCCCGCGCAAAATAAATGAGCTGACTTGCAGTAAGCAAACAGAAAAAACTAAAAACCGACGAACTGCGTATATTCGTACATATTCGCCACATAGTGGTCACCAATGTGATAATTCGCACGCTTTCCCATGAAACTCAACAGAAAATTTCTTTATTCAGCGCTTATCGTTGGAACTGTAGTATTCTTCATCGTGATTCTCGTTTTTTCTAAAAAAGCAGAAGCAGGAATCCCGGGCTACATAGTACCAAAAGGTGCTTATGCCACAACGGAAGAATGGCTGAATGCTAAAAAAGAAATGGATAATTGCCTTGAAGTATTAAAAACAAAACCGGAAGACAGCAAAACAATGCTCAAGCTTATCCAGGCTTACATTAATGAATCGCGCGTTACCGGTAATCATGGATATTATGATAAAGCAGCTTTACAACTGACCGACATCATTCTCAAAAAAGATCCTGAAAACTTTGAAGCGTTATGCTGCAAAGGAACTGTGCTTCTTTCCCAGCATCATTTTAGTGATGCGCTTGAGGTAACAAATAATGCAAGCAAGATCAATCCTGACAATGCATTTATTTACGGATTGCGATGCGATGCAAATGTGGAATTAGGAAATTATGATGAAGCAGTAAAAATGGCAGACAAGATGATCTCTCTTCGTCCTGACATCCGTTCTTATTCACGTGTTTCTTATTTACGCGAAATTTATGGCGATATACCGGGCGCAATTTCTGCGATGAAGCTTGCTGTTTCTTCCGGTTATCCCGGAATGGAATCTACAGAATGGTCGAGAATGATCCTCGGACATTTGTATGAAAGCATCGGAAGTCTCGACAGTGCAGAAAGAACATATAATCTTGCATTAGCTGAACGCCCTGATTATCCATTCGCTTATGCAGGACTTGGTCGTATTTCTAAAGCAAAAGCAAATTACCCCGAAGCAATTATTTATTACGAAAAAGCCGATAAGCTGATCACCGAATATTCTTTCGCTGATGAGCTTACCGATCTTTACCTGCTGACGAATCAAAAAGAAAAATCAGAAGCTTCTGCTGAACGTGTAATTGAAATGCTCGGGCCCGGAACAACGGATGAAAGTGTGCAAGGCCACGGACATTATGCAGATAAAGAGCTTGCTTATGCTTATCTCAAAACAGGAGATCTTGACAAAGCAATGGAGCATGCGCAAACAGAATACGAACGCCGCCCAAAAAATATTGATGTATGCGAAGCAATGGCGTGGGTGCATTATAAAAGAGGTGAATATGCTGAGGCAAATAAAATGATCAATGTTGCTTTAAAAACGGGTTCAAAAAATCCTGTTCTGCGTTGTCGTGCCGGAATGATAAAAATAAAAGCAGGTGAAAAAGCAGCAGGTGAATCGATGATAAAAACCGCGCTGGAGATGAATCCATTTCTTGATCCGATGCTCAGAAAAGAAGTACAGCCTTACCTGGCAAAATAAATTATGTTGCAGAAGAACTCTTTCTTAGGAACTATTCCTTCTTATTTTTTTCTGGTCTGCTGCATGCTCCTTCCCGCCCTGCTGAGCGCTCACCCGATGGGCGATTCACTCAGCAAACTTTCAAGGAGCGAAGTGGGTGGCATGTATCTCAGGCTGGGCTACACACATATTCTTCCGCTCGGTATCGATCATATTTTATTTGTGCTTTGCATTTTCCTGCTCAATCCGAAATTAAAATCCGTGATCACGCAGGCTACCGCATTTACTGTGGCGCATTCCATTACACTCGGACTTGCCATGTACGGCGTTATTGATCCGCCCACTCATATTATTGAACCTGTCATTGCGCTTTCGATTGTTTTTGTGGCCTGCGAAAACATGCTGACCGATAAATTGAAACCGTCAAGGATCATTATCGTTTTTATTTTCGGATTGATTCACGGAATGGGTTTCGCGAGTGCGCTGACCGATCTGGGTTTACCAAAAAAAGAATTTGTAACCGCACTCATCACATTCAATGTCGGCGTTGAGCTGGGACAAATTACTGTCATTCTTCTTGCGTGGCTGCTCGTGGGTATGTGGTTTTCCAAAAAGCCCTGGTACCATAAACGCATTGTTTTTCCAGCCTCAGCTGTAATTGCCTTGATCGCGCTTTACTGGACCATTGAGAGAACTTTTTTTACTACTTACTGACCAATCCGGCCGGTAAGTTTACGCGTATATAGCGTAGATGAAAAAACAGGTTGCCATATTACTGCTCGTATGCTACTCGCTGGCATTGATCAGGCCATTGGTTCCTGCTCTTTCTGATTTTATGGCGCATAGCTTCTGGAAAACCGAACATCTTGCAACGGTCCATATCGAGAACGGAAAATATCACCTTCATGTCGACCTGGAAAAAGCCGGCAAAGAAGATCCGCAGAACGATTCAAAAAAACTTATTGAAAAAAATGCATCTGTTCATCTGAATCCTCAATCAGATGAAACTGTAATTCCGGGAAAATTTACCGGGCTGCTACTTGCCTGCAAGCAAGCCATACACATTAACTTTTACCGTACAATTCCCTCTCCTCCACCCTGGAATTGCTGAGCAACTGCATCACGAAACATTTTCGTGAAAATTATTCTTGCTTCCTCCCGGAAGTAAATGTTGTTCACTTTTTTATTTTCTACCATGGTAAATTTTTACTTTAAAAAAATTTGCTGTCTTTTTATTCTGCTAACCGGAAGCATTACAAGCCTTCACGCGTTTCAGATTACAGGCAGCGTTTCAGATTCAGCAACACGATCCTCGCTCGCGGATGTATTGGTCACGGGCCTGAATGAAAATTTCGTTGTTTATACGGATGCAATTGGAAATTTCAGGCTTTCGGGACTCAGCAAAGGAAAGCACCAGCTTCGTTTCTATCGCATCGGTTATGAAACAAAACAACTCGTTGTAGAAATCACAGATGAAACAAGTCAGGCGTTACGTGTTTCATTGGCACAGAAATCTGTCAGCCTTGGTGAAGTGACCGTTTCGCAACCAAAAGACCTAGGTCAGAGCTTAACCACTATCAACGCGATTGACATTACATTACGGCCAACAAATTCCGCGCAGGATATGCTCCGGCTTGTTCCCGGATTATTTATAGCGCAGCATGCCGGTGGCGGAAAAGCAGAACAGATCTTTCTCCGCGGATTTGATTGCGACCATGGAACCGATTTTGCCGTTTTTATTGACGGCATTCCGGTGAATATGGTTTCTCACGCACACGGACAAGGTTATGCCGATTTCCATTTCGTAATACCTGAAACAGTCGATCACCTGAAAGTGAGCAAAGGTCCTTATTCGGCTCGTTTTGGTGATTTCGCAACATCAGGCGCAGGAGAATTTTTTACAAAAAACGCTATTTCGAAAAATGAAATAAAGGTGGAAGCCGGCATGTTTGATACGTATCGCGCTTTTGGAATGATTAATCTGCTCGGGAAAAAACATTTATTTACCTCACGCCAGGAAAACTTTTATGCCGCAGGAGAATATTATTATTCCAATTCCTATTTTGAAAGTCCACAGCATTTCAACCGTTATAATGTTTTTACAAAATATACCGGGCAACTCACAGATCACACGTCACTTTCCTTTTCCGCATCTGCTTTCAGTTCGACATGGGATGCGTCGGGCCAGGTGCCTGAGCGTGCGATTGCTGATGGTTCTATTACCCGTTTCGGTACAATTGATGATTCTGAAGGCGGAACAACCTCAAGGGCAAATGGAAATCTTACCATTACAACTGCAACCGAAAAAAACAGCAGCTTTACCAACCAGGTTTATTATAGCTATTATCAATTCAACCTGTATTCCAATTTTACGTTCTTCCTGAATGATACAGTGAACGGCGACGAAATAAATCAGAAAGAGAACGGAAGAAACATTTTCGGTTACAACGGAACATTTGAAAAGTATCATTCGCTGTTCGGAAAAGAATCCAAAACAACTATCGGAATCGGAACGCGCATCGACAATGGAGAAAACGGCCTTGATCATGTAGTAAAAAGAGAGTTCCTGAATGTGATCAGCAAGGGAAAATTATTCGAAGAAAATATTTTCGCTTACGTCGACGAACATATCAGGCTATCAGAAAAATTTTCTGCTTATCTCGGTGTGCGTTCTGATAATTTTATTTTTTCCTACGAAAATTATATCAACGACAGTTTGTCGGGAAAAAGAAATGTAAGTCTCGTTAGTCCGAAAGCCGGGTTGTTTTTTACACCTAATGCTTCCGTGCAGTTTTATGTGCGCGGCGGATACGGCTATCATTCAAATGATGCGCGATCTGTTGTTACTTATGGTCCCGGAAAAAGTTTGCCGCGCGCACTTGGATATGAAATCGGGGCAACATTCAAAGCAGCAGAAAACATCCTGGTAAATATTGCAGCATGGGGGCTTGATCTTGAAAGTGAGCTTGTGTATGTGGGCGATGAAGCTGTAGTGGAAATCAATGGCGCTTCCAGAAGACTTGGAATGGACCTTGATATTCGCTGGGAATTTCTTCCTTTTCTTTTTCTTGACGCGGATTTGAATTATAATCATGGCCGTTTAGTTGAGCTGGAAGAAGGACATAATTTTATTCCGCTTGCTCCAACGCTCACCAGCACCGGCGGCATTTCATTTGTAAAAGAAAAAAAGCTGAGCGCAAGTCTTCGTTATCGTTTTATTGATTCGCGTCCGGCAAATGAAGATAATACGGTAACCGCAAAAGGATATTTCCTTCTGGACGCAGTGGCATCGTACAAATTCAAAAACATCGAGCTTGGACTCAGTGCACAGAATTTATTGAACAGTGAATGGAATGAAGCACAGTTTGATACCGAAAGTCGTCTCAAAAACGAAAACACCTCTGTGAGTGAGCTTCATTTTACACCGGGAACACCGTTTTTTATCAAAGGAAGCATTCGTGTGACTTTTTAAAATCAGCATAAAAAAATAATGCAGTGACCCGACAATGAAAAAATCCGTCCTGGTTTTTAACCGGAACGGATTTTTATTTCTCAGTAGTTAGAGAGTGTTTTAATTAAACAGCTAAAGTTGCAGTCATAGAAATATCAGTATTGAGCAACTTTGAAATCGGGCAGTTTTCTTTAGCGTCTGCTGCAATTTCCTGTAATTTATCATTTGTCAAACCTTCTGCCTTTACAGTAGTTGTCAATACGGAAGAAGTGATCTTTCCGTTGTCGAGAACAATATCGCATGTAGTTTCAATTGAACCGGGAGTAAGTCCTGCAGCACCAATAAGGAAAGAAAGTTTCATTGAAAAACAGCCTGCATGCGCAGCAGCGATAAGCTCTTCCGGGTTTGTACCTGTTCCCTCTTCAAAACGCGACTTATACGAATATTGCGTTTTATTAAGCGATTGGCTCTGTGTAGAAACTGTGCCTGATCCTTCTTTACCTGTTCCAAGCCATTGTGCAATTGCTGATCTTTTCATGTTTATTTGTTTTTTATTGATACGACTCATTGAATTAAAAAGCAAAAATCGGCAAAAAGGAGTTGCAAAAAACCGGCATTGCGGAAGATTTTCACATGAAATGCTCTTGCTGGGCACGTAAGAAATTTTAAAAATGCAATTCGGATGCCAGAAATAGTTGTCTACTTTTATCATTCCAACAATTATTGATCATTTAAAACAACTATAATCATGAAAACAAAATTTCACACGTTACTGGCCATCTTCATTATGTTGTTTATTGCGCAGGAATCAAAAGCGCAGTGTGTGACTTCATTTACGTATTCCGTAAGTGGTGGCACAGTGGCATTTACCAATACCACTAATCCCTCCACCTATCTCATCAACTTCTGGAACTTTGGCGACAATACTCCAGTCAATAACTCAAATTCACCTTCACACAGCTATAGTGCTCCGGGCACGTATAGCGTATGCCTCATTACAATAGATTCTTTTTCAACATGCACTGATACATTTTGTACAGCCGTAACAGTCAGTGTGGGATGCAATAACCTATCGGTAACCGCTACGAGCACCAATGAAACGTCTCCTTCTGCATGTGACGGAACAGTTTCTGCCAGCGTAACAGGCGGGTCTTCTCCTTATGCTTTCCAATGGTCGAATGCTGTAACAGTATCGAACCAGACCAATTTATGCAGCGGCACCTATTCAATACTTGTAACAGATGTAAACGGTTGCGTTGCCACGGATTATACAAATGTCGGATCGGCATTTGCGTGCAGTGCAGGATTCGGATCGAGCATAAGCGGTCTTTCTGCAAACCTTTACAATACTTCAAATGATACAATGAATGCGAATTTTGCCTGGGATTTTGGCGATGCTTCAGTTGGTAACAATGTAAGTGAATATCACACGTATGCTACTCAGGGCACATATACTGTCACACTTATAATGTTCGACAGCATATACGCATGCACAGACACATTTGTGAGTCCTGTAACGGTTGGCGGACCAACTTCCTGTTCAGCTTATTTCAGCATGGTACAGGATTCTTTCAACTTACTACAGTGGTATATTTATCCTTCCGTAACCGGGCAAGGGCCGATCAATTACTTATGGGATTTTGGTGATGCAACAACTTCTTCCCTGCCAAATCCAAGTCATAATTACACTGCGCCGGGACAATACACGATTTGCCTGACCATTACGGATGGGAATTTGTGCTCCAGCATGTATTGCGATTCTTCTTCCGTTCATCGTATGACCTCGGCTTCACAAATGCAATATGCAACAGTGATCAACCCACCATTGTCTGTGCAGGAACAGGAAACTTTTCAGGCCACAATTTTCCCTAATCCTGCTGGTGAAAATCTGAATGTGCTTTTGAATAAACCGGCAGATGGAAAAATCATGCTGACTGATCTTACAGGAAAAATCGTGTATGAGCAAGCATTTTCCGGCAGGAATATTTCAATCGATGTAAGTACATTACCACAGGGAATTTACAACTGTGCAATTATGGGAAGTTCCATAAATCAGAACCAAAAAGTTGTAATTATCCGCTAAAATAAAAAGCATCAATCGAATAAAGCGTTTTTATTTTCACATAAAAAAATCCCTTTTCCTTGACGGAGAGGGATTTTTTCATTCAGCGTTGGGTTGCAAGATGAACTATAACGAGCGGTTCGATTATAGCGCAGGTCTTACTTGTCGCTGCATTATTTTTCTACCTGCTTCATTTCAGTTTCCAGCAATTTTATTTCCTTTTCAGCAGCCCCGATTATTTCCATGACCAACGAACGTATTTGATTTGGATCGGTAAAATCATCCGACAATCGTGAACGCATACCGGTGATGAGCTCTTCGCAATATTTCATTTTTTCAATAGTGGAAAAATGTTGCATTTCCTTGTATTCTTTGTCCAGTTCTGTTAATTCCATAATGCTTTCATACAAACCAGCCAGTATACAGGCCGGCGGGTTCCACACGCTGTTTTTATAATAACGGCAAAACCCCGCTTGTACCCCTATATACATGGTATATTTTTTTACTTTTGTTTTATTGTTAATGTCTCCCCGACATTATTTGATAACCAAAGTTTTCCGAACGGCGCCTGTATTATTTTTCCCATGAGTTCACAGACCCTCGATTCATCGGCATTTGATCAGCTTTTCCGGCTGCATTATAAATTTATGTGCAATGTTGCCAATAAGATATTGCATGATAAAGATGCGGCTGAAGATGTGGTGCAGGAAGTATTTACAAAGCTCTGGGCAAAAAATATTGAGATTCCTGCTCTGCAAGCGGGCAAAAATTTTCTTTTCCGTGTTACTGTAAATGCCACGCTCGATCATCTTGAAAAAAATAGAAGGATCATTCGTCTTGAAGATCAGAGCCCTAATGTAATTTCTGTAAATGAAACACAGGAAAAGCTGGATCTGAAAGAGTTGGAGGTTAAAATTTCAAGATCGCTGGATGAGCTTTCCCCTAAATGCCGTGCTGTATTTATGCTAAGCCGGTATGAAGGAATGAAATACCGCGAAATTGCTGACCACCTTGA
>JBDSHN010000143.1:0-93570 GCA_039918435.1 Bacteroidia bacterium | reverse complement strand
GATTATTTCTTTAAGTTCTTCTACTTCTGTCTTTGTTAATTTAATTGTATACCGTATCATTTGTAAAGGTTTTTTACAAATATACATATTTAAATATTACGTCATATTATATTTAACTTAACACTAGTATCCGGTACTGAAAACATTATTGCTCAAACAGCAGTAGAAGAGCCGCATTGTTTTACAATGGAATACTTACAGCATGAAGTTTTAAGAGATTCAACCATCCTGCCAAGGTATAATGAACTGTTGAAAGAAGTACCGCAAAATTATTACAGGCAAGCTGGTAGTGTTATAACAATTCCTGTTGTCGTTCATGTAGTTTATAATACGACCGTACAAAATATTGCGCTATCACAAATACAAAGTGCAATCAGTGTGCTTAACGAAGATTATCGCAGATTTAATTCCGATGCTTCCAACACTTTCAATTATTCTACTTATGGAACATACCCGGTAGATTGTGAAATTGAATTTTGCCTTGTAGCAGTAACCAGAACTTATACCACATTTCCCAGTTTTGGGTTGGATGCAAGTGCATGGAATGGCATTGGTGATATCGCAAATGTCAAGAACGTTGCACCGGGATATGGACAAGGCTATTTAAATATCTGGTCATGTGATATTCAGGGTTCGTTATATGGGTATGCTGTGTTTCCGAATACGGCGCCGGCACAATACGAAGGAGTAACTGTTGACTATGCTTATTTTGGAAGAACCGGTGTTGCGGATCCGAATTATGCGGGTCGTGTTGTGACGCATGAGGTTGGGCATTGGCTTGGATTATTTCATATTGCAGGAAACAATCAATCGCAGCTGATATGGGATCCGAATTATCAGATATATGTTTATCAATGCGGGGATGATTTTGTGAGTGATACCTGGGCGCAGCATCAACAAAATTCAGGCTGTAACTGGCTTACAACGAATTGCACAGGATCTATGTTTTACCCATACAATTATAACGGAATGAATCAGAATTACATGGATTATTCTACCGGAAGCTGTCTTAATTTTTTCTCATCCGGACAAAAGCAGCGAATATGGTATCATATTAATGCATACAGGTATTATTTAGTTAACGCTCCGATTTCTTGTACAACAGGAATGTTGGATAACACTGATTTTAGCACTAGCAATTTATGGTATGATAATTTGAATAATGAAATAATAATTGAGCCTGATTATGGTTTTGAAGGAAATACAACGATCATCATAACTGATTTAATGGGCAGAGATATTTTTGAATCAAAAACTTTCCTAAGCCAAGTAGAAAAAAACAGGATAGTTTTATTTCAGGATTTAGCCTCTGGTATTTATGTGGCGAGTGTGGTTTGTGACGACAAAAGGTTCAGTAAAAGAATTGTTGTAAGTCGTTAAGAAAACGAACTCCCATTAAATCCATCGGGAGGGAATTCTCACGCTGATCATCAGTCAATAAATCCACCACGATGAAATTCCTCACGCTGATGAATCACCCAGTCATTAAATTTATCACGAGGGAATTTCCCATCAATAAGAAAAGCCTCTCATTTCTGAGAAGCCTCTACATTAAATTATAAAATAACTTAAGCTGTTTTCGATCTGCTTCGTCCGAACCACGATTTTTTCTGTGGTGCAGCTGCAGTATGCGTCGATTTTGCTTTTGGTTTTCCTGAACGATTTCTGCCGTTTCCATTGCTCGCTGGCCGGTGCGTGCGCGATTCTCTTGGCGGAACAGGTGTTCCCATTTTATAGGGATGCTCTTCCACAATCGGAATCTGCTTGCCGATCAGCTTCGTGATGTCCTTGACGTATGCGCGTTCTTCATTGTCACAAAACGAAATAGCTATTCCGCTTGCGCCTGCGCGTCCCGTACGACCAATTCTATGCACGTAAGTTTCTGCAATGTTTGGAATTTCATAATTAATAACGTGGGAAAGATCGTCTACATCAATTCCACGCGCTGCAATATCCGTTGCAACTAACACACGTGTCTGCTTTGCTTTGAAATTACTCAATGCACGCTGACGCGCTGTTTGTGATTTATCGCCATGAATAGCTTCTGCACGAACACCTGCACGAATAAGATCTTTGGTTACGCGATCTGCCCCGTGTTTTGTTCTTGTAAAAACCAATGAAGTGATAATGTTGGGGTCATTCAGCAAATGAATGAGCAACAGTTTTTTATTTCCTTTATCCACGAAATATAATTCCTGGCGAATCGTGTTTGCTGTAGAAGAAACAGGAGTGACTTCCACCTTTTCAGGATTGGTAAGAATGCTTGAAGAGAGACGAACGATTTCCTGCGGCATGGTAGCTGAGAAAAATAAAGTCTGTCTTTTTGCAGGAACTTTTGCAATGACTTTTTTTACATCATGCACAAATCCCATATCCAGCATACGATCTGCTTCGTCGAGAATTAAAAATTCAACCTGGTCCAAACGCACGTGGCCCTGATTCATTAAATCGAGCAAACGTCCTGGTGTAGCAATAAGAATATCGACACCCGCACGCAATGCATCGGTTTGTGGTTTTTGTCCCACGCCGCCGTAGATCACAACATTTTTCAATCCTGTGTGACGACCGTAAGCAGTAAAGCTTTCAGAGATCTGAATCGCAAGTTCGCGTGTTGGTGTGAGTACGAGTGTGCGGATCGGGCGCTTGAAATTTGTAGGCGAAGGTTTTTGTGTCATCAGCTGAATCACAGGAATTGCGAATGCTGCGGTTTTGCCTGTTCCGGTTTGCGCACAACCTAAAAGATCGCGTCCTGCGAGGATGATAGGAATTGCTTTTTGCTGAATTGGTGTAGGGGTGGTGTAATTCTCTTCTTTAAGCGCCTCGAGAATAGGCGTAATCAAATTCAATTGTTCGAATAACATATTTGGTAATTAGTTCGGAGTCGTTAGTTCGGAGAGTTTTTAGTCCGTTAACTGACGCTTCGATGTTAGAGTTCATTAAAAATTTATTAGTTCGGAAGCTCAGAACTCTTTTGGGAGAACCGAAACTAAGGTGGGAGATCACCGGCTTTTTATTTCCGTATCCCTTATGAATTCCAACACTTTTTATGTTTGAAAAATTGTCGAACGAATGTTCAACGGAAGGAGGGATAAACTTTCTGAGGGCAAAGGTAAGATAAATTTATGATCGGCCGACATTGTTAAAAGAAAGGGTACGCAAAAGGGAGGCAGGAGGCAGGTAAAAAATGTTAAAGTGTTATTGCCGCGCGTAAAGCTTTGTTCTCGAAAATAATTTTGTCTGCACCATTAATTCCTGCATTCACCATCACTTTAGCAAGCTCCTCTGAACTTATTCCGATGTTTGGATAAAGCCATTTTAAAACCGGCTTGTATAATGCACGCATCAGTTTGTGAGAAAAATTTGGTTCTTTTCTTGGCGTAACGGGATAAATATAACCGGGACGGAAAATATAAAGCCGATCAAATTTCAAACTGATAAGATAATTTTCAGCAGCTCCTTTATCTCTCGCAAATTGCATGGAACTTTTTTCTTTTTGATCTGCGCCTTGTCCGCTTAAAAAACAAAAGGAAGTTTTCTGCGAATGTTCCCTCAATGTTTTTGCAAAAGCTTCAGTGAAGTCAACCGTAATTTTTCTGAACTCCTCTTTAGGCACTTGCCCCGTATAAGCGCCAATGCAATAAAATGCCACGTCCTGATTTTTGAATTGTCCGTTGATGGATGAATAATCAAGAAAATTTTATGCACAACTTCCACCAGCTTCGGATGCGAAATTCCTGACTTACGACGAACGATGGAAGTTACTTTCGCTACGTCAGAACGATCGAGGCAATTCTGAAGGATAATTCCCCCGATCATTCCATTGCTGCCGGTGATTATTACGTTTTTCATTGTATTTTTTATCTGCGTTATCTGCGTTATCTGCGTCAATCTGCGAGCAACCTTTCCTTGCAAGAAAAGGTCTCACCCAGATTCAAAATGATTACGCAGATTTGTTATTTACTTTCTCCCATTTCACCAATAATCTTCTTTACCTCATCTTCCGTCGATCGCAATTTTGTTCTGCATATCGCAATTAGTTCTGATGCGCGTTTTACTTTTTTGGCGAGTTCATCCAGCGGAATACTTTCGTTATCGATGTCGTGAGAGATTTCATTCAGCTCGTTTAAGGCGTCGGTATAAGAGATGTCGTTGCTCATCGAATTATATTTTGTTTTTTACATCATTAATAACAGAAACTGCTTCACCATCATGCATTATGATCTGAACAGCATCTCCAATTTCAATTTGCTTCGCTGAAATAATCAGCTGATCATTTTTCCTGATCATTGCATAACCACGTTTCAATACATTTTCGGGAGAAAGATTTTTTACACGCTCCTGCAACAAATCAATGCGGTGCTTTTGGCGGTCCAGGAAACGATCCGATAATCCTTTGAAATTACGTTGCGTTTCATCGAGCTGCTGCTGCTCCGATTTGACCAGCTTCGCCGCGCCGGAAGAAATTTTTTCCAGGATACGATTCAATTGATTTTCGTTTGTATTCAGCAATTGAATTGTACCGTTCGTCAGTATCGCAGAAATATGATCGAGCCTGCGGTGATGTTTGGTGAGCAATCCATTTGTACGCAGCGTGATCAGTTCCCGAAGGCTCATGATCTCTTCTTCAAACGAACGATTATGCCCGATGATCAATTCGGCAGCACGAGTAGGCGTTTTAGTAGAGGTATGCGCCACCATATCAACGATGCTTTCATTACGTAAATGCCCAATACCGGTAATGACAGGAATGGGAAAACGCGCTACCGCATGTGCTAAATTGAACTGATCAAACGGAAGCAAATCGCTTTGCGCACCACCGCCACGGATAAAAACAACTGCATCAAAAGATTTAATTTTCGAGTCTTCAAAAATCCGGATCAATTGTTCTTTCATCTGCCCGGCTGCCTTTTCGCCCTGGAGTATTGAAAAATAAGTTTCAACCGAAAATTTATATCCGAAAATATTTTGTTCCAGCGTATGCATGAAATCCTGGTAGCCCGCAGCAGACGCCGAAGTAATTAGTGCGATGCGTTTAATTACCGTTGGCAATTCTAATTCTTTATTGGGTGTAGTAAGTACATTATCAATTAAACGGATTCCGGATTTTGAGGCAAGAAGCTCAATGGTTTTTATTCGCTGCAATTCAAGCTGCCCCAGCATGTGTTGCGAATCAATATCGAAAAGCTGCAGGCTCAATCCATAAACAGGATGATAATTCACGCCTGCTTTTACTAATACCTGCATTCCTTTTTCAGGACGCTTTCCCGTTATGTCTTCAAAATTCCGGAACGCAGCCAGCGCTTCCTTCCGCCACACGCTGGCATTGATACGCGCAATCACTTCTGTGCTATTCGTCGCTTTTTCTACCAGCTCAAAATAAATGTATTCACCCTTATCATTCCTTTCCTTGATCTCCGCCAAAACCCAATACGCACGCTCGTTGAAAACACTTTGCAGTGCATCACTTACAAGCCGGCAAAGTTCTGAAAGACGCAGCTGCTCCATTTAACAAATGTACGATGTACTGAAATAGGTACGAATTACGAATTTTATGAATAGTTACTAATTGGGTTATGAATTACGAACTTTGACGAATAGTAATTCGTGCAGGACTATTTTTTATTCACGAGCCAGACACCACCGAGGATGACGAAAATGAAAAGGATGTGGAAAATGGAAATCAATTCTCCGTCGAATGCACCCCAACACATTGCTACTATGGGAATAAAATAAGTGACCGAAGATGCAAACAGTGTTCCGGTTTCTTTGATGAGGAGATTAAAAACAATGACGCTTATTGCTGTTCCGAAAATAGCGAGAATGCAAATGTAACCGAGACTTTCCCAGGCTTCGGGCATCGTTTGCATGCGATGGATAAAATCTGTGGTAAATAAATAAATTCCTGCCATCGGACCAATAATGCATAATGCAAAAACAGTTGCAGTAATTGAATTCACACCGTTGAGTTTTGCTTTGATAATATTTACGCTCAGTCCATAAAAAAATGTTGCGAGCACTACAAGGCTTCCTCCAACGAACACTTCGTGCATACTTTCGGGCACGCCTGCAACGCTGCCTTTACCCAATGAAAGTAATCCGATTGCGCCACCAAATCCTATAAGCAAACCGATAACCTGGATTGCTTTTACCTTGTTTTTAAAGATTCCTACTCCGAGTACGAGGGCAAATACAGGCGTTAATGAATTCAGCATTCCTGTGAGTGCGCTGCTGATCATTGTTTCTGCTTTTGTAAATAAAAATGCAGGAATAAAATTTCCGAAAATTCCCATGCCGGCAAATCCCGGTAGTAACGGAAATAAGCTTTTCTTAATATGACGATGCGCTATCGGAAGGAGAAATAAGAATGCAATAAAAATGCGCAATGATGCAACCTGGCTGCTTGAAAATGCGTCCATTCCACGTTTCATGAGAATGAAAGAACTTCCCCAAGTCAGCGCGAGCGCGATAAAAATGATCCAATGGAGAAGCTTTCGGTTTTGCACGGGGATAAAGATAGGCCACAGATTGCGCAGATTTCACAGATTTGTGGGGCAATCATTGCTGCATTGCGTGGTTTGACACAATACTGAATTCAACTTTCTGTAATTTAGCGTTATGGAAGTATTTTCTATTTATTGTGGCGGAAAATTTATTGAAACACAAAATGTGCTTGAAGTAATCAACCCGCATTCTGGCAAAAAATTTGCAACTACTTTCCTCGCTGGTGCGGAAGAACTTGAAACTGCTATCATCGCCGCTCAGGAAGTGAAGCATGAAATGAAAGTGCTTCCATCATGGAAAAGATTTGAGACTCTCCGGCAGATTTATGATTCTATCACCGCGCATCGTGACGAACTTGCTTTGTTACTGTGCCAAGAATCAGGAAAACCATTGCGTTATGCATTGGGAGAAATTGATCGTGCGGCACAAACTTTTCTTGTGGCAGCAGAAGAATCGAAACGCACGCCGAAAGAATATATTTCGCTCGACTGGACGAAATCCGGTGACGGAAAAGAAGGCATTATAAATTATTTTCCCATCGGAATTGTTGCCGGCATTGCACCGTTTAATTTTCCATTAAATCTTGCCGTGCATAAAATTGCGCCTGCTATTGCTTCGGGCTGCCCGATTATTCTTAAACCTGCTTCTTCAACGCCCTTGTCTACATTGGCGCTGGCAAAGATCATTGACAAAACGGATCTGCCGAAAGGCGCAGTTTCTATTTTACCGATGGATCGCAAAACCGGAAATCGGCTGGTGACAGATGAACGGTTTTCACTTTTGTCATTCACCGGCTCACCGGAAGTGGGATGGGAGATGAAGAAAAATTCGGGCAAGAAAAAAGTTGTGCTGGAATTGGGCGGGAATGCAGGTGTAATTGTAACAGCAAGTGCAAATCTGGAAGATGCAATAAAAAAATGTCTCGTTGGCAGATTCGCATATTCCGGGCAGATATGTATTCATGCGCAGCGGATATTTGTCCATCACAATTTATTCGAAAAATTTTTAAAGCTGTTTTGTGAAGGTGCATCGAAATTAAAAACGGGTAATCCTGCGGATAAAGCAACAGAGATCGCGGAAATGATAGACGAAGAAAATGCAAAGCGGGTAGAAACGTGGGTGAATGAAGCGATAAATTCCGGTGCGAAAGTTTTGTTGGGAGGGAAAAGAAAAGGCTCGTTTTATCCAGCAACAGTACTGACGGAAACTAACCGCTCAATGAAAGTAAACTGCGAAGAAGTTTTCGGACCTGTGGTGATCGTAGAATCTTACGAACATTTCGAAAATGCAATTGCCCTTATCAACGACACGAAATTCGGATTGCAGGCAGGCGTTTTTACCAATGATATTTCTGAAATGAATAAAGCGTTTAAAGAAATTGAAACCGGAGGAGTAATTCTGAATGATGTTCCTACATTCCGCGTTGACCACATGCCGTATGGTGGAATAAAAGATTCCGGCTTGGGAAGAGAAGGAGTGAAGTACGCGATGATGGATATGCTGGAGGCGAAGATTTTGGTGAAGTGAGTGTTCTCGACTTCGCCCGAACAAACACTTCAATAAAATTTATAATTCGCCCGAACAGACTTCACCAAAAGTGTTATACCCGAAAATTAGTAATGAAAAAAATGCATTTTCGTTTTTTTAAAACGGAAAAACTAAATAGTTCTATTTCTTCAATGGAACTAAACAGTTCTATTTGTCCAACCGAACTAAATAGTTCTGTTTGTTCGAGCGAAGTCGAGAACACTCAGAACCCAATATTCGGTTTACCTGCACCGTTGTATAAAACATGTTTCTGCAAACCTTTATCCGACTTCGGATGTTTGAAACAAGTATCCATTTTTAATGCAGCAATACTCTGGAATTTTTTACCGCAATACATGCAATAATAATTCTGACTTCCAGTGCCCATATTGCTGTTCGTATTCCTGTTCGTCATTGTTGAAAATGAACTCTGCTGCTCGTCAAACGGATCATTGAATGAAGGTGCAGAAGGATTGGCGAATGGATTTGGTTTTTGTTCGTATGGATTGTTTGACTGGTCGAATAAGTTTGAAAAATCATCCTTCGGTTGCTGCTGCGATGATGGCACGTAAGGCGGCGGTTGTCTCATCGACGGATTATTAAATGGCGGATTGGATTTGAAAACTGGTGGCGTGGAATTGGTTTTTGCTAAACGCATAACCAATCGTACGATCAGAAAGATCACTATTACTGCAACGTAAATTCCTAATTTCATAGCTCTTGATTTTATAAGTTAATTATTTATTCTTTCGTCTGCCTTCGTATCACACGTCCGAACCAATTCGGGAAATGACGCTTCAGCCAAACCGCTTTTATTTCACGGCCACCAATTAAAATTTCTTCCTTGTTATTTTTTACAGCTTCCAGGATGATTGCCGCACATTCTTCAGCCGGCATTCCTTCGAGCTGACTTTTATCCATCACATTATTTTTGCTGCCATCTTCTTTGAGCGCATGAATGGAAATGTCGGATTGAATTTTTCCGGGAACAGCGATCAGAATTTTTATTCCCTCCGATTCTGTTTCCAGACGCAGGGCATCAAAAAATCCGTGAAGCGCGTGTTTGGAAGAAGAATACGCAGTGCGGAACCAGAATCCGAATTTCCCCGCAATGCTGCTCATCACAATGATCTGTCCCTGTTTTTGACGTAGCATTACGGACAGCACACTTTTTGTTACCGCAACTTGTCCGAAAAAATTCACTTCCATTATTTTCCGGTCAATTTCAATCGGTGTATCTTTTGCAAGTGAACGTTGAGAAATTCCGCCGTTATTCACCAGCACATCAATACGTGAAAATTTTGCAAGCACCAATTGTGTCATCGAATCGATAGAAGAAGTATCAGAAAGATCAAGTGGTAAAATCAGGCAATCTGAATCGCTCAGTTTACATTCTTTTTTCACACGCTCCAGCTCTTCTTTTCTTCTTGCTGATAAAACAAGCTTCGCATCTTCTGCTGCAAATGCTTTCGCAAGCGCTTCACCAATTCCTGATGATGCACCTGTTATCCAGACAATTTTATCTTTGAAATTATTCAACGTATTTGTTCAGATTAAATTCCAGGTGTTGGCACTACATTCGAACCTGCATCTTTTTTATTGCCAATATTAAAACGCAGAAAGCCCATACAAACAGAAATATTCGGGTTTCTCGATTTGTCAAGGAAGGTCAGCACATCACCGGTTGCAAGTCCGAATTCAAAAAAGCCTAACGGTCCGATTGTAATTCCCATCGGGACATACCATCCAAGATCAGCACTTCCCGAAATTCCGGCACTCAGCTTCAACACTTCGAAGATCTTTATATCAGCGCCGATCGCGAGATACGGATTGGAAAGATTGTAAAGTGTTTTATTCATCGGAACTACAAGATCAGCACCAAGATCAATTCGTTTTCCGATTGTCATTCCAAATCCAAGACGCAAACGTGTAGGCAAATTCGATTTGTAATCCTGCCCCGGTGTGTAATTCATAAAACCATTTTCACCAAAAAGAAAATCAGCCTGGTTTCCCATCTGCCAGTTATTCATTCCATAATTGGTGCTGTCGAGGTGTGGCATGGTTGTATCACTGCCGATCAGCACATTATTTTTCCAGTTGATAGAACCTATGTCCGTAACCGCAGCTGCAAACCGGAATTTGTTTTTAACAATGACAGATCCGCCGAAATCAAATCCTACACCTGTACCAACATTATTAAAGATGCTGCCTGTTTTTTCCGGTGTGAAATTTTTTATGTTCCCGTAGTTGATGGAATAATTTGTTGAGAATGAAGACTGACCTAAAATCGCCCCGTCAGAAAACTTAGCATTCATATTCGCCAGTCCCCAAATAAATTTAACGCCAGCGCCGACATACACTTGTATCGTCGGATTTCCTTCTCCGTCCTCGACGCCGAATTTTGCAACGCGTTTTCCATAGGAGATATTCGCTTCCCTGAAATGCAGGTACGTCATATTGCAGCCATCAAAAACCGAAGCAATACTTTTTGTGTACACGGAGGAATCCTGGTAGATGTCTGCATTCTGTCCGTTAAAAAGAATGTCTGCGGCATTATGGTTTAAGCCTACATGCGAATAAGCGCGGTCGCGTACATTAAATGCAAGTCCGCCGAGTTTCGGAAAATAAACCGATGTTGCAATCCAGGTTATATTCGCATTCATGTTAAACCCTTCCGGATTTGTAAACAGCGCAGCATAATTTTGTTTTTCTACTGTACTGAATGTATCAGAAGGATGCAGCATTGCTTTTTTTAGTCCGGCAAAATTCAATGCGCGTGATTGTGCAGCAATTCCGAAATTTCCGATGCTCATCGAAAATTTATAATTCGCGCTCCAGCCAAGATTAGAAGGATTTACTCCCAATGCTTCCCAGTTTTTTGCCATGGCCGTTGATGCCCCGCCTTTACCTGCAGCCGAAGGAACACCCATATCAATCTGTGCGCATAAAGGTGTTGTAAATGCTATGCTTAGAAAAAATAAAATTCTTTTCATTGGGGAGATTTTTAAGACCCGTTACATTGTTCCGAAAAATTACGGTAAACAAACGCGTCTGTGGAGTGGTAAACAAAAATATCCTTTTTTCCGGCTTATTCAGACTTCCCTTACCTTTACTGGTATGTCAAAATTCACTGCAATCGCGCTTTTTTTTCTTTTTGCCTGCAACCCGCCTAAAATTGATATTGTAGAAAAACCAAAAGACCTCATTCCCGAGGTGAAAATGGTGCAGTTGCTGGCTGATGTTCACATGCTTGAAGCGGCGCTTAATGTGCGTTCACCGCAAATTCTTCGTCCACAAGGCCCTATTACTTTAGAAATGCCACGCGATACCGTCATTCGTGGAATCACATTTGATCATAGCGCTCCACCGCCTATCGAGTGGTACGATATTTTTACAAAGCGAGAAGTCACAAAAGAACAATTCGAAACATCCATGCAATGGTATGGCTCGCAGCCTGAAGAATTGAGTTTGCTTTACGATGATGTTATTACCGAATTAACTACACGGCAGCTTAAAGCGAAATCGGAGAGGAAGGCAGATACTGTTGTGCCCTTGAAAAAATAATGTGCAAGTTTCAAATTGTGTAAATGTGCAAATGGCAAATTTGGATATCTACAAAATTTGTATTTGGAATTTGCACATTTACACAATTTGTATTTTGATATTTACAGATTTGTAAACACTTGAAATTTGCACATTTACACATTTAAAATTTGCCCATTTACTTATAAAATTCCGCAATTTCCCTTATAGAATTATCCACATCACGGTATTTAAAATCAAGCTGCTTTGTAATTCGCGTACCATCATAGCGGTTTAACTGCAGCGCAGCAAGTGCAGTTTCTCTTGTCACTCTCGGATTTTCACCTGTCAGTAAAGTCATTAGTTTTTCTCCACGCCAGCTGAGTGCAAGCAGAAATTTTCCTGCGAGTCGTTTTGTTTTTGGTTGTGCGAATGCAGCAAGTATTTTATCAAAGAAATCTCTATAGGAAAGATTCTCTGCACTCAATACAAAACGTTGATTTTTAATTTCACTTTCCATCAGCTTCACCGCAGCCATTGCCACATCGCGCGCATCCACGTAACCATTTTCACCAAGCGTGTACCATGAATTTCCTTTTTTCATCGCACCGAAAACTTCTGAGCTTGTTCTTTTTTCATCCCCCGGACCAAGGATGAAAGCCGGGTTTAAAATCACCACATCCATTCCTTCTTCCGAGACACGCCAAACTTCCCGTTCTGCACCATATTTACTTATTGCATACCACGAATTTCCCGGATCATTTTTCCACCAGACATCTTCATCAATCAGCTTTTGATCTATTGTAACTCCCAGTGCAGCAATTGAGCTGATGTGGCAGATTTTTTTCACACCCGCATGCACAGCAAGATTTACCACGTTGGCGGTTCCTTCAATATTTACCTGCAACATCTTTTCTTTTTCTTTCGGATGAAAAGACACAAGCGCAGCAGCATGATAAACATGTGTAATTCCTTCGAGCGCATCTTCCAGCGCACCAAGATCAAGCACATCGCCGTCTACCCATTCGATTTTATCGAGCAGTAATTGCGCATCTGAATTATAAAACCGGAAAATTTTTTCTGTCAGCGCAGTGCTGCTTTCCTTCCGTTTCAGCGCACGGATCTTTTGGCCTTTACTTACCAATTCGTAAGCAATGTGTGAACCAAGCAATCCTGTTCCGCCAGTGAGGAGTATCATATTGTAAAGGTAGAAATGATGTACGATTTACGAGGTACGAATTACAATTTAGGCGAATTTAAATATCGTACATCCCAATTCGTACATCGTATATCCTTTTCTATCTTTGCATCGTTATGAAAAAGAACTTCATCGAAGAATTACGCTGGCGTCGCATGTTGCAGGAAATGATGCCGGGAACAGAAGAATTGGTCAATAAAGAAATGGTGACCGCATATATCGGTTTTGATCCGACTGCAGATTCGCTTGGCGTTGGAAACCTGGTGCAGATCATGACGCTTTTGCATTTTCAGCAATGCGGTCATAAGCCAATGGCGCTGGTTGGTGGCGCAACCGGGATGGTGGGTGATCCTTCCGGAAAATCGGCTGAGCGCAATTTGCTGGACGAAAAAACTTTGCAGTATAATCTTTCTTCGCAGCAAAAACAGCTTGAAAGATTTCTTGATTTCAACTGCGGCGAAAATTCTGCAACCATCGTTAATAATTACGATTGGTTCAAAGGAATTTCTTTTCTCGATTTCATCCGCGACACCGGAAAACATATTACGGTGAATTACATGATGTCGAAAGAATCGGTAAAAAAACGCATTTCCGGCGATGACCGCGAAGGAATGTCGTTTACCGAATTCAGCTATCAATTGATACAAGGTTATGATTTTTATTATCTCTGGAAAAATCATGGTGTAAAAATGCAAATGGGCGGCTCCGATCAACTTGGAAATATTTACACCGGTTCTGAATTAATCCGTCGGAAAGACGGCGGTGAAGCTTATGGACTTGCAACGCCGCTGATCAAAAAAGCAGACGGAACGAAATTCGGAAAGACCGAAAGCGGAAATATCTGGCTCGATCCAAAACGAACTTCTCCTTATGAGTTTTACCAGTTTTGGCTGAATGCCGCGGATTCTGACACAGAAAATTACATCCGCATTTTTACGCTGAAAGGAAAAGAAGAGATTGAGCAATTAGAAGCAGAGCATAAAACAGAACCACACTTGCGCAAATTACAAAAAGCGCTTGCAGAAGATATTACCATTCGTGTGCATGGAAAAGATGCGTTGGATGCTGTGGTAAATATTACATCTCTTTTCATGGCGAAAGATGCTCCTGCGCAAATCGGTGAAATAGATGATGCGAAATTTGTGGATATGCTTGGTGCATCGGGTTCGGCTTCTGTTGATGTGAAAAAAGAAGAAGTGGAAACTGGTTTCGGCGTTGTCGAATTGCTCACGACACGTTCAAAGATGTTTGAATCGAACGGTGATGCAATGAAAATGATCAAAGGAAACGGACTTTCAATTAATAAGGTAAAGATCACCGATCCGAAAATGATGATCAATGCAACTCACTTTATTAACGGGAAATATTTGCTGTTGCAGAAGGGGAAGAATGATTATTTTTTGGTGAAGGTGGTGTAGATCTCAAGCTTTAACTGGGAAATTGACTAAGAAATAGCTAAATTTGATAAAACACAATTAAATGGTTACTGTTATCAGGGAGGGCACATCCAAAGATATTTTAGATAAAGTGCTTGCAAAACTTAAATTTAAAAAGGGGTTTCCATCGAAAAAATATTCTGGTGTTATTAAATTAAAAGACTCGCCGATAGAGATTCAGAAAAAAATGCGTGATGAGTGGAAATAAGTTCCTTATTGACACTAATATCGCACTTTACCTTTTGTCGGGTAATAAAACCATAGCAAACATTTTAGATGGGGCTGATCTTTATTTGTCCTTTATTTCCGAATTGGAATTGTTATAAAAAGATCACAGGAAAAGAACATGCAATTTTAAAGAAGTTTATTTCTAATTGTATTGTGATAGATATTAATAATGAATTAAAGAAGAATGTTGTTTCGATTCGTCAGGAAAGCAATGTTAAATTACCTGATGCTATAATTGCAGGCACGGCAATTTTCCTGGCGATACCATTACTTTCTGCTGATACCGACTTTAAGAAAGTGTCTGGGATTTCGTTGGTACTGTTTGAGGAAATTTAGCGTAATGCATTCGTTTTTTTTAAAATAAAAGAAATTCCCCAAAAAATGATATTTGGATCACTGCTTCAGCTTTGCAATTGTGATTTCTTTCTCAAGAATATTCTTCAGGTTCACTAAACTTATATCCATTCCTTTTGCAACCGATTTTTCCATCATTGGAATCATCACGTTCACAGGATAATTCAATGAGCCTGCATTGCTCCAGGATACTTTGGTTTGATTATCAGATAAAGATTCCATCTCCATGATGATAGAGGCGGTGACAGCCATCGGTTTTATAAAACGGATTTCTGCTTCAATTTTTTTTCCTTCAACAATGTTCTTGATTTCTTTTTCCCCAACGCCAGCGCTTTTATCTCCGCTCCAGAAATAGATATATCCAACCGTTCCGTCTGTTCCTTTGAAATCTCTTTTCCTGTCGGTGCCGGCCATTGCGTCCTTGTTGAATTCGTCCTGGTTTTTGAGCAGCTTTAAATAGTCAAATACTTTTTGTCGCGGCGCATTGATGATTATTTCACGCTTCACATAATGCTGCTTCTTCATGAAAATTCCGAGGATGAATAGTACAGCGAGAATACCTGCAATGACCAATAAAATTGTAATGAGGATATTCATTTTATTGTTTTTTATTATTTCTACTTATGCTTGAAGCCCGTATTCTTTTTCAAGATTAAGTCGATAGTGTCCCGTGATTTTTCTATAATTAATGTCGACGATTACTATTATAAAAATGTTTTTATTTTCAGTTGACAATAAAACATGGTCAAAACTATTCGCTGAATTTCTATAATCAGCTTCAATAAGTTGCTTGTCAAGAACGTATTTTAAAACAACATTGTCCTTAACAAGCTGTTCAACGTAAGGCCAAATGTCAACAATTGGTTCTGCCGTTTCAGTCACGTCAACCATTTTGGGTCCTTGAGTACTTGTAAGTTGGGCAGCAGATAATTCAATTGTCATAATTATGTTTCTCCCTGTAATTAAATATAATTACTGGCTGCCAATTCAGACGAATTGATAAAATAGTAAAGTCGCTTGTCCTAAATAACCCCTACTTATCCTTCAACCCATACTTCTCCTCATACCGGTGATACAATTCAATCTGCTCATTTCGCAGATCCAACTTTTTCCCCTGTATAAACGCCCACGTCACATCATTGGTTTTCATATCCAGCGCATCACCCTCCGAAACAAAAAGTGTTGCATCTTTTCCTATTTCGAGTGTTCCTGTGATCTTATCAATGCCGAGAATCTTTGCAGAATTTCCACTCAATGCAGCAATCGCTTGTTCCTGTGTTAATCCAAACGCAACACAAGTTCCTGCCTGAAAAGGAAGATTTCTTGCATTTGATGCTTCCATATCGCCTTCGTTCTGAATGCAGAATAAAACACCCGCATCCTGCAATTGCGCTGCTGTTTTGTATGGTTGATCCACATCATCGTCATTGCGTAACGGCAGACTGTGAACGCGGGTAAGCATTACAGGAATATTATTCTGCTTCAGAATTTCTGTGCATTTCCAGCTGTCGGAACCGCCAACGATTACCATGTGCGCAATGCCGAATTTTTTCGCGAATGTGATAGCTTCGGTGATCTCTTTCAAAAGATCAGCATGGATATAAAGCACTTGTGTGCCGGTGAAAATTCCGCGCATCGCTTCAAGACGGAGATTTTTTTCAACTGCTCCAGGATTTTCGCTGTATGATTTCGACTCTGCAAAAAATTGTTCGAGGTTCTGGCGCTGTGTTTCGTAATCTTTATTTTGTGTGTATGCGCTGAATCCATCGTCTTCATTCCAGTTGCGGGAATAGTAGGAAGGCCAGTTCAGGTGTACGCCATCATCTGCTTTGATCGTCGCGTCCTGCCAGTTCCATCCTTCCAGCGCCATGATGCTCGACGTACCCGAAATTCTTCCGCCGCGTGGTGTTACCTGTGCAAGCAAAACGCCATTGGTACGCACGGTCGGATTGATTTTGGAATCCGTATTAAATGCAATCTGCGAGCGTACATGCGGATTATATCCTCCGACATCACGAAAATCATTTGTTGCACGTACGGCTTCAACGTCTGTCAATCCCAGCGTTGTATTCGGTGCAATGAAACCCGGATAAATTTGTTTGCCGGAACAATCAATCGTCGTGTCCCATGCAGCTTTATCCAAACGGACAACGGTAGCATCAACAACCAGCGTGATCTTGCCATCTTTAAAACCAACAAGCGAATTCTGAATGACTTGTCCGTTTCCAAGATGCGCAGTGCCATTCATCAGCAGAATGCTTTTTGTTTGCTTCTTTGCTGGAATTGGCATTTGTGAAAAAAGCGGCAGGCAAAAAAGGAGCAGGAGGCAGGTGATACTATTTTTCATTTTTTTTAAATTATGATTTTCACTGATTTTTCAGGCTGAGCTTTTTTCTTTTTTGCTGGGCAGGCAAATTCTTTAGCCATCATGAACCGGCAAAAAGAAAAATGGACCGACGCCAAATTATTGTTCGATTAAATAAGTTCCATCTTCAATGTAATCATCGCAACCGGAAAGATGCGGTTTACGGTATTTTGCTTTTTGTGTCGGAGTGCCGCCATTTTTTTCTGCAATCATTTTCTGGATGATGCGTGATTTTTCGCGGAGCATTTCATCGCGGAACTTTGCATCAGCATTGACATCATACATCACTTTTCCATCAACGATCGTCTGTTCGGGTTTTGCATAAATGGAAGTCGGATTATTATTCCACAAAACAACATCCGCATCTTTTCCAACTTTAATGCTTCCCATGTGCTGATCGAGATGCAACAATTTTGCGGGATTCAATGAAACCATTTTGAATGATTCAATTTCTGTCATTCCGCCGTATTTAATTCCTTTCGCTGCTTCCTGGTTTAAACGCCGCGCCATTTCAGCATCATCTGAATTGATCGCGACAGTAATTCCCATACGCATCATGATTGCAGCATTATAAGGAATCGCATCTTTCACTTCATATTTATAAGCCCACCAATCAGAAAAGGTTGATCCGCCGATTCCGCGCAATTTCATTTCATCAGCAACTTTAAATCCTTCGAGAATGTGCGTGAAAGTATTTATTTTGAATCCCATAGAATCTGCAACATGCATCAGCATCATCAATTCAGATTGCACATAGGAGTGGCAGGTAATGTTTCTCGTGCCAGCCATAATTTCAGCAACTGCTTCAAGATCGAGATCGCGGCGTGGAGCAACGGTTTTTGCTTTATCAGCAGCAGAAAGTGTTTTGTATTTTTTCCAGCCCGCATCATATTCTTTCGCACGTGTGAAATAATCGTAATACACTTGCTCAACACCCATTCGTGTTTGCGGGAAACGTGTGGTATTAAAATCGCCCCAATTGCTTTGTTTTACATTTTCCCCCAACGCGAATTTGATAAAGCCGGGCGCATAATCAATTTTCATCTGTTCTGCCGAAGCGCCCCAGCGCAATTTGATAATTGCCGATTGTCCGCCGATAGGATTAGCAGAACCGTGCAACAATTGTGCAGCTACAACGCCACCGGCAAGCTGACGATAGATCTGAATATCATCCGGATTTAATACATCGCCGATCCGCACTTCTGCACTTGATGCCTGCGTACCTTCATTCACACCACCCGCAATAGCAATGTGCGAGTGCTCGTCAATAATGCCGGGAGTTAAAAATTTTCCTGTGCCATCGATCACCATACATTTTGCCGGCACAGAAATATTTTTTCCGATCTGTGAAATTTTTCCATCAACAAGCAACACGTCTGTGTTCAGCAGCATGCTGTCTGCTTCATTTGTCCAAACTGTTGTGTTCTTGATTAAAACAGAAGAGTAGCTGGATTGAAACTGGTCGATTTCCAATGAATCTTTTCTCGTTCTTCCGAATGCCGAGAATGGAAAAATGACTTCATCTAATGTTGGATACTCAATCACAGTAGTATCTTTCTCATTGGGCTTTGGCGTATATTTTCCGGTTTGTGTCGCCATCCAATCCACCCATGTTCCGTCTGGTAATTGTCCGCGGCCGTTCATGAAACGCGTTTGTTCATTTACAATTCCGGATAAACGTACAACACCATCTACTACTTTCGAATTATAAGTGATAGTAACATTTGTTCCGGAAACGGAAACGTTCACATTCGTTTTAGAAGAATCTGAATTCACAAAAACAGATTTCATTTTACTTTGTTCGCCTTCGATTTTAAGTGTGCGTGTTTTAAAATCAATATCAGGTCCTTGTGAAGTGCTCAATACGAGATTGTAAGTTCCGCGGATATCAAGTGCATTGTAATCGCTGAGAATATACTGATGTCCTTTCACCCAGTTTTCCCAAATGATGGCAGTGTCTTCAAATACATCTCCGTTTGTAATAATGAAATTCGCAAGCATTCCTTTTTTCAGCGTTCCTGTTTTGTCGCTGATGCCAAGCATTGATGAAGGTGTAACAGTTAATGCACGCAGCGCAGCTTTTTTCGTTAAGCCATATTTAATTGCCTTGCGGAGATTTCCCCAGAACATTTTTTTATCCTTCAGATCAGAAGCTGTTAATGCAAACGGAATATTATTCTTTTCAAATGCAGAAGGATTTAACGGTGCAAGTTCCCAATGTTTCAGATCAGCATAGCCGATCAGTTCTGCATCATAAGGATCTTCCACATCAAATGCCTGCGGAAAATTAAGTGGAAGAATAAATGATCCGCCGGTAGCTTTCATTTCTGCGATACGTTGGTATTCATTTCCGCTGCCTTTGAAAATGTACTGCACTTTAAATTCATCACCCATTTTATCTGCACGCAGCACATTCCACTTATCCGTAGTTTCAAAAATCTGCGGAAGCATTCGGTTTGCATTCCACGCTTCGAGTGTAAGATTGAATTCAGGTTTTGTTTTTGCAGCGCCGTACCATTCTGCATCATAATACGTTTGACGGATCAACGCAATTGCGCCCATGAGCGAAGAAGGATAATCCTGGCGGGAAGAACCTTTGTCGAATGAAAAACAGTTTGCTGCGCGGTCTTTGAGCATCACCCTATTTTCGCCGTCTTCCGCATTGAGTGTTACGCAAGAAGCAGTTCCGCGCGCAATCCCATCTTTCACCAGCGTCATTACCGTTCCAAATCCGAGATTACGGAATTCCTCCGCATTCGCAATATTGGAAGTAAAAACCTTCGAAGCATCATTGTCGGGCTTCAACGCTTCATTCCATCCGAATGCACCGACACGCGAACTTTCTGTTTGATTGAACGGAGACCATGGCGTTCTTTTTATTTCAGGCATTCCATAAGTTGAATAAGAATCGATGAACGACGGATAGATCCATTTGCCTTTCATATCGTACACCATTGCGCCTTTCGGAATTTTTATGCCAGCGCCAATCTCCGTAATTAAACCATCCTGCACCAGCATCGATCCGTTGATAACAGTTTCAGGATCGGTTTGTATGTGCGCATTGGTGAATGCGAAAACAGTGTGACGGTTGTCGGTGGCGCCGTTGACCGGAAATGTTGGATTTTGTGCCTGTAAATAAAATCCTGACAAAGCCAGTAAAATCGCGGCGAAAGCATTTTTCATAATGAGGAGAATTTCTGAGGAAGGTAAAAGTAGGAAATTATGAGAGGCGATTTATGACAATTTATGCATTTTGCAGGCAAACAATAAAGAAGCGTGATAAGCGGTAAGAGAGCACTGTTTTTCACTAATTTTGAGCTGATAAAAACATTAACTATGATCAACATCTTACACCATGCACATTCGGGGTTACGCTGGGTAGCATTATTGCTGCTGCTGCTCACCATTTTCAAAGCGTTTTCCGGTATGTCGGGAAATAAAGTATTTACAGCGGGAGATAAAAAGCTGGCACTTTTCACGCTTATCAGCATTCATCTTCAGCTGGTGCTTGGACTTATACTTTATGTGAGCTTAATTACAAGCGATGGGTTTGATTTCGGCGCTTCAATGAAAGATCCTTTGATGCGGTTTTTCTCTGTGGAGCACATCACAGGGATGCTTATTGCAATTGCACTTATAACGATTGGTTATTCCAAAGCAAAACGCGCACCATCAAGCAATGCGAAATTTAAAGCCCTGGCGATTTTCTTTACAATCGGATTGGTAATTATCCTTGCGATGATACCGTGGCCTTTCATGCAGAAATTTGCTTCGTTCAAATGGTTTTAAATTCCAACGGTATGAAAAAGATAGTTTTGAATATTTCAATTGTTGCGGCAGGACTCATTTTTTTTGTTTCCTGTGGTGACAGTGAAAAGCCAGCTACAAACCTGGACTCTGTCCGGCAGCCTGAAGTTTCCGCAACCATAAATGGTGAAGTGCTTTACCAGGAAAAATGCATGGTGTGTCATGGCGCAGACGGAAAACAAAATACAATGGGTGCTGCAGATTTATCGTCCAGCACATTGAATCATGAAACCGTTTTAGCGATTATTTCATCCGGTAAAAACAATATGAAAGCATTCAGCCCGGAGCTGAGTGATGAGCAGATCGATGCGGTTGCTGAATATGCGGAATCGCTCAGGAAATAAGGTGCTGCTGTGCATTGACAGGTAACTATTTTGGGAATGTTTTATGAGATCGGCAAGGGATTTTTTGAAGGTTTTCGCCAGCATTTTCAGAAAAAAGAAAATCATTTTTCTCGGTAAGGAGGGGATGACTTTTTTTGAGGATGACAAAATCTATTTTATAAATTCTGATGTGCTTGATTCGGATGATGAAGATGTGAAGGTGTATGATGAAGGCATGTATTACGTGGAAAATAAAGAGCAGGTAATGCTTTCAGAAGATGCCAGGAATGTTTTGTTAGGAAAATTGGAATCAGAAATGAATAAAACCGGCCTGATCGCTGTAATGCCGGAACGTTATTTAAAGTGGAAAGCAACAGCACGTTAATATGAAAGAAAATCCAGGTAGCAAACCATTAGAAGCAAGAGCTGTGCTTGTCGGTGTTATTGATAAGCGTCAGGACGAAGGGCAGATGCATGAATTTCTCAACGAACTTGCATTTCTTGCCAATACCGCGAATATTGTCCCGGTAAAAAACTTTACGCAGAAATTACCGCACCCGGATAACCGCTTGTATATCGGTTCGGGGAAGGTGCAGGAAATAAAAAAGTACGCGGAAGAAAACGCAATCGATTATATTATTTTCGATGATGAACTTTCTCCTTCGCAGCAAAGGAATTTAGAAAAAGAAACAGGCAAAAAAGTTTTCGACCGCAATTTATTGATCCTCGATATTTTTGCCGGCCGCGCACGTACTGCGCATGCAAAAGCACAGGTAGAACTGGCGAGAAATCAATACCTCCTTCCGCGTCTTACAGGTATGTGGACTCACTTAGAGCGGCAGCGCGGAGGAACAGGCACACGCGGCGGATCGGGAGAGAAAGAGATTGAAACAGATCGTCGTAACATTCGCGATCGCATTGCTTTGCTCAAGGAAGATTTGAAACTGATCGACCGGCAAATGGCAACGCAGCGCAAGGGCAGGGGAGAGATGGTGCGTGTGGCGCTCGTTGGTTATACGAATGTTGGAAAATCCACCATCATGAATGTGCTGAGCAAATCAGAAGTGTTTGCTGAAAATAAATTATTTGCAACACTCGATACTACAGTACGAAAAGTGGTGATTGGCAATTTACCTTTTCTGCTTTCTGATACTGTAGGTTTCATCCGCAAGCTTCCGACACAACTGGTTGAATCCTTCAAATCGACGCTGGATGAAACGCGTGAGGCGGATATTCTTCTGCACGTAGTTGATATTTCGCATCCGAATTTTGAAGATCAGCTCAATGTTGTAAAACAAACCTTGAGCGAAATCGGCGCTGGCGATAAACGAACGATTCTGGTTTTTAATAAGATTGACGCCTATCGTGAACCGCCGAAAGAAGAACATCTGCTTGATCCGACAAAAAAAGCAGTTCTTACTTTACAGGAAATGGGAAAAAGCTGGATGAGCAAAATAAATTCACCATGCATTTTTATTTCGGCTACAGACAAAGAAAATATCGAACAGTTCAGGGATTTACTTTTTAATGAAGTGAAAGCGATTCATGAACAGCGTTACCCGAATGCCGGACAGGAATTCTGGAATAAGTAATCCGCAAATTGAATATTAAAAAAATGGAGGACGCAATTTGCGTCCTCCATTTTTTCTTTCTTATCGAATGGAAATTTTCTCACCTTTTCTTTTAAAGCCTATTTTCTTCATTCCTGAAGACTCTTCTTTCAGGAATTTTTTCAAAGCGAAAAAGACACGATGTAATTGGCCATCATGAGTCGACATTTTCTTCTCAATCTGTTCAAGCTTGAGTAGAATGTCTTTATGCGTCGCAACCATCTCTCGCATTTTTGTAAAAATTCTGATAATGCGAATGTTTACTTCAATAGCTCTTTCGCTATTCAGAATGCAGGAGAGCATCGTTACGCCCTGCTCTGTGAAGCAATAGGGTGAATGGCGTAATCCCATTGTTTCAGAATTGGAGGACGCAATTTGCGACCTCATAAAATTGCCGTACCGCTTAGATAATCAAAGGCTTTGGGGAATTGTAAAGAGGGAACAGTAACAAACTGGTAACAAGTTCTGCATAATCAGGCCTAATTTGTTACTGAAAACAATGTTAGGTTTTCTTAGCGTTACTTGGGTTTTGTTACCCTCGTTATTTCCGGCAATATTTCAAAGAATCGTAATGCAAATATAAATCCTTTCTTTCAAACACGAAAGTCTTTAATTCCTCCCCAGAATTCCCAGTTTATTAGCATAAATGTTCGCCTCCGGCTTCGGGGTCGGCAATAAAAAGGCTATGAGCATAGTTTGCCTCATAGCCTTAAATCCAATCGATCCATTAAAATTTATGCAACCGCCAAAACCTGATTCTTTTTTCTCATTGATTCGCCTTTTAATTCCAAGCGGTGAGATTGATGAACGATTCTATCAAGAATTGCATCCGCCATTGTTTGGTCGCCAATTATCTCGAACCATTTATTTACCGGAACTTGAGATGTAACAATTATAGAACCTTTGCCATGTCGGTCTTCAATTATTTCCATTAGCATTGCACGACCTTGTGCATCGAAAGGCTGAATTCCAAAATCATCAAGTATAATTAAATTTTGGCGTTCAATTTTAGCGACCTCTTTTATATAAGAACCATCCGCTTTTGCAATTTTTAATTTGCCCATTAACTTTGCGGTATTGCAATAAAGAACTTTGAACCCTAAACTACAAGCCTGATGACCGATTGCGGATGCAATATAACTTTTGCCAATTCCGGTGCTTCCTGTAATTAATATGTTTTCATTTTTACCAATAAAAGAACAATCTCCAAACCTTGTAATTTGATTCTTATCAATATTTCGATCCGTTTGAAAATTTAATTCTTCCATTGAAGCCTTATACCTGAACCGGGCATTTTTTAATTGCCGTTCTATTCCTCGATTTCTTCTGTCGTCCCATTCGGATTCAATAAGATTACCAATCATTTCATCTGATGTGTAATTTTCAGTTTTGCCTGACTCAATGCTTGTTTTAAAAGCTCTGAACATTCCGAAGAATTTCATCTTCCTCATTTTTTCTAACGTTTCGTTATTCATTTTTCTTTTTTTTAGGTTTGTTAATTGTTTACTTATTTATAATAATCTCCGCCACGAATATTATCGTGTTCCGGCATTTTTAATTCTTCTACTTCACTATCATCTTCTTGTTTATCTAATCCGTTTTCCAATATTCTTTTAATTGTTCTGTAATTGTAAATGCCATAGTCTAATGCCCGTTGACAGGCTTTGGCTAAACGCTCACTACCAACTTTTTTTGAAAAGCTTAGAATGCCTAAACAGATTTTATTTGCTTGATCGGGATGTTGGGTTTTTTCTATAATCTTCGCGAGATAAATCTTTACGTCTTTATGAACCTCATCTGCTTGTTGAAGTAAACGGTCAGGTTCGAGTTCTGCCATAAAACGATGATTGGCCGGTAAATGTTCTTTATCTGTAGTATATTTATATGGACGCTTCCATCGTTTATGAATTGCAATGCGCTCATAATTATAAAATACTTCCACTAAGTATCTTGAGAACATCACTTTTACTTTTCTACCTATAAAACCATAAGGAACGCTGTAATAATGTTTATCTAAACTTAATGAAACGTGTCCATTTTTCATCACAGTAGAAAATTGTTGTCGTTTGAATTCATAACGAAATGAAGGCAAGGGAAGTAGTGTTGCTTTTTCAATCTCATCAAATTGCTGTCTTCTACTATAATCTCTTCCGGTTATTAATTGATTGTTATGTTCCTCAAGCGCAACTGCAATTGCTTTGTTCAATTCTTCTAAAGAGTAAAATTTTACATCTCTTATTTTTGCATAAATTCTTGTATATATAATTTTTATTGCGCCCTCAACTAAAGCCTTGTCCTTTGGTTTATAAGCACGAGCAGGTAGAATTGTTGTGTTGTAATGTTCTGCGAAATCAGAAAACGTTTCATTTATTGTAGGTTCATACTTGTTGCTCTTTGTAACAGCCGATCTTAAATTATCGGGAACAATTGCTGCCGGAACTCCGCCATAATAATGAAGAGCATCTTCACAAGCCGGAATAAAATCCTCTTTTTGCTGAGTCATTACCGCTGCCACATAAGTAAGTTGGCTTGCGCCAAGCACAGCAACAAAAACTTCCGTTGGAATAGTTTGCCCTGTAGATTGATCGATGAATGATAATTTATCCCCGGCAAAATCAATGTAAAGTTTGTCTCCGGCCTTATGTTCTTTTCGCATCGAAGGAGCAACACGTGCTTTCCATTGTGAAAAATGCCAACTGAATTGACTTTTACCAACGCCATCGGGATGTTTCTTTTTATATTCTTCCCAAAGTAGTTGGCGTGTTACCCCTTTCCTTTTAATTTCCTTATCAATTGTAGGGAACAGATTAAAAAGTGTTTGAAGCCTCTCGTTTAATGCTGTGTCATCGGGCTTTACAAAAAGCTCCTCCAAATCTTTATCGTTCAACTGATTTATTTCAGAGAAAGTCAAGCCGCTATTTTTAAAATCCGAAATGTATTTTTTTAATACAGTACGAGGAATGCCCGTTTGAACCACAATCTCAGATTGGGTTTGCCTTTGCGCGTGTAAACGAAGTATATGCCGGATATTGCTCATGCGTTTTATTTATATCCGGCAAAGAAATGCCAACTTTAAATTCTGACTTCCCGAATTGGAACGAATAGGCTCAAATAGGACTTTGTTAGACTGAATACTTTATTATGAGAGCTAAAATGGTCAGTGTCAATAAATTTGATTTGAGAAGGAAAAGATTAACATTATCTCAAAAAATGAGATAATTTTCAAAAAAATCAATAGATTTACAACGCATGAATAGGATTAAAGAAGTTTTAAAAGAAAAACACCTTACTCAGACATGGTTGTCCACTCAACTGGGAAAGAGTTACAATATGGTTAATTCATATGTACAGAATAGAAGGCAACCAAGTATTGAGTTGTTATATGAAATTGGTGTCTTGCTAAAAACTGATCCGCGTGAATTATTAGTAATTAAAAAAAACAACATTAAAAGTAAATAGAGTTGCAACAATAAAATTGGAGTATGTCATTACACATTAATATACAGGATTTATTATCCGCCAAAACGGTGGAATCGGATCGCATCGAATTTAAAGAGGGATGGAATCCTGATGCCATTTACAGGAGTATTTGTGCATTTGCAAATGATTTCGATAACACGGGAGGTGGGTATATTTTAATTGGAGTTGAAGAGAAAGATGGCGTTGCTAAAAGACCAGTTAAAGGACTTACTCCTTCGCAAATTGCGGAAATACAAAAGAAAATGATCGGGTTTAATAATTTGATTAACCCGGCATATCATCCAAGATTATTTTTAGAAACAATCGATAAAAAACAAATTATTATCCTTTGGATTCCCGGTGGCTCTAACCGACCTTATGAAGTTCCTGAATTAGTTACTGCTACAAACAAGCGTAACTTTTATTATATACGTAAGTACGCCAATTCAGTAAAGGCTAATACTGAGGAAAAGCAGGAACTCATTAGTCTTGCAAACCAAGTTCCTTTTGATGACCGTGCAAATACACAGGCATCCGTAAATGATATTTCAATGGTGTTGGTTCAGGATCATCTCCGGAAAACAGGCAGTAAGCTTGCCGGAGAAGTGGGTAAAAGACCCAACAACGAAATACTTCAGCAAATGGAATTAATCTCCGGCCCTATTGAACATCTTTTCCCTCGCAATGTTGCTTTGATGATGTTTGCTGAAAATCCTGAAAAGTTTTTCCCTTGTACTCATGTAGAAGTAGTTCATTTTCCAAAGGGAGCGGAAGATCCAAAGTTTAAGGAGTTTCCAAAAATTACGGGAACTATACCAACACAAATAGAAAAAACGCTTCAACTTTTAAAAACAAATTTTTTAAAAGAGCAAGTAATAAAAACTAAAGGCAAGGCAAAAAGTGAACGCATTTGGAATTATCCTTATGGAGCATTAGAAGAAGCGATTGCAAATGCATTGTATCACAGGGATTATCAAGTGAGAGAGCCTGTTGAAATTAGAGTTTATCCGAACTCTATTGTTATTCTTAATTACGGTGGCCCTGATCGTTCAATTAAAATGGCTTCTTTTAATTCAGGTATAATCCGTCCGAGAAGATATCGCAACAGAAGGCTTGGTGATTTTCTAAAAGAATTGAAACTTACAGAAGGTAAAGCAACTGGCATTCCGGCTATTTTAAAGGCGTTGAAAGATAATGGTTCTCCTGCACCTCATTTTGATACTGATGCCGATAGAAGCTTTTTTGAATTAGAATTATTTAAACATCCTGCTACTGCTTCTATCACTGATGGTAAAGAAGCTGCTAATAAAAAAGATGCGGCTGGAGTGAAGCAACTTAGTGCCCGACTTGGTGCCTCACTTAGTACCCGACTTAGTACCTCACTTAGTACCCGACTTAGTACCCAAATTACAGAGACAATTAAGGTATTATTGATGGTGGAAAAAGAACCTTTGAAAAGAGAAGAGATAATGACTGGCATAGGGAAACTAAACAATACAAAAAGTGTTAGAAAATATATGGAGCCATTGGAGGAAATAGGATGGATAAGCAAGACCATTCCTGATAAGCCTAATAGTCAGCTTCAACGTTATACGCTAACAAATAAAGGGAAAAAACTATTAGAAGAATTAAAGGCAAATAAATAAACGATGAATATACTCTCATTCCATAAAAAACTTTTAGAGAATTACAGGTCGTATATTAATAGCTTTATTAATATTAAAGATCCATCAATTCTCGAATTTGTAAATAGCGAAATAGATAATAATAAGCTATGGCTTGAACCGTTAATTCAATTTAATCCAACATTTGAAAAAGGAAATCCATTAAAAAAATTAGTTACAGAAGGAAAATTAAATAAAGAATTAGATAGCATTTTTGAAGGGTATGATTTGTACCGTCATCAGGAAGATGCAATTTTGTTAGGCTCTGAGGGAAAAGAGTTTGTTGTTACTTCCGGCACAGGATCAGGTAAATCACTCACTTATCTTGCAACAATTTTTAATAATATTCTTAACGAGGGCGAAAAAGCAAATGGAAAAATTCAAGCGGTAATTGTTTACCCAATGAATGCCCTTATCAATTCTCAGTTTAAAGAAATTGAAAAATTTAAGAAGAACTACGAAAACAAAACAGGAAAAACATTTCCGATTCGTTTTGGGCAATACACCGGGCAAGAGAAAGAAGAAGCCCGCGAACAACTAAGAAAAGAACCACCGCATATTTTATTGACCAACTATGTGATGCTCGAATACATTATGACTCGTGGTGGCGAGGATGTAAAAGTTAGGAATAGTATTTTAGAGAACATTAAATATCTTGTTTTTGATGAATTGCACACTTATCGTGGCCGTCAAGGATCGGATGTTTCAATATTAATTAGAAGAATAAAAGCGCAAGCCAAAAACAATGTTACTTGTATCGGAACATCAGCAACGATGGTGTCGCTCGATAATTCTTCTATTCTTCAACAAAAGGAAGCAGTTGCAAAAATATCATCTACTATTTTCGGAACGGATATAAAATCGAATCAGGTAATCAATGAATACTTGGTAAAAAGTCTTGAAGGTGGAAAGGCTCCTTCGCTTGAAGAATTAAAATCTGCAATTAATACAAAAATTAATACTTCTGATGCGGAAGCTGTCTTTGAAAATCACGCCACAGCCAACTGGCTTGAGGAACACGTTGCTTTACTTCTTAGCGAAGGGCAATATATCAGAAGAAAACCTGTAACCATTCCAGCCATTATTAAACAACTTGCAGAGCAAACAAATTTATCGGAAGAAGCTTGTGGAACACATTTGATGGAATTATTACAATGGGCGAATAATTTAAACACTAAAAATAGCGATAGTAAAAAGAAAAATTATCTTCCTTACCGTATTCATCAATTTATTTCTCAAACTGGTTCTGTCTATGCTACCTTGGGCTATCAGAAACAAAGGGATTTGCGCCTTGAGGCTGGCCTTTATGCTGATGATGAGAAAACATTTTTATTCCCACTTGTATTCAGTAGGGAATCCGGACATGAATTTTATTGCGTTTCATTAAAAGAAGAAAATGCCAACATTGTACCGAGAGAATTTTATAATACTTCTGATGAAGAGGAAGAAGATGATGCAACAGATGGTTATATTTTTGTTCAGCACAATGAAGATGAAGAACCGATTTGGAGCAATGAAAGGGATATGCAGGAATTACCTGATGCATGGTTTAATCCTAAAAGAAAAGATGGCTCTCGTTCTTTAAAATCTAATTATGCAGATCGCATTCCGAGAAAAATTCACTTTAATAAACAAGGTAATTATTCTTTCGATAAAAAAATGGAATTTGAGGGTTGGTTTATTTCTAAGCCACTTGCAATTGATCCAACTTCGGGAGTAATTTATTCTGACAGGAATGAATGGAGAAAATTGGCGAGGCTTGGTGGCGAAGGTCGTAGTACGGCAACAACAGTTATTTCTTTTGAAACAATTTCACTCTTACAATCATTTCAACAGCCGAGCGAAAAACAAAAGCTATTGAGCTTTACTGATAACAGGCAGGATGCTTCGTTACAGTCAGGTCACTTTAATGATTTCGTTAAAATTGGAGAATTACGTGCAGCAATTAATAAGGCAATCGTTACACATAAGTCATTAGATTATTCCATTATAAAAGATAAAGTATTTGATTGCTTAAATATCGAGCAAACAGGCTTTGCAAAACAGCCCGCAAGTTTCCCCGGCCCGAAAAAAGAAAATGAAGATGCGTTCAAAGATTTTATCATGTATAAACTCTTGCATGATCTAAGAAGAAGTTGGCGAGTTGTTTTACCAAATCTTGAGCAATGCGGATTGTTATCAATCAACTATAAGCATCTTGATGAATCGGTAAAGGATGCTTCTCTTTGGAAACCGCATCCTCTATTATCATTGATGAGTCCTGATGAAAGAAAAGAATTTCTTTATCAGGTACTTGACTACTTCCGAAAAGCATACGCTTTAAGTTTTAGTATGCTTGAACCTGGAGTAATAAATAAAAACGCAACCACAATAAAAGAAAAACTTAGGAAGCCTTGGACTCTCGATGACAGCGATAAAATTGAGTACCCAAATCATATGCGTGTCGAAAAGCTTTCAGGAAATAATTTTTCAGTTTATACTGAGAGCGCTTCCTATCAAAGTGTTTTTGGAAGATATATCAAACGCATAGCTAAACTTCACGATAATGATATAAGTGGAAAGCAAACATTTAATGACTTCGCTTATGGTTTGTTTGATTTTTTATGTAGTGCAGGTTGGCTTAGTTTTAAAATGGCTAAATCAGACGAAGGAAATCAAGTTAAAATCTATCAGTTAAAAGTTGATAATATTTTATGGCAACAAGGCGATAGCGAAACTATTAAGCAAGACCTAATAAAAACAAGGTCATACAAACCATTAAATCAAAAAGTAAATAGATACTTTCAAAATTTCTATTCGATCAACTTTAATGAAATGAAATCTATTACCGGAGCAGAACATACCGGGCAGATTAATTCAGAAAAAAGAAAATTACGCGAAGAAGAATTCCGTAGCGGAGATATAAGTGCATTGTTTTGTTCGCCTACAATGGAATTGGGAATTGATATCTCTGACCTTTCAATTGTTCATATGCGAAATGTTCCGCCATCTCCGGCTAACTATGCTCAACGTAGCGGACGTGCCGGAAGAAGTGGACAGGCAGCATTGGTGTTGGTTTATTGCTCCAATTTTAGTCCGCACGACAGGTATTATTATAAGAACGCACCAAAAATGGTTGCAGGATTTGTTTCTGCACCAAAGTTGGATTTAATAAATCAAGAACTTCTTTCCAGTCATTTAAACGGAATGATACTTACCCGGAAATCACTTAACAGTTTAAAAAACTCATTGGGTGATTTAGTTGACAAGGAGAATTTAGATAAACTTCCGTTAAAGAAAACCATTATCGAAGCATTAACGCTAAGTGAAACAGAGAAGGCAGAAATACAAAAAGATTTTCTGCGAGTAATTAGTGATTCTTATTTTAAAACGGAATTGGAATTAAAAAAACCAACTTGGTTCAATCAGAATTGGATTCGCTTGCAATTAGATAATTTCCTTACCTCTTTTGATGAATCACTTATTCGTTGGAGAAAACTATACAGAGCCGCGATTATTCAGTTCCGAGAGGCGAATGAAATTATTGAAAATAAAATTTATGCTGAAAATCACGACAAAGTAAAAACTGCTAAGAGAACAAGAAGGCAGGCAGAACGTCAAATGGATCTTTTGCTAAATGATATGAATGAAGCCGGAGTTAGCACAGGAAAAAATAACGATCAGTCGGAATTTTATCCTTACCGATATTTTGCTTCTGAAGGATTTTTACCGGGATATAATTTTACTCGTTTACCGATTCGTGCATTTTTAGAAAATGATGAGTCAGGTGGGGAATACGTTTCACGCCCACGCTATATCGCATTAGGAGAATTCGGGCCACGTAACGTTATATATCACGATGGTTCTAAATACAGAATCGACAGGATTATTTTAACTGAAGCCGAAGCTAAAATGGAAAAGGCTAAAATCAGTCCGTTTACTGGCTATATAATGATGAAGGAACAATACAACTATAACGTTGATCCTTTTGTTAATATGGAATTAAATGAAGGGATGGATAATTTTATTCATTCCAATTTTGTTGAAATGCCCGAAGCAAGAGCTTACGAATTACAACGTATCACTTGCCAAGAAGAAGAACGTACACGAAAAGGGTATGACATAAAAACATTTTTTAGTGTTGATACCGGAATGGAAAACGTTACAGAAGCAACGGTTAATTTGGCAGAACAAAGTTTATTGCATATCCATTCAATGCCCGCAACAAGACTTGTACACGTTAATTTTAAGTGGAAAATAAGTAAGGAAAATGGTTTCGCGTTGCATTTGAAAAACGGTTACTGGCAAAATAAAGATCAGGAAACAAATGAATCCAATTCTGATGAAGTAAAAAAAGTAAAATTATTTACTACAACTATTGCTAACTCTTTATATCTACAGCCTGTAAAATCATTAGGACTTGATGGTGGTGCTGATGGTGTGATAACGTTGATGTATGCCCTTAAACGTGCAATTGAAAATGTTTTTCAGGTTGAGGGAAATGAGATTGGTGCAACAATAATGGGAGCCGAAGAGAATCCTAATATTCTTTTGTACGAAGCATCTGAAGGAAGTTTGGGTGTACTTGCACAAATAGTTGAGAAGCCTGAGTTTTATAATGCTGTAATGAATGAAGCATATAACTTATGCTTTATGAAAGATGATAAAGAAATTCCTGATGAAGAACTTTCTCCGGCAACGTATGAAGATTTATTAAGCTATTATAACCAATACTACCATTTAAAAATTAACAGAAAATTAATTAGAGAAGCCTTAAGAAATTTAAAAGGTTCAAAAGTAGAAGTTCATACAAATGCTTCTTTCTCTTCCTATGAAGAACAATATAACGCTTTGCAGGCTGGACGGGATCAAACAAGTTCAACCGAAGATGCATTCCTAAAGCATTTAAATAAAAACAGTTTGCGGTTGCCGGACGCTGCCCAACCTAAAGTTGAACACTTATATGTTAAGCCGGATTTCTTTTATAAACCGAACATTTATATTTTCTGTGATGGAACACCTCACGATAATCCCAAAGTTCAATCGGATGATCTTGAAAAAAGGAGTGCTTTGAAAAAGGATGGTTATCAAGTATTGTCATGGTATTATAAAGATAAGCTTGAAGAATTTGTAATCAAACGGCCAGATATTTTTAGAAAAATTAAATCTTCTTCTTAATAATATGAATTTCGACACATTTAAACCCGGTAGTTTAGTTACTCTGCGAAACAGGCCGTGGATTGTATTACCATCAGATGATAAGGATTTGTTTTTGGTTAAACCATTGGGCGGAACTGAAGAAGAAACAACGGGCATTTATATTCCGTTAGCGAACCAAGCCGATCTTCCTAAATCTTATAATTTTAAGAAGCCGGATAAAACGGATATAGGAGATTTTTATTCTGCTAAATTATTATACAATGCTGCCAGACTTTCATTCAGGCAAGCGGCTGGGCCATTTCGTTGTTTAGGTAAACTTTCTTTCAGGCCACGTTCTTATCAAATGGTTCCGTTAATCATGGCGCTTAAACTTCCCACAATTCGTTTGTTGATTGCGGATGACGTTGGGGTTGGTAAAACGGTTGAAGCTTTATTAATTGCGAAAGAGTTATATGAACGAAGAGAAATAAAACGATTTGCAATTGTTTGTTTACCGCATTTGTGCGACCAATGGCAAGAAGAATTAAAAAGTAAATTCGGTATTGAAGCGGTAATTATTCGCTCCGGTACTGTAACGCAGTTAGAAAGACAAATACGTGCCGATGAAAATATTTTCCGCGCGTTTCCTTTTCAAATTATTTCCATTGATTACATTAAATCAGGAAACAAGCGACAAGTTTTCGTTGATCACTCCCCGGAGTTAATAATTGTGGATGAAGCACACACTTGCGCTCGTCCTGCCGGAGCAAACGATAGCCAACAATTGCGATTCCGTTTATTAAATGATATTTCCAAAAAAGCAAATCAACACTTGGTGCTTTTAACCGCAACTCCACATAGTGGGAAACAAGAAGAGTTCCAATCTTTATTGGGGCTTCTTAAAAAAGATTACGAAAATTTAGATGTTACTCAATCTTCTCAGGAAGAAAGAAAAGAATTATCAAAGAATTTTATTCAGCGAAGAAGAGGTGATGTAATTCAATGGTTAAAGGAGGAAACTCAATTTCCAACTCGTACCTCACACGATTTACCTTTTATTGAGAGTAAGGCCTACGGAGATTTATTAAATAAGGTTTTAGATTACGCTACAAATAATATTCTTGTTTTTAAAGGGGATAAACGAAAAGAAAGATATTCTTATTGGGAGGCTCTCGCTTTACTAAGAGGATTAATGAGCAGTCCGCTTGCCGGAGCAACTATGTTGCGTAAAAAAGCCGAAAAGAAAAAAATTACAGATGAAGAAGATGAGTATCAGGCTTCAACAGAAATATCAGGACAAACCATTCTCGATAATGAATCAGAAAATGATGATAACCTTCCATTAGGAATTATTCAACCAACGGAAGAAAAAGAAAAATCAGAATCTCAAATGTTGCTTGATTTTGCAAAAGAATTAGAATCTCTGTCAGGTATAGAAACTGATAATAAAGTGAAAGAAGCAGTTGCAACTTTAAAGGATTGGCTTAAGGGAGGTTTTAACACCGTTGTGTTCTGTCGTTATATTCCTACCGCGCACTACATTGGAAAAATATGTAAAGATTATTTCAAAGGAAAAGAATATAAAAATTTAATCATAGAAGTAATTACAAGTGAACTGAACGATGAATTGAGAAGAGAAAAAATTCGCTCAATGAATCAACCCGATACTAATAGGTTATTAATTGCTACCGATTGTTTGAGTGAAGGTATAAATTTGCAGGATGGATTTAGTGCGGTATTGCATTATGATTTGCCTTGGAATCCCAATCGTTTAGAGCAAAGAGAAGGTCGCGTTGACCGTTTCGGACAAAGAAGTCCGGAAGTTTTAGCCGGAAGACTTTATGGTTCAAATAATCCGGTGGATGGTTTAGTGTTGGATGTATTAATAAAAAAATCGGATGCTATCCGCAAAACAACTGGAATTTCCGTTCCATTGCCGGAAGATAACAATTCGGTGATGAGTGCTTTATTAGAAGGATTACTATTCAAAGAGAATTTTCGAATTAAACAGGATGTACAACAAGGTTCTTTATTTGACGATGAGCAATTGAAGCAAATAACTATTGTGCATCAAAATATTGAGGCTGCTGCCGAAAGAGAAAAAGTTTCCCGTTCCATTTTTGCACAAAATGCAATTAAAGCAGACAAAGTGGAGAAAGATTTGGCAGAGGTAGATGAAGCCATTGGCGATGTTTCGGCAGTTGAACAATTTGTTGCAGAAGCAATAAAATTTTTAGATGCCGATATAAAAGTATTTAAAGAAGGGTACAAATTATTCACAACAAACATTCCTGAAAGATTACGAGAGTTACTTCCGAAAGGAAACGAATTATTGGTCTCTTTTCAATCACCAACTCCACTTGGGTACAATTATATTGGGCGTAATCATTTATTTGTTGAGCATTTGTGCCAACACATTTTAAATGATGCCATAAGTAATAAAGGAAATCACGCTGCAAGAACTGCGGTTATAAAAACCAACGAGGTAAAAGAAAAAACGGTCTTGTTTCAATTTAGAGTGCGGAATGTTATTGCAGAACTTCCGCAAAACAAAGAAATAGTAGCTGAAGAAATGTGGATGTGGGGCTACAAAGGAACTTTAAATGAAAACAAATATCTTGAGCATACTGAAGCGAAAACTTTATTAATGACCACCAAAGCAACCGCCAATATGGAAACAGCGGAACAAGAATATTGGTTGGGAGAAGAATTGCCTTGGATAGTTGATGAAAAGAAATTCCGTTCTGTTACCGATCCATATGCATTAAAACGAGCCGACCATTTAGTAAATGCTCATTTGCGTTTCCGCGAATTGGTAAGCGGCAGTAAATTTAAAGTTGTTGAACCTATTTTGCCTATGGATGTGTTAGGCATTTATATTTTATTACCGGAGACTAAATAAAAATGAAGTACACCTGCATTAACATACAAGGCAATTTTATTTCAGAAGAAGTAATCCAAAAAGTGGAGACTGCTTCTGCCGATTTTCAAAAGGCTACTGATTTTGGTTTTGAACCCGGCACGAATCTACGCGATGAAATTGAATACAGTTGGAGTCGGGTTAAATTAGATTGGAAACATTTCAGCGAAAAATCAGATAAGCTCCCTGCTTCAGATCAATACGGAACAACATTGGCGCGTAAGTGGATGGAAAACTTTTTTTCTTCCATTGGTTTTGATTTAAGCAAACAAAAAGAAGCCTTAAAAGGTGAGAACAATCAAACTTATACTATAAGCCACGTAGCCACTAATAACAATGGTCTTCCGGCACAGATTGATGGTTTTTACGACCCTTTGCATCCTGAGAAAAATACTCTCGACATTAAATCGCGGGGAGGCACTTCTCGTCTTTCTCCGCATGGTACAGTCCAAGAATATTTAAATGTTACCGAACATATTTATGGTTTTGCTACCAATGGTATGCTGTTGCGTTTAATTCGCGATAGCGGGCGTTTGGTAAAACTCACATACGTTGAGTTTGATTTAAAGCGAATGCTTGATGAAGATAAGTATAGCGAATTTACAATCCTGTATCGCCTTATTCATAGCAGTCGTTTTAATAATGATGCGAGTATAATTGAAAAATATTACCAAGAGAGTATTGAAACCGGAAACCGCATACGTGATGGATTAAGCGATGCGGTTAAAGAATCAATGCAAGCATTGGGGAACGGTTTTTTACAACACCCGGCAAATGAAGCCTTGCGCGAAAAATTAAAAAACAAAACAATTACCCCTAAACAATATTACGATCAGTTACGAAGATTAGTATATCGCCTTTTATTTTTAATGGTAACCGAAGAGCGTGATTTAATTTACGATCCTAATGAACTGAAAGGCGATGTAATAAACCAAAAACAAATTTACTTACGCTATTATAGTATTGCACGGTTAAGAAATTTATCGGAGAACCGTTATTTATATGAAAAGGAATTTACCGATTTGTGGCAGGGATTACTTAATACTTTCTTTTTATTTGAAGCCGGAGGTAATGGAAATAAAATTGGAATTAAACCTTTAGACGGAGACTTGTTTAGCGAAACAGCTTTAAAAGACATTAATGGTGCGGAAATTGGGAATCACGTTTTGTTGGAGTGTATTCGTAATCTTAACGAGTTTCAAGATAAGCAAACAAAAATGCTCGTTTCCATTAATTATCGTTCATTAGATGTAGAAGAGTTAGGCTCGGTATATGAAAGTTTATTGGAATTACATCCGGTAATTGAACATTTAGATTCTCTAAATCCGACAAATATTCACTTTACATTTCATGGCGGCACAGAGCGTAAAACTACAGGCTCTTACTACACACGTCCGGATTTAGTAAATGAATTAATTAAATCTGCCCTTATTCCTGTAATTGAAGAAAGAGTTAAAGAAGCAGGAACGGAAAAGACACCTCGTTTAAATGCATTATTAAAATTAAGAGTTTGCGATACTGCTGCTGGTAGTGGACATATGATTTTAGCAGCGGCACGTACAATTGCTTGGTATATGGCACGCATTGATAGCGGTGAAGAAAATCCCCCTCCTTCAATTTATCGCCATTGGTTACGCCAAGCAATTCAACATTGTGTATATGCTGTCGATTTGAATCCTGATGCGGTGGAGTTGTGTAAATTGGCTTTGTGGTTAGAAGGGCATAATAGCGGTAAGCCATTGAGTTTTCTTGATCATAAAATTAGATGTGGGAACAGTTTAGTTGGGGTTGCCGATTTAAGTCTGTTAAAAAAGGGAATTCCTGATGAAGCATTTGGTGCAGTAACTGGAGATGATAAAGCAGTCTGCCTGTCGCTAAAAAAAGCAAACAAAGATTTTAATAAAACGCAGCAAATCAAATTGGATTTTGATACGACTGAAATTGATTTTAAGGAAGAACAGAAAAACTTTGCTCATGAATTTGCCGAGTTAGATAAAATTAAGCAAGATACATTGGAAGAGGTGAAAATGATCTCCAAAAAACATAGCGAAATAAAATACAATCCTAAATTACAAAAAGATAAAAATGCTTGTGATTTATATACAGCAGCATTTTTTTACACTTATACAAAAGTTGATGACCCATCCGCGCCTTCAAGCCAAAAACTAAAATCTTATTTACAATCTGCCGGAGGAGTCGAAGCTCGAGCGATTGGAATGGCTAATGTATTAAGTTTAGAAAATAATTACTTCCATTGGCCTTTGGAATTTCCTGACGTTTTTGAGCAAGGGGGATTTGATGTAGTCCTTGGGAATCCACCATGGGAGAGAATTAAATTGCAAGAAGAAGAATTTTTTTCAACGAAAGAACCAAAGATTGCATTGGTTTCCAATAAATCTGAGAGAAAAAAAATGATTGCGGAATTGATAGACAATAATCCAAGCCTTCACGATGAATTTAATTTTAGCAAACATAATTCAGAAGCACTGGGTAAATTTATTAGAAATTGTGAGAGGTATCCATTAACCTCAGATGGTGATATAAATACTTACGCGATATTTGCTGAATTAGTCAGAAATATAATTAATACAAAAGGGGCGTGCGGTGTAATTGTTCCAACTGGCATAGCAACCGATGATTCTAATAAAAATTATTTTGGAGAACTTATCAAGAAAAGCAATCTTATTAGTTTTTATGATTTTGAAAATAAAAATGGATTGTTTCAAGATGTTGATTCACATATGCGATTCAGTCTGATTACCTTGAGCAAAGGAAAGACAACATCCATTCCAAAGTTTGCATTCTTCTTGAAGGATGTGTCGGAGTTGGCTATTGATAGTAGGATAATTAAAATACCAATTGAAACATTTGTACTTTTTAATCCAAACACTTTAACAACACCATCATTTTGGTCTGCAACTGACTTAGAACTGGCTAAAAAAATATATCATTCTCACTCTATTCTTGAAAATGAAATAAGTGGTAAAAATGAGTGGAAGGTTCATTTTAATCGAATGTTCGATATGTCAAATGACAGCAAACATTTTAAAAGTGAGTCGCCTAATCTAATGAGACTTTATGAAGCTAAGATGTTTCAATTGTATAATCATAGATTTGCAAGCTCTGGCCAGCCCAAAGGCGAAAGAAAAATAAGGGGATCATCCGAGCATTTTGAGAGCCAACAATTAGAAAATTCTGAAGAAATTTCCATTTCAAGATACTATGTAGAGCCTGACGAAGTGGATAAAAGGGTTGACGCAAACCATAAGTGGTTAATGGCGTATCGAAATATAACAAGTGTGGTTTCAAATGAGCGCAGTGTAATTGTTTCAATTATCCCTCGAGTTGGTGTTGGAAATAGCGCCCCTGTTATACTTTCAGATAATACAGATCCGCTTCTGAAAAGCTGTTTATACGGCAACTTTTGTTCGCTAATATTTGATTATTTGGCACAACAAAAAATTGGTGGTGTAAATTTTAATTATTTTATTTTTAAACAGATCCCTGTTTTATCTCCTTCGATTTATAGTGAATTAATAAAACAGAGGATCGTACCCAAAATATTAGAACTTACTTACACAGCATGGGATATTAAATCTTACGCAGATGACATATGGATTAATTCCAATGATGAATACAGAAACCTCTACAAAAAGCAATGGGAAGAAAATAATAATGCTACAGGTGGACATAAATTGCCGCCCCCTAATTGGAGTCCTATAAACATTGACGGTTTTCCTTTGCCACCATTTAAATGGAATGATGAAAGAAGGGCACTATTGCGTTCAGAATTGGATGCTATTTATGCAATGCTTTATGGTTTAACTTTAAATGAGTTAATTTTTATTTTAGATCCCAAAAGTGTTTATGGCGAGGCGTTTCCGGGAGAAACATTCAGGGTAATGAAAGAAAAAGAATCAAAACAATATGGTGAGTACCGCACCAAACGTTTGGTGCTTGAGGCTTGGGAGAGATTGAATAAATTATAGAGGAACTAATATAGAATCGAATGATAAATAAAGATTATTGGGATTTAACAGACAATCCGCATACAGAACTCAAGTTGGAAATGTTAAATAAGTATTTGTTCGCTTGGGCAGATATTTTGTTAGCCCAGTATAAAAGAAATGGATGGAAAGATTGGGCAACACTTTATTATATTGATTGCTTTAGCGGAAGAGGGAAATATCATAAAAACGGAACGAATGACTGTATCAATGGTTCACCTTTAATTGCACTTGAAAACGCGCTTATTAAACAGACAGTTTATAAGGAGAAAAATGGGTTAGACATTAAAATAAAATGCGTGTTTATCGATTCAGATAAAAAGTCAATTAAGGAATTAGCGGAATTCTGTAAACCTTATGATGGAAAGGTTGACTATGAAATAATACAAGGAGATTTTAACGCAGTGATTGGAGATGTGGTAAAAAAAACCGGGCTGTCACCTGCATTTTTCTTTGTGGATGCTGGCGGAATAAGTGAACTAAAGAAGGATTCTGTTGCAAAAATTATTTCTAAAAGAGGAGCGAGAGATATAATGGTCAATTATGTTGTTGGCGGAACAAGGAGAGTTGGCGGATTGGCAAAGAGTATATTCGATGGTCGATATAAAGGAAATAATATAGAAAAGGAATTTAAAATAATTAATTCCTTAACTGATTTTGCAGGCATGGATGTGTTAAAGCATTTAGATAAGTTAGATAAACACCAAAAAGAATTATTGGTTAGGTATGTTGAAAATGTTTTGGAGGCTAATAATAGCATCACAAGAATTGACGATCGCCTCGAAACAATTGCCTATGACATGAAGCATCCTGATAAAGCCGATGTTATTTATTACTTACTATTCTCTTCGAGACGAGAAGTTGCATTAAAAGTAATGAAGCGGATTTTTAAAGATGCAAAAAAGGTTGATTACAATGGGCAGGTAAGTATGTTTGACTCTAAAGATGAAGACTTTGATATTTAAGTATGGCACAATCGAATATAGAATGGACTGAGATGACATGGAACCCTACTACGGGTTGTACTAAGATTTCTGCGGGATGTAAGTTTTGTTACGCGGAAGTAATGTCAAATCGCTTGAAAGCAATGGGCGTTAAAAAGTACAAGGACAATTTCCTTTTGCGAATTCACCCCCATGAGCTTAATACACCGTACAGATGGAAGAAACCAAGAATTGTTTTTGTGAACTCAATGAGCGATATGTTTCACAAGGAAGTTCCTCTTGAGTTTATTCAAAAGGTTTTCAAAGTAATGAATGATAACCCACAACATACATTTCAGGTGCTAACAAAACGCGCGGATTTAGTTGCTAAATATGATAAGAAACTAACGTGGACTAAAAATATTTGGATGGGAACATCGGTAGAAGATGAACGAGTAATAAAGCGAATAGATTATCTCCGGAAGACAAGTGCAAAAGTTAAGTTCCTTTCTTTAGAGCCGTTGATTGGCGGCCTGCCGAGTCTTAATTTAAAAAAAATAGATTGGGTTATAGTTGGCGGAGAATCCGGCCATAAAGCCCGACCAATAAAAAAGGAATGGATTGTTGATATAAAAAAGAAGTGCGATAAGGCGAAGGTTCCTTTCTTTTTTAAGCAATGGGGTAAAAAGCAATTTAATCCTGATCCTTTTGATTTAACTATATCCGCTCAGCATCCACAGCACGCCAAGGGAGGTTGTAGCTTGAATGGAAGAGTATATAGAAACATGCCAAAATAAAATAATAATAAAATATGAATTATTGGCACAGATATAGTTCCGGATTGTTTGATAATTTATCCTGATCAGTCTGTTGAACGAATGAATCTCAATAAGGTAAATATGAAAGCGGATACTATTGATCAGTTTACACATTTTTATAAGGTTGCGGTTAGACTCCCGGTCATTTAAAGAAGCAAGATAATTTGTAAATGAAAAAGGAACGAAATTTATTGAAACTTATGTCTGATGCTGAATGCGGAGAAGCATATAGACAATCTTTAATTAGCGCAGGTAAACATCGAGAAACCGCAACCAGTATTGCCAAATCGGAACAATATGGTATATCGGTTTCGCATCTTATTCTTGGGACTGAAGAAATGGTCAAAGCATTACTCCTGCAAATACAATCAATAGGAATTGATGTTAGAAATGTGCCGAGCGTATATTTATTTTTTACCGATCACATTATAAAACACAACTTTGCAATTTACCTAAATGCAATGTATAGTATTATCAAACCATTTATGGGGATCGTTTATAAAAAGCGTGAGGAGATACACAATCCTGGAACAAAACAGGAGTACACACAAGTAGAAAAAGCTATTTTATCTAAAGATGAGAAACGCCTAAAAGTTATATTTAAAGACATTCCCGGAATGTTTGACTGGTGGGACGAAGCAAATAAAATGAAGAACAGAGGTTTTTATGTAGATTATACAACGAGTTTAGAAACGCCTATGCAGGTTACCAAGGAAGAATATCACGAAGCCTTAAAAGTTACCGATGAATTCGGAATTCAGATAGGGGATATATTTTCGTATTTTGAAAAGCTGACCGAAGATCAGCGAAAAGAAACTGCTGCGAATGCCAAGCAACTTGGATTTACAAAAATTATTGTACAAATAATTGAAGCTCGGAAAGAGCAAAGAAAAAATGAACAGAAACCACCTAATTTTAAATTTACTTGAAATCTTTAAAAACTTTTATAAAAACATTTTCAAAAAGTATAAAAAGCATTTTGTGCAAGCAACCACCTAAAATTAGCGCGAAAAAAAACATATCAATTTTATTAGGGGCTGGGTTTTCTGCCAATAAAGGATATCCTATCGGGAGCAAGCTAAACAATTTGCTACTAAATTGTGACCTAAATAAAATCGGGTTTCATACAGATGGCCGATTAATGGTTTCGACTGACGGAAAGAAACCAAGCATAGGTTATAAAACATCCTATGACATTAATTCTGAATTCTGTCTGGAATTATTTGAGTTGTTTAATTCTAAGAGAGGGTATTTCGATTATGAAGAATTTTATGACTTTCTAAAAGATAAAGCAGAATCGGATAGCGAAGTTCAAAAAATAGCGTCAACTTATTTTGGGGCACACTTTAGTTCCATACACGATTTGCTATTTGGATGCGACAATATTTTAAATCAGTTAATAAGCCATTATATTAAAGATAAGTATAAACGCTTATCGATCAAACCGCTGTGGGTAAAGGGTTTGTGAGGAAGCTGAGGTATTTTGAGTAACGGAATAGAACCAAAAACCAAAAGTCGCAGTGCAGAAGGGCTTTTTTAGCCTTTGTTGATTAATGTTTTCTTTTGTTGGTGAAAACTTGTTTACTGCTGCGTTACAAAGAACTGTTCTATCAAAGATAATATATTTTGTTTTTAAAATCCATTCGATAATCCGCAAGCGCCTTTTTTGAATTTCCAATGATTAGACAATTGAACTATTATTCCATCGCTTAAATTATTTCCTGTTTTCAATTCTACAGTAAAAGTGTTTTGCCAAAGTGATTTAGTAAAATGGGGATGAAAGTCATTTGGTTTCCTCCGTGTAACAATTCGTTATTCTGAAAATCCTCATAGGCCCGAGTTATTAGGGTTAGGATTTTTTTCAAATAATTCGAAGTCCGTCTTTTCAGATTTTGCAATATTTGTTCTCTAACAAATGGCCTTAATATTTATTTCATTCTAATGTTCATCAATTAATTCAATTATGTAGCTATTTATTATTGTCCTATTTATGGAATAATAATGATCGTGAATGTCTCTGCCAAATTTAGAATATGCTTTGTCGTTAAAATTTAACGGATTAAAACAAACATTTAGTTCCTTTTCGTACCATTTCTTATAACTGTCTTTTATATTTAAGCCAGTGAGACTTTGCAAATATTTTTTTATATGTTTTCGATAAGAATTATTGGTATCAAGAGTCTTTAGAATGGTTCTGGCACGATGCTTTTCACCTAAATGTTTCGATCGTATTTTAAATGCATTTAGATTTCCCAATTCACCTTGCTCTAGAGGTGGCAGATTATTCCCATTAATTTTTCTATATAAAACAGAACCTTGAGCTACTGAAATCTCCAATTCAATTCGGTCTACTTCATATTCTGGATTCAAGCCAATAGGTACAAATTTTACTTGATTGGTATAGCCTGATAAATGAGGATTTATGTGGTATTCATCAGTGAATTCAGTAACCCCTTTGTTAGTAACATTACAAGTGTGATCGCTTGGCACTAAATTAAAAAGGCAATAAGATAAAAGTGGATATCGTGCCTTGTCATAAAAATGATCCAATTCATTTGAATCTACAACCTCGCCAGCGGCATTAACATTATGGTAGGCTGTTTTAGTATTGCAATAGGGACAAAATTTGACAAATTCCCTTTCTCTAAAATATACTCTAATGGGATATGAAATGTCTGCATTATACTCTGTGTAATCAAAGGCCAATTTAACAACAGCAATGTTCAATGCTGTGTTAAGACCATTGTTATTGAGTATATCGTCATTATGATTCTTTAAATCAGCAGCTTCGCAAACCAGCAATTCGGAAAGTTGCTGATTGTTATTTGCTAAGAAGTTCTGACAAAGCTGAATTAGTCCATTGAGATTAATATTACCTAAACTGTTAGCACTTGCACGATATCCCACAATTCCAGTTGAGTAGCCAATCCGCTTGTTCTGAATATTATAGTCGTCACCTACAATAGTTATTATTTTCTTCGTAATTGCCCTGAAACTAACTAGATCATTGTTGCTAAAGTCTATAGCATCACCATTCAAATGAGAAAGGGATTTTTGCAATATGGAAACTCTAAGTGCAACCAAACCAGTTATTGCATCTAAATATTCTTGCTTCCTTTGATCAACATTATCAATTTGAATTTTGATCATTGCTATCCCTGTATTGTTCAATACTCGTTTTCAGAAATGTGTCACCAATAAGCTTCAACAAAAGCTTGTCTTCCTTGGTAACTTCATCTGTTTTAATCTTCTTTATTAGCTGCACAATCCTTCTATCAGCTAAGTCGCCTATCATAGTTCCTGTCAAGAAAAAATTGTCAGCCAATAAATCATGAATATTTGCCCCAAACGATTGTTTCTTTCTCTTTACTAATTTACTCTTACCTGTTTTTTTATCAATGGTCAGCAGAGCAGTGTTTTGAATCGGAATATCAGATAAAATGAATGGTGAGTGTGTCAGAAACACAATGTTTATGTTTTTAATAAATCTAAAATTTGAGATGCGGATTAAATTGAGCAAGCTAGAAACTGTTTCTTTTTGGTATTGTGGATGATAGTATAGTTCTACTTCATCAAAAATCAAATTTACAGACTGATATGAGGAAACATGATTTTCAGCATTTCTTCGTTTGTTCTTATTTATCGATTCTAAGTTTCTTAAATGGTATATTACAGAGTTTAATGAATATATCTTTTGCTTTTCGCCTGAACTTAAGTCGTCAAAATAGCTTGCATCAGTAAATCTTATTTTACTCACAAAAAATGGTGGTGGTAAATAGTCTATCAGTTCGGTAAACCATTCATTCCTTTTTAGGCTATTCATTTTTCGCACAACCGAACCCATTTCAAACCTGCCTTGTATATCATTTCCAGAGGGCAAATCATAGATATCTTCCCTGAGGAAGTTTAATGTTTGCCTTACCTTTAATGTTATGTGGCTGCTATCTTCATAGAGTTCATTTACATAAGAGTTAGCTAGGCTTTGGGTTAGATCATAATTATCAGAACGTTCTTTAACCTTAGCTAGTCGTTTATCAAAATCTTTAAAAGCCAGGTATCTTGATGGTATTGTAATGAGTTTGTTTATCAAATAAATCTCAGCGAGTTTTTTTAGTGGAGTGTTTATAGAAGGATATTGCTTGGCATCTTTAAACATCATCGAAAAAAGAGGCTTTAAAATCAGTGCCCTAAATTTTTCTGTAAAACCGAGGGTGAACCTAACTTTACCATTCGATAGGAATTTGTAATCCTTTTCTTTGTTAAAGTAAAGTTCAATTCTTTCAATGGATGATTTGTAATTAATTTTCTTATAGCCTGGTATGCTTAGGATATTTGACAACAATCGGGAACGTGTTAATAGTGTTTCAACGTTCACATCTATTTTCCCTTCGTTCCGAAATGGATTAATAACCACCGGCATCTGGTAGCCATCATTCTTGTGGAAAAAAGATTTAAGCCAAATGCCGCTGTAATTGGAGTTGTATGCGTAAAATGAATAATTGACTATGATGGTGTAAAAGAAGTTGTTCAATTCACTGTAGTCCTTCAAAGAAATATGGTCTTGGGTGAATTTTGTTCCTTTTTCGAAACAGGAAACCGATTCTAACTCCGACTTGCCGTTTTTGATAGATAATCTGTAATACCTCTCATTTAACAAGTAGTAAATTTCCACTTTTAAGCCCCTTTCAATATCCTTCAAATCTTGCTTATATCTACTTAATTCATTTCGATCGGTGTTATTTGATTCAGACTCTATAAAATTGTCGGTAACTACTAATTCTAAATTATCTGAAACTACAAATAGGGAATGAAGCAATAAATCCATTAAACTACTTTTTCCTGCTCCATTTTTACCTACAACCGCTGAAATATTTACATTAGTTACATCGCCATTAATTTTTTGGATAGAGTAAAGATTGTCCGGAACGGTTTGTTTATATTGAATTGAATAAACATCATCTTGATAAGCAACAGGTTTATGTTGGCTATTGAGAAGCATATAGTCATTGCACAAATTGTAAATTTCTCCCGCCACAAGGTTTTTAAGAAACTTTGGAGTAATTCCAATTAATGGCCTTATTGCGATTAATTTAAATCCCATAACTATTTTTCATATTTCGTTTCCTGCTCAATTCTGTTTTTTTTCATCTAAAATGCGGAGAGGCGGCTTTTTCTTTCTCCTCTGTCAACTGTCCCTAATAGCAAAACACGAGCAGTTTGTAATTCTGTCCGATCAGTCGATATGGTCTGTATGTTGAGTCCATTTTCAGTCATTGTCTTGCTATGTCGTCTGGCTTTTTAGTATTGGTGGGATTAGCTTACAAGGATAGCTTTAATTCCCTCTAATGTATCAATTAGGAAAGTAAGTACAACTTTATCAGTCTGTCAATAGGTACGAAAAATCGTCTTTTTATTGAAGTTCAATCTGCATCCGACAACAAACGCTTACAAACGAATAAAGCCAATCTGTAGTTGTATTTTGTACTATTATTTTAGACCCAACTAATGATCAACAATGATCAAATACAATCTTCCCCCAATCCCCGCGTGTAAAATCTGCTATTCTGACAAAAGGAATCCTGAGATTGACGCGATTTTTAAATGCCAAAATGATGAGCTTCTAACTATTGAAGATGAGATTGCATTAAAGGAGGCGATTGAATTCTATCGGAAGCTTTTTCCCGCTCTTAAAGCAATTAACCTTTCTGCTTTAGATATTGACGAAGTAATTGGCATTCAAAAATACCTTGATAAAGCAATAGACTTTAGCCTGCTTGTAAGGAACGATATGACATTTAATATGATATACCGAATTACTTGTGTAGACGAGTCTTTTCGGGAAAAAGGGAAAGTCAGAGATCTGAAATACTTAAAATATCCTTCCGTAGATATTGTAAAAAAACAAAAGAGATATAATAGGGCAAATACATTCAACAAGACCGTTTTTTATGCTGCTTCTAATTGGCATATCGCATTGTTGGAAATCAAACCAAAACCCAATCAGAAGATTATCATGTCTGTTTGGAAACCTAAAACGGATGAATTATTTAACTCTTATCCAATTTCTAATACTACTGTAGATAATGATTCTGTAAAAATAGCCACCGATGAATTGCAAAAGCATGTCGAAACAAGTCATCCTCTTTGGACAGAAATTCTTGACTTGCTATTAGCTTTTCTTGGTTCGGAGTTTGTTAAAGACTGTAAAACGGTTCATCCAAACAGATTTGAATATCTATTTAGCGCATACTTTTCTGACATTATTCTTGGCCCTATAATTTCTGATGAGCCCGAAGCAAATTGTGATTTGATTAGATACCCAAGCATAGCATGGAACCACAAGCTCGACAATATTGCAATGAGTCCATATTGCTTGGATAATAAAGTGATGATTCATCATGCAATTGAATACGAAGTAGAAGAAACTTATTATGAAATGAATTTGCCGTTGGAAGAAACACCAGCCGCACTAAAATTTATACGCGAGGCTAAATGGTTTGATGACGATCTTATTATATGGGAAGATGAATAGAAAAAACGAAATCATGGATTCTATAGCGAAAGAATTTAAAGAAATGGCAAAAGGATTTTTGTATTATTCTCAAGCACCTGGAAAAGAAAAAATCAGCTTGGGAAGTGATGGGGGGTATCATTATACCATTCACTTCGGCACTAATTCAAAAGTGTTAGATCTGCATCGTACCGATGATTCCGGTAATCATAAAACCCTTCTTCGAATCCCCCATTATAGCTTGATGCGGCTGACCGTACATCTAGGGAAAGTATATATGTATGCTATGAAGAAATATTGGTATGCAAATCAGATTAATATCGGAAAGTTGAATAGGTACGATTGCATCCTTTACCCACTTGACCAAAGTGAAGAGGGTGTTAATGATTTTTTCAATATTACAAGAAAGGGGAGAAAAATTCGGTTTAAAGAGAATATGCCATTATCGAAATACGCGAATAATTTCATTCTTCCGGAGAAATTGACAACTGCTAAAGACGGTGCTTTTATGGTTTATCGGTTTTCTTATGAAAAATCTGCGTTATGTTATCAGGGTATGCTCATTAAAACTCAGCATCACAAGAACAGAAAGAAATACATTTTTTGTAGTAAAAAGAATTATAATGCTTTTATGAAATTCTCCAATCAACAATCTTTTTTGGCATTGAGGAAGGTGAATTTCGAGGGGAAAGAAGAAGTATTGAAGATTATATGGAAACGCGCACTTGAAAAATATTATTCGAACTCTCCAAAACGTAGAGCGGTATTAAGGAAGTCAAACTAAAAAATAATTCAAATAAATGACTAACTATTCTGAATTAGCAAAAGCATACAATAGTGCTGATCTTATGAAGACCGTTGCTGCTATGCAATTACTCCCGCAGAATCATGGCAAAAATTTACGCCTTGAAGAGCTGACTCGTCTAGCTGTTGTAAATCTCAATGAAAGCAAATTTCCTTTGCCACTGGAGGAGTTTAAAGAAGTTATACAAGCGGAATTTCCCGAATCATTACATGAAGATCGACCGGTAAACTTATTTACAGAGAATGCAATGTTTATCGGTGGAAACTACATTGTGTTTCCAGGTGTTTTTGAAGGCGGTGCAGGGTTATTGAATAATCTGCTCAAATCAGTTCTGCTTAACAAAGAAGATGAGATTCCGGACGCATTTATTAAAGAAGCCCAAGAAGGTGTCCTTCTTATTCTTTGTTTAGCAAATTATGCAGCTGAACAATGTAACCTCACCAGAAACGTCTTTGAAAAACCATTAAGCAATGCATTAGCGTTTCCCGAATCTAATCAACTGGAACTTTTCAAAAATGCATTGACTTTTACAGAAGACCAGATTAAAGAACAGTGCAAGCTTAGTGGCATTGATTCAAATATAGTTTCCCAATTTATCATCGACATTAATGATCCGGCATTGCGGAGTGAATCCCCCGCCCTTTCCCCTTTAATGATAAAGCCGTTAATAAAACTGGGAGATGAATACATCTTCCTTCAGCCGATAAGCACGGTCGAATGCTTGGTCAATTTCATTTGGGAAGAAGCGCAAAAACATCAATGTTATGACACAGTTCTCCAGTTATATCACGATTGGCAATGGATTGAATTGCAACAACTCTGTTTTCAGATGCAATGGTGGGATATTGGGATTGAACTACCTGCACTGTCAAAAGATATTGCATGCCGTGAAACTATCTTAGGCTTTGACTTGAATAAGGTTGTTTATCTGTGTTTCATCGAAAAACGTGGAGACTATTTACGAACTGAAGTCGATTATTCCACTGCTACTCAACCATCCGCGGATACCTTGGCTCTTTGTGAACCACTAGAGAAAAGGAAAAACGAAATTCAGTTTCATTTGAAAAAAGAACTTGGGAACAGTTCTTTAGAAATCTTCACGCTTTATATATTTTCTGAGGTTGGCTGCCCTCAATTTTTTTCTTTACCCAGCCCTTCTAATGATCAGGTGGCCCTTTGGTTTCGTCTATCTGAACTAAAGCGGATTGTCCAATTAGAAGATCCAGATCCTTTATTGTTGTGGAAGTTTGCTAAAAACCATACTGAGGTATTTCACGAATGCGAAATAGTGAATCTTGGTGGCATGCTCGATCTTTTTGTTTTATACCTAGGAAATGAATATACGCTGTGGCCTGTAAATGAAGAACGCCCAGAAGAAATTCGCATAATGCCCGGCTGTTCCTCCTCTTATTCCCAATATTCAATTCAGAAACGAGATGAACATTTAGCACCATTTCCCACTGAGAATGATATAATATATAAACCTGTTTACAATCATAGCGAATATGCGCCATTTTATATGGAAGTGTGGGATTCAATTCCTTCGCCGATTTTGTTAGAAGATTTTCCGATCTCCATTTGGTTTCTTAATGACCAAAAAGATACGCAACATGAACAGTTAATAAATATGCACTTGGAAATGCTTGCATTCTGGCTTTGGAAGTTAGGGGCACATGTAAAACAATATTTTGATAATTACGATAGGAAACAACCACTAGTTGTAAAAGTTGTTTTTGAAAGCCGATTTAAAAAAGAGATGAGACCAAGTGAGATTCCTGAACTTTTACTCGAACAAATCATTATTCCTATTTCTGGAAAACATCCAGAAATTACAATAATTATTCCTCTGGAACTAGCACATTGGTATGCCAAGCCTCATAATGCTGGTGAAAGTTATGTTATATGGAATTTCCTCCAGCATATAATCCAAGACGGGACAGAGCAAAATGCGAAAATGAACCTCAAAAAAATTATTGATCAGGTTATTCCGTTAGGGCCTGCAAAAATGGCTTCGATGTTGGGTACAAACAATATCATTTTAGAAGCAAGATACCTTCCAGCCTTCCGCCCAATTCAACAATACGATACTTCGTTCATTAAAATTAACTTGATAAGGCTATATAATGTAAGTGTGAATCCGGAGGATTTATTATCAAATGAAAGCAAAAAGAATCTATGCACTGATATTGGCGAAAAATTATTTAAATCGTTATGTGAAAAATTGAAATCCTTTGAACTGCACGAATTGCTTCCATTTCTACTCGGGTTTCATGAAGCATGTGTCCAACAAAAAGCTATTCGAATACTTGATCTTCCTGCTCGTATTGCTTGTTTGGGTTCTTTTAACGAACAGGTCACGACTTTGATGATAAAAGAACAGGACCGAGTTAAAACAGCACTGGCCCTTCGATGCCTGATTGAACTAATCGTAGCGTATGACCCAATGCCAGGAAAGCGCAGCCCAAATTTTGATGAGATTGATGAAATGATAGCAATGATGTATGAAGTGATTTCATGGAGGACATTATCCGATGGGATACATTTAGGCCTTTATGATCCTGACATTACTTTATTGGCATGCGGAAGGATAGGAGTCGATTACTCTAATATGAATTCTTCTTTTGTTCCTTTTACAAATGCAAGAGCGAATATTGAGTTGAATCAGTATAACAAGAATTACGAAAGTTTGTTTGAATCACCTATTGAAAATATTGATGAAAGAATGTCTCCTGAAACAACAGAAATTGAGCAGGCATTTATAACGGATTGGGGTGTCGGTCTTGTACGATTAAATGATTTTGCAATTGATCTAGTCAACTTAGTTCGCCGCAGTAATGTCTCTGTCATAGGTATTGAGGAAAAAGATTTGAGAATCGAGCTAAAAAAAACAAAATTTAATTGGAATGACATAGAAATAACTTCAGCATTAAAAGTTTTATCATTAGTGTCAGGGTGGGATATTGATGCTCCTCCTCCAGGTTATCGTCTTCAGGATACTCACCCTTGGCATTATCGTCGTCCTTTATCATTTCTTCGTAAGCCAATTGCACGCCTCGTAAAAGATGATAAGGTGTTTTATTATTGGAGTTATAGGCACCTTTTCGCTTCAATTGACAATATAGTGTTTATGCTTTTTGAGGGAACTTTATGGGTTCCTGAAGAAGGCGCTATAAACAAGCTTGTTGCTAAAGTTCGAGATAAAAAGGGGGGGAAGTTCAGAAATCATGTTGTTCAATGGCTAAAGGAAAATACATCCCTTGAAGTTATTCCGTATGAGATTAAGATTAGACCAGGAGCGCGACTTAATGCCCACAAGAACCTAGGTGACATAGATATTATGGTCGTCGATCATGAGCATAAAATAATTTTCTGTATTGAATGTAAAAATACTGTCGACTCAAGATCTGTTCATGAAATAAAAACAGAGATTGATAAGTACATTGGGCGGAAAGAAGGTGATGGTTTAATTCAAAAACATGTTAATCGCTATGCATGGTTGAAAAGTAATCAAACTTCATTAGAATTTCTTGTTGCAAATGCTGAAGAATATTTGATAAAAGCATTAATGCTGACCTATGAGGAAATCCCTTTACCTCACATAAAAAAGGGGAGCCTGCCAATGGATATTATATCGTTTGAAAGGTTAAAAATAGAAGGAATAGAATTACTCCGTAATAGCAAATAAAATTGAGTGATTCATTTTATCGACTAATTACTATATAAATGAAAATAGGTAGAAATGATCCTTGCCCATGTGGTAGCGGACTTAAATACAAAAAGTGTCATTGGAAAACAGACTCCGCCATATCTGCAAGTGTGGCATCTGAGCCCAAAGTCACCAAATCTAAACCCCAAAACTCTGCAAAGATGCAAACGATGGAAATTCCGCAGGATGTAAAAGAGCAATACAGATATGCAATTATGAAAGTTCGAGAAGACCGGGATCGGTACTTTAAGTGGATAAAAGATGAAATTGAAAAAGCGATAGAACTAATAAATCAATTTGATAAAATTTACGTTTTAGGTGCGCTTGGAGCAAGATTAATTCAAGCATCTCCAACTTTATACACACAATTTTTAGAAGACTATACAGGTCATGATAAGGCAGAAATGGAAAAAGATATGCTCAAACCTGATGATCAGGTAGAAGTAATGTTGGAATACGCTATGAGTATAGCTACCGCTACACCAAATGTCAATCAAGGAAAAATTCCTAGCAGACCAGACGTCGATGCCATTTATGAGCAATTAGCAAAAATTAAACAGAATGTAGCATTTTGGGAAATGTCGGCAGATGTCCCAAAAGATGGAACTGAATTTGATCATTGGCTTCGGACAAGCATCGTTTTGGACACCATTCACGTGAGAGGAGATGGTTACCAATCCCATATACAAGAAGTATATCACGAAATGTTTGCGCCATTTAATGATTTCCTTATAAAGCATTATGGTTTTTCAGCAGATGATCTATTTTCGGTTATAGCTAAGCTTGACAGCTTGGTATACTCCAAAATAGGGAACCCAATCGGAGCAAAACATTCGCATAATAGATTAACTGAGTGGATGGATAAGACAGGCCAGGATGAAATCATGAAAACAATGACGGAAACGGGAAAACATTTTATTCAACAATTCGTGGAAGCCAATCCAGATCTATATGATGCTGAAGCGCCAGAACAAGTGATTATGCATGAAATTACCCGAGTCGAAAGTTATAAGAAAATCTTTTGGGTTATTCCTCAATCCGATATTGAACGGTTGATTTTTGAAAATCTTTCACTTGAATTTGGAGCAAACGGAGTATTTTTTCAGCCTGAAAAATTCAAAGCCTTTCCACTCAATGACACAACAATTAATGTAAAACCATTAGTGAAAGAAAATGGAATGTACTTTCATTTTTCAATGACTCTTGCTTACAGAAACATATTCACGATTGCAGAACAACTTATCAAGTCAGCCGATAAAAATTACTATGACAATAGTTTTAAGGGAAATAGCAATAGAAATTCAAGAGATAACTATATTGAAAATAAGACAAGAGCCACTTTTGAAAAAATCTTGCCTTCAACGCAGTTTTATAGTTCTTTGGAATACACTGTTATTGAAGACGGCGTCACAAAAAGAACAGAACTTGATATTTTAGGAGTATCTGCCGATGCAATTTATATTATCGAAGTAAAAGCAGGTGAACTCAATCAAAAACATCGTCGTGGGGCACTGAAAGGACTGAAGAGCAGATTAGAAGAAACCATTAACGAAGGCTCGTATCAATGTCACCGTGCATTAAAATACATTCAAGGCGAGGCTTCTGCTGAATTTGAATATGTCGAGAACGGTCAAAGAAAGAAATTGATAATCGACAGAAGTAAGGTGAAAAATTACTTCAAAATCTCAGTGATGTTTGAGCACTTTTCATCAATTGCAGCTAATCTAAAATACCTTGTTAGCTCCGGTATTTTAAGCACTGATTATAAGTGGGCTTGGATCGTATCTCTGTATGATCTAATGGTGTTTGCCGATTTAATAGAAAGCGAAACTGATTTTACTGAATACCTTACTGAACGTATCGCTTTATATGACAGAGATGACGTTGAGTTTCAAGATGAACTGGATATTTTGGGCCTCTTTATGAACAATGGCTTGCCAGTTCCAGTCGGGAAAGAGAATGAAATTCTCCAGGTTATATCTTATAAAGATGCAATCGAGGACTATTACAATAAGTTAGGAATAGGAGTACCACACATTATTAAACCTATGAGAAAGGAACATTAAGAAGCTATTACTTGCTGATAAATATACCGAATTTCTCGCATTGAGAATATTTCTTCCTTTTGCTTGTAATATTCACTTGTCAATCGATCAATCTGATGTTCATAATTCGTGACGTTAAGTATCGAAGATCTGAATTTTGTGATGGCATTCTTTAGTCGTTCCGAAACCATCCTGAGATCAGCCTGACTTTTTATCGCCTCAAAAATCCATTCAACTATCATACTTGGACTATCAAAACGTTCAGTTTTAAATGAATTGATAACAGCAGCTTCTAATAAACTCGCCAGCGGTTCTAGAATCGCTTCGATATTGAATTTTTTTAGCGTAAATCTTCCGGTTCTTGATGGAAAAGCTTTTTGATTTGTGATTAATATAATTAATCCGTTTAAGCCTTCTATGTGTCCGTTGTTTATTAGTGCTTCATAAGTGGATAAGGCAAATTCACTTTCGTGAGTAATAGTGGGTAAGCGCAGTAAAAGCCATTCGCAACACTCGACGGAATAAGATTGTTCCAAATAGCCCAACAATTCTTTTTGCCAATAGTCAAGTGTGTTTTCTTTAAATAGGATAGACAAGATGTTTTGAGGGTCACCATTTAGCTCATAATATAAATCGAGTGCTTTGCGTTTCGCATGATGATCACCAGCTGGGTCACGGATATATTTCAGAAGTACATTTTGAATATCAATGAGTCCTAGCTCTTTAGCCAAGCGAATGTGATTTAGTAAAATCATTGAGTTATTAATTCCATTTTCCAAATTTAATCGCACTCGGATTTTGAAAGCTTCTTTATCAGAAGTTCGTTGGAAAATAATATCAGAAAGGGAAGGTTCTTTTTTTCCTTTCTCATGATTTTCAAAATATCCTAAATGATCAAACGCAATCATCTGGAGAGCAAGCTGGTCATTCACATTTACAGGTAAATACTCGTATATAGCTGCGAATTGAGCTTCTCTTATTTTATAGTAGGTATCCCCTGCTTCCGTCCAGATTGCGTTTTCAAAATGGACTTCATCTTCTACTTTTCGGAACCAGTCGTGCAGGTATTTGTTACAAGCCTCATTTAACTTATGGCCTGCGTTTATTTTTCTTAGCAGTTCGGCTCTTTGGTAATTTTCCCATGTCTCATCGTTAGATAACCAATTTACAGCTTCTGAATAACTGATATCTGCTTGCTTTTTAAGGTCAGTTTGTAACTCCCACAATGTAATATTACTTAGAGTGCTATCTTCAATATCTAGGTTTCCGCGCCTATAATTGCTGAGATCTGAAGCAGTTATTCTTTCTTTTTCTACGGTAGCAAAGATATTTGCCACGTGAGCTTTATAAGTTTCTCTGTCAAGTAGTGCAGCTAAATCATTTTCTAACTTCTTCTGCTGTATCTTTTCCCAATTGGGCTGCTCTTGGTATGTGAATTTATTTGCAGCAACACTGTTGATCTTTTCATAGAACCATTTCCATTCTTCAGCTTTGTTATAATAGCCAAGTCCTCTGAGCGTACTCCAAATAATATCTTCGCTCACCGTACCAGCAATAAAACCGTGAACGAGTTTCTCAAGTATTGATTGAGTTGCGAAATAACTATGAATGCAGTATACATGATTTGGAAGTGTATCTTCCTCTTTCCTTTTGAGTAATTCATCAAAAGCCCTTTCATTTGTGGCGGAGGTTATGAAATAAGAAATCGTACCTAATGAATTTGGTTTTCGTATTAAACGCTGTTCGTCTAGTAACAAAGTCAATTCTAGAATTAAATCAAAAATCTTATCATCCCTATTAGTCGCTAATGCTGCATTTTGTAGGAAGACATTAGTGATATAGTCATCAATTTCAAATGGCGAATATCTGTCAGGTCCTTTAATACTTATAATGATTTCTAAAACCTTTATGATCGATGTGGGTATTTTTAATTGATCAATACAAGATTGTAAAGCACGTTCTGAGAACGAAACTCTTATGCTTTCTTGTTTTCTATAACCATTATGAATATCGATTCCTCTAACCAAAAAATCAATGGTGTCATCGGATATGTCATTATCAAGAATAAACTGATATACTTCTCTTCTGACTTCGTGATTGATAATAAATGAACAGTTATCCTGAAGCCATTGAACATCTTTTCGTTTTTCTGAGCTCAGTCGAAGAAAAACTTGTAATGCCCTTTCACAAATTGTAGCAGTAGTCTCAATGCGTTTTATTTCTGATTCGGTTTTGTTTCTTATAATGGTAGAGAAGTCTAAGTAATCACCTTGATATTCTTCTAATAGATCATAGAGTAATATTTTAATACTCCCATCCGGGCAAGTTGCTAGCTCATTGCTGATAAATTCAATAAATTTCCGTTGTACACCAACAAATCTCACCAAATCACGTACTGTATAGTCCGCTCGACTTGGATACATATCTTTTTGTTTGCAATGATTATAAATTGCTATAAAAATTCGCAATCTATTACCTTCTGAAATCTTATCGGTTTCAATTTGTAAAAGTGCTTCTGGCTGATTTGTGAGAATCCAGGAAAGAAGTTCATTATACTTTTCAGAATTCTGTTCGAGGCAATCAAATAATAATGTGACAATGTTTCGCCATTTGGGTTTTATCCAGTTCCTATTGTCGGTGAAAGTGATCAGCTCTTTTATGGAAGAAACGGCTAATCTTGAAAGCATTTTTGCCACCAAATATTCCTGAAAATTATTGTGCCTGAATTCCCATCCATTGCTACTATCTAATAATGAAAATTGACGCAGGAGGGCTAAATCTTCGGTAGATGTTATTTCCATTATTTCACCATTGTCCAATCTACGTTTTCCTGAAAGGGCTATGGCAAATGCTGCTGTTTCCAGCGCTAATTGTGTTTGTGGCCACTGATCTTCGTAATTAACTCCTTTTGCTGAAAAGTGAGTAGTGTCTTTTTTCACAGCATGATGCAAAAGAGATTCCATTAACTCTCCTCTGGAATTTGGTATTCCATTTTCTCCATCTTGAATAAAAAGCTCAACTAAATAAACAAGACTAAATGGGCTTTTGGCTAGTTCCTGAATATTTCTACGCTCAATAATTTTCAAAAAAGCATTACTGTTGTTTGCAAGTTTACTTTCAGTGTAAAGTGTGATTTCCCTTTGTGAAAATTCATCTAACCGTAGTTGTTTAAAATCGGCCCAATCGGGATCATTGTCGTCAAAGCGAAAAAGATTGCTTCTCGTTGTTATGACCAGCTTGGCATTTGGCTTTCGGCTTCGCAATTGAAAAATAGCTCCTCTTACTGTGACTGCGGCATGATCAGGAACTTCATCTAATCCGTCCAGGAATATTATTAATTGAGTTTCCGGAATATTATTCCAATTTTCAATTTCTGATTGTAGCAAATTATCAAGGTCGGCGTATGCGTAACCAGACAATCTTCGTAGCAAGGCAAATAGTAAATACTGTTGCGGTTGACTTGACAATATACCCGCCCAATAAGCCAATTCAGTTGTTTTGCCGTTTCCAGCGGCACTTTTTATGAGTATATTTTTCTGCTTATCGGTAAATAAATAATCTTGTAAAGTGCCAAGGTCTTTAGAAGTAGATGTTAACTGCCTCGGAATGTAGTTTACAAAAAGAGAATATTTCTTTGGGGTTGGTTTTGGTTTCCATGAAGCAATCAATTCTGACGCCACGCGTTGTCCGCAGAAAGCTCCAACCCATACAGGTTCCTGCCCTCGATCAAAAATATCATATACGATTTGAGGGAGTTGCTTGAGTTGCTTATCCAGTTGCTGCGTGTCCCATAAAGTCAGCTCAATTCCTTCCTCCAACAATTCAGCTCTTAATGCGATATACTTAGTTTCTAACGCAGAATCCGTTCGCAAATCATGGGCAATACATATTATGAATTCCTTGCAACTGGCTTTGAAGCGTCCATTTTTAAATTTATCGACTGCTTCAGCAAGCTTTGTCGCACTAAGATTAGTGTATTTTTTACATTGGATGAAAGTTGCTATCGCTTCCTGTTTCTTGATACAATAGATATCGATCCCATCTTGGGCATGACCATGAGAAAGGTAAATGCGTATTTTATCGTATTGAGTATTTGCTACATCGGCGCAGAGTCGTTCAAATTCTTCCCAAGAAATATTTGAGTAGGGTAAAGATTCTGGTTGTCTTACGGGAATATTTGCAGATAAAAAAGCACTACGAAGATTAGTATATTCTTCATAGCTATGTTCTGATTCCATTAGGCAATTTGGCTTTATCTATAATGCTGGAATATGGAAAATGATAAAATCTGTTCATTCAAAGTTTAGCAATCTCATCTAAGCTCAGACCCGTTGTAGCTGCGATAACTTCGGGATCAACATTTTTCAGTTTCAAATTTTTCGCAATCTGCACATCGCGCATCTTCTTAATCATCTCCACCTGCTCATAAGCCGGAACCCAAAGCAGACTCTTACGCAGCTCATCCATCAGCCCAATCGTGTTGTAGCTCAAATGATCTTCCGCTTTAGCATTAATCACAATATGATCGAACACCGTAATGCCAATGATTCGACCTACTTGGATCATACGATCCGTTAACGCCTTGTCATCTTCGTGCGCACTCATATCATCCGTTTTGCGGTTATGGCAGAGATATAAATACTTCGCATCCTTTGCAATTGGGAACTTGTAAATCTCGGTAGGTTGCACCTGGTCTTTTGCAGGAATGCCGAACGCGATCAGCTCCACAAAAAGCATTTTAAATTCTGCATTCAGGCCGATTGTCCACAAATGCTCACGCCCACGGCTTAGCTTGTTTTCACGCATGAGGATTGACCGCATGATCCGCGCAATGTCGTCAGACGATTCGATTAATATTTTCTGATCTTTATTTAGCTGGATATTCATAGTTATTCAAAAATAGTGAAAAACAAGTTTGTTCCTTGCTGCTTTCAATAAATGCGAGGGCAAGATACGCCGTTAAAAAATGCGCGCCTATGTTCCTGTCCCGCGCGCAAAAAGGAAAATACCGAGCGCATTTTTGGAAATAATTCAATTCGCTTTCTATCAGTTTCTTACCATGAGTTTCCTACTTCAAAATAGGATTCATTCCTGCTGGATTTCACTTTTGAAGCCCAATCAAAATGTAACATCCAATGAGCCACAAAAGCAAACAATCCAAAGCCGAAGAAACCAAAACAATCAGCATTACAGAACTAACCAAATTGCGATTCAAAGTGCTGAAACCCGATAAAGGTTGCATTGAACTTGTAAACGCCGTCGATCAGGGCCGTGTCTGCACATTAAAAATTTCTGATTTCAAATCTGCGGAAGATGCAAAAGTGTACGCAGAGCTTTTACGGCTTACTCCTGAACTGTTAAACGAATACATCAGCGATACAAAAACCTTGGAAGAAGTAGTGAAAAGACTCAAGAAAAGAGTTGCACATGCTAAAAAAGGGAATTAGACGTATTTTTTTTAGAAATTTCCCGTGTATAAGAATTTGCCCTTGACCCAGGTCCACTCCCAATACTGACCGCGATGCTTACGCGAGATATGAACTGTCGAAGGCGTGACAAGTGCTTCGGGACTTCCTACCACTAATTCCCCTTTCATGTTTCCAATGAGTTCCCAAGTGCTTTCCCGGATTACATGATCAGGCATCGCCGGCGGATAATATTTAAATACGTTAATCTGCATTCCCATTGCATGTTTTTCTTCTTTTATTCCGAAAAACACCTCATCCAACCCGTCTCCATCAATGTCGTATTGACCAATTTGAAGCTGAGCGCTTGGATATAACTGGTCTGTTTTCGGATCATTGCCGATTTCTAAACCATATGGAAGCCATAAATCTCCCTGAGGAAATCTGGCCATTAATGCTACGGCTACTTGGTAAAAGAAATATCGGATTGACCAAGGACGCACCTCAAGCCAAGCAGGAAAGTCTAAAATATATTCTCCGCCGCGCTCAAAATCTTCAGCAGTAAAAACTTTTGATCTTTTCAAACCTTTAATGAAGCATTTATCTTCGCTATCAGCATGGAATGAAGCAATAGCACTCGACGGTTCTTTTAATTTGATCTGTCGTATAATCTGCTCAAAGTAGACCCGAATCAATTGTCGCTCCTCAGCTCCCAAAATACTGTTATGAGCAATTAGATTACGGCATTTCGTTAGCTCATCCAGCTTCACCTTAATCCAGTTCTGATCAGGAAAATGGACTTTAAAAGTTTCCCAGTCTTTTACGATCAGCGAGGTAATTTCGTTGAAGTCGATATAAAATAAAGGGGAATCCCCACGTACTCCAATCCATTGGTGTTTTTGTTCCTCACTTTTTCTGACTCGATAAGCGTCTTTCGCCTCCTTTGATGCTATCTGATCAAAGAAATTATCCCCATATTTTGTCCGCAATATTTTGTCAAGGAAAAGTCTCAGCACATTTTCAATCACATACATATAGGCATACGATTCAGCCATCTCCTCGCCCTTCATCCGGATGTCATCCGGCAACATGTTGATTATCCTTTCTACGGATTGCTTCCAGTCTTTCACATTCTATTTTTGCACAAGGTACTCAGACAAAGCATGGTTTTTCAATTATCAAATCGCGACATTAACATCAAGCCTCCTGAATTCGAAAAAGGAGCTATGTCCGAATTGGGATTGAACGATACAGGCAATAATCCACTTGGAACCGTGAGTATTCCCGCATAACTAGGAAGAGACGGAGTATTGTACAAATCCGGAAATATGGTCGAAGAAAGGCCTGCAAAACAAGTGAAGTTTCCTTGGAAATTTCCGTCTGGGACCATGACAAAATAGTATATACCTGGAGTAAGAAGAACAGATGGAACGTTTATCGTAAGGGCACCGCCAGACGAAATCAATGGAGATGTTCCCGCTGTTAATTGCGTTTGTCCATCCTCTGAGTATATTCCAATTTTTACTATACCAGGGGCTGTTACCCCATTCGGACGTATTGTGATTTTGCCGGTCTGGATTGAAAAAGGAAGCTGAAATGCATAGGTATATCCATTAGTTGCAGTCTGCATAGTTTGATTAGAAGATCCATTGAAGCCGTAACCAAATGGTGCGGGACCAAATGTTGTGACCAAACTTGAAGTACCCGTTGGGCCAGTTGGACCTACACTACCATTTACTCCCGAAGGGCCAGTCGGACCCGTATTCCCATTTACCCCATCAATTCCTGAAGGACCAGTCGGGCCTGCTGGACCAGTACTTCCGGTTACTCCAGCAATTCCGGAAGGACCAGTGGGACCAGTGGGGCCAGTGGGGCCAGTGGGGCCAGTGGGGCCTACGCCATTTCCCGCAGTTTCTGCGTACAAAGCATAAGGAACAGAAATCAATTGTGATGTTCCTGCTGAAACATAACTGTTACCTCCAGTAATATCCATTCCTACTTCGAGAAAATACGGACCATTCGCCCAGACAATTGAAGAAAACGTTCCAATAACGGGAGTTCCCATTCCCATCTGAACGGTGTATAATCCAAATTGATTTGTGGTAGGCGAATGCGTTTCCTGATAAACAATTGTTCCTGAAGGTGAACCTTGGTGGATTGAGAGCTCCAGTCCCAGTAATTGATTTACCAAGGAATTTCCAGAAACGTCACGTGCGATTCCCTGGTAATTTACCGATTGTGGAGCTTGTGAAAAACCGTAAAAGGAAAATGACAGGAAGAGAAGGTTAAATATTTTTTTCATGTAACGCGATATAACTTAAGACTATGGAAAACTACAACTTATGCTCGGAGATAGTCGGTAACAAACGTTTGTAAACGAATAATTCCCTCAAAAGAGGCTAAATTGGAACCCAATTGTTAGCGGCCCTATAGACGACGGTGCAAACTTGAAATTGCCTGCAAAAAACAAACGATAGAATGTTAAAGACACTATTAGTTATTCAGAAAGTAAACGAGAATGGTAAGGTTGAGATCTTCCAAGCTTTTTCCGACAACAAACCTTTTCAATGGACATTTGAAGCAAACCGAAAAGCAAATGGCAAAGACAACTTAGAATACTTTCCGTTTACAATCAGAGACATCCAACCAGACAAGCGGACACCGGGTCCTGAAACAAAAACAAAAGTGAATAATAATATTATCAGGTTTATTGACGACTATAGTATTCCTGACGGTAGCGTAATTGCGATTTTATTTCCAAAAAATTTCGTTCCTGACATAATTAAGTTCAAAGACAATCCATACATACCAGCAGGACTTGTTGGACAAGTTACTTCAAGACCTCCAGGACAATTACAAGTTCTTTACAATAAAATTGAAAAGCGCAGTGCGATAGTACTTCACATTCATGAAAAATTACTTTTTGGAGTTAAGTGCATCGCTAAAAAAGTCAGTGATGAAAACTTTCCAGACCACGAGGACGGCATGGCAGACGACTTATTTGATGTTAGCATTTCACGACAATTTTTAAATGTAGATGCCATACGGACAGAGGATTTGAAAATTATAAATGATACGATTAACAAGACCGACCTTACAGAGATAAACAATTCGCTAAACGAAATTCTTGTGGCTTTGAAAGCAGGTAATAAAGCAGAAGCTCAATCATTGCTTTCCAAGTTTGGCAAACTAATAATGAATGGGACAAGCATAGCAGGTAATTTGACAAAAATTCTTGATAGCTACTATGACGGCGGTTCTGCTTTCAAATTCATCGGGAAAGTTATTGAGTACGCAACTCTCTGAAACTATTCTCTGTAAACATCAGACTGACCGTCTTCGGATTCCAGCAAGATCTCACAACGATATTAGTTTGATGCAAAACTTACAATTTGACTTCGCAATTTTTCAAAGGCACTTTTTCAAGGCACCTGAAAAGGCTTTCGGATACATTTTTGATAAAGAAAATGTTGGGGCATTGACCTTTGATGATTTCATGCGTTTGACTCGTAAGAAGTTCACAATTGAACGAATCCTAAAAGGTTGGATTGATAGCAATATGCCTTCTATTCGTTTTATCAATTTTTTACGATCGGCATATCCCGAACAATTCCATTTGGCTATTAAAGACAAAAAATTATTCCGATCGACACCTTTCTATCCAATGATTAAGGAATCGTTTGCTAGTGATAAGGAATTTCTGAACGAGCTTGAGTATTGGCGAAATATATGGGAAGAAATGGAATTGGAAATCCGAAAAAGCAGAACGATACTTGCGAAATACAACTTCGAAGAAGTGTTGATCCTTTGCGGGCTATATTATGACAAATTGCGGATAATGGCCCCAATACAGAAGAACCATGACGCCGCGCTTATTGAGACAATAACCTTGATTCTTAACGAGAAGCTCGATTCATATCATAAGTTAAAAAGAAAGGTAAAAAGCAATTTTTCCCCAGAAGTATTCCGTGTCCGAAGTATTGAATTGTTAAGTCGATTAATTCTAACTGGGGATTGTGAAATTGAAAGCCTATTCCACGTTTTTGACAAAAAAGTTGAATTGCAATTCTTATATGAGTATTACTGCTATCATGGGTTTCAGCTTAATTTTCTCAACGACAAGAATACTATTCTGAGACCCAAAGATGAAATACGTTATCTGAGGTACAAAAAAGCCGGAGAACGTTATTCCGTTTGGCAAGGGTATTATCACAATCTCGGCTTTTATGAGGGCGAGGAACTTACCGAGCACATAGAGGCATCAGGTATGAGTTGGTACAACAAACTGGCGCATTACCGAGCGTGGGAGCAGTTCGATCAATTCACAGACGCCGGATTTTCTGAACCGGTGAATATAGATGAGAAAGGAAACATAGATGCATTAAAATGCTTCCTGGCTGGATAGCAGGCATAATGGCAAACAAAAATTATGCTGTTATGTTACATGACATACTGATTGGTCAAGACAAGAAGATGGATGAAGGGGGCCCGAGGAACACTTACGCATCACGTGTCGAAAAGCTTCTTACTGGCTGGTTTGAAAAGAATGATTTTGTGGTCAGTCCGAATTATGACTGTTATGCAGACGAAGAAAAGAAAAATAAACTCGGTGAGATTGATTTGTTAGCCTTCAAGAGCAACACCCTTTTCGTCTGCCAAGTGAAATCCACTTTTCATCGTTCAACAATTTCAGAAATTCACCAGCATTTTACGGATGAACGCTCAGGCATTAACAAAGCTATTATTCAATTGACGCGTGATATTGGATTCATCAAAGAGAATTGGGAAAAAGTGAGAACGGATCTAGCCGTTGATTGTCCCATAGATAAGCTTAAAATAGTTCCATTAGCCGTTACTACGACTCTTGAGTCAGGAGACGGTTTATTTCAGATATCAGATGTGACCGGATACGTTGTTCCATTGTTTGAATTGAGAGTAATTTGAACCTTCGTGAACCTTTGAGAAAATACCGGGTAACAAGGGAGTAACAAAAACCCTCAAAAAAGGCAGAATTAGAGCAGAACGCCCATAAGTCTACCTTAGCCTAACTGTTTGATTATTTGGGAGTGTTGCGGTATCTTTATGGTGGGTTCAATTTTTTGAAGTCGCAAATTGCGTCCTCCAATTTGCAAGTTCTTTTGCAGTCATTGTAAACATAAAGTCCTTGGGGAATCTTGTAATGTTTCTCCTTACGGCTTCTTTTAGTCGTTTGGTTTCTACTCCATACAGAATACCGAGGTCACGATCGATCATTACTTTTTGACCACGAACAAGATGAATTTGATTGATTACTGCTTCGTCAGTTAGAATGCTTAGCTTTTTCATACAGTTTGGTTTTTAGGAAGCCGCAAGAATAGGCTATAAGAAATGTGTAGTCGTATGCTAAGTACTTATATCCGTTTGTAAACGTTTGTAAACGAATTGGAGGACGCAATTTGCGTCCTCCAATCTTCTTATTTTGAATGCCTTAACGTCCGGATTGAAATTCCACTCACACGCACACACATTCCACTAGCACATTAACCCAACGATAAGGTCTCTCCTGACCAGTACACTCTTTTTCTTCATACTTGCAGAATTCGGAGCTGCTGGTTTTTTCGGGGCATCTTTTTGCTCGTTATGATTTTTGTACAATACTTTTTCCATCCGTTCGTCGCGCAGGTAAATATCGGTGTGTACCTCAACGTTCCCATCAGCGTTTATATCACAGGTAAAATAACGCACGTGTATCGCTAATGGTTTGCGCAGGTTTATTCTCCGTTGCACATCCATTTTTGCCCAGAGATCAAAAGTATCCTTCGGAAGTTTTACGCTGTCGTCGCGGATAAGAAAGTGGGCGAGTTGCGTATATTTTTCGAGACGCATGCAGCCATGTGAAAAAGCGCGAGTTGTATAACGGAAATACCTTTTTGAATTCGTGTCGTGCATGTACACGCTGTAAATATTGTTGAATTCAAACTTCATAATACCGAGTGCATTTTCTTCCCCGGTCATCTGGCGGAATGTAAAAGGCAAATATCCTTTGTGATATTTTTTCCAGTCAACTGTTTTCGGATCAACAATCTGCTTATTATGATCGAGTACTTCATAATGTTCCTTTCGCAAATAAGAAGTGTCGCGCTGGATGTGGGGAAGCAGTTCTTTCCATGCAATACTATACGGAACTGTCCAATACGGATAAAGCACGATCTGGTTCATTTTGCTGTCAAGCTCGGGCGTTTGTGTTTTTATTGCGCCACAAACAATCCGTGATGACATTACAATGGTGTCTTCTTCAAACACAGTCATTTTGAATGCAGCAAGATTCACAAGCAAATGACGCGTTTCGAATGTGGCAGGTTCCCATCTCCACCGCTCCAGGTTCATCGCCATCTGGATCGTCCAGTCTTCCGGTGTCATATCAAGCGCAAGAATAGTATTGCGTCCGATTTTTCCATCTTCCTCAAGGAAATAGCGCTTTTGAAATTTCTTCAATGCATTGGAAAAGCGCAATGAATCGCTGTCAAGGGAAGTTGTATCAAAATCACCGGTTTGCTTCAATCTTGTTTTTACGCCGGTAAAAAATCCGAGACTGTCTTTTTTACGATCGGGCAGATGATTCCATTTTGCATCCCGGTATTTTTCCTGGTGCTCATTCATGTGCTTTTTGATTGCCAGGTATTCCGGGCGCTGCGGCTCGATGCTGTTGAATGCTGCTTTATAATTTTTTGACGCAAGGGCAGATTCAAATAAAGCGACAAGGTTGGTCTTCATTTTTCCTAGACGCCACGTGCGGGAAGGTGCGCTGTCGTTTTCCATTCGCCCGACAGAAACATGCACGGCGAATGTGAAAAAAGCGTCTGTCATTAATACATCGGCATTGCCAAGCTTCGTTATGTTAAAACTTTGCTTTTCCTCATTGTATGCTGTTCCCAATAATGAATCAAGTGCCTTGAAATGATAATCATCCGGGATCAGACCATATTCCATTGCATTAGTAATAACGGAATAAAGCGCAGTGCCGGCAGGATTTAATTTTCCTTTATCGCTCCAGAATGGCTTGTTGGAATGTTTGCCATATACTTCTTTCACCAAAGCAATGGCTTGAAGAGAATCTTTGCCCAACACGAAAGCATGTGAAGTATCTGTTGCAGGTACAAACTGTGAAATAAACTCACCAAGCAGTTGGTTTACTTTTTCAGCATCTTCTGCAACAACCTGGTTTTCATTCCCGGGATTTTTGCCGCCACAACTGCAAAACAACAGAAGCGCGATGACAGGAATTGATGAAATTTTCATGGAGTGTTTTGGTCCTTGTGCAGGGTTATATGGAACGGTTGCAAAATTAAGTAAAAGCGATGTGCAGCAACCAAAAGATCGTGAAACTGTTCATAATTGTTATCAAATGTCAGACCATTTAGTACAAATGAAAAAACCGCTCCGGTTAAGGAGCGGTTTTTAAGGAAGATCTGTGTGAAACGGAACGTATTATTGTGCTACGGAGAATTTTCCGCGGCTCATTACTTCATTGTCTTTTGTGATCACAGAATACGTGTAAACTCCTGCGGTCATCGTGTAGCTGTTTAGTTTAGCGCTTTTGTTGGTGATCATCAAACGACTTACTTCACGACCGGTAATATCAGAGATAACAACCTGGTAAGCCTCATCAGAAGGAACTTCAAAGTTGGTTAACGTAGAAGATGGGTTTGGATAAACATTAACACCTGTGTTCATTGTAGATTCGGTTACACCAACATAACCTACGAAGTGAAGTTCATCCACCAAGAGGTTGCTTCCCAACTGTGGTGAAAAGGCGCTGCTTGAGCTGAAAAAGATTTGTGCAGTGTCGGGGATCAGGGTGCTGAAATTGGGATCGTAAACAAGAGAAATAGTCCGCACCTGGTAAGTTGGCAGCGTGGTAATAATTACATCGTATCCTGCTGCAATGGTATCACGGGACATTGTGACAGTATTCCATTTTGTAACCATCACGAATGCATAAGCAGAATCACCGTTCACTGAATTGTATTTTGCTGCATAAGACATGGTCTGTGGACGGCTTGTATATGGATAACCCGCACGGATGTACGGAGAGGTGAACATAATTGAACCAGCCATAAGAATACCTGCACGGTTTGGAAGCGTTGCTGATGCAGGATTTGTAACGAGGTCGATGGTTGTGATTTTTGCAGAGTAGGTTCCAAAATAATTCAGTGGCGAAGCAGCCTGGGTTACAGAAGTAGGATTGGTGGCGGAAGGGTCAACAAGCGGTGATGTGAATACGTTGTAAGATACCCAACCTGTAGGTTGTTGAGCTTCACCAGTTGAGGTACTCCAGGTTTCCATTCCTGAATTAGGCTGTGCAGAAGCGGTTATCACCAAAGCGGTAAACGCAAATAAGGAAAGTAGTTGTTTTTTCATGGTAATTTTTTCTTTTCCGAAAGGTCGGCGATTGATTTAAGCAAATATACGAAATGACAGCAATTGAAAAAACGGCAATTGATTTATTCTTACGGGTTCAGGGGAAAGTAAAAAGGGCAGGTAGTAAAAAATGGTGATTGGTAAGGAAGGGTGGTTGGTGATTATTGGATTTTTTAAAATTTCACCAATCACCAACCTTTCCTCAGACAAAAACCTGGAGATCATACAGTCTCTTATACGTTCCGCCTTGGGTTAAAAGCTCTGTGTGTGTACCGCGCTCGATGATCTGGCCTTTTTCAAGCACGATAATTTCATCGGCATGCTGAATTGTGCTCAGGCGGTGAGCGATAATGACGGACGTGCGGTTGCGCATGAGGTTATTCAATGCTTCCTGTACTAAACGTTCGCTTCCGGTATCGAGCGCTGAAGTTGCTTCATCAAGAATGAGGATCGGTGGATTTTTTAAAACGGCGCGTGCAATGGACATGCGCTGCCGTTGTCCGCCCGACATTTTTCCGCCGCGGTCGCCGATATTCGTGTCGTAACCATCGGGCATTTCCATGATAAAATCGTGCGCATTGGCCACTTTTGCCGCTTCAGTAACATCTTCACGCGTGGCATTCTCCATTCCGAAAGCGATGTTATTGTGAACAGTATCGTTGAAAAGAATGGATTCCTGCGAAACAATTCCCATGAGATTGCGCAGGTCGTGCATGCGAACCTGACGTGTATCGACACCATCTAAAAAAATTGTGCCCGAAGAAGGTTCGTACAAACGCGGAAGCAAATCGGCCAGCGTTGTTTTTCCCGAGCCGGATTGACCGACAAGCGCCACAGATTTCCCTTTCGGAATTTTAAGGTTTACATCTTTAAGGGCATAACCTTCGCCGCCGCGTGTATAAGCGAAAGAAACATTACGGTATTCGATTTCATTTCCGAAATCAGTAATTTCTTTCGGTAGCAGAACATCGCTGATAGTTTCTTCTGCATTCAGAATAACATTGATGCGTTCAACTGATGCAAGGCCTTTTTTGACATTATAAAATGCCTGCGTGGCTTGCCGCACAGGTGCAATTAATTGAGAAAAAACAATGAGATAGCCGATGAATTTATCTCCAGTCATTCCGCTGTCGGGAGTAAGCACAAGTCGGCCACCATAATACATCACCACCGCCATGATGATCATGATCATTAATTCGCTCAAGGGAGATGCAAGATCAACGCGGCGGTAATTACGCACCATCGTTCTTGTGTAAGCATCGTTTTCAGTCCCGAAGCGCGCCGACATTTTTTTCTCTGCATTAAATCCTTTGATGATGCGCAGTCCGCCAAGCATTTCCTCCATCATGGATAAAAGCGTACCTAATTGTTCTTTGGCTTTCCCGGAAGTACGCTTCAGACTTTTCGCAATAATCCCAAGCACAGCCGCAACAATGGGAACCATCAGCAAAACAAATAATGTCAGCTGCGGACTAAGCATGATGAGTGTGACGAGATAAAGCAAAATGGTAACGGGTTCGCGGAAGATCATCTCAAGCGAGCTCATGATGCTCCATTCTACTTCTTGCACATCGGCCGACATGCGGCTCATGAGATCGCCTTTACGCTCGTTGGAATACCAGCTTAATGGAAGACGAACTGCTTTTGTAAACATTTTATTTCTGAAATCGCGTACTACGCCATTACGGATAACGGCAAGGAAAAACATGGCGAGATAACGAAAGAGACTTTTGAAAAATATAGCACCCACTAGCCCTATGCAGATATAGATCAGCACTTTCATTCTTCCTTCATCAATATTTCCCGCAGCCAAAACAGTAGTGCTGATCTTATAATTGATCCAGTCAATAGCGTTGTTCATTGACCAGCCGATAACAGGTTCTCCTGTCGCAACGGCATTCTGAAATACAGCATTGTCGCTGGTAAAAAGCAGCTTGATCAGCGGAATGACAGCAACAAGGGAGAAGAGGTTGAAAAAAACCTGCAGTATATTAAAAAGGATATTCAGAATGCCATATCTCCAATAACCTTGAACATACTTCAGGACGCCGAAGAAATTTTTCATCAGGAACAAATATAGACATGAGATGTGAGACGTGAGACAGGGAATAAAGGAACTTATTTGGAATTAACTGTTTTTTGGCTTTTTAGCTGCGGAATTATTTTTTTAGATCCGCACGTCTCAAATCTCACATCTCAACTCTACCTTTACACCATGAAACCGAAAACTCCTAAAGACTCCCTCTCCATTTCCACACATCATGTTTTACCCAACGATACCAATAACCTTAATAATTTATTCGGAGGCCGTTTGCTGGAATGGATGGATATAATAGCTGCGATCGCTGCTCATCGTCATTGCAGGAGAGTGGTGGTAACAGCAACTGTGAATCACGTTTCGTTTCATGCTCCTATTCCTTATGCGAGCATTGTTACGCTCGAAGCAAAAGTTTCCCGTTCCTTCAATTCATCAATGGAAGTAATCATTGATGTATGGGTGGAAAATCCGGTTTCGGGTGATCGGACACGCAGCAATGAAGCGATTTATACATTCGTCGCGGTCGATCAGAACGGAACTCCTTTACCTGTTCCGCAAATTATCCCTGAGACCGACGAAGAAAAAGCGCGTTTTGAAGGAGCTTTGCGCCGCCGCCAGCTGGCATTGATCCTTGCAGGAAAAATGAAACCGGCTGAAGCAACAGAGCTTAAAGCTTTGTTTATGGAAAATGAATGATTTTTTCTATCTTGAGTTACGCAAACAAAAAAACTCATGAAAAAAATCTACCTTTTTCTTCTTGCATCAACATTTTCATTTGCTGTTAATGCACAAATTATTTCCACGGTTGCAGGTAATGGAACATCCGGATTTTCCGGTGATGGCGGACAAGCAACTTCCGCCCAGATAAGTAGCCCGATCGGGATCATAGCTGATGCAACCGGCAACTTTTACATTGCTGACGGATCGAACAGGATCAGGAAGGTTGCTGTGAATGGTGTTATCACAACGATTGCCGGCACAGGTCCTGCTGCTTATGGCGGAGATAACGGACTGGCAACATCCGCGCAGTTGAATGTTCCTGCCGGATTAGGTTTCAACAGCCTGGGCGATCTTTTCATTGCAGATTATCAGAATCACCGTATCCGTAAGATCACGATGTCTACCGGAATAATTACTACTGTGGCTGGCAATGGAACACTTGGTTTCAGCGGCGATGGCGCTTCTGCTCTGCTGGCACAAATTTCAAGTCCTACAGGTGTATGTTTTGATGCGTCGGATAATATGTACATCGCAGATCAGGGAAATGCACGTGTGCGCAGAGTAGATAACATCACCGGATTTATTTCTACGGTAGCGGGTAACGGAAATTCGGGTCATTCGGGCGATGGCGGACAAGGAACTGCTGCAGCGGTCGGAAATGTTTACGATGTAAAATGTGATCTCAGTGGAAATGTGATCTTCTCGGAAGTGTTCAATCACTATATCCGGAAGCTAACAGTCTCCACCGGAATCATTTCTTCTATTTGCGGAAGTGGTACAGCAACTTTTTTCGGCGATGGCGGACCGGCAACAGCAGCGAACATAAGTGCACCGGAAGGAATCACAATTGACGGTGCAGGAAATATTTTCATTGCTGAATTAAATAATGACCGCATTCGCAAAATTGATGCAGTGACAACCATTATCACTACTGTTGCCGGTAACGGAATGTACACAGCCAGCGGTGATGGCGGACCTGCAACGTCAGCAGGAATGTGGCCCGATGCTGTTACAACAAGCGGCACCGATTTGCTGATCGTGGATTTGAATAATCGCATCCGCCGCGTGACTAATGTTGCAAGCCCGCTTGGTATGGAAGAATCTTCTGTGCATATTTCTGCTATTTCTTTATTCCCAAATCCTGTAGGCGAATCATTTTCTGTTACCGGAATTTCTCCGGGTACACTTGTGCAAATAGTTGACATGAATGGTAACATTGTATTCAGCGAAACGGTAAATGCAAATCAGCCAATCAACATCAGTAGTTTTGCACAAGGAACTTATGTGCTGGTTGTAGAAAACAAAAAAACGAAGCTGGTAAAATTGTAAAGATTAACTACTGCCTAGATTTGCCATTATGTCAATTAACAAAACTCCTGTATGAAAAACCAGCTTCTCCTAGTCGCATTGTTTGTTGCCATTATCAGCTGTTCGTTTTCAGGAAAAAGCAAAAACTATAAGTTCGAAGGCAAATGGTCTGAAACGTGGGGCGTTGGACAAAAAACGGACGTAGATTATAATGATCGTTATACCATTACAAAAAACCCGGAAGGTGTGAGTGAGATTACATGCCAGACAAATGAGTTTTATCGTTTTATTGATATCAGTATCAGGAAAAATCAGCTCACTTTTAAAATCATAAACACTTCCGGTAACGACACGCTTCCATACAGTCTCCAGATTAGTAAGAAAGGAGACAAAATGAAAGGCACAGCTTATTCTGTACGTGGTGAGAAAACGAATATTGAGTGGATAAGAGAAGCGAAATTTTAAATGATGAGCGAAACCATTCACGAAAACAAAACCTTTGAGAAAGTCGATTATTCCGGCAAGGAATTGCGCGACAGGGAATTTTCTCATTGCATTTTTAAATCGTGCAGTTTTGAAAAGGCAGATCTTTCGGGAAATGATTTTCTTGATTGTATATTCGAGAATTGTAATCTAAGTCTTGCGAAGCTGGCGAAAACCGGTTTGAAGAATGTGCAATTTACCGGTTGCAAATTAACCGGCATTGATTTTTCTCCCTGCAACGATTTTCTTTTTACGGTGAGCTTCAATTCATGTTCCATGGATTATGTCGCCTTCCAGCGCAAGAAAATGAAGAAGACAAAATTCAAAGAATGCAGTATCAAAGAATCGCATTTTACTGATTGCGATTTGGGCGAATCTGTTTTTGATCAGTGTGAATTAACGGATACTTTTTTTCGCGATAATAATTTAGAGAAGGTGGATTTTCGCACGGCAAGAAATTTTGTTATTGATCCGGAGCAGAATAAAATGAAGAAGGCGAAGTTTACTGTTTTGGGATTGGTGGGATTGGTGGGGAAGTATGGGGTGGAGGTGGAGTGAGTTTTATGCGATCTGCGGGAAACATTTTCTCATGGGTGCTGCGTCGGATGGGACACGGATGATACGGATTTGACGGATAAGGACGGATCAAAAAAATCTTTGCAAATACTTCTCAGTGAAAGATTAATTTATTCCAAATTAGTTGATCTTACTATTCTGACTACTTCAACATTGGGTGTCACTATGCCGTTGAAGAGTTATTCCATTTAATTTATCTGCGGGAATAATTTCCTTTAGCGTGCTGTGAGGATGGAACACGGATCTGACGGATGTTACGGATAAGGACGGATCAAAAAATCTCAATTCTTATCAAAGATTTACCACGCCAGGGCTTGCGCAAATCTTTGACGTTAGCTGCCCGTGTTTATTGCCCATTAGCACATTAACCCATTAGCACACTACCATATTTCACACTCACCTCATCCAGCAAATCATTGATCTCATTCAAAGAATCTGTCGTTACCAGTTTCGATCGCACTTCTTTGAAATTCGGTAAGCCTTTAAAATAATTCGCGTAATGCCTGCGCATTTCTACAATGCCTACGTGATCGCCTTTCCATTCTACCGACTTCATCAAATGCGTTCTGCAGATAGTTACGCGGTCTTCAATCGTTGGCGCGGGTAAATGTTCGCCCGTTTTCATGAAGTGTTTTATCTCGTTGAAGATCCACGGATAACCAATTGCAGCCCGTCCGATCATGATGCCATCCACACCATATTTATTTTTCATCTCCTGCACTTTTTCGGGCGTGTCCATATCACCGTTTCCGAAAATGGGAATGTGAATGCGCGGATTATTTTTCACTTCGCCTATCTTTTCCCAATCCGCAAAACCTTTGTAAAGCTGGGCGCGTGTTCTGCCGTGAATCGTCAATGCTTTTATGCCTACGTCTTGCAATCGCTCAGCCACTTCCATTATGTTGATCGATTTTTCGTCCCAGCCCAAACGCGTTTTTACCGTCACAGGAAGCGAAGTCGATTTCACCACCGCTTTCGTAAGGCGAATCATCAAATCAATATCTTTCAGCACACCAGCACCGGCGCCTTTGCACACCACTTTTTTTACCGGGCAACCGAAATTTATATCGAGCAGATCGGGCTGAACAGTATCCACAATTTTTGCCGAGAGCGCCATTGCTTCTTCATCGCCGCCAAAAATCTGGATGCCAACTGGCCGTTCGTAATCGAAAATATCGAGTTTCTGTTTGCTCTTCCATGCATCACGAATCAATCCTTCCGACGAAATAAATTCGGTGTACATCAAATCCGCGCCTTCTTTCTTGCACACATAACGAAACGGTGGATCACTCACATCTTCCATCGGTGCGAGTAATAAAGGAAATTCAGGCAATACTATGTTTCCGATCTTAACCATTTGAAAAAGCGGCAGGCAAAAAAGGCGGTAGGCAGCAGGCAAACTTGTAAATCACAATTCCTGTCCCGGGCACCAATTACCAATTACTAATTACTAATTTCGTGCAAAGTTAACTAAAACCTACAGTCACTTTGGACGATAGCAATCAGCCTGCGCGGCCTTTATTTACGTTCGGCCCCGGAATGCGGGTAATGTTGTTGGTGGCGCTTTGTTTTGCCTGCATGGGCATTTACGAGCTCTTTGCATTTGCCATGCCCGATCTGGTGAGTAATTTATCCGCAAATCATCCCGATTTACTTGGCGTTTTTCAGAATATTTTAATTTTTGCCCTTCCGGCAATCGTTTACGTCAATGTTTTTCCATTGGAACGGTTCGGATATTTGCGCCTTAATAAATCCGTTTCACCTGTTACTGTTTTATTCGGCGTAATCGGCCTTGTTGTATTAATTCCTGCCATGGATTTCGGGGCAATGGCCATCAGGCAATCCATTACCAATCCCGAGCTTATCACATTTATCGAAACGCTCGAAAAGTCAAATGACGCAGCCTATCAAATGCCTACGTTCGGTAGTTTTCTCGCTTGTCTTTTATTCAACGCACTTGTTCCTGCATTTTGCGAGGAGCTTTTATTCCGCGGTGGCATTCAGCAAATTCTTATGGAACGTTCTCGCAACAGGGCATTTCCCATCATTATTTCCGCTCTTATCTTCACGCTCTTCCATGCCAATCCCACACAGCTGCCTTTTATTTTTCTTTCCGGTTTAATTCTTGGTTACGCATTTTACCGCACAGGCTCCCTGCGCACTTCGCTTATCATGCATTTCTTTTTCAATGGAACAGCATTGTTTCTCGAATACCTGGCGCAGCATAATGCCGCAGTCCGGAGTTGGATGCCTGGAGCATTAGTTACAGTTATTGCTGTGGTAGTTTCAGCAGCGTTTTTGTATTTGCTTTGGAGAAAAACGGAAAAGTCTAAGATTTAGTACCAAGTTTTTTCTAACACTTTCTTTTTTATCGGGCGTGTCCCCTCGCTGCGCTCACGGCCGGGCTTTACGCGCTACACGGTAGCTTGCTGCAATCCCTCACGCAGGGAGTCGCCTGAACCTCAAGCAAGGGGAAGGTTTCTTACAGGCGCGCGTGAGCGTCATACCTCAGCAATTTCAACCCCACATCCAAAACATTGTAACCCCCTATTCCTTAAACAATTAATTTCCTTTGAAAAAAACAAGCCCTTCAGACTGACAGTTTGTGCTATTTTTGTCCGATCTCGGGAATTGCTTTGTATCGAACTCCCACGGAGAACATTCATGGAAAACACAGTCAACGTAGCACATTATATAAGCGAACTTTTGTTTCAGCACGACTGTGTCGTTGTGCCTGCATTCGGGGCGTTCGTTTCTACGTATGCGCCTGCACGTGTCCATCCTGCGCAGCATACATTTACTCCGCCTTCCAAGCAGATTGTTTTTAATAAACACCTGCAGCAGAATGATGGATTGCTCGCACAAACCATCGCTTCTTCCGTTCCTTGTTCTTTCGATGAAGCCATGGCAGGCATAAGTGTTTTTGTGAACGGCGTAAATGCAAATCTGAAATCAGGTAAAAAAGTGGAGCTCCACAATCTCGGAATGCTCACGCTCGATCCTGAAAAAAATATAGGTTTCGAAACATTTCCCGAGATCAATTTTCTTGTCGATTCATTCGGACTTTCTTCTTTTCAATCCATGCCGGTGCTTCGCGAAGGTGTGGTTGAAAAACGCAAGCCCGTTGAGAAAGTTGATCGCCCTATAGCTGTAGAGCTTCCGCCATCAAAACCTGTTCGTCGCCGGGCGCGCAATATGCTCATTACTTCCGCGGTTGCTATTCCGGTTATTGTTGCAGCGGTTTGGTTCACATCGCAAAATACCAACGGATTGGCAAGTCTTGATCTCTTCGGAAAGAAAGAGGCTTCAAAATTTCAACCGGTAAAATATTTTACTGAAAATCCGGGCGATACATTACGCACCATCACGGAACTCAAGACAGATCCGAATGGCATCGCAACCATTTCGCTTGCGCCAAACGCTCCGCCCATCATTGTCGACATTCATAAAGTAATGCCCGACACCACCCGCGTCGCAGATCGCACCGATCAGACTTTTGTTCCGGTTGCGCAGGGCAATAAATATTATGTTATCGGTGGTGCATTCGGTGTTCCTGAAAATGCAGAGCGTTACATGATCCAGCTTAAATCAAAAGGCTACAATCCGCAGATCATCGGGCAGGTGCGCAGCAAACTTACGCACATCGGTATTGCATCATTCAATTCCAAAGAAGAGGCAATGAGTTTCCTCAATAAGATCGGTAATGATGTTCCGGGAGCCTGGATCCTTAAAAAATAATTTGTAATTCAGATTTATTCAGAGCTGTTCAATTTTACATCGTAACCCGTAAATTTTTTCAGCCTGCTTTTTTCACCCACATTTCAACTCGTTTTACAAGCTGTTCAATACGGATCGGTTTGCTGATGAATTCATCTGCTTCCAGCTCCAGGCCAAGATCTTTCGCGTAGGATTCGCTTAATGCCGAAAGGAAAATAATTTTTGTTTTTGCAAACAGCGGATTTTTTCTCAGCCGCATACACGTTTCATATCCATTCATCAGTGGCATGAGCACATCGAGTATGATCAGGTGCGGACGAAACTCCACCGCCATATCAAATCCCGATTTGCCATCCGGCGCAGTAAAAACCGAATAACCTTTACGGATCAGATTGTAGCTTATAAATTCCCTGATATCCGGCTCGTCGTCAACGATGAGGATCTTTTTTAGATGATTTTCCATAATGTTTATGGAACAAATCTAGGTTATCAGTATTGCGGGAATGTTACGGGGAAATTAGCTTTCAAATAAATAAGAAAGAGCAGGTAAAAAAAATCAGTTCCGTAAGAAATGCGACAGGCGGCAGGAAAAATATTTAATAAGGTTGAAATTAACGGGTACGTTTTTAGTGCCTGCCTGCTGCCTCCTTTTTGCTTGTTCCTTCCCTCACTATAATTTCTCCTCCTCACCAATTTTCTTTTCCCTATTCGCTTTATAAATTGCAACTGCGCCGAAAATTGCAAGAATGAAAAGCAGCAGTCCGAGAATTCCCCATACCCAGCCGGAAGTTGGTTTTGGAATAACCAGGAAAATAATTGCAAAAAGAAAAATCGTTGCAATCTCATTCCATAATCGTAAGCGGAATGATGACCATTTCAGCTCATCGCGTTGCTGCTGCTTGAAAATAAAATGCGTTTTTAAATGGTAAAGCGAAAGAAGGAAAACAAAAACCAGCTTCAGCACAAACCAGGGCTGTAATAAAAGATTCGATTGTGTTCCGTCGCTTACCATTATCTGGTTCAGCACCAGCATCCATAAACCAAAAGTCCATGTCAGCACCATCGAAGGCCAGGCAATTGCTTTCCACAAGCGGCGCTGCATCAATTTCAGCTGATCTGAAAGAATGGTTTTTTCCGGTTCCGGTTTTGCATCTGCTTCTACATGATAGATCAATAAACGCGGCATGTAGAATAATGCTGCAAACCAGGTCACAACAAAAATGATGTGAAGTGCTTTTATGTAAACGTAGGAATCCATACGGCAAAGATAGGGTGTAAAAAAACGGCAGGCAATCCGCCGCGACGGAAGGCAGGACTCCCTTCTAGAAAAAAACTGATTCATACTTTTGTTCTACAAAAATCGCCCTTGCAATCCTGCCGCTTTTTTGCCTGCCTGCTTCCTATCAATGATGCCTTCTCCTTCCCAATGTAAACTCTCCTTCTCTTTTATTACCTTTGCGCCCTATGGAATCGACCAGACAGCTTAAATCGGCACGCCTTATTCAGAAAGAAATGGCGGAGATTTTCCTTTCTGAAACACGCGGACTTTTCGGAAACGTTATGATCACAGTAACCGTTTGCCGGATGAGCGCGGATCTAGGCGTGGCAAAAATTTATGTCAGCCTTTTCCCGGTTAAAGACAAGGACCAGCTGCTTAAAAAAATCAAGGAGCATACCAGTGAACTGCGCGGACTTCTGGGCAACAGAATACGCAAGCAGGTGCGTGTTGTTCCCGAACTCGTTTTTTTTCTCGACGATTCTATAGACTACGCTGCACATATTGAAAATCTACTCAAAAAATAATCTTCTCCGCTCTGCATGGAATACGATCCGATAAAACGAAGCCTTGGTGATGTGTTTAATAAATCACCATTCAGGAGGAAACTGTTTTACAAACTGCTTGATCTGCTCATGCTTCGCGCATGGCATATTCACCGTGAATTGCGCGCGTGGGCTAAAGGAAAAGGCAACGACATAAAGATCTTCGATGCGGGTTCTGGTTACGGGCAGCACACGTATTACCTTACCGGTATGAATCCTGAATGGGAAATTCTTGCCGTCGATGTAAAAGAAGAGCAAGTAGACGATTGCAATCGCTTTTTTAAAGAAGCAGGCCGCACGAATGTTCATTTCGAAGTGGGCGATCTTACAAAATACCGCAAGGAAAATACGTTCGATCTTGCACTCTCTGTCGATGTGATGGAACACATTCTCGAAGACGAAGAGGTTTTTGTGAACATCTGCGCTTCCTTGAAAAAAGGCGGAATGCTTTTGATCTCTACACCTTCCGACCAGGGTGGTTCTGATGTGCATGAGGATGGCGATGGTTCTTTCATCGGCGAGCATGTGCGCGATGGTTACAATATGCAGGATATTACTGACAAGCTTATGCGTGCTGGTTTTTCAAAAGTGGAAGCATTGTATTCTTATGGAACACCTGGAAAAATTTCATGGAGGCTTTCTATGAAATGGCCGATTCAACTGCTCGGTGTTTCAAAAGCTTTTTTCATCATTATTCCTTTTTACTTTCTTATTACTTACCCGTTCGCATACGTGCTGAACTGGCTCGATACAACTACCGTTCATAAAACAGGAACAGGTTTGATTGTGAAAGCCTGGAAATAGCAATTTAATAAATGTGCGAATGTGCAGTCCGATTACTCATCTGCACATTCGCACATCTTCGCATCTGCACATTTTGTTTTATGAATTTCACCTTTTTCGTTTCACGCCGTTACTTGTTCTCGAGAAAATCGCATAACGCGATTAATATCGTAACAGGAATTTCTGTGGCGTGTGTGGCCGTGGTGACTGCAGCGCTCATTATTATTTTGTCGGCGATGAATGGTTTGTCCGATTTGGTGGAAACGCTTTACAATTCTTTTCATGCGGATGTGCGGATTACAACAATAAAAGGCAAAACTTTTATTCTTGATTCAGCGGATGTTGTTGCTATGAAAAAAATTCCCGGCGTGGTTTGGTATACCGAGCTGGTGGATGAAAGTGTGCTGGTAACCAATGAAGACCGGCATTTGCCTGTTACCATGCGCGGCGTTTCTGAAGATTATGCAAAGCTGACCGGCTTTGATACAACCGTGCACCAGGGCATTTACGATTTACATCCGCATGGAAGAACCGGTGCAGTAGTCGGCCAGGAAATCGGCACACGTTTGAATCTCGGTGAATTATCAGCGCTGAATTTGTATGTTCCGAAGCGTGATAGAAATCTGACCGTCGATATTAATAACATGGACGAGGAGCCTTTTAACAGAGACATCGTTTATGTTTCCGGTCTTTATTCTGTCAGCAGCGATTTTGATGGAAAGTTCGTGATCTTGCCAATTGATAAAGTGCGCGAATTAATGGATTACACCAAAGAAAGCAGCTCGGCCGAGCTGGGTGTGCAGAAAGATGCCGACGTGGATGATATTATTGCTGCTGTTAAAAAGATTGTCGGTGATAATTATCTTGTGCAAAACCGCTACCAGCAAAATGAAGTTTTATTCAGCACATTAAAATCCGAAAAGGTCTGGACATTTATCATTTTACTTTTCATTCTGATCATCGCCACATTCAATACCATCGGTTCATTGACATTATTGATCATTGAAAAGAAAAAAGACATCGGTGTTTTATGGAGCATGGGCGCTGATCCATCAATGATCCGCAGAATATTTTTCTCCGAAGGATTGCTGATCTCCGTCACCGGCACACTTGCAGGATCATTTATCGGGCTTGTATTTTGTTTCCTGCAGCAGCATTTCGGTTTCATTCACCTCAGCGAAGGATTTGTTGTTGATGCTTATCCCGTAAACGTCCGGCTAAACGATGTACTCCTGATCATTGGCTGCGTAACGGCAATTGGTTTACTGGCGGCGTGGTACCCGGTCCGTATTTACACAAAACGTTATCAAACCATTAAGTTCAACGGATAGCTATTAGCGTTTAGCTATTAGTATTGAGTTCGGAGTTGTGCTTAAAACACGTTGAGCTGATTTTTTGCAAACTTCATCAGTGAAAACGTTTTAATGGTCGTAGTTAATGTTTACGTAATCTTTCCAACATCTTCCCTGTCTACTTTTATCATCTCGTTTAAGGATCAACAATGATTTTTTTAAACTATTGTATGGTAGCAGGGAATCGTATTAGGAAGCTGATCAGTCAGACTGTATTAAAAAAGACCAGTAATTACCGCAACGACAACATCCGCATTGTTCAGCAATACATGCAGGAGCAAAGCAAGCGGAACGAGCTCGATGAAAGCATTCGTTATGCAAGCCGTTTGCAGCGCGCTCTTTTACCGTCGGAAACAGAGCTGCGCAATATTATAGATGAGTCGTTTTTATTCAGCGCATCGCGTAATGAGCTCAGTGGTGATTTTGCATGGCACACAAGAAGCGGAAGCAAAATAATACTTGCAGTGGCAGATTGTACTGGGCACGGAATTCCGGGAGCGCTGATGTCTGTTCTTGGTTTAAGCCTGCTCAACCAGGTGGTGCTGGAAGAACGTTGTTTTGATCCTTCACATATTCTGCGCCGTGTTGATGAAAAGATGCGAATTACATTCCAGCATGCTGAAGAAAATCCACGCAATACTTTTGACGGAATGGACATCGGTTTGTGCATGATCGACACGCTTGCAAATAAAATTCATTTTGCAGGTGCTACACGACCGTGCTGGCTGATCATTGATGGGAAGCTGGTGGAAATAAAAGGTTCACGTTACCCGATCGGGGGCTTGCGGCTGGAAGAGAAACGGGAATACACGGCTACGGAAATAAATTATTCCAAAGGCGATCAGCTTTATTTATTTACCGATGGATATTCGGATCAGTTCGGCGGAAAGAATGACAAGAAAATGACAAAAGGAAGACTCCGACAGCTGATAGAAATGATCAAAGATTTTCCGATCAGCGAACAAAAAACTCAGCTGCAGGAATTTTTTCTCTTATGGAAAGGCAATCGCGAACAAACGGATGATGTGACGATGTTGGGAATGCGGTTATAATATTCAGACGCACATCATTTCAACTTTTGAAACGATTGTGTGTTTCGTTATTCCTTTACAATTCTTTCTGTAAACAAAACACTTCCATCCACAGCTTCGGCACGCAAAAGATAAACGCCGGTTGCAAGCGGTCCGGGAGAAAACCCGAATCGTGCCACACCGTCTTTTACTCTGTCATCCAACAAAACAATAACAAGCCTTCCGCTCATATCGTACAATGCGAATCTTACTTTCTGCGTTTTTTCATTTGTAAAAACAATGCTGAAGGAATTCTCAAATGGATTCGGGTACGTTGAAATATCACTTGTAATTTCTGTAACCGGACGAACACTCACATCCGCTGAAACGCCGATCTCTGCAATCCATGTTGCGTGCAGATTATTTGCAAGCCCATACATACCGTTTACCCAACACGTTCCGCCCACATCATATTTGCGTTGAATGCCGGAATAATCTCCCCAGCGCTCATCGCCGTTGAGCACATCGATGTAACCCAATCCTGCTTTGATCACGGTTCTAGGTGAATAAGAACCAATGGCGTCTGTAACGATTGCAGAATTTCCGGGAAACGTTAAGCTGTCGGAATGCAAAAAAGAAATGATGGCAGAATGATCTGAAGGCGTATGTCCTACCCAAGCAATATTCGGGTAAGCAAATTCAAGTGACGTATCGCCATAAATCGCAGCTGTAAATATCGGCGTGGTGGAAGCATTGGAAATCATTCCGTGATAAATGGCGCAATTTCCTGTGGAAGTATCCATCGTGTTATTTACAAACTGAATGACATCATTATGAATAAACGCGCCAAGGATACGTGCATCATTCGTTGCCATATTGCCGACATTACCGGGCTGTCTTGCATTGGGTGGCATAAAATAGCTGTTGCCGGAAGTCAATGCAGTTACAGTAACCGTATTTCCCGGTGCGTTGGCGGTATCTGAAACACGGATAAGAAAAACAGTGTCATTCGATGCGGCAAGATTTCTGTCGGAAAGAAAAAGCATCGACGGACCCGCATCAGGTAATCCACCTGCTTCCACAGGACAAATATTTCTTATCGGGCGGCCGCCGAAATTAATGTTGCTGTGCAATTCTGTATTGATAGAATCTCCTGCATAACCATCCCATTTGTTCATTTGCCAAATCAGTGTTTGAACAAAGCCGGTTTGCCAGGATTGATTATCATGAAGCAGATTTATGGTCAGAAAAAGTTCGTTGTGATTGACTGCAATCATCGGGTAATCGCTCCAGAGTGTGTCGTTGAATGGATTTCCGGGAAGCGAATACAAATTGTATAATCCATTTGCACTGTCGGATCGTGAAAATCCGATGATGATGTGCGTATTGCCCGAAAGATATCCTGCAAGGCAAACAAGAATAAAACGGTTCGCTTCAGGATCATAAAGAACTTTCGGGTCATATTTACTTGCAGAAATTCCAAGTCCGAAAGCAAATGAACTGAGCGATTGTACTCCGAGATTTGTTGCAGTTGTTGTATTGCGACGAAAAACAGAGGAATTCTGCACCGAAATAAGCTGTCCATTATCAGCGATGGCAATTTCGTTATCGTTCGGAGTTCCGTTATTAAAACCATTGCCTGCAAAATTCAATCCGACTACAGGAGCTGTTGGTGCGATAGCTGTATGTTGTGCGTTTGGAAAAGAAGTGCGTGTGCCTGTGCGGTAAATTACTGCAAGGCTGTCTTTAATTTGTTTACGCAGATCCACAGCCGGGTCATTATGACGGATTACGCTCAGCGTCGGGTTCCAGTCTTCCGAAGCGATTGCGGGAGAGGAAGTTCCGGCGCAGGGAATGTGGTAAGCAGTGGATTGAGAAAATGCATTTATAGAATAAAGTGCAAAAATGCTGAGTAGTAATTTTTTCATTGGAGAAATGTATACGCTAAGTTAATGATTTATCGCGGGGAAGAAATGTACGGGCAAAGGAAGAAGCATTACGCTTCAGCAGATTATTACTGAACAAATTCTTTCTCATCAATTTCTCTCATGCACCTGAAATGCCCCTGCGGACATTCAGCAAAACCTATTTTAGAGCATGGACGGCAATAAAGATTTTTCACTTCAATGATCTTTGAGCCTTCGCCGGGCAAATAAGGATACATTCCAAAATCAGGAACTGTATTTCCCCAAACAGAAAATATTTTCTTTTTGAATGCAGCAGCAATGTGCATCAATCCGGTGTCGTGCGCGATTACGAGGTTTGCCTGTTTTAAAAGTGAAGCAGATTGATTGAGGTTGTATTTTCCGCAACCATTGTAAATAATTCCGCCACATTCCCGCTGAACTATTTCTGCACGACCAGAGTCTTCTTTTCCGCCAAGCATGACCACTGGCTTGTTCAGTCGTCGTAAAATAGTTACGATCTTTTCGACCGGTAATTGTTTCGTTGCAAATTTTGCACCTGTTGTAAAAGCAATAAACCCGTGACGATGAGTTTCGGGAAGTGTTTCAATGTTTATTTCATCGACTGCGGGGATGAAAAAATCCAGTCCATTTGCATCATTCTTTACGCCGAGTTCTTTTACGGTTTCAAAATAGCGGTCAACAATGTGGATCTTCGGTAGAAAGTTCAGTTTCGCATTCACAAGCAGCCATTTTTGAATGTTCAGCTTTGGAAATGAGAAAGATGGCTTTTTGAGCAAACGTTTCACCTGCATGGTTCGCAGGTTATGATGCAGGTCAATTACATAATCATAGTTTTCCTTCAGCAAAATTTCGCTTACCTCTGCAACTTTTGATTTAATCGTAATGACTTTGTTGATGTGCGGATTTGATAAGGCGATTCCTTTGAAATTTTCTTTGGTGAGAAAATGAATTTCAGCACCGAGCTGCAGCTTTGTACAACGCACTACCGGAGAAGTCAGAATGATATCCCCGATAGAGCTGAAACGGACGAAAAGAATTTTTTTCAAGCAGCCAAAGGTACACGAAATGACAAAAAGAAAGCCGTCCCGGTTGAACGGAACGGCTTTCGATATATATCGCTTACGTGATTATGGTTTCAAAGTCCAGGAGCCTTCGTTAGTAGAAGTCACACCGCCACTTGTAGATGTTCCTTCGTAGGTCATTACAATTTCTTTGCTGCTCAATTTATCAAGGAAATATAAAAAAACCGGTGCATCATCACCAGTATAAGAATAAGCTGTAGTTGTTGTTACAGAGTTGGCAGTATAAACTTCTGTAGAAGAAAGCAACACCATTACAATGTGATCTTTATTGTTGTTGTTTGTTCCGACAGAACCGGTGAAATTCCATGTACCTGTTTCTGTCAGTGTTCTTGTTGACGGAGAAGGAGACGGAGTTGTGGTAACCGTTACTTGCTTATAAGTACCTTCTTTAGTGTATTCAACGGTCATTGTTTTGCTTGTCAATGCAATTGAAGTGCTTGGTGGAGTTGTAGTTGTGCTTGTCTCAGAAAGTGTAGCACCGTCGTAAGTCCATACTGTTCTTGTGTCAAGACCATCATAGCTTTTTCCTTCTCCAGATGCGTATTTCCAATCGCCGGCCATACGTGCCTTACGTGAACTAAAAGAGAATGCAGGATCGTTAGGGCCTTTTTTACATCCTTCAAATCCGAAAGAAGCAATAACGAGGGCGGCAACTGCAATTTTAATCGATGTTTTCATTTAACGGGGTTTTTAAGATTTGAGCGTCAAAGGTAATCCATCTATTCACATCCGCAACATAAAAACTAGAAAACAATTGGGAAATAGCAGTTGTTTAGTAGGTTGATGGCCAATAGATTACGCAATTCGGACACAAAAATCAATTTCCCTTTTACCTTTGCAGAATGATTTTAACAGATACGCACGCCCATCTTTATGCGGAACAATTTGCAGAGGATCGCGAAGAAATGATGAAGAGAGCATTGGAAAAAGGCGTTTCAAGAATCTTTCTTCCTGCAATTGATACCGCTACGCATCACCAGCTTATTGCGATGGCTGATGCTTACCCGGAGCATTGTTTTCCGATGATGGGATTGCATCCTTGTTCGGTTGATGCTGCAACTATTGACACGGAATATGCAGCAATTGAAGAATGGCATGCGAAGAGAAAATTTACTGCAGTCGGCGAAATCGGCATCGATCTGTATTGGGATAAAACACAGCTGAAACTGCAGCAGGATATTTTTGCAAAACAAATCGATCTTGCCATACGGTTAAATCTGCCGGTGGTAATTCATTCGCGAAATGCGTTTAATGAATGTTTCGAAATCGTGAGTGAAAAAAAGGCAGGCATATCCGGTGAAAACCTGAAAGGTATTTTTCATTGTTTTTCCGACGGCATTCCTGAAGCAGAGAAAGTGATCAGCCTGGGTAGTTTTATGATGGGCATCGGGGGAACGGTAACTTTTAAAAATTCAGGCGTTGATAAAGTTGCAGAGCATATCGGTATGGATCATTTTGTGCTCGAGACTGATGCACCTTATCTTGCGCCTGTTCCTTTCCGCGGAAAAAGAAATGAAAGCAGCTATCTTTCCTGCGTGGCAGAAACAATTGCCCGCATAAAAAATATAACCGTTGAAGAAGTGGCTTTAATCACCACGGAAAATTCAAAAAAGATTTTCTCTACCTGAATTGTATGACTAAAAAAGCAAGCATACTGCTTATTTATACCGGCGGCACTATCGGAATGATCAATGATCCGGCAACAGGACAACTGAAACCTTTTAATTTTAAGCGGCTGCTGGATGAAGTTCCGGAGTTGAGGAAATTTGAAATAAACATCGATACGTATGCATTTGAAGATCCGATCGACTCTTCCAATATGCATCCGGGAATCTGGGCTAAGCTGGCCTTGCTGGTTCAAAAAAATTACAAGCGCTACGATGGATTTGTTATTCTTCATGGTTCCGATACGATGGCATATACGGCTTCTGCGCTGAGCTTTATGCTTGAGAATCTGGGCAAGCCTGTTATTCTTACCGGTTCGCAATTGCCGATCGGAACTATTCGGACGGATGGAAAAGAAAATCTCATTACTGCCATTGAAATTGCTGCTGCAAAACGAGACGGAAAGCCTGCTGTGCCGGAAGTATGTGTCTATTTTGAATTCCGTTTATTCCGTGGCAACCGCACCATAAAAGTAAATGCAGAACATTTCCGCGCTTTCAAATCGCCCGATTATCCTTCACTTGTAGAAGCAGGAGTGCATCTTAAATTCAATGATGCCGCAATCCTGCCGCTTCCGAAAGGCAAGCTGGGCGTATTTACAAAGCTGGATCTTAATGTGGCTGTGCTGAAGTTGTTTCCCGGCATAACTCCGCAGGTTATCGATGCTATGCTCGGAATAAAGGATCTCCGCGGATTAGTGCTTGAAACATTCGGGGCAGGGAATGCGCCAACTGATAAATGGTTTGTCAGATCGCTTGAAAAAGCAATTAATAAAGGGCTGATCATTCTCAATGTGACGCAATGTTATTCCGGCAGGGTAGAGCAAGGCCGTTACCAGACGAGTTCTCAACTGGAACAAATCGGTGTAGTGGGCGGGGAAGAAATGACGACGGAAGCGGCCATCACTAAATTGATGTATCTCCTGGGAAAAGAAAAAAGCCCAAAAACCATTATTCAACAGCTGAAAAAGAACCTGCGCGGTGAACAATCCGGAAATTAGCCGGAAAAGTTGCGTTTTAACTCCCGTTGGCTTAAATTACAAGTCAGAAATCGCCCCTATATTCTTATTTATCAAATAAAAAAGAGTGAAGTTATACAGAGATACAACTTTTTAACGCTCAGATTGAAAAATTTTGCAGGACTATGGCATACCGTACCGATCCTACAAAAGAATTCCTCCAGGCAGTCGGAGATAATATCCGCTACTACCGTCAAAAACGCGGGCTAACGCTCGAAGCACTGGGCGATGATATTGGCCTTGATAAGGGAAATATGCATCGTATTGAAGCTGGTAAGAATATCACTTTGCTTACGATGCTCAAGATCGCTTTGTTCCTCGAAATTGATCCTGTAAAGCTGTTGAACAATGACGTGAATATTTCCCTGGAAGATGCGGAGGAATATATCGTGCGTAAACGCCAGGCACGGACACGTTCAAAAGCGAAAGCCAAACGCAAAACTGCGAAGAAGAAAAAGTAGTCGGTGGGCAGAAGTCAGCAGGCAGTTTTCAGTTGTCAATTTGCCGGAAGGTAGTTGTCTGATTGACTTCTTTACTTCTTGTTTCCCTGGTTGCTTACACCTGGCAACCGAGAACTGACACTTATTTTTTCTTTTCCTTCTTTTCCTTCTTGTTGATTTTGCCGCGAAGGAAAATACTTTGACCGGCTGCGTCCATATTTTGTTTGAAGCCGCCAGCACCTGCACGGATGTTTTCCAATGTAACCTGAAGTGTCTGAGCAAAAACAGTATCCATCAGCAGCATCCCGATTGTTCCTTTTCCATCTCTTAAATTGGTCGTAATATCAGCAAGGTTAGAGGTAATGGTTGCAGCATTTTCTGTAGTAACGGCAAGCTGCGCCATTAAATCATCCATGTCGATCGGTACTTCGGATTTAATCATGTCGTTGTCCTGTATCATTTTTTGCCCGCTTGTTCCCGGCACGATTTGCACAATTTTATTTCCCATTAATCCATCCGAGCCAATAATTGCTTTCGCATCTTTCTTGATGAATTTCTGACTTTCGGAATCGATCAGCATATCTACGCGAACGGAAGTATCGCTCACCTGTTCAATATTTTCAACGATACCGACCGTGATGCCTGAGAAGCGCACATTATTTCCAACCTGCAGGCCGCTGATATTATTGAACATTGCGGTTACCCGGAAGCTGCTGTTAAAAAGCTGCTTGCGCTGGCCGACAAAATACAATGCCGCAATAAACAAGACCAGTCCGATGGTGACGAATAATCCAAGTTTTATAGAATTTCCTTTTTCCTTTTTCATAAAAACTAATTTATACTATTCAAAAAATTCCCTGGTTTTTTCGTCTTTCGATTCAGAAAGTTCTTCGAAAGTTCCTTCCGCAATAAAAACGCCTTCATGCAAAACCAGCACACGATTGGAAACGATCCTCGCACATTCCATATCGTGTGTGATAATGATGGAAGTGGTATTGTATTTTTTTTGTACTTCAAGCATCAGTTTGCTGATCTCGCGTGAAGTGATCGGATCGAGGCCGGTAGTTGGTTCATCGTAAAGCATGATTTCCGGCTTGAGAATCAGCGTGCGTGCAAGGCCTACGCGTTTTCGCATACCGCCTGAAAGTTCGGAAGGCATTTTATCGATTGCTTCAATCAGTCCCACATTTTCAAGCGCCTCTTCTACCAGCCCTTGATTTTCTTCCTGCTTTTCTGTTTTTTTTCCGCGCAATGGAAAAAGAAGGTTTTCACGTACCGTCATTGAATCATAAAGCGCACCGCTCTGAAATAGAAAACCTACTTTTTTCCTTACCTCGTTTAATTTATTTGAATTCAAATCAGAAAGAATGTTGCCAAGAATATCGACCTTTCCTTCATCCGCCTCAATAAGTCCGACAAGGCATTTTATAAGCACCGATTTTCCGCTTCCTGATTTGCCGAGCACCACTACATTTTCGCCACGTTTTATTTTCAGCGAAATATCTTTCAACACTTCCTTTTTGCCAAATGCAATTTTCATGTGCTCAATGTCGATCACCACTTCATTCTTATCGCCATCACCGTGCTTTTCACTTTCTTCCGTATTGCCGGAAGTATTTTCCGGAATTGAATCGCTCATAGCTTCTTCCTTTTCGGTTTTGCCGGTAGCTTCTTCCTTATTCCTGCTGGTAAAATCTTTATCCTGTTCCATCATCTTGAAAACAGATCAGTGAATTGTACAGCAATCATATCAATAATAAATATCAGCAACGAAGCGATGACGACGGATGCATTTGCAGCAATACCGACACCTTCTGTTCCTTTACTTGCATTATAACCTTTGAAGCAGCTGATAATGCCAATCGAAAATCCGAAGAAAAAAGTTTTTATAAATGCAGGAAAAATATCGGACCAATCGAGTGAATCAAAAACCTGGGCAAAGAAAAGCCGAAAGCTGACGTTGCCGCTTATGTTTACGCCGAGATAGGAACCGTAAAGCGAGATTGCGTCGGAAACAATTACAAGAACAGGAATCATTAAAGTTGCAGCAAGCACGCGTGTAACCACGAGAAATTTAAAAGGATTGATTCCTGATACTTCCATGGCATCAATCTGCTCCGTCACTTTCATGGAAGCCAGCTCTGCGCCGATTCCTGATCCGCTTTTTCCTGCACAGATCAACGCCGTGATCACAGGCCCGATTTCACGGATGATGGAAACTGCAACCATGGAAGGCAGCCATGATTCAGCACCGAATTCTGCCAGCGTCGGCTTTGACTGCAGGGTCATTACCATTCCCATAATAAAACCGGTAATGGCAACTAACGGAAACGATTTGTAACCGATGAGATAAGCTTGCTTTGCCAGTTCCCTGAATTCGTATGGGGGCAAAAATAATTCTTTAAAATAACGGCCTGTGAATCTGCACAGTGCCGTCATTTCTGTAAAAAAAGTACGCAGCAAATTAGCAGGTGCACTTTCAGAACTATTTTCTGCAATGGCCTGCGTCTTTTGCTTCTTGTTTATTTCATTACCGGATAACATAAATTACTTCCTTAGTTCATGTAACGTCTGAGTACCCATGCAATTGTTTCGTGCAATTCCATAATGCCGGTAAGGAAATCTGCTGTGCCCGCATCATTATGCTTTTCATCACAATTCTCCACACTCTTTCTCAACTCGCGGATAAGCGTTTCATGATCTTTCAAAAGTTCTTTGATCATGTCTTTTGAACCCGGGTATTTTCCCGGAGATTCTTTCAGCGTTGTCATTTTTGAAAATTCAGAAAGTGTTCCGATTGTGTGCCCGCCTAATTTGCCGATCCGCTCAGCCACTTCATCAATGGTTTCTTCAAGCAGCTTATAATGTTCTTCGAAGAGACGGTGCAATTCCATAAAGCTTTCACCGGAAACGTTCCAATGAAATTTACGCGTTTTCATATAAAGAACAGTTTCATTTGCAAGCACAACGGATAAGAGGTCGTTAACTTGTTTGAGGTTTTTTTCGGCAATTCCTATATCTGGTTTCATAAAGCTGGATTTGGTGATAATTAAAATTAAAGTTTATCTGATGTATTTTCTTTTGGCTGCTCTATTTCGTGATCAATATTATTTCCGGCATCAAGTGACGGGAATTTAATTTTTGCAAATTCAAAAGTTTTCGGAAGATCATCACCCATGAGGTAACCCCAGGGTTCAAGTGGCTCAATGCGGTCGAAAACAACTTTCATAATAGCAAGGATCGGGATGGCAAGGAACATTCCTGCAACTCCGCCGATCGCGCCGCCAATGACAATGGAGATGACAGAGATAAAAGCATTGATCCGCACTTTCGAACTTACGACGAGCGGAACAATAATATTGTTGTCAATGAGCTGAACAATGATGTTGATAATAATCACACCGAATGCACTTGAAAACTCGGATGACACACTGAGTGTGGCAATAATGCTGAGTACACCTGCAATAAGAATTCCGATATAAGGAATAAGATTCAGCAGGCCCGTTATTACGCCAAGTAATATAGCATACGGAACACCAATGATCATGTAACCGATAGTGGTGAGTGTGGATACAATTCCCAATTCAAAGAGCAAACCGACAAGAAAACTTTGAATCGCAATTTTAATGTTGAAAAGAATTTCCTGTAGCTTTTCTTGGTGCTCTGCCTTTACCAGCTTGGAAAGAAAACGCATGAAAAGATTGCGGTACAATAATATCAGGAAAGTATAGAATGGAATTAATACTACTGTCAGCAGGATGTCGGTGAAATTGCTGATGGTGCTTCCTACAATGGTTCCTTCACCCTTCATTGTATTGGCTTTCGCCTGGTTGATATATTTTTCCTGTTCTTTATAGCTGATGTTTAATGTTTGTTTAGTCCATTGCTGAATATGGTGATAATGGGTAACAAGGTTGGATTTTATTGTTTCCCAATCGTTTGATATTGCACCTACCTGGTTGGATACAAATAAAACAATTCCTGCAATCAGCATTACGAAAAGCACTACGGAAATGAGCACGGCAATTACGTGCGGAAGCCGCAGCTTAAGATTGAGGAACCTGACGACCGGACGAAGTAGGATAGCAAAAAGCAACGACATCAGTACGGGTACAAAAATGGCCTGGCCAAGATAAAGCATTGCAATGATCAATGAAATGCTGAGAAGGATAAAGGCCAGCTTTGCATAGCCGGGAAGCTTACTTGAGACTTGCATTCGTTTTTTTTGTTAAACCATCAATTGATTAAGAAAAGCCGGGAGCACACTCCCGGCCTTCCTCAAATATAAGATATGAATTCGCACCTGCTGCGGGAATAATTACTGAACGTGAAAAATTTATGACCATCCTTTTTCAGAATAATCCTTTGCTTTTTCTTTTAGTTCTTCGATTTCGCATTTCATTTCGTCAACAAGGTCAGTAAATTTTCTTTTTATACGGTCTGAAGTATCGTTTGCCTTATTCTTGATCTTTTTGCGTGTATCTTTTCCTTTTCCGGGCGCAGTAAGAACACCAACTGTTACTCCGACAGCCGCAGCTATGAGTAATGCACCTAACATTTTTTTACCTGACATTTCCATGATTATTTTTTTTTGAAGATTTAGGTTCTTTTGGTTTGGTTTTATCAGCGTCCGTATCAATTTCAGTTGTATCCGGATCTACTTCTCTTTTTGGTTTATCGTAACGTTGATCATCGTCATCATCACTTTCCGTTTTGTCAGCATCAGTATCAGTGCCGGAATGATCATTACGGTTTTCCTTTCCAGATGTCGGATCAGGTGTAATTGAATTGTAGTCTTTTCCCTTATGTTTTTCGGGCTGGCCAGGATAATTCATAGAATTTATTTTAGTTATTAGAGTTTATGCCGATTAAGGTACTATGTTCAAAAATCGATCATTTTGACATTCAAGCTGCGGACTTGGCATCATGGATACCCAGTAAATGTTCAGTTTTTGATATTAAAACTCTTGAATCATT
>JBDSHN010000142.1:0-13983 GCA_039918435.1 Bacteroidia bacterium | reverse complement strand
TGTGCCGTCTTTACTGGTATAAAAAACCTGCTTCGTCTCATAATCTTCTGATTTGAAATCTACATTCGGCTTGAAGTACAACGAAGAAGTTTTTGTATTCATATTGTACTTGTAAATGGAAGCCGGTGATGAAAAAGTGGAAATGCCAATAAAAACAAGGCTGTCATCTTTGTCGCTGCTCAATTCACTTACTGAGCACATTGCTTCGGTAGGAATATCGCCGAGTTTGTTTCCTTGCTTGTCATAAATCATCAATTGCGATTTCACATCTACAAGATAATTCGCAATGTATTTATCGCCTGCGATAGAAACACCTGCAAGATTGTTTTTTGTTTCAGGGATCAATGTTTTCCAGTTCGTTTCTTCCGGCTTGTCGAAATCCACTTCCACCAATTTGAAATTCGGCGCACCATGGTTCGTTCGTATAATCATTTTTCTTCCGATGATTTCCAGAATGCCATAATCATCCGATTTTTCTGTCAGGTCAACAATCGTTTTAAATTCTGATTTCGGATTGCTGAGATCTTTTACCATTAATCCGTTTCCGCTTGTAAATTCGGATGAATAAACGATGAGCCATTTCTGATCATCTGTAACTGAACCGCCAAACATACGGTTCGGATGCGCTTCGTCTTTGTAGATCAGCACATCTTTATCCTGTGTATCGCCGATCTTATGGTAATACAATTTCTGATTTGCATTCGCAGAAGAAAGCTCTGAACCTTTCGGCGCATCAAATCTTCCGTAATAAAATCCATTGTCTTTCCACGAAGCGCCGGAGAACTTGATCCATTTCAAATGATCTTCCAGCAATTTACCGGTTGCAATCTCCATCACATAAAATTCTTCCCAATCCGAGCCGGCTTTGCTGATTCCATATTGCATGTACTTTCCATCATGCGAAACTTCCGTTCCTGCAAGAGAAGCAGTTCCGTCTGTAGAAAGTTTATTCGGATCGAGCAATAATTTTCCTTCTCCGTTTAACCCATCTTTATAAAACATAACGGATTGATTTTGCATACCATCATTTCGTGAATAGAAATAACGTTTTCCTTTCAGGTAAGGCGCACTCATTTTTTCAAAGTTCCAGATCTTGCGCAGCCGATCGCGAATCTTATCGCGGAAAGGAATCCGGGCTAAATAGTTTTGTGTTACCGCATTTTCCGCATTCACCCATTTTTTTGTTGAATCGGAATTATCATCTTCCAGCCAGCGATAAGGGTCAGCAATTTTAATTCCGAAATAAGTATCCACTGTATCTACTGTTCGTGTAACAGGATAAGCGAGCTTGTTTTTGGTCGGATTTTCAGTTGAGCAGCAGGCAAAAGTAAGCGCTGCGAAAATCGGAAGGACACGTTTCATAGTTTGTTTCGTTAGGTCAGGGTTGGATGAGACAGGTAAAAATAAACTATTTGTTCATTACGTAAGAGAAGAATGATAAAAGGAAAGAAATAAGGTCGGGCGGAGTTCTTTGCAGGACAGGTGTTGGGACATTTTTAAAAAACAGTGTACACCTATGCATGGAAAAGATCACTTTGACTGCTGCGGGCAGAAAAAGGCATAAGCTCCTGGTTGAAATGGTGAAAGAAATTGCGCTTGCCAGTTCGGCACTTATGTTAGCAGGTAATAAAAAAAAGCGGATAAATAAATTGTATCCTGTTTGAAGGCAGGAGGAAATGCAAACAACTGTATTTTCAAGTGTTCGAATTCCTATGCGTTTAACTGGAGATTTCTGCATATTTTTATATCCCAATAATTTATAATTATGTCAGAAGAAGCAACATCAAAACAAGAAGCAAATCCCGTTGAAAAGAAAGAAACTCCGCCGATCAGAAAGCAGCTGGTTTATCGTTTATTAAATGGTGAATTCGGCGATTTTGAAGGAGTAGAGACGATTGATAAATCGGGGTTTCATAAAGTTTTTGAGCGCGATATGAAAAATGATGGCCAATTGATCGAGGAAGTTGAATACGATGAAGATGGAACTGTGCTGCACAAAACCTCCAATACATTTGATGAAAAGAACAGGATCGTTGTTCATGAATTATACACGGAAGGTGTTTTAGCTGAAAAAACAATTTACGAGCGCGATGAAAAAGGGAATGTGATAAAAGAAATACGCGAATTTGATGAGGGATTTCCTTTGACCATGAATTTTAGAATCGATGAAGAAGGAAGAGTGGTTGAAATTCGTGTAGATGACAGTGATGGTGACCTGCAGAAACGCGAAACATTTACTTATCATTCTGTTTGGAAAGATAAAGTGGTGACGCATGAAGTTTATGACGAAGAAGATAAAGTTACACTGAAAGAAGAAAATGAGTGGGAGGAAAGAGAAGGGGAAATAAAGGCGAAAAAATTTAACGTCAATGATTATTCACTTGATCGTTACAGGCGAACTGAATTTTTTGATCCGCGTTCGCGTGAGGATAAAATTGCAATGGCTACGTTTAACAATAAAGAAAAGGTGACAGAATATGTAAAAGTTATTTTCGATGAAAATGGCCGTGAGCTGGAAGAGCATTCCATTTCAGTCAATGATTCGGATAATTTTATTGTGTATTATACGTATGATGATAAAGACAGGGTCGTATTGCAGGAACAGCATCAGCACGATAAGATCATGAGCAAGATCAATCGCCGTTTTGGTGAGCATGGATTAGCAGAGATGATCGGCATCCGTTCTTTTACCCGTGGAATGTATGTGGATGTTTTTGAATATGAATTCCACGAAGATTGATTTTTTTCAGGCTTCCAGGTTCCTGTTTGCATTTTCAAGCATCCCGATTATTTCATTCATTTTAGATAGCTGTTTTTTAATCGCCTGCGGTCGGAAATAAAACCAGTTAAGTGCAATCCATGCAAGTGTAACTCCATACGTTGTGAGTGCACCTGCCGTTGTCATGCGTGAAGCATATTCGTACATGTATAAAATGATGCCTGTGGTAAGCAGAATAAAATAAAGGTTCAGCATTGTTTTCTGAATAAATTCCTGCTTCTGTTTCAAACGGATAAACTGATCAAGATATTCTTTGGTGCTGTAATCCATGTTTTTTTTGAATAGATCTTTGCTGATCCTGTTATTCGAAACAAGAAAAGTTACAATCCCTGTTATAATAAGAAGCACTCCCAGCTTCGTAGTGATCATTTGCGGATGAAAATAAATTACGATGCCAGTAATAAAAACAGCGGTTGCGATCAAAAGTAAATTCAGTAAAATGATCTTATTCCGCAATTTCTTTTTCAGCTGCATTGCCTTACCCAGGAAGTCTTTTACATCCGGTGCCGGCGTGGATTGTTGATTCCAAAGGTCTTTAAAATTATCGCTGCTCATGTTGCTTGAATTTTTCTGTGAGCTTTTCCTTGATCCGGTGAATTTTCACCCGAACATTTGATTCTGATATTCCGACAATCGTTGCTATTTCAGCTTGTTTAATGTCTTCGAGCTCAAGCGAAATAATGATCCTGTCAATTTCGTTCAACTCAGCAATACATTTGTAAAGAAAGCTGATCTGCAACTCATTCGGATTTTCAGGTTTTTCTTCCAACTGTTCCGGCAATTCGCTTTTCGGCATTCGCTTTTGTTTTTCCAGCTGTCGTAAACATTGATTGGAGGCAATCCTGAAAATCCATGTTCCTATTGCCGATTCATTTCTGAATTCAGGAAGCTTCTGCCAAACGGTTATGAATGTTTCCTGTGAAATGTCTTTTGCCCAATCAACATCATTCACATAGCCCATGCAGATACGAAAAACTTTTTGCCAATATGCCTGGTATATTTCTTCGAAGGTCATCCTGCAATCAGATCTTGATAAAGGAACTTATTTCATTCATGTACCATTCCGTATCGTCGTACATAATGAAATGTAAACCTTTATTGGCATAATGAATTTGTGCTGTTTTCAGATTTTTGTACTGCTCATTCATCGTTTCTTTATGAACCGAGAAGGATGGTTCCAGCAGGATGAGCGCAGGGCATTTTATTGAAGAAATTTTTTCGCGAAGATCAGTGTTCAGAAAATCACAATACATAGTTGCAAAAGTTGTCCGGTCCGATTTCATGCTCCACTGTACAACCATTTCCTGTTTCGAAGTATCGGCGAGCAGCCCTGCCATTCCGCTTTTTTGTGCCTGGTAGAATTGTGTATCAGGCACGGAATTATACCGGGCAACGATGGAGCTGCAATCATTAACCGGGTTGGGCTTGAAGGACGGATTCATCATTGCAGCCAGGCAAGGCAAAGCGTCTACAACGATGATTTTAGAAATGAGATCGGGATAATCAGCCGCGATCGCAAGTGCAAGACCTCCGCCCATACTGTGACCGATAAGGATTGGTTTTTTGATTTTCTTTTCGGTGATATACTCCGCTATTGATTTTTCCCATTGTACAAATGAAGGATTGGGTTGAGCCGGAACGCCTGCAAACCCAGCCATGGTGAGCGTATAACACGTGTGATCTTTTTCACATACCGCACGGGTTTCATTCCACACATCACCTGAACTTGCAAAACCCGGAATAAAAATGATCGATGATTTTCCTGAGCCGGTAATTTTTACTTCAAACGGGTATGTTGTTTCAGCAACTACAGGTAAAACAGAAAAGAGCATTGCAGCCAAAAAGAGGACAAACATTTTCATAGATTAATTTTTAGTTCGTTTGTCATTTAGATACAGGCAATCTGAAAATGTTACAGCCTCGTTGTATTATTTTTTTCAGAGGGTAGTAAATTTTAGATTAGTTTTAATTTATCCGGCTTTCTGTAGAATGTTCAGGGATCTGAAATTTTAGGTCACTTTTATTCCTTGCAGTTTGTAGGTAAAATGACAAAGAAAAGGTACAGCTATTTTTAGCTTGATTAATCCTGATTTCCAAAACTTACTTCCAATCCTACAACCAAAGCAGGAAGATCACTTTTGCTTTCAGAAGTTGAATTTTTTACTAAATCGCTTAATCGCCACATTGCAAAAGCTGAATAACAATTCCACCCCACGCGAAAGCTTACACCATAATTAAGTTTATTCAGATAATTAAGATGTGCATTTTTTGTTGTGACCTTCGATTTATCCGAAACAGGTGAAGCTGAATCATTAATTGCATCCACGTAAACATTTGAAGTTCGGAATGAAGCATCGCTGTAAACACCAAGATCAAACCAGGAAAGCCGCTTTTCAGCTAAACGGTAAATGGTTCTGCCTGAAATTCCCATACTGAAATTATTCACAGAGATCCTTTCATGATCATGTACAGTTATACTCAAAGGAAAAAATTTCGGATCATTCTGACCAATGTAAAACTGGTGAAAGCGATATCCAAAATCGAAGACAACGCTATTCCAATCAGTCACTTTTATTTTGCACTGCATTCCCATTGCTGCGGAATAAGAATTCAGCTTAACAGGTAAACCAGCTTCACGGATCCCTGAAATTATTCCAAGCTGTAGAAACCCGTTTGTTCCTCCTTCCATGTTTTTCCTGTTTCTGTGTTTTGCATAAACAGTGAATGCTTCCGTAGTATCAGTAAGCAACGTATCATGCTCAGCAATTGAATATGATGTATCGGGCGGAGATGCAACCTGTCCTATTGCAGAATCAGTTTTTACTTTGGTTGCGGTTTCCCAATGTTCCTTTGGTGGAAGTGAATCATTACTTTTTATTCCACTGTTATTTCCGCCGGCTATTCGTGAAGAACCTGCTGTATCATTAACAGGAGCAGGCCGCTGCGGAAGATATGGCCGCGGATAAAATAACGGCGTACTGTCGGGAGTTATAACGGAATAAACAGGCTGCACCGGACGATTGATCACAGCATTTCCATGTGCTGCCGGATAAGTAACGGGCGGAACGTATGCTTTTACGGGTGTAAATTTTTTCTCAGGCACATGGAAATAATAGCCACCTGCATATAAACGCTTTTCAATAATGACATTGGTCCAGTCGCGTTGACATCCTGCAAATAAAGTAATCGCAATAGAATAAAGAATCGGACGAACCATTATAATTCATGTTGATTAGGTAATGTTGCTTCATGCAGGAATACACGTTTATCGGTCAGAAAAGGTTGTTGATATAACGAAGGACAGATGAAAAGATACAGGTGGACAAGGGATCTTACAGTTATACAATTCCAAATATTACTAATGATTCATGAGCTATATTTGTTAACGTAATTTATGAAGGCCCGATTAGCAGTTCTGATTCAGCAAATTAACAGGCTATGGATAAAATTCCTGCCTGTTTTAAAGCGGCTGGGCAATAAAATAAAAGCGTTTTTAAAAACAAGAAAGGGAAAATGGATTACTGCAATTCTCATCCTTGGAACCTGGTATGCTTTCTGCCTGCCGGCACAATTATTTTCTGATCCGACCTGCACGGTATTGCTCGATAAAGACGGAAAATTGCTCGGCGCTAAAATCGGTTCCGATGGACAATGGCGGTTTCCTGAAAGAAAAACTGTTCCGTATAAATTTGCACAATGCATTATTCAGTTTGAAGACCGCTATTATTATCGTCATCCCGGTTTTAATCCGTTAGCGATTGTACGCGCCGTCAAACAAAATGCAAAGAATAAAAAAGTGACCTCCGGCGGAAGCACGCTCACGATGCAGGTGATACGCATTGCAAGAAAAAATCCGCCACGAACTGTTTTTCAGAAAATCATTGAGATCATTCTCGCCACGCGGCTGGAAGTTTCCAAGAGTAAAGAAGAAATCCTTTCCCTGTATGCTTCACATGCGCCATTTGGAAGCAACGTGGTCGGCATCGATGCAGCTTCATGGCGGTATTTCGGGCGCGATCCTGAAAAACTTTCCTGGGCGGAATCGGCAACGCTTGCTGTTTTACCTAATGCGCCGTCATTAATTTATCCCGGAAAAAATTCGATTCGCTTAAAAAATAAAAGAGATCGTTTGCTCGACCGTTTATTTATTGCAGGAATCATTGATGCAAATACCTGCGCACTTTCTAAAGATGAACCATTGCCTGGTGCGCCGCATCCGCTACCACAATCAGCTCCGCATCTGCTGGATCGTTCTGTCAAAGAAGGTTTCAAAGGTGAAATTGTAAAAAGTACGCTCGATATAATGTTGCAGGAGCGGGTGAATGGCATTATCGAAAAACATCACCGCACCTTAAAAGGAAATCAAATAGAAAATGCTGCTGCTATCATCATCGATGTGCCAACTGGAAATGTTTTAGCATACGTTGGAAATACTTCTGATCCGCTCAGCAATGATAATGGAAATGATGTGGATGTTATCAATGCGCCACGCAGCACGGGAAGTATTCTAAAGCCTTTCCTTTTTGCAGGAATGTTAACCGACGGACAAATTCTGCCCAACACATTGATTCCTGATATTCCAACTGATCTTTCGGGTTACAATCCGCAGAATTTTAATCGTAGTTATGACGGTGCTGTGCCTGCACGCCGCGCACTTGCGCGTTCATTAAATGTTCCGGCAGTAAGAATGTTGCAGCAATACCGCGTTGAACGTTTTCATGACCTGCTTAAAAAATCCGGGCTTACAACAATCAATCAGCCTCCCGATCATTATGGTTTGTCGTTGATCCTCGGTGGCGCCGAAGGAAAATTATTTGATCTCGCAGGTGCTTATGCGTCTATGGCACGCACGCTTACGCATTACAATGAAAATGGTGTGTATGATAAAAATGATTTTCATCCGCCGCTTTATATTGCAACGCAAAACGAGAAAAAAGAAGCGCCTGTTGCTGAACATTCTTTTTATGATGCTTCTGCCATCTGGTTCACGTTCGAGGCCATGACAGAAGTTATACGCCCGGATGAAGAAGTGAACTGGAAGGAATTTTTATCCTCACACAAAATCGCCTGGAAAACAGGAACAAGTTTCGGCTTCCGCGATGGCTGGGCAATAGGAATCACGCCGCGTTATGTTGTTGCAGTATGGGTAGGAAATGCCGATGGCGAAGGTCGTCCCGGGTTAGTCGGCGTTCAAACCGCAGCGCCCATTCTCTTCGATATTTTCAGCACATTAAATTCACCCGAGTGGTTTAAACGTCCAGAAAAAGATATGGAGAAGATCTGGGTGTGCAAACAAAGCGGGTATCGCGCAACAGATATTTGTGATAAAGAAGAGCAATGGGTTCCAAAGAGTGGATTAAAATCTGGTCCGTGCACATATCATAAAATTATTCATCTCGATGCAAGCGGACAATTCCGTGTCAACAGCGATTGTGAAAATGTTTCAAGCATGCAGCACGTATCTTATTTTATACTGCCGCCTGCTATGGAATATTATTATAAAACAAGAAATCCGAATTACAAACCGCTTCCTCCTTTCCGCGCTGATTGTGGCGGAACTATTTCTCACGCCATGGAATTTGTTTACCCGCGCGAAGAAACCATGCTTTATATTCCTATTGAACTCGATGGCCGCCCGGGCAAAGTGATTTTCGAGATCGCACACCGTAAACCCGGCACAATTGTATACTGGCATTTGGATGATCAGTATATGGGAATGACTACCGACATTCACCAGTTCGCCATGAACCCCGATCCCGGAAAACATGTGGTTACCGCAGTCGATGAGTTTGGAGAAAGTATTGAAATGAAATGTGAAATTGTGAATGAGAAGAAAAGGTAATTACCAATTAAAATCTGCGGAATTTATTGAATCTGCGAAAGAACTTTTTTTTGCACGCAAATTCAAAAGATTCCGCAGATGAATAATTGGGGCGTGTCCTTGCAGGCCGGGCTATTCGCTTTTACTCCTCGCAAATAGTATCCTCAAATAAATTTATCTGAGCTGTGGGGTAACCGCTGCTATCCCTCACGCAAAAAACTACTTAAACAAATATTTCCCCGTAGCATTTATAGTCACCACCGGCAGCAGCTTCGTCTCTTCAAATTTATCATACCCTTCTTTCAGATTATCCCACAACTTATGCGTTGCTGCATCGGTATATTCTTTTTTAATTGCTGCGAGATTTGCTGTTGTCATTCGTGCAGGAAATAAGTGAATCGGAATTGTTTGCTGGCCTGCATTTCGTGCTTCAACAGCTAAAACATACACTTCACGAATTAAATCATCAGTGAGCGGAATACAGCCGATCGTTACACAGCTTCCGTGAATCATGATCGCACCTCCGCGATCGCGTTTGCATCCGAAGTAATTATCAGAAGCATTCGGATAACTTACGCCAAGTGAAAGAAGATAATTGCTGAACGGATTAAATACATTTACAAAATAAAATCCTTCAGGAACCTGTCCGTCACCCTGGCAGCGTTTCGGCCCGAGCGTTCCCGAATTGGCGCAGATCGGGTAGGTATGATAGAGCTGGAAGATTGAATTCTTATTTGATTTCACCCACACTTCCAATTCCTCTTCCTTCTTAAATCCACGAATGAGCATCTGCAGCGAGTTGGTATCCACACCCATGCTGTGCAGCCTGTTTTTTATTCCTGCAAATTTGAGATCGTAAGCCATCTTTACTTTCTCGTGCGTACGCTGGCCAATACGAAAGGAATTTTTTGCAGGAGGATTTCCATGACTGCTTTCAGTAAAAACGAAAAATGCGGAAACCGAAAACGCCAGTATAAAAAACAGGAAGTGTGACTTTTTCATACCCACAATTTACGAAATCGGTAACACTTCCTGCTTAGCGGTACGTTTTAATTGTGGTGGAATAGTGTTAAGAATCGTCAACGCCAGTTTTTCGATAAGCGCTTTTTTCAATTGCGCTCGGTGTGTTACAATGCTGATCTCGCGCACCGGTTCAGGTGTACGGAAATAACGAACAGCCTGTTGTTGTTTTGCAGTAAGCGCAGAAACAGCAAGCCATGGAAGAATAGTCATGCCGTGACCAAGCTCTACCATTCGCTTTAATGTTTCCACACTGCCGCTTTTATAATTGATCTTCGCAGTATCAGTTTTATCTTTTCGCGAGGCACAAAGCTGCAGCACCTGGTTGCGCATACAATGTCCGTCGCCTAAAAGCCAGACATCAGAAGCGTTCACTTCTTCCGTTTTCAACGTGCGTTTATTCCACAATGGCGATTTTTTTGACAGGTAAGCAGCGAACGGCTCATTGAACAAAGGCCGTTCATGCAATTGCGCTTCATGCAGCGGAGTCGCAAGAATTCCGCAGTCGATCGATTCTTCCTTTAATGCTTTTATGATTCCCTCGGTCGTGAGTTCTTCAATCGTCAGCTGCACATCGGGAAACGAATCTGTAAAAGCATAAGCGAATAATGGAAGCAGGTAAGGCGCAAGCGTGGGAATAATTCCGATACGCAGCTCACCGGCAATATCACCTTTGGCGGTGGCAACTACTTCTTTCAGTCTTTTCTGTTCCCGCAAAACCACGCGCGCCTGCTCCACGAAAATCCTTCCGGCATCAGTAAGCGCAACAGGCTGCCGGCTGCGATCAAACAACGTAATTCCTGCTTCATCCTCCAGCTTTTTCACCTGCATGCTAAGAGTAGGCTGCGTTACAAAACATTTATCCGCCGCCATCACAAAACTTCCCCATTGTGCTACCGCAGTTACATATTCAAGTTGTTGAAGTGTCATAGTATTTATCTATTTGAATTCAAATTTATTCATTTATATCGATAATTAAAAATTCAATTCACCCGCCTGCTTTAATCAAACGTAATGCAACCTATAACCAACCCGGAACTCATCCGCCATGACAGCCCCGAAACCTAAAACCCTTTTAACTGCTTCTTCGCTATTAACAATTGCCCCAAGTTTTACACATCTTGCTTTGACAGGCCATAACGTGCGTAATTTCGCCCTGTGAAAGCTCTGAAAAGCATTTTTTCGTTTTTTAAAAATAAATATGTCCTGACAATAGTAGTCATGGCAGTTTGGTTATTGTTCTTCGATCGCAATGATGTGTTTACGCAATATGAACGCCACGAAGAAGTTAAGAAGCTCGAAGCAGAGCACACGTATTACAAAACGGAAATCGCTAATAATAAAAGAGAAGGAATCGAGCTACAAAGCAACCTGAAGCTGCTCGAAAAATTTGGAAGAGAACATTACCTGATGAAAAAGGATAATGAAGAGATTTATCTGCTGGTGGAAGATTCGCTTGAGAAGAAGTAAGGGGCAGGCAAACATGGAGCAGGCGGCAGGAAAATGTAATCAAGTAAAATGATGCCGTCATTTTTTTGTTAAGTCTCTTAAATTTTTCAATAAAATTCCTGCCGCCTGCCGCCACTTTTGCCTGCTCCTCCTTTTTTTTATTGCCTGTACTCCCCAAAAACCTTCCGCATCACATCTGCAATCTCGCCTAAGGTTGTATATGCTTCCACAGCTGATAAAATATGCGGCATCAAATTATCTGTTCCTTTAGCAGCAGTTTCAATCTTATCCAAAAGCATTTTTACTTTTTCATTATCGCGCTCCGATTTCAGCTTATTTATTTTTTCGATCTGCTGAACGCGGATATTGTCATCGATGGTCAATAGATTTTCCATCGGCTTTTCTTCTACCTGGAATTTATTTACGCCAACAATTATTTTTGTTCCGTTCTGAATTGCATTTTGATACGCATAAGAAGAACCTGCAATTTCATCCTGCATAAACCCTTGTTCGATGGCGCTTACACTTCCGCCCATGGCATCAATACGCTCTATGTATTCCCAGGCTTTTGCTTCTACCTCATCGGTAAGCGCTTCAACCATGTATGATCCTGCAAGCGGGTCAACAGATTCCGGCGCGCCGCTTTCCAGTGCGATGATCTGTTGTGTACGTAAAGCAATACGTGCAGCTTCTTCGGTTGGCAATGCAAGCGCTTCATCAAATCCGTTGGTATGCAGACTTTGCGTGCCACCCATTACAGCCGCTAATGCCTGCAAAGTAACACGCACGATATTGTTTTGCGGTTGTTGTGCTGTAAGTGTCGAGCCGCCGGTTTGTGTATGAAAACGAAGCATCATTGCACGCTCGTCTTTTGCGCCGAGGTCTTTCACAATTTTTGCCCACATGCGGCGCGCAGCACGGAACTTCGCGATCTCTTCGAAAAAATTATTGTGCGCGTTGAAGAAAAAGGAAAGGCGCTTTGCAAAAATATCAATGTCTAACCCTTTTTCCAATGCAGCTTTCAGGTATGCTTTTCCATTCGCAAGTGTAAAAGCCAATTCCTGCACCGCAGTCGAGCCTGCTTCACGAATATGATAACCGGAAATGGAAATCGTATTCCATTTCGGAACTTCCTTTGCGCAGTATTCAAAAATATCTGTAATGATGCGCATGGATGCTTTCGGCGGATAAATGTAAGTTCCGCGTGCAGCATATTCCTTCAACAGATCATTCTGAATTGTTCCGGAAATTTTTTTAAGATCAGCGCCTTGCTTTTTTGCCAATGCGATATACATGCAAAGCAAAATTGAAGCTGTGGAATTAATTGTCATAGAAGTCGTGACTTCATCCAATTTAATTCCGTAAAAAAGAACTTCAATATCCTTCAGCGAATCAATTGCCACGCCTGATTTACCCACTTCTCCTTCCGAAAACTCATGATCTGAATCATAACCGATTTGTGTCGGCAGATCGAATGCAACGGACAAACCTGTTGTTCCGCTCTTCAATAAAAAATGATACCGCTTATTTGATTCCTCCGCAGTAGAAAATCCAGCGTATTGCCGCATTGTCCACAATTTTCCGCGGTACATATCCGGCTGCACACCGCGCGTAAAAGGAAATTCGCCCGGCTGCTCTTCTGCTTTTTCCTTCTTCGGATAAACGCGTTCAATTTCGATACCTGAATCGGTCAGGAATTTCTTTTCGGAAGTTTTTTCTTCTTTCATTCTAAAAAATAATCAACACCAGATTTTTTTGTCAGACCGGGTGTTCCGCTTTAAAAAATAATTGACCAGAGAAATGCTGATAAAGCGGAATGTATCGAGGTCTAAAATACCTGTCCTACTTCCTTCTTAATATATTCCAAAGCCACTTGTGTCGGCATTTTTTCAATCTGCTGTGAAATCTGCAGGATCATCTGGCTGAGGTCAACGCCCGTTGCTGTGTCAGGCAATTTTGAAGAAGCAACATTCACCAGTTTCGTGATTTCTTCCTTTGCAGTTTTCACCATTTCCCACGCATGATTTGACATGTAAATTTGCTGCGAAAGATTATGCTCAAATTCTGTTCGGATCATTTTTGTCAGTTCCGATTGCAGCAAACGCGCGCTCATCCCGCTTTTATGTGTGCGCGTGATAAGAATATTCGGATTGATACGCTCCAAGAAAATAGCCATACGCTCATAAGCCTGCAGGCGCATTGGTGTTACCACATTTTGATTCGCCAGACGAATTTCAGCAAGACGCCGTTTGGTTTCTGTATCCAGAAAATTTTTGACGGTCAGGTAGCCTGCGCCAAAAACGATAATGGAAGGAAGCAGAAATTTCAGGATGTCGAGAATCATGCCTAAAGCATCGGTAGAGTTTGCTGGATTATTCATAGTTTTTTGTTGCGCTTTGAATTGGGGTGGATGTAAAAATAATCATTTCCAATCGCTACAGAAAGAGTTCTTTAATTCTCAGGTAACCTATTGATCCTAAAACCCGTATATTTACATTCCAATGCCGAAAATGCGCTTCTGTATCGTACCACTGACCTTGTTGCTGCTTGGTTTTGGCTTGTTTCGGCAATCGTACAAGGCTGCATTTACGTATCATGATCACGTCGGTTTTTCACTTATGCCGGGCGCAAACAGCACACCCACTACCTTTTATATCGTGCGAAAATTCGATGATCCGGCCAAACCGATCACAGCGCAGAATATTTCGAAAAATGAATTTATGGCCATCGCATATGGCTGGGGCGAAAGTACTGCCAATCCAAAAAGCGAAGATCTTTTTTCAAAATTCGAAGTGGCGCATTGCGGATATATTCCCGACACCATTATCCGTCACGTGCTTTACAAAGGTGGATTTGGTTGCAGTCCGCTTGAAGATTTATGGCGACTCGCGTATAATGAATATCCGTTCGGCAA
>JBDSHN010000141.1:0-3489 GCA_039918435.1 Bacteroidia bacterium | reverse complement strand
ACAACTAAATGCGAAAATCAAGTTAAAAGTCCGGAGAGGTTTTTGCTTCAATCCAAAATTATAATCGACGCTGAACTTTCTGTATTTCAAATAAAATTCCACTTTCAGAAATTCCCTGAGCTAACCTTCGCAGCCGATATTTGGCAAATCCGAACTTTCTCAGGATCAAAAACAAGCTAACTGCATAAAAACACTAAACCAAATGGAATGGAGCGCAATACTAAAAACGTTGGGCCTTTGTCTCATCTCCACCATCATTGAGGCCATCTCCGCTACGAAAGACGGTAAAAAATGGCTTGAGAATATGCAACAGCCCAAAAATTCATTCTCATCGAATCGGCGGATGCCCTGGCAGGCATCAATCAAAATTGACCGTTCAGAGCTGCATTATAGTTCAGATAATCAGTTTATGTTATCTTATTGCCAGATTTTAAAAACCAATGAAGGCTGTCGCAATACTATAAGCAAGATTTAGGATAGGAAATGTGGCATTTCGGAAAGAGGAACAGACCATTCGGAAAGCAGGCTTGGCGCAACTCTGGTTCGCTTACCACTCCACATTTCCCCCTCACTCCCACCCCTCCTATCCGTTTACAAACGCCTGCGCTCAACATCAACGCAATCCGCACAAAATTCTCCCCGATTTCCCCTGTTGAAAGAATTATTTCAATCCCATAAAATTCTCAATTTCCAAATCCTACAATCCCTCCATTTCCCCCGTATCTTTGCCCCCACCAAATGCAAGATCCTAAATCCATACTCAGCCAATACTGGGGCTTCGATAACTTCCGTCCGCTACAGGAAGAAATTATCATAAGCGTGCTTGATGGAAAAGACACGCTTGCATTATTACCAACCGGCGGCGGAAAATCAATTTGTTTCCAGGTGCCTGCTCTATGCACGGATGGAATCTGCATTGTTGTTTCGCCGCTCATCGCGCTGATGCATGATCAAGTAGAAAATCTGAAGCGAAGAGGAATTCCTGCTATTGCCATCACTTCTTCCATGCGGAAACGTGAGTTGGATATTGCGCTGGATAATTGCGTGTATGGCAAGATCAAATTTCTTTATCTCTCGCCTGAACGTTTGCAGACAGAACTTGCCCGTGTGCGCATCAGCAAAATGCAAGTGAACATGATCGCGATTGATGAAGCGCATTGTATTTCGCAATGGGGGTATGATTTTCGTCCGCCGTATCTGATGGTGGCTGATCTGCGGGAGCTTTGTCCGGGTGTTCCGGTTCTTGCATTGACGGCAACTGCGACGCTGAAAGTGGTGGATGATATACAAGAGAAGTTGTTGTTCAAAAAGAAAAATATTTTTCGCACGGGATTCGGAAGAAGCAATCTTGCTTATATCGTGAAAAAGACAGAAGACAAAATTTCTCCGCTTATCAAGCTGGCGAATCTATCGGGAGGAAGCGGAATTGTTTATGTGCGCAGCAGGAGAAAAACGATGGAAATTGCGGCGCTGCTGCATAAGAATAATATTTCGTCGACATTTTATCATGCCGGACTTACTCCGGAAGAAAGAAGCACCCGTCAGAAACTATGGATCGACGGACAAGCGAAAGTAATGGTTGCCACCAACGCATTCGGAATGGGAATCGACAAACCCGATGTGCGTTTTGTTGTGCATCTTGATTTGCCAGAAAGTCCTGAAGCGTATTTCCAGGAAGCAGGACGCGCGGGCCGTGATGGCAATCCTTCAGGCGCAATTTTGTACTGGACGCCGAAAGACGTGGATGACCTGGAACGTAATTTCGAAGCATCATTTCCGCCATTGGAAGAAATCCGTCGCACGTACCAGGCGCTGGCGAATATGTATGAAATTCCTGTTGGCTCCGGCGCGGGAATGACTTTGATATTCGACCAGGAAAAATTATGCAAGACGTATAAACTTGAAGCGATAAAAGTGTTTAACAGCTTAAAATTTTTAGAGAAGGAAGGATACATCGCTATCAGTGAAGCGGTTTTTACTCCTGCCAAATTGAAGATGATTGCGAACAATGAAACGCTTTATAATTTCCAGGTTCAGAATCCTTCGCTGGAAGAATTTATCAAAACATTGCTGAGAATGTATGCGGGATTGTTTGATGAATATATCCGCATCAAAGAAAAAGAAATTGCTAAACGTACACATCGTTCTGAAGCAGATGTGATCTATGCATTGAAAGAGCTGGAGAAAAAAGATCTGCTGAATTATATTCCTCAAAACGATCGTCCGTTGTTTACCATGCTTCTTCCGCGTGTGGATGCAAAAACACTTTACATTTCTCCTGAACATCTTTTTGAAAGAAAAAAGATTGCGAAGCTACGTGTGAAGGCAATGACAGATTTTATTACAACGGATAAAACCTGCAGACAATCTTCGCTGCTTGCTTATTTCGGTGAAGAAAATGCAGCTGATTGCGGGAAATGTGATGTATGCAAGAAGAAAGCGGATAAAGGAAAAAAGGTGAACCGCGAAGAGACGGCGAAACGGATTTTGGAATTATTAGTTTCAACACCGAAAAAAGCGATTGAGATCACGGAGCAATTTCCGGATGTGGAAGTTACGGAGATCACTTTTATCGTGCGGCAGTTGCTGGATGCGGGAAGGATTAAATTTAATGCGAATCACCAACTGGTGGTAGAATGAAAGGTATTGCCACAGATTACGTGGATTAAGCAGATGAATTAATAGATAAACTCGTGAGAAAGCAACTTCCAAAATCATTTTACGCGGACAAGGACGTGGTGAAGCTGGCTGAAAAATTACTAGGCAAGCGGCTTTGTACTGTTATTGACGGAAAATATACTTCTGGAATTATTACTGAAACGGAAGCTTACGCGGGTGTGATGGATAAAGCTTCACATGCTTATGGCGGAAGATTAACAGAACGCACAAAGATCATGTTTGATGAACCGGGAACGGCTTATGTTTATCTCTGCTATGGCATTCATCATTTATTCAATATCGTTACAAATAAAAAAGGAATTCCGCATGCAATTTTGATTCGTGCGATGCTGCCTGATGAAGGAATTGAATACATGATGGAACGGCGAAAAAAATTAAAGGTGGATAAAACATTTTCTGGCGGACCGGGAACAGTTTCACGGGCATTGGGAATTCTTACAAAACATTCAGGGAAGAGTTTGCTTGGTGAAGAAATATGGGTAGAGGAAACGGGTATAAAGATTCCTGGAAAAGAAATCATTGCAGGTCCGAGGATTGGTGTGGATTATGCGGGGGAAGATGCGAAATTGCCTTACCGGTTTTATATTAAGAAGGAATTCATTTCTTTTATTGCCACAGAGACACAGGGGCACATTAAAAAATAAAAATGAGAAAAAACAATTAACAATAGAGTTTATACCGATTAAGATTTGTATGCCAATGATTCAAGAGTTTTAATATCAAAAACTGAACATTTACTGGGTATCCATGATGCCAAGTCCGCAGCTTGAATGTCAAAATGATCGATTTTTGAACATAGTACCTTAATCG
>JBDSHN010000140.1:0-41705 GCA_039918435.1 Bacteroidia bacterium | reverse complement strand
AATACAAGACCGATTTCCAAAAGAATAAAGCGGTGTATGAGAAGTATCAATATGTTAAGGTGAGGGGATATTGATACATTTCATTAAGTCATAAATAAGAGGCGTTCCAAATGGAGCGCCTTTTTTACTGGCAGCCCTTGAACACTAATTGACCAAAAGCATCAGGATTTTATTAATTTTACAAAGCATGTTCCTTTTGGAGCAATTATTGTAAAATCTCGTAAAACACACCCCGGTTTTGTGAAAAAAGTGAAGTTGTTACTAACTATATTTATTGTGCTGACGGCCTCTATTGGGATTTCTGCGCAAAACCCAAAATCAGGCCCCGATCCTGATCTTGCGTCTGAGCATTTCTCACATGGCAACTTTCTTATGGCTCTGCCGATGTATGTTGCGCTGGTTAATAAAGATTACACGAATTATGAATACAATTTCCGCACTGGTATATGTTATCTGCGCACAAACGGCCATAAAGCGGAAGCAATCAAATATTTTACATTCTGCACAAAGGCTGCAAAGGCTGATAATGATGCCTGGCTGTATCTCGGAAGAGCGTATCACTACGCCATGCAATTTGATGACGCCATTACTGCTTATACCACCTACAAAACAAAAGCAGATGGAAAAGGAAAGGCAGAAGCAGATCATCTGATCGCACAATGTAAAAACGGGAAAATTCTTGTTGCAAATCCAATGGATGTTACCTTCGTGAATGCAGGAAAAGAAATAAATTCAGAATTCCCCGATTATCATCCGTTCGTTACGCAGGATGAATCAATGCTGGTTTACACTTCACGCCGCAAAGGGAATGTTGGCGCAATGACGGTAGAGATGGATGGTTATTATGCTTCCGACATCTGGGTTTCAAAATCGCTGAATGGTGTTTTTCAAAAATCGAAAGGTGCGGGTGCGGGAGTGAATGGAACGTATGATGAGCAATGTACCGGACTTTCTGCAGATGGAAAGTTAATGACTGTTTACGTCGACAATATCACTGATCTCGGAGATATTTATTCGTCCACCTATAAAAACTCTTTTTCAAAAATTGAACGTTTTGGTTCGCCTATTAATGATGGCTTTGAAACAGGCGGCGCACTTTCACCGGATGGAAATTCTATTTTCTTCTCAAGCAAAAGAGACGGCGGACAAGGTGGAACAGATATTTATATGTGCCGCAAGCTCCCGAATATGAAATGGGGATTGCCGATGAATATTACCACATTGAACACGCAATACAATGAAGAATTTCCATTCATGGCACCGGATGGGAAAACACTTTATTTCTCCAGCGAGGGCCACAACAGCATGGGTGGATTTGATCTTTTCTATTCGATATGGAATGAAGAAAATAATTCATGGTCGCAGCCTCAGAATGTAGGTTATCCTGTTAATTCAACAGAAGATGATCTCACCATCAGTTTCACAGAAAATAATCGTGTAGCCTATATTTCCAGTGACCGTGAAGGCGGATTAGGCGATCTTGACATCTGGCGGATTGTTTTTAATGAGGTTCAGCAAACTGCATTTACTACAGTTTCGGGCAATATAATCTGCGCAGATTCTACATTGAACAAAGGGGAATTATTTATTGAAGTAACAAATTCATCCACGCAGGAAAGCGTAGGTACCTATCGCCCAAGTCCCACCACAGGAAGATACGTGATGGCATTGCCCCCGGGAAAATATGTTATGACCATCGACGCTCCTGGATGTAAACCATTTATAGAAACAGTGAACGTATTTGATATTGGCCCGCAGGGAGAAATGAGCAAGGATATTTTGCTGGTGAAGCAATGAAATAAATCATTCGTTTATAAATATAGTATGCCGGCAAGTCCATGCTGACAGCAATTACATTAAACGATTCGGGAGGAATGATTACCGGCAGCGCAAAAGATTTTGAGAGTGCTGGTATTTCGGACACTGAAGCATCAATTACAGGTACAGTACGCAATGAAGCTATTGCATTTTGTCTGCAATACCTGACCAGCGATCCAGCTTCTTTTTCCGTCTTATACAATGGCTATTATAGCCCGTTCCGGATGTTTTTATTGGTGAATGATATATTGAAAGAGCAGATGAAGACGGAAAAAAACATGATGCAGGTTCGGGAACCTGGGAGATGAAACGAAAAATTTAACTGACAAGTCGTGTTAATCCCGCGATCAAAATCAATACAACTTCTCATCTCATAAGATTAACATTCCGGCACGACTAATAAATTTAATTCATAATTGACCGTTGCCTAAATGATTTGTCTTTCATTTGCTCTTTATATCTAATTTTGCGTCCCTTTTGATGTTGTATCCCGTGACCCCCTCCCGCAAATACAATGCGCAAGTGAACCCAAAATGAAAGTGAATAAAATTAAAAAGCGCGGCAGATTATTCGCCATCCTCCTCTCGTGTACCATTTCTTTTATCGTCGTCAGCCTTATCCTGGTCTTCAAATCACACGAGGCGAGAAATTATGTTGATGAACGTACAGAAGGAATCACAATCGCTTCTGAACTTGATTTTACTTCCTTCTCCTTATATTCTTCATTCGAACAACTCGAGCATGATAAGCTGCTTGCACGCCTGAAATCATTATCAGTAACAGAGCTTCCTGTAAATACCAATCCGGAATTAGGAATACTTGCCAGTTCACTGAATGAATTAAGAACCGGAAGCTTTAACAATGCGCCAGATAATGTTTTAATAAAATATACTTTATTAAAGATCCACCAGCAAAGCCAGCAAATCGTTGATGAAAACCGCGAAAAAGTTGCTATTGTTGACGCGCAGCTCTCTGATTACTGGATATACACCTACATTCTTGTTGCTATTGCATGTATCCTTTCCATTTTACTTTCAATAAGCGCTTATTTTATTATTGCTTCTGGAAAGCAACTGGCAAAACTTTCAAGACAAAACCGTTTGCTTCTGAATAATTCTATTGATTGCATTATTGTTTGCGATCGCGATGGAATTATCCAGGAATTCAGTAAAGAAGCGGAAAGATTATTCGGCTACAAGGCTTCCGAAGTACGTAAGAAGAATGTAAAAGTCCTTTATTTCCACGATGATGGAATTGAAATCGTTAACCAGGTTCTGGCAGATCGTGGAAAATTCAGCGGTGAAGTATTAAACAAAGACAAGGACGGAAAACCTTTCACTTCTTTTTTATCTGCAAGTCTTTTGTACGACGAAAATCGTGAGGTTGTAGGGTCAATGGGAATTTCGCGCGACATTACACAGCAGAAAAAAACGGAAGATGAATTCCGTCATATTATTGATAATGCAAGTGACATTATTTATACGGCTGATGTAAACGGAAATTTTATTTATATAAATCCATCCGTTGAAGGAATATTGGGCTATACAGGCGAAGAACTTGCCGGAAGATCGTATTTAAGCCTGATTCATCCTGATCATGTAAATCACGTAAAAGCATATTATACGGATTATTTTAAAAACAGGAAGAAAGAATCCTTCTACGAATTCCAGGTAATCAGGAAAGATGGAAGTGTAATCTGGGTAGGACAAAATATCCGGACCGTTTTCAGCCTTGTTGATAACAGAACAATCACAGGTTTTCATGGCATTGTACGGAACAGGAATGAGCGGAAAGTGGTAGAAATAAAATTGGCAGAGAGCGAAAAACAATACCGCGAGCTGTTCGATAATTCTTCTGAGCTGATACAAAGTATTGATACATCAGGCCGCTTTCTCTATGTAAACAAGGCATGGAAAGAAACACTTGGCTATTCCGATGAAGAATTAAAAACCATAAAAATCCAGGACATTATTCATCCCGAAAGCAAGGTGCATTGTGAAACTCTTTTGGGTAAATTAATAACGTCAGCAGATTCCGGTGAGACGCGTACCCGTTATGCTATACTCACAAAGGATGGAGAAAAGAAAATATTCGGAAGCTCGGTCAATACAAAAATTGAAGATAATAAAGTAGTTTCCATTCAATCATTCATAAGGGATATTACGCGCCAGGAAGAAACGCAGCGATTATTAAAGAAAAGCGAAGTTAATTTCCGGCAGATCGCTGAAACAATTAATGATGTATTCTATCTCTACAATATTGTCGATAATAAATACGAATACATCAGCCCGAATTGTGCCACTATTTTAGGTGCTGACCAGGAATTCTTTTACTCCGGAAAAAGTCATACAGCCCGGTTTGCGCATCCTGATGATTATGCAAAACTAAAAGAATCAAATGTTTTGGTAAATTCAGGAAAGCCTTATGAAATTGAATACCGCCTGAATATTGAAGGAAAGACAAGGTGGATAAATGAAAAGTCGTTTCCGATCAGGGATACATCAGGAAATGTAACAAGCAATTCAGGTATTTGTCGTGATGTGACAAATATCAATGCTGCACAAGACACGATTCAAAAGCAGAATAATGAGATCGGAAAAAGCATTACCTATGCGAAGTTCATCCAGGATTCAAGCTTGCCGACACAAAGTGAGATTGCCGTCAATTTCCCCGAATCGTTTGTATTCTACAGTCCGAAAGATATTCTCAGCGGCGACTTCTTCATTTTTGATTCCGTGAAAAGTAATACCGGTGAAGAGATGACGGTTTTCCTGGTGGCAGATTGCACCGGTCATGGCGTTCCCGGTGGAATTTTAAGTCTTTTGTGCAACAGCCTTATCCGTGAAGCGTTCACACAAACAAATCTGTATACGCCGTCAGAAGCGTTGGATTCCGTTCGTGATAAGATCATCCGCTTTTTCCGTTCGAGCCATATAAAACGTATGCAGGATGGAATGGATGTTGCATTATGTGTGTTGAATCAGGAACAGGATAAACTTTATTTTTCAGGCGCGAACAGTACGGTGGTCATCATCAGCAATAATGAGCTCACAGAATATCGCGGCGACAAACAGCACATCGGATATAATGTAACTCCCAAACCTTTTAATAGTCATGTTATCGATATTAAAAAAGGCGATTGTATTTACCTTTTTACGGATGGATATGCCGATCAGTTCGGAGAGAAATCGGATAAAAAGTTTTCAAAAAAACGATTGAAAAATATTCTGTTATCAGTGCATGAAGAACCAATGCGTATGCAGAAATCGAAACTACAGTATGAATTTTTTGAATGGCGTGGACAGAATGAGCAGACGGATGATGTGACGTTGCTGGGGATAAAGATTTAGGCGGAAAACTTTGAGGCTGTTTAATTTTTTGGGGATGTTTTGTATTTTACGGATATTAAACGTATGTTGTAATATATAACAACAGCCATGAAATCTAATCAATTCGGCACGTTTAACGTCCGGTTACCTGAAAAACAAAATCTTTCAGAATCTTTCATTCATTCAGCAACCGTGGTTGCAAAAGAATTAGTGGAAAAGCATAATTTTATTTTAGCAACTATGCAGGATCAGGAAATATTTTTTAATGCGATAATGAATCCCGTAAGTCTGGTGCAAAGCTCAAAAAAGCCGGATTACGTTACAAAGCCTGAATGCAATTTCCCTGATGGAATTTTAACGCAGAGGCAATGAGAAGCCTCTTTGCCTGAATTATCTTAACTTTGAATACTAAAACAAATATTATGGTAACCAAAAAAGTAGAATCGGCGCTGAACAAACAAATTCAGTTTGAAGCAGCATCTTCACAATATTATTTAGCAATGGCTTCCTGGGCTGAAACAGCTGGGCTGACAGGAATTGCTGAATTTCTTTACGCGCAATCGGATGAAGAGCGGCAGCACATGCTTAAGCTGGTGAAATACGTGAATGAACGGGGAGGACATGCATTGGTTCCTGCATTAAAAGAGCAGCCGCAGCAATTCAAATCCATTCAATTTGTTTTTGAAGAAGTATTGAGCCATGAAGTAATGGTTTCAAACGAGATCAATGGATTGGTGGAAGTATGCCTGCAGGAAAAAGATTATACCACGCATAACTTTTTACAATGGTACGTTGCCGAACAAATTGAAGAGGAAGCATTGGCACGAAAAATTCTCGATAAGCTGAAACTGATTGGTGATGATAAAGGCGGAATGTATTTGTTTGATCGTGATCTTCCTTCTATCAGTGTTGCTGTCGGGGGACGTAGGAAATAATTATAAATTGCAGGATTAATGATGCTGTGCGTTAGGAACACGGATGACACGGATTGGACGGATTTTCACGGATAAAATTCCGGGTAATTTGTTATGGTAATCTAGCAATTTTTTTACTCAACTTTTCTCTTCCCAGATCTGCACTAGGTTTACAATCACTTCCACCGCCTTTTCCATATCCTGAACAGCAACCCATTCCTGCCGCGAGTGAAAAGCGTGCTCACCTGCGAAAATATTCGGACAAGGCAATCCCATAAAAGACAAGCGTGATCCATCAGTACCGCCGCGGATGCTGGAGCAATGTGGCGTGATGCCTGAACGTTTAATCGCTTCGATGGCATAATCCACGACCTGCGGATATTTGTCGAGCATCACTTTCATATTGCGGTATTGCTCTTTCACCGTAAGCGTGTAGGTGGATTTCGGATAACATTTCATCGCTTCGTCCACGGTGTCGCGGAGCAATTGTTCTTTATGTCGCAGACCTTCATCTGAAAAATCGCGGAGAATAAAATTGATCGTCGTTTGTTCCAATGTTCCGGAGACAGATGTCGGATGCACAAAACCTTCTTTGTCTGAAGTTGTTTCCGGAGTAAATTTATCTTTTGGCAAACGATCCAATACCTGCGCTGCGATCTTCAATGCATTTTCCATCTTCCCTTTTGCAAAACCAGGATGCGTGGAAACTCCATTGATCACCAGCGTTGCGCCGTCGGCAGAAAATGTTTCATTCTCAAGATGTCCAAGTGATTCGCCATCCATCGTATAGCCAAAATCCGCAGCCAGTTTTTTCATATCTGCTTTATCTACGCCTCTTCCAATCTCTTCATCAGGCGTAAAAAGTATTCGGATTTTTCCGTGCTTGATTTCAGGATGCTGCATAAGATAATCTGCGGCATCCATAATTTCTGCAAGGCCTGATTTATTATCAGCGCCGAGCAAAGTTGTGCCGTCGGAAGTGACAATATCATTTCCAATCTGGTTCTTCAGATCGTCATGTTCTGCAAAACGGATAACCTGGCTTTTATCGCCCGGAAGCACAATATCTTTTCCATCATAATTTTTATGTACTTGCGGCTTCACATCTTTTCCACTGCAATCGGGTGAAGTATCCATGTGCGAACAGAAACAAATGACTGGAACTTTTTTATCCGTGGTAGCAGTTATTGTAGCATACACATAACCAAATTCATCCATGTGCGCGTCGTTGATTCCAATTGCGGTCAACTCTTCTACAAGAATTTTTCCAAGGTTTTTTTGCTTTTCCGTGGATGGAACGGATGACGAATTGGGATCAGATTGGGTATCTATTTTCACATAACGAAGAAAACGATCCAAGACGTTGTGATTAATTACAGGATTTTTCATGGCTTAAAGTTAATCACTCATTTTCATTTGCCAAGAATCGATGAAAATGCGCGGATTATCGATAAAAGCCCGATTCTGAAACTTAAGGCATGAAAATCGAGTATATTTAAATGTGGCAAACAAAAAGAAATCCTAAACATCATTTGACTATGGCAAGTAAACTGCATTGCATCCTTTTAGTCGAAGATAATTTTATGACTAATCTCTTTAATGAGAAGATGCTCGAAAACCTTTGTATTGCTGATACGATTGTAACCGCAGAAGATGGTGAGGAGGCTTTGAAATATTTAGAACGAAGCGTGCAAAACCATACTTTTCCTGAACTTATACTCGTGGATATTTTTATGCCGAAGATGAGTGGCTGGATTTTTCTGGAAAAATTCAGCAAGATGAAATTCGAGAAAGAGAAAAAACCCGCAGTAGTGGTACTAACTCATTCGCATGAAGAGGGAACAATTGAACAGGCACTTGCAACTCCGGGAGTGATCGGTTTTTTAAATAAACCATTGACAGAAAGTGATATTATGGAAATTGTGAGTCAATATTTCAGTGCTGTGGTTGAGCATAGTTAACGGTAGAGTATGTTCCTTTTCAGCATAAAATTCTGGTAATTCTAATGCGATTTACAGACACCATTTTCGAAACATTTCCATATTTGTTCCATGAACACAGATCCGCTCCGCTACCCCATCGGTCAATGGGAAAAACCATCCGGCTTTGATAAAAGCATGATCGCCGGACAAATTCAGATAATTTCTCAATTTCCGTCGAAGCTAAAACAAAAAGCAAATTCACTTACCACTGAACAACTTGAAAAAACATATCGTTCCGGTGGATGGACGGCAATACAAGTGATCAATCATTGCGCAGATTCGCATATTAATGCTTTTATTCGTTTCAAGCTGGCACTGACAGAAGACAAACCCACGATCAAACCTTACGCGGAAGATAAATGGGCCGAACTGGCCGATGCTAAGGTTTTTCCCGTTGAAGCGTCTCTGCAGCTGCTGGAAGCGTTGCATGTGCGCTGGACAGTTTTACTTCATTCTCTCAATGATGCACAATGGAACGCAGGTTTCATTCATCCCGAACATGGCAGCGAACTTAAACTTTATCAAACCGTTTCCTTGTATGCATGGCATTGCAAACATCATTATGCGCACCTGGGGCTTATTGCTGCATAGTAAACAGAAAGTTCAGCCAACATCCTCAGTTATTACATTCGCGCGATTCTCGTTATCTTTGAATCAATGCAAAAATTTCTCCTCCCCTACTTTTTCATGGTGTTGCTATTCGCCTGCACCAATGAATCCGGCGAAAAAATTTCCATACACGACAGCGTGATCGATACAACTTCTGCAACAGCTGATTTTAACGATACATTCAAAGTCGACACCGGCGCTTCCAGCCAGACGTATTATGATTGTTCGGTGCTTAATCACATTATTCCGGTTGAAACAGAACAGGCAGCCATGCGTCGTGATCTTGGGTTGCTGATCCATTGCGGTGTCGACAGTTTTGACTTTTTATATGTCGTTCCCAATTTATTTCCTGGATTTGTAAGTGAAAACCACGTGTCAGGAAAAAAAGTAACGTATGGTGATTTTGTAAACCATTTGAATGAATTCAAAACCACTGAATCTTACGGACAGCTTCATGCAAGAGTAAACACACTCGACAGTTTACGCACCGTAAAATTCGAACCAGCAAAATTATATACCATGAAGCCGACGCTCGGCAGATTAGGTTTTACCGAACCTGAATGGGAAATGTTTTCTGGCTTCGCAAGAACGTATCCCGCTAAAAAAGGATTTACATGGGGCGATATGCTTGATGCTTTCGATACTTACAAACCGAAATAAGGTTTGGTGATTGGGAAAAAGATGATTGGTAATTGGGCAAGGGAAAAAGAGAAGGAGGAAATGGCACGGTGAAATACCACTTCAACCAATCACCGGAAGCAAACACTTTTTAATATCACTTTTTGCACATCACATTTGACTAATCACATTTTACCTTTTTATCAATCACCAATTACCATTCAGCACAATGAGACTACTTTACCTATTTCTCTTTTTACTCTTAATAATAAGCTGCACCACTCCACCTGTTGAAAGCAGTACTCCTGGCGATAATAGTTTCAGAGAATCCGTTTTGCAGTTGAGTCATGCGGGATTAATGAAAAATATTCCTTCGGGAAAAATTGATTCTTTAATTACGGTTTATAAAAAAGATTCGCTGAACGGAATAAAAGAATTGCTGGTGGCGAGTGGTGATCTTTTAAAAATCAACGTCGCTTTGAACGGCCGTACGCTGGATGAGGTTTATAAAAAGATTTGCGATACAATCGGGATGAAATTCCCGGAGCTTAAATCTGATGAGGTGCAAACTTCTATTCTTCCGGATTTGCGTACCGGGGAAGATACAGGCTGGGTAGTTGTGAAAATCCGTTTCGGGCAGACCTGGTATGAACGTAAATTATATTATTTCAGGGATTGGCAGATTGATGATTTTATTTATCGCATCTACAACCGAAAGATGGCAGATGATGGAAAAAATACACGCCTGCATCTTGTAGAATATAACTGCACTAATTGCCAGAAAAAGCAGGATGATTTTATGGGCAACACCGATGTTACCCGTTACGGTTACCTGATGTTGAACAAAGCGCAGGAAGATTCATTGGTCAATATTCCATTGCTGGAAATGGAAAATGAAAACGAATTCAATATTTACACCACTGCTGAAATGAATGAGCAGCTGAAAAAATTCGAAGCTTCGGGGCTGAATAAAGTTCCGGGAGAGCAATGGTATACAAAAGTCAAAGAAGACATCATGCAATCTTCCATTTACCAGCAGGAAGATATTTACGATTTTTTCGACACGCTTTTTTCGTATACCGATTTCGATACTTCAAATCCGTACAATCCTTACGAGGATATTTTATTTTCATTATCGGATATTTCGCGTAGCAAATTCATTCCATCACATATTACGGATGATGAAACAGCACCGGGAAAAAGAGATGTACGCTTTACTTATGAAGAAGATGTGTACGAATTTGAAGCTGAACAACGCGGTGCATATATGTTCCCGGGCATCATTGACAATGTAAATAAAGCGCTCGCTGATCATAAAGCAGGTGGCGCTTTTTATACAATACTGACAAAAGAAAATATTTGCCGGCTTATTTATCTTAAAGATGAGGAAGTGGAAAAAGTTAAAGTCTCCGGATTTTTCCCGCAACTTGAAAAAGGTCCTTCGAAAGAATTGAAAGATCGCTGGAGCTCATCGATGGTATTATGAGATTATTTCTTTTAGTCTCGCTTTTATTTATTGCTGTACATGCATCGGCGCAGGCAAGGATAGATACCATTCGATGCGGAAGCATTATTGGTTATGGTAATATTGCGAATGGTAAGAAAGAAGGGAACTGGAAATACTACGATACGATATACAAAACCCCTTATTATGCCGGATCTTATCATGAAGGCCTGAAAACTGGAGAGTGGATCATTTATCCTCACCCCTTCACTAACATAAAACGTGTTGTTCACTATAAAAACGGTATACTGAATGGAGAAGTTGCAATTTATAGAGAGGAGAATAAATTGGACGGAAAAGGCTCTTATTTAAATGGCTCAAAAAATGGTGAATGGGTTTATTATCATATTAATACAAATAAAATCAGGAGCATAGAACATTATCAAAATGGAGTTCCGTATGGTCATTGGATATCATTTTCCGATGAACATAGTTCGTGGTCAGGGGAAATGAATGCATACGGACTAAACGGAATTTGGACATACAGAGATACGTCTTACCAAACGGATCTAACGGGTTACTTAATTAATCCCACAGCTTTAGTTGATAGTGTTTTGTACCAGGATGGAAAAGAAGAAGGATTTTGGAATAACAAATACGGAAAAGGATATTTTGTCCATGGAAAAAAAGAAGGAAGATGGCTGGAGACAAACAATCGGAATTTTTATAGGTTCACAGAATACAAAAATGGTCTACGGAATGGATATGATTCTCTTTTTGTAAACGATACATTGGAAAGCGTTTCCTACTACAAGGATGACAAAATAAATGGTACTGAATCCATTTTCCACAATGGCAGACTTACTGAACAAGGTATCAGTATTACAAATCCACAACATTATTTTCCGGACGGAGTTTCGAACCGTATTGAGGTTCCAATTGATATCCAAATTGATCTTATTGAAAATGGAATTTGTAATAATAACCTGGTAATAATTTTCGAGTTTGCTAATTTATCAGTCGAAATAAGGGATTCGTTAATCATGCTTCTTAAAGCTAAAATGCTGACGTATATTCCGGAAGTAGTTCCATCCGCAAACGCATTTTCCAGTACGGAAACTGTTCGTACGGGGTATTGGAAATATTATTGGGGAAATGGGAATCTGAAGGAAGAAGGCTATCATCTGCCAATTGTAAAAGATAGTTCAGCATGGGATTCCACAAATCAAACGGAAGATCCTAATAATCCCGGTACTTATATTATTGCACCATTAAAAACAGAATACCTTACTTATTATTATAAAACCGGAACATGGAAATATTACAACCAAAAAGGTGAAATGATCTGCGAAGAACGTTACGATGAATTTGGTAAGCTTATGGAGACTAAACTCCTGAAAAATTAACCAAGGGCAAGAAAATTTCCGAAAATACTTCGCGTCACCAAAAAAGTATAAATGCTTTCCTGTATCTATTTCAGAAAGTCAAGCCATCAATTCCAAAAAATCCTTCACGGCTTTATTCATATCACAGTCTGCATTTATACCGCTTACTTTTTCTTTCGCGCTGTATTGCCAAACTGTGTAATTCGTCCAGCCATGCGGAAGTGAGGGTGCTGCGACATTCCTGTATTGAGCCAGCCACAATGGAATTGCACTGAATGGATGATTTACAGGAAGGTTATCATCGAAAAACGGTTTATAGCTGTACAACATCATATTCGTATGCCCGAGCGCCTTCATCCTGCTCAGAAATGAGCTGATCCAGAGTTGCACTTGCTGAGTGGTGAGCTGCTTTTCATTTGTTTCAATATCGAGCACGGGCAGCAGCGCAGATGCGGGTAATGTTTTCATTGTTGCGTCAAACCAATCAGCTTCATTCATTGCATCCTTCGCAATATCTGCTGTATTGTTCAGTGACGCAAAATGATAATAGCCGATTTTAATTCCTGCAGCGCTTGCGCCGTTTGCATTCACAGCACTTGCCGGATCTTTATAACCTATTCCCTGGGTCGCTTTTATGTAAACAAATGAAACGTGTGGCACAGCGCTTTTAACCTTCGTCCAGTTTATTGTTCCGTTATGATGAGAAACATCTATTCCGTAAATAAGATCTTCTGTCATAGTGCACCGTTTTTTTAAGCCGTCTTTTTATGCATCACCACTGCAATTTTTTTCAGGAGCCATTCATCAAAACGAATCACTTCATAGCTGGCCGGATTCCAGTAAAATTGTCCCTTGCCTTCGGATAATAATTGAATCTCGTTCAGTTCCGGTGAAATTTTAGTGTAATCGCCATCCGCACGGGCAAGCAGCTTCATTATCCTAGTAATGGCAATGATGCGTTTGTCATCCTTATAAAGCGTATTCCGATCCAGCATTTTTCGGAATGCATCGATGCGGTAATGAGCAAGCTCGAAGGATTTCTTTTCGAGCAGCACCAACGTATCAAGAATAAAATAACCCGGCATCCACGCATCTCTGTCGCGCAGGTAATCTGCATTTTCACGCAGCACAAATGCACATTCATCGAAGGTTCCTGTTTTGAATGCAAGGGCAGCGCGTAACACCTGCAGGCGGAAAATCATCAGCGGATCAGGCGGGTTTTTTATTAACCTGTGATTGCAGGACAATTGCAGCACTTTATCAGCATTCTTAAAATCGTTATTCCGGAAAAAAGCAAAGAATAAAACGAACTGCGCATTCAGCTGGTTGATCATGCCGGGTTTGAATAATTTTACTGCCTTTGAAGCATGTGTTACCGCCTTCTCATATTTTGACGTATTAAGGTAAATAGTGGCCAGCTCCATATTCACGCCGGCCTGGTTGGAACGCGATTTAACTACCGGATCATTTTCAACTGCATGAAGCAGCTCCTCTGCATGGTGCTGTGCAGTTTCAAAATCGTGAATGGAAGAAAGATAATTGATCGAGGAAAGATTGTTGTACAATTTTACTTTCGACGATTCCTTCCTTTTGTATTCCTGCGCTGGTTCATTTACCACCGCATTCTGCCGGATGTATTCTGCATAAGAATTGACACGGTGCAATGATGGCGTTGTAATTTCATAATGATAACGTTTCGCTGTCATAACTTTTCCAAGCCGCACATAATTTTCTTCGATGGAGCTGCATGCTTCTTCGAAGTCTTTCATGTTTCCCCTTGAAGCGATATGATTGCGGCGAAGATCTTCTATCTGCAATCCTTCAGCAAAAAGCTCGAATCTGTTTGCAATTTTAGAAGCTCTGCCTAGCAGGTCGAGTGCTTCTTCATATACACCGCGGCTCATTAGAATTTCACCCTGCATCAGAAATCTTCTGCAATCAAATGTTGCCTGCGCATAAGGAGTGGTGAATTTTGTAGAGCATTCCTGCATGAGCAGCATGGCCATCAGATCCGATTTTAATCTTGCCTTCAGGTGCTTGAAGGAGCTGGAATTGTAATTCGAGTAACCCAGCATTTCTGCTGCCAGATTATTATCGGAAATTTTTTGGTTGACCACCATGTCCAGCAATTGAACACGCTTCCGGCATTCGCCAAAATTTTTGAGCTTATAAAAGTGACGTACCAGCTTCAGTTCACCTATGCTAAGGCTATCGACAATTGTTAACAGGCTTTCCATTCTAAGATTTTTTTCATGATAATTTCCAGGTAAAAACTAAAAGACTAATCCACTTCGGAATAATCCCATGTTCCGCCTAATGGAGAAAAAGTGTGGCAGACGTTTTCATTTGTACCGGGAAAAGAATGGCTTGTTAATTTTTTTGCTGAAGATTCCAGGAAGAAAGCTGCTGTTCCTGCAGTTAGCAATAAATCATTGACACTGGCGGTGGGAGCCGCAACACCCGAACGCCCAGGGCGCGGGTAAGAATGGGAAGATAATCTCATAGTTAGGGGTACTATTTAGCTGTAAATTAAGACACAAAAGAATTAGTAGCTGTCTCGCTTCAAATGAATAAATTTTTAAGATTAAAAACCATAGGATGTAAATTCAAATGCAATTGAACAAAAAAAAAGAATAAAAAAAACAGGGAAATAATGAACGGTATTAAAAATAAAATAAACGGTACTATAAATAAAAAGAAAGGTTTATTTGGCACAGAAACGTTTAAGGAACTCCGATTTATTCCGCCGCGCAACGGTAACAATGCTGCCATCGCTCATTATAAGAATGCCGCCTTTTCCTTTCTCATACGTTTTTACTTCATTCAGGTTAACTACATGCGACTTATGTACACGGAAGAAAATCTTATCGTCCAGCCCGCTGCAGATGATCTTAAGATGGTTGGAGCTGACGTATTGCTGCTTGTTTCTCGAATGAATAATGGTAAGCCCGCCCTGCGATTCCAGTCGCAGTATATCGCTTATAGAGATCGCATGGATCTTTTTGTTGTCAGAAATTACAATATTGCCTTTCATAATGCAGGGGTAAGCGTAGGGGTAATGGAACAGAATAGTTTTCCGTATCCGGTAGAGAGATTTTATTTGTTATTCAGCTGATCATGCAACTGCTATTGTTTCTTAAATAAATTAATTCCCATAATGTGTGGTTTGCCAAAAACCATAACATACACTTTCGCAAGGAGTTTTCAATGGGGGGACCAAGGGAAACTCCGGCATTGCAGTCTTCTGCTTTAATTGATGCTGTCCTTAAAGTGTGGGTCACAATTGAGGACAATTGCAGTGCTAATATAGGTTGGTAAACGAGCGAATCAAAATTTTAAGTGTAAGATTTTGTTAAAATAATACATAAATAACATGATAATATTGATGAATTATTGTTTTATTTCACAACTTACAAGAGTGAATGATGCGAAAACGTAAGAATGTTAAACAATTCCACAAAGCATCATCTAAGTCTATATAAAAAGCCGGTTATGCTGTCAGTAACCTTTCAAAATCCGCTTTTTCTATTTATTGATAATTTTACCACTCTACATAAACAATCCTTTTATTCCATGGCAATTTGGTCATCGCAATTCCCCATGGCAATTTATCAATAAGCATATCTATTGCTGAATCCCGGTGAATGAAAAGATTCCAGTTTTCATCTTCACGGCTTAAACGACCTTCTTTCTGCAGGAAAGTGGTGCGAAGCGTATGCACAGAACTGTTTTTGATAATGCTCCAGTTCGCGATGATCGATATTAATAATGTCATTCCCTCTAGTTTATCGGAAGGCGTTAATTCAAGCGTTACAGGAATTGGCTCCGCTATATCCATTCCGCAAATAATCTTATTCAGCAAAAGGTCGTGCTCTGTCAGAATTTCGTCCTCTCCTTCTGCTACATCTTTATCGCCTTCCGCCAACCATTGTAAAATGTGAACAGCTTTCCATTTCGCTTCTTCATTAATAAATTCCTTTCCTTCAACAAGTCCGAGATTTCTGAAAAAGCCCGGCAGGTAAGGTGCAAGAATTACCAATCCTGCATTTTTAATATATACACCTTCTTCTATATCCGGCGCTTCGGGAAAATATTCTTCGTTTTTTTTAACCGTCGCAACAGCGGGAGCAGATTCATTTACCGGAATGCTTTTTTTATGCGTAAGAATCAATTGCTCTAATGCTGCTTTGATAATGTTACTGTACATTTCGTTACTCTTGAACTCCTTCAACATGGAAGCACTAGGCTTTATTCTTGCTGTGGCTAAAATATGCTCTACTACTGTTGCCACATATTTTATCATTGCAGTTTCACCCATTACATTTCCATTTCTGAATTCCGGTGAAACAAAATAATGAAGCGTTTCTTCCCATATTTTTTGCTTCAGAAAAGCAGGAGAAAAATCTGTTGAAGCATTACCGGAAGAGAAATCTGTTGAAGCACTGTCGGAAGGGAAATCCATTGAAGCACTGTCGGAAGGGAAATCCATTGAAGCACTACCGGTTGGAAAACCGGTTGATGCGTTACTGGTTGGGAAATCTGCTGAGGTAAAATCAGGCAAAGCAGATCTGTTTTTTTTATTCTGAGAGGAGATGCGCGGCTTTGCAGTTGTTACCTTCTGCATATAGCTCCTTACCCACTCCGACATCGAATTAATAAGCGTATCGAGTGCTGCTGAAAAATTACATTCTAAAATTGCAGCAAGATATTGGAGCTGATCTCCAGGTAATTGAAAAGCAAGCCTTCTGAAAATATATTTTCTGCTGCTTAATGTCAGCAATGCACGGCGTAATTCTTCAGGATGATGAATCATGGCTTCGGAAACCAGGTAACGCGTGTCAGGCTTTTGTTTTCCATCAGCGGACCATGGAACAATGCCATATTCAAGAAAATAAAGAAGCGTTTCAAATAACGACTGCGAAGTCCGCTGCACTTTTACATGCACTGTAATAGCTGTACCGGAAGCAGTTGTTAAATGTACGGCAGTGAAATTATTTTTATCGGCTCTTGCCTGGTTTAAAAGGTTGCTGAGCGCTTCTTCAATTTCTTTCTTTATTTTTTCAGGAAGTTCCTGTTCCATTTCTTCAGGTGAAAAAGCACCGAGATCTATTTCAAGCTTATCCACAATCACCACTTCATCAATGCCTACGAGCTGATCAAACACTTCATTCATTGATTTTAAAAACAAGCGCTGGTAATCGTTCGTGATTTTTGTCTGCAATGCAAACGCACGTTCACTATCCGGCAGACCAATTTCAATAGTGAACTTCTGTACGATATGTTGCTGACTTGCCATTTTCTCTTACTAAAGCAGGCATACACTTTCGGGCATGCCTGCTATTTATTCATCTTTTATTTTTATTCGTTACGCTATCGGCGGATTAAAAACTGCGGTGGAAGTTGCTGTTGTTTTTACCACTGCCGGACAACGGTTCGTGACTGAAATGGTAACCGTCGACTTGATGGAGCGAACCTTGATATTATTGCCTGAATCATAAATCTCAAACACATACTCAAAAGAATCAACGCCCTGATAATTCGCCGGCGGATTGTAAAGGAAGTATTGATAGCTTCCTTCTCCATTGACGATCTGCACATTTCCACCGCGTCTGGCAGTGATAAAGTTGCTTGCACGGTCCTGCGTATTTACCTGCGCATCCTGGCTATCGCCATTGACAACAAATTTGAGCTTGATATATGGATTTAAAATTTCCTTTGAGTTGTATTTGATATACGTGCGGACATCAATTGATAATTGTTGCGGATTTGTGCAGCCGTATGTACTTGTTATAATATCATTTGCAAATGCATAATCGCCAAGATTGTATTCATAGAATAATGGCATTGCAGTAGCAGGTAATCCAAGCTGAATATCTGTTGGCGGCGGAATTTCCGCACAATCGCAATCGCAGGTAGAAAGATAAGGAAGCGAAAAATCTGCAATGACATCATTTTCACCAATCTGAATTCGCTGCGTCGGAATAATTGAAACAGCTGCTGTTGCACCAAGATTAAATGATACCGGTCTTGAAATTTGTTCTGCATACAAATCACAAAGCTTTCCTTCGATTGAAGAGAGCTCAAAACTCATCGCTTGTGTTTTGCCACGCACTGCACGAAGCTCTGCTTTGCGGACTTCATAATTTTTGATCAGCTGAAGATTGGCAGCAATCGCGGTTTTTGTTTTGACAGAGAAATTGAGCGACTTTCCAGGGTAAACAAGTACGAATGTTCCGCCCGGGGCTACACCTGCATTGTGAATGATGCCGGGATGTTTTTTGATAAAGTTGGAGAACAGACCCGGATCGTTTGTCTGCAGGTAGGTAACGCGGTATTGTAATTCGTAATACACTGCTTCTAATTTCCTGAATTTACAATCGGTCGTAAATTCATTGAGGAAATAGAATTGTTCTGTAAGCCATTGGTTAAATATAAAATACAATTCCTTTGTAAACTGCGTATTGGTACTGTGCACAATTTCATCTGCAACTTCATTGAGCAATGCTTTTACAATATTCGCAAGCGATACTGCTTCAATGTAAGAACCGATAAAACTTTCTTCAATGTCCGTTTGATCAGCGCCGTAATTAAAATTATCAAGCTGTGTTGGTAATAATGATTTCAGCACCACCATGCGGTTCATCAGCTGCGTGAGATAAATGGTATAATCTGAACTTATCTGTTGCAGGCTGCGCGGTGAATATTGAATCGGGGCACGAAAGCGTCCGATGGATTGGCCGGGTAAAGCAAAATAAGCCGGCATCAATACAGCAGATGAATTTCCTCTTCCGGTTGGCGTTTGTGCATCAGCACCCATGCGGGCAATAAATTCGGGCAAAGGTTTCAAACTGTATTTCACATTTGATACATTGGCAAGAACCGGATCTCCGATCGGCCCCGGCAGAGCAACAGGAGCCGGATCTATAAGTGGTCCTGCGGGAACAGTCGCAAGTGATGCAATCTTCACGGTAGAAACCTCCTTTAAGCTGGAAGCTGACTGTAAAAAGAAATGATTGAAAAACCGATCAAGAAAACAATATTCTTCATTACGATAAGCCACATATTGTGAACGCAGGTCGTCGAAGTTGCAACGTGTCAGAATTTCTTCCGGTGTTGCTGTTCCCTGTAAACGTACAGCAACAACATTAAAAGGAAGATCGAACTTTGCTTTTTGCGAATTAAGATCATCCAGCACACCTGTTGATGTCGCAGTTGAATTCACTGTTTTTTTGAGATGACCTTCAATGCGCAGAAAGTTAAATGGATCGAGGTCATAAAAATTTGGTGTCTGAACCGGATCGATCGGCGCGTTTTGACTGCTGGACTGATTACCATAGGCAATAACCGGGTACTGACCACTGTTGTCTTTATTGCGTAACACATTTTCATAATTCCATACGCGTTCCAGCTTGCCCAGCTGCGGATCTACTGCATCAATATCATAGTAATATGGAATTGAACGCTGTGATAGCTTTCCGAATTTTTCAAAACTTGGCGTAATAAGTGTAACCGGAGGCGCCGCAGGATTCGGATTATGCACCAAAGAAATTTTGAATGTCCGGATCATCAGCACCATTCGTTCATGGTATGCAATCACTTCTGCTTTTGCCGAACGTTGTTCTGGTGTCAATGGAATTCCTGTAAAATCTGTCCGGTACTGCGAAGGTTTATCAGCGTCAACCGGTGTTGCTTCCCCGAGAATAAGGTGCATCGGAAAAAGATCTGTATTGAAGCAGCAATCGGACATTAACTTAAATGCTGCATCGCGGAATTCATTATAAGCGAGCAAAAGATCACGCATGAAATCATAGAAGTACTGAATGCCAAAATAACTTGGCCCGTTAGAAACGCTGTTCACACCATCCATGATTTCATTCCAAACTGTAAGGTTCGGGATCTCTGTGTTATTGAATGGATTTACAGCTCCATAAATATCTTTGAGGATCGGCTGGAATACATTGTACGTCTGGCGCAATACATTCAGCAGATCATTCGGATCACCAATATTACGGCGATACACGCTGGCAGCTGCAGTTTTAAAATTCTGCTGAAAAGCGAAATAATCTTTGCTGTTATTTGCTGTTGCATCAAAAAGAGGGCGCTGTGAACGTAAGTCAGGCAAATCAAATTTACCGACATACGTAAGATTATACTGGCCCGTATTCTTGATAACAATTTTAACAAGATCGTCAATAGAAATCAACAGCTTCCTGAGCGTGTAAGTGCGCTCTTTGCCCATTTCATCGCAACTTTTTCCGAGGCAGGATTGATTATCGATATCTGATTTCTCGAGATAAAGCATCACCACTTTTCTGCTTCCTGCCGGCGGACCATTTACAAAAACGGGATCGAGGTTTGCGACGGTTTCGGATGGCAACGGCACATAATCAAACCGGAGCAATTCCCATAACGGTACTTGTGCATTTGTAACTCCGTTCATAAACGGAGAATAAGGAGCTTCATTTACCGGCAGTGTATAAGCGCGGTATTTTGTAAACTCACACGCACCGCTTTCGATGAGAAAACCGTCCGTTGTGATCCCGGTTCCTTCCGTTATAGTTAGCCTGTTGGTAACAGAATCGAAATTTGGATTAAATCCGCAGACGATACCGATACCAATCAGCTTGACTCTTGTAAGCCGTGATTGCTGATCGAGATACGAGGATAGCTCATTAAGCTGAGAACTGGTAAGTACCTGGTTGTTCTCGAAGAAGGGGTAAAAATTTTGGATATTGCTCATGTTGTATGCTTAATTTTTTAGAGAGTGCCTAATATTGTATTATTAAGAATGATCGCATTTTCTTCGCCTGCATCAACATCGCAATCATGAAGTGTACCATCACGGTAAACACTCCGAAGCCGGTTAACAATGTCAATGACCGCATTCAGATCATTTGATAATTCTTTTTTGTCAGGTGTTGATCGCACATTTTCAACCAGCCACTTTTTATATTTCATTTCGAATTCTCCCATTTGCCTGCATTCGATCCAGCAGATATTCAACACAATATGCGCGGGGCATTCGAGACGGAGCATGCGGTCAAAAAATGCACGGAAATCCGGTTTTACAAATCGTCCCTGCCATGCCGGAAGCACAATGGAAACGATGTATGAATAAGGATCTGCAAAGCGGCAGAAGCCACATGAATTGTCAATGTCGATCGGAAGGAATTCATCTTTGATCACAGCAACACGCGTATCAAAAACGAAAGAGTATCCGGGACCTGATCCCAACACAGCTGCCAGGTGAAAGCGGCCGTCATTTATTCCGTTTTCCGAACCCGTGATAATTACATCATTGTTATTCGGAACAACAAAAAACGGATCGATGACTTTTATTGTATCCGGCACCACAAACGCAACGATCGAAAGTGATTTGGAATACTGCAGATCACCGTCTGAAACGTTTGCAGGAATATTTTCATAAATCGTAATCTCAGTAGTTCCACCGGCATCGGCAGCAGCGCGTATCGTGTATGTGCCGTTATTCGTTGTTGAATTAACAATGCGCATGCTTTGAAGCGGTTGCACATCGCCTGCAAAATTACCAGCGAAAATAAACTTCTTAGTTCCCTGGTTGACACCTGTTAACGCGAACTGCCTGATGAAATTTGCTTTGCCATTTGTTGTTACAGATTTCAGTTCATTATTGTTCGCTGCTGAAATGGAAGTTGGTGCGCCGAGCATATTGAATTTCGGACGAAGCAGTACATGCTCCAGCACATGCATTCCTTCATGGCTGAAAAACTTTGAATTTATCCATGCTGCAAGTTCGCGCGCTGCAACTTCATCGGCGCCGGGTGTAATATAAAAATCATTATTACCACCAGTAAGATCGGCTGCTGTGATTGGCAACAACTTTGTATAACGCATTGTTGTTGCGCCCGGATTTGCAGAAGGAATAGCTTCTTTCACATAAATGAGCGAATCGCTGAGACCTGACTGAACAATTTTTTCAACGGTGTAATTTCCTTCATCAGCACCGGTAGTGATTGTGATTTCTTCACCCGGAAAAACAATCCGGTAAAGACTTTTATCAACAGTAAAATATTTTTCAGCTGTATTTGCATTCAGCACATTCGGCTGCAGGGAAGGATAAGTTTCATCAATAACTATTTTGATAAATCCATCCCCTGTCGGAACAGGAATCAATGTTGAAACCGAAACTTTTAAACGGCGTGCATTATTCAGGTCAACAGTAATATTCGTTGCAATATAATTTCCATTATTGCCCGTTGAATTCACCACTTCGAATTCGTTATCGGGAGCGCTTCCCATAATGGAAACCATTACATCCTGTATGTGCTGGTTAAAATCCTCTTCAAAGCTTGTTCCCAAAAGATCACCGCAACGATCAACAACAGTAAACACTTCCATTGCCGGATTACCCGGATCAAAACCAAAACGATAGTTCGCAAAGTCAGATGCATCATGGAGCATATCCATTAACAAACGTTCCTTTTTATCTTCTGCTTGTGTAGCTGTGTCGGGCGGAGAAAATGCAAGCGCTTCCACTTGTCCTGTTAATAATGTTTTGGGAGAAACAGGATCAGCATCAGTTAATGTAAATGGCCAGATAAATCCTTCAGGGCAAGGCGGATCTGCAGGTATTGGTGTGTAGGATGCTGGTGTTTCTACATATTTTTCCATGAAACATTCCAGGTTATACCGGTTAGATTCTGGATTATTATAGAATTCATCCGAAGCAAGTTGCATGACAAATGCAATGTCGGTTTCCATGGCCGGAAAACTTGCATACGACGAAACAGCGGCAGCAACAGTTTCTCCGTTGCAAACAATTTCAAAACGATATGGCCCTGTTCCGGGAACAGTTGGATCTGTGATTACGCCAGTTGAATTGTACAGCACATAATTTTCATCAAACAAAAGTGTGGTAATGAGCAATTCCATAGCGGCCTTTGCTTCCGGAATTCCCGGATATCCATTCAGTGATCCGCCAATGCTATATACCAGGTCATTCGGCAGAGAGCTATCTACTATGGCAAGGAAATATTCATTGGGCGCGGTAGCAGGCCTGATATCGAAATTTATCCCAAATGACAATGAAGCAGGAAGTGGTTTATTGACACCAGCGAGGTAAGAAACACGGCGTTCCAATCCTGAAATATTATCAATGCTCCAGAGTCCGCAAGGTTTTTTATAATTAAATCCGGTAAATCGTGCGGAGCTGATCAAAGGATAATTATTCAGGAAAGCCAGCTTATCTTCAATCAGTTCATCTGGCGCTTTTGGTTCGTCGATTTTATATACAACCAAAGCATAATCAGAAAATGATTCTGAAAAACGCGCCATAAGATGATCGAGAAAACGGTTGCGACGCTGATCGTATGTGGCAACATTTTCTGTAATCGACTGCAGCTCTTCCTGATTATCAGTAGGGTTTACATAAAGCGGAACAGCATCAGGAACATTGTTGACAAGCGATTGAGAGAAATATGTTTTGTTTATGACAGGATTACCATCTGAACCAATTGCTTCATTCATTGAAAAAAGATCTTTCACATGAAAAAGCTGTGAGAGATAATTCGCAAGCAATTGATCGAAGAATAGAAGGAATCCTTTTAATTGTTTTGCCTGTGCTCTTCGTTCAGTTGTAGCCGTTCCCGGAAGTCCAGGTGTACCAACACCATAAACCAACGGAAGCTCTTCCTGGATGCTGTAATAATTTTCAATGTCTTTGTATTCGCCCGGAGGTAAATGAATTTCATAATCCGGGTGCTGTATTTTTTGCGGACGGTCGGTCGCCTCCAGTACATCCAGCAACTCCTGTGCTTTTACTGCATTCGCTTTGTAGGGAAGCTGATCTTTATAAAAAATAAGTTTTGAACGATCAACCGTCAGACGTGGAACATAATTTTTTTCCAATGGAACTTCGAGGCACCATTTTACAATCTCTGTTGGAATCAGGTCATCGTTATCGAGCGGAATGCCTGCGATCTGAATATTTTTCAAAGCAATCACTCCGGGAATATCCATGATGATGTTTATCAGGTCGGAGACATGAATAGTTTTGCGCCGCCCCGCTTTTTCAAGATCAGCATCATCAATAAAACCATGTTGCAAAAGCGGCCCGTCAAAAATCTGGTCTGTCGTTTTGCCTTTTTCATACATTTCAGAAAGGCTGTAGAAAAATACCGTAGGATCAAGAAATTGACTGGTCGCGTAAAAAATCTGCGCCTGTACTTCTTCTACTACGGCATTATTCAAAATATCAATATCAGCACACAAAGCAATTTCGTCGATCTTGATTGCATTGTAACGGAAAAAATCTTCTCCAAGGTTTCGGTTTTCCATTAACCGTGCCTGCACTGCAGCAAGTACCCTGTTTATCTCCTGCACTTTCTGCTGGTACTTTTTAATAAGCGGATCTGTCATCGTGTAAATACGCTGATTGATCTCCATCACAATTGCAGCAGTATCTACGGAGTTGATCACATTCAAAGACATGACCAACCACACTTCTCCATTCGGGTCTAATCCATAGCTGTCGACTTTGTAACCTTCCGGTAAATGAATAAAGTCGAGCACAATTCCGCGCATCGCCTGCTTAATGCTGGTTATGCTGTTCCAGTCAATTCCGGGCGAATCCCAACGAGGAAATTCAATTTCCATTTTGACGTTTATGCCATTCAGCTGCGACGGAAAACCAGGAGGAGAAACCACTAAATAAAGAGAGAAGGTATCCTCCAGCGTATTTTCATTCAGGTCGCCCAGTGTTCCGCACGATCCGAATTCAAGAAGCACATCATACAGCACTTTTGGTCTTGCCGGAAGAACAGAAGGATCGGCCTGTGTATAGCTTAATGTTTTATTGAGTGAATCGAGATAAAAAAGGATTTCGTTTTCTTTCGAAATTTCAATCCATGCATTTTTAATTCCAAGCGTTTCACAAATTGACGGGTCAAGGGTCGGAATTTCCACATCGATCAACAGCTTCCGGTAATCTTTAAATGTTACCGGGTAATTCGGCATAATATCTTTCGCTTCGAAGAAATTCTTAATGTCTTCTGAAAGATCCGGATTGAGGGTGAGAATGTCTTTTATATTGTAATTCGTGCGATAGCCAAGATCGGTAATTGCATAAGCAAGCACTTCGAGGATTGTTATTCCGGGATCATGTGCATTTTCATCTGTCCAGATCTTTCCTGCGAGCTGCTGAATATGATTCAAACCTTCTTCGCGCAGCAATGCATAATCCATGCTCCGGAAAGGCGGCGGTAATTGCGATATGGTAATGCTGTCAGCCATAATAAATCAGCTTTATTTCTTTTAAACTCCTGTGCTCAATTGTTGTTCACTTCTTTCTCCGTATCATGCGACACACCATTGGTTTGTCCAAGCTGCCCTTTTGCCTGCTGCTGTATTTTATCAATCAACACATTCACCTGGCTGTATGGAAGTGTGCTTAAAGCGCGGAGCACTGTATTCACATCGTTTATATTGAGGTTGAGATTCAGATCTTTCATGTGACGTAATTTTTTAAATTCTTCGTTGTGATTAAAGGATGAGTCCGAGCGCCTGTAATCTTATTTCAAGCGCATCAATCCGTTCGCGCATATTGTTGATCAGCATGTCGGTATTCACATCACTTGTATTGGGTTTGTTCCAGTCTTCGGCAGGAAGCGCGAATTGCTGGAAAAGCTGAATCACGGTTCCGTCGCCATTCATTACGTTGAATACGGAAGCGTTTCCTCCTGTAAGCACTGTAGAATAGATTTGAATACCAGCTTCCATTCCGCCACCACCTGCATGTTCTGTTGGTGCAGCACCGTTCTGGATGGCAAGCACATTTGTTCCGTTCGTACCAATTACGGGTAAACCAGTTGCTCCGCCGATTACTACGCTTCCGTTAATGAGCGCACCAAGGTTTCCGTTTGCATTCGATTGTCCGTTGGTTGAACTAACATACAACCCGACATTCAGCGCAGATTCATCTGTGCTGAATACTCCTGAGGTAGAAATCTGGAGGCCGGAACGAATCATTCCGACAAGTTCTTGGCTCGTACGTCCTGAATTGGTTATTGTAAGTGCAGCATTGGTGGATCCAATGAAATTCGGATTGCTTTCAACAACATGCAAAACAGAAGCCGGCTCAGCAATATTGATTCCGACTTTTGGTTCTGCATTATTCGGATCGTAAAAAATTACTCCCGGAGCGCCCTGTTTCCAAAGACCATCTGAAACAATAAATTCTGTTAACGATTTCCATTCCTCATCTTTAAAAAGCTGAAGATCGCCGGTGCCGGTTGCAGGATCGGTGATGTGCCAGCGAACTGTTCCTTCAGCAGGTTCAAGTGTTTCTGTATCTCCAAAAGTTACTGCACCGTTTACATCAAGGCGTTCAACAGGAACTTTTCCTAATCCAACCAGGCCATCATCAGTAATCTGAATCTGCTGACTCTCCAGATAGTTGCTGTGTACGATAATGTTCCCACCCAGCGGCTGCAGATTAAGATCGCTTGCTACAAAGCTTAACGTTGATGAGATATATTCACCAGTACGGCCTTGGATGCTTTGGCTATCGAAGGCAAGGTTGGCAGAATCAATTGCGCCAAGAAGAAGGATTCCTGTATTTTCATCCAGCCTTACGTCGCTGTCCGTATCAATTCGTGTAACATGAAGCGTAGCAAACGGAAGCTTTTCATTGATGCCAATATTGTTATATGAATTCGGATCGCCCAGTCTTTTCAGGAATGTCATCCTTTCATTTGTGGTTTGAACGCCTGTCTCCGGGTCGACTACGTTTTCTAAAACTGCAAATGCGCCTGATCTTTCAAGGATAGCATTGTCATCAATATGACCGAGGAGCCAGCCGAGGTGGCCGGTGGAAATATTTTCGATCTGAACAGCAAGAATATCGCCATCAGCAGCACCTGCAATATGCATTTGCTGCAATGGACTTACAGTACCAAAGCCAATTTTTCCATCTTCCTCTTTTATAAAAAAGCGGCTGATGCCTGAGCTTGTGGAATAATTATCAATGCTGAAACCGGGAACATCTGAAACGGATGGATTCAGATTTATATTCCATTTCTGTGATCCGTCGGCAGAAATAAAAGAAATTATTCCTTCATCATGACCATCTTCGGCTTGTATGCTAAGCGGAAATGCAGGCGAAGTATCACCGATACCAAAACGTTTATGCTCGCCATGTGTATCGGAAATTTTATAACTGGTCAGCCCATCATCCAGAAGGTTGAGCGATGAATCAATCATGTCAGCAAAATCCTGTCCGTCAGGAATAGCTCCGTCCTGGAATCTATCGATCAGGTATGTTCTCTTTTGTTCAGCCATTTTGATAAAATGTTATAATTTTTATTGTACGTTAAAGTCTTGTTCAATTATCCAAAAGTCAACTCCCTGCTGTTGTGCATGCCCGACAATAAAGGTGCTGCTGATCTTGTCTGCTCCTATTCCATCTGTAATCGCCTCCGGTGTTCCGCATGGATCGCAAGGCTGATCAGGTGCAAGCATTGGCTCTTTCACACTATTATCATCACATTCGCACGCATCTGTTTCAAGCACAACAATAAGATGCGTTGCAGCAGAAGTCAGAATAGATGCAGAGGTAGTTGTAACGGCTTCTTCAATATTTTTATTTACTAACGGAGGCGTATTTATCCCGGCAGGAATGATCTGATCCATATTGAAGCAAGTGACAAAATCCACATAAGGACGCTCTTCGACAAAATTGATAATGCGTGATTTATGAATACGCCCACCAATCATAACTTCTATTGCGTCATACGCCCACGGTGCAAGAAACCGGCGAATCTCATCTTCGAGCAGTTTGCCATAAAAACCGTTATCGTAGCCTACATGAAAGCGTACATTAAAATTAACCTGTACTTCTTCGAAGATCGGGTTACGTACATGCAGCTCTGCACATGGAGGATTTATGGTGCTGATAAAATCATGAATTGCAGTAAGTGTGATCAGGCTTGTTTTCGGCTCAAGCGGGTTCACTGCATTTTTATTCCGCAGGTCAGGAATGATCACAAGAGAAACATTTCCCGGCAGCAGCTCATTGATATCACCAATAGAAACGAAACGGGTATGCGGCAGGCATTTTACTTTATAGACCGCAGGAAATTTCTCCAGCACAAGATGTTCGTAATCCCAAATGGTAATACCCCGATTCTTGTGACGCAGACGTTCGCTGACACGCGTGTAAAATTCATTGCTCTGCTCTTTGATGTGCCCGCCGAAAGATGCATAAGGTTGTGTGATCTTTTCAATTGCGGCATCACTCTCGATAAAATCTTTTATCGTTTCAGCAGCAAGTGAAACACGTAAATGGTCAGGATCATTTCCATTATCTGCAAAAGTTGCTGTTACAGCCTGCGCATGCACATTTACGAGATCGCAAACGGCAGCTGAGTTATGCTCAACTGTTGCGCGCAGCCAAAACAGGCCAGGCGGTAAAGCTGTATTATCTGAATTGAAAACTTTAGGCAGATCAAAAGTTATGATGCCCGAAGTGAGCAACCCGTTTGATGAATCGGACAGCACCTGCAATTGGGTGAAATCGAGCCATTCATTATGGAGCATGTAACTCCATTTTACCGGCTCTTTATTAAAATCGGGATCCGCGCTTCCTTCTGCAACTTTCAAGAGCAATGAAATAACCTGCGGCGGTTGCAATGCACTGATGCCGATATAAAGTGCACCTTCATCATGAAACTGGGGAACCAATGAAATATCAGCCGATTGTTTTGTGATGAACGGATGATTTTCTGCAACGCCGAATGGATGCACATGGAAAAACTGATCGATACGCTTATTGTAATCGATTTCATCCTGCAGTTCCGAGGTCTGGCGGGTAAGATTAATCCGTTCGGAAGAAGAATAGCTGACAAAAATTTCTTTGATCGTCGGTGTATACGGATCATTCGGAAAACCGATTGTTGCGCCCGCATAATCTGTATTTCCGGCAGTTGTTCCTTTTGCAATCCAAATTGCCTGTTGCGCAAAGGAATTCTGAAAAAGGCTATGACCAAAATCAACATCCGCAAGAGTGAATCGCAGAAATCCTCTTTGTGAAGTTGCGCCGAATTCCGATACCGGTTCCATTTCAGGATCGCGCGGCACATTATCGAGCAAGCCGCCAAGGAGTGAAATATTCTGCTCACTGTCTACCGGAAAAATATAGGTAAGCGGGCTGTTCGTTTTCACAACTGTCTTAGACTGAAAAAGTAAATAGCCGGTGCTTGCATTCAGGTTTCTCCAGTCTTTCTTATACAGCAGGTCTGCATCTACATTGAACTTGTTTGTAGCGCGCTTGTCATCCTCATTAAAAGGAATATAATTTTTATAATAATCCTGGAATCCGTTCGGCGCTTTTGAAGCATCCGGCAAACCATGCCAGGTAATATTTACAGAAAGCTGATTCAGTTTTTTCTGGAAGATCTCATTGCTGCCGATATAGAATGTGGAACCGACAACCGGCTGATTTCCGAATGGCTGAAAAGGTTTTTCAGTAGCAAGCACAGATTCATCGCTCTGCACAATGATGTTGCGCACTTCATCCACATCTACTGAAAGATCAGCGCTGAAAACAGATTTTTCACTCAGCTGGTGATAGATGTAATCAGTAACTTTTAATTCCGGGTTAAGCGTGATTTTTACAACCGGCCATTTTGTTTTGAAAGGTTGCAGCAATACTTCTTCATTGTATGCAATTACTGGTTTCTGACCTTTGCCGATGGTGCGGACAATAACGAGATTTCCTTTTTCATCATAATAAGTTGCACCGGCATCTTCAGGAACAATCCATTCCTCTTCTCCACTGAAAACAACGTTCAAAGCACCTTTTAATGCATCACTTTTTGCATCAATAAGATAATCCACAATCTTGCCGGCTTGTTTGCTCACTTCTGTTACAGCAAGCTCTTTTCCTAACGCCAATGATTTATAAGAAGAAGAAGTAGTTGACAACAGATGCATAGCAACTGCTTCAGAAATAAATAAAGGCTGTTGCAGGTTGAGCACGATTTTCACCTGTCGTGTTCCTTCAGCAAGAAAAAGCAATGGCGATGCAAATGCAAAACCCACTTCAGCCTGCGGGCGATCAGCAAGTGTAGGATCTGCCGGATCAGGATGCGGGCGGCCAAAAGTTCTCCAGCGTTTTTCTTCACCTTCCAGGTCAGCGCCAATTCCATCTGAGGAATTTGCAACCGTTGATGCATAAATACGCCAGTTGTTTTCAATGACCGATTGCAGCACATTTCCATTTGTCGGATCAATCACCGGAATTTCATCCGGAAAATCCTGTGGCACCGCATTCGGATTAATGGGGCGATTGATGAAAACAGCTTTGAGCTGATCTACTTTTCCTTTATTTACAACAATGTTCTTATCCGTTTTATAAATAAGATCAACACCAGTTGCATCTTTTTTTGCATCGAGCTCTTTTCCTTCCGGAACAAGAGAAGCCGTAAGCTGTTCGGCAAGTTCAAAAATGATAAACACCTGGTCGGGCACAGCTGGTTTTTCTTCCAGGCCTAATACTTCGCGGTAATAAAAATCAAGATGCCGCTTTGTAATTGTATTCAGATCTTTTTGCGCAATAGCAAATAATTTCAGGAAGGAAATAAAAAGCGCATAATGAGGTTCGGTACGCTGGTCTTCGGAAATGGCTTTGGTGAAAAATCCAACCCAATCGCCATCCACAGATTCGGCCAGGTTATAATATTTAATCTCTTCAGCAAACTTTCTGGCGAACGCAATGAGGTCATCCATACTGCGCTCATCCACGGATACATACTCAGGCAGCAAAGCAGCAAGTAATCGCTGTCCCTGGCTGGTACCGTCCCGCAGGAGAGAATTTTTATTGTTGCAGTTCTCGGTCATTGTTAAAGATTTGTTCCTTCGTTCAGGTAATAAGGGTAAACGATGTTGGCTCTTGAATTGCTTGAAATAATAGTGTAGTTGATCGTCAGCTCAATTCTACCTTCTTCATTATCAAAAGACACATCCACACTGTCAAGATTAATACGTGTTTCATAATTTGTAATCGCGTCGTTGATGATGGAGCTAACATAAGATTGAAATGCAGCATCCATTGGTTCAAATACCTGCTGAAAAAGATTTGCGCCATAATCGGAACGCATTACACGTTCGCCCAATGTGGTGGATAGCAGGATGACTAGGCTTTGTTTTATATCTTCTTCCGCTTTTACCAGCTTAACCGTATCTGTGCCGCGTGTAAATGTGGGAGGAAAAGCCCACCCCTGCCCGAGAAAGCCTCCTGTATCAAAAAGTTCTTTGAGCGTTATTTCGTTTGCCATAATTAAAAAAGATTAGCCGATAATTACTGTTGGTTGTCCTACCGCTGATGATGCTCCGCACACACAAGTATCGCCTGCACGTAAAGCGGGTTTGTTGCCGATCATTACAGTTGCGCTTCCGATAATGAAAGGAGATGAAGTTATATGACCTGTATTCGGTGGAATAGGACATACGTGGTTATCTCCAAACACAGCTGCGGGTTTATTATTGATCATTACCGTTGCAACACCGGGACCTGCGATGGTTCCGCCATGTGTTGTTGTATCACCTACTGTTGCTGCTGCCGGCATTTTATATGTTTTTATACTTTGTTATTCTCTTAGTTGATGTTCACAATGCTTCCTTTTAAAACTGCTTTACCGCTTGTTGTGACTTCGGCACCCGTTGCTCCTTTTGCCACCAGCTTACCTGATTTGGATTCAGCAGTAACATCTTTTGTTCCGGTGATATTTATTTTTCCTGTTGCCTTAAGAGTAATGTCTTTCGGAGAATCAAGGAGTATGCCTTTATCATCCATTACAATTTTATTTTTTGTTTGGTCTTCGAGTGTGATCGATTTTTTTTTGTCATCGATCGTGATTGAATTTTTTGCTTTTGTTGTTACGATGATGATCTGATCCTTATCATTGATCGTGATCTCAGTTCCGCCTTTTGTGATCCAGCCTTTCATCTTATTATCCTTGTCGGGCGTAAGTTTTTGAGGCACTTTATTTTTTTTGCTGTAAAGCATTCCCAGGATAACCGGATCCCGTGGATCATCATTTACAAAACCAAGGATTACTTCGTCATCTATTTCAGGGCGTACTAAAATGCCGCGTGCGCTTCCTGCATCGGCAGAAACAATTCTTGCCCACACTCCTTTTTCTCCTTTGTCAATAAGCGGGATACGAACACGCACACGAAATTCTCCACCTACTGTATCGACGATGTCGGTTACAATGCCGGCCACTAAACCATTTACAGCAGGTAAAAGTCCCGCAGAAGGTTTATCGACAATATTCTCATATTTCTCAGCAAACCATTCTTGCGAATAGCCGAAATTGATATCTGTGTACCAGGTTGTGCTAGCAGAAAAACTATGCAGCACAGAGGAAACGAAAACCGGTCCATTAAATCTTTCTCCAACGCCACCAAGTGTGATTACGTCACCGGGCTTTACCATACTTGTTCCGTAAATCCGAACGCGGCCTTGTATTTTTGCCATGCGGCTGCGTAATAATTTTGCGCTCGCCCATGCCGTTAATTCGCCATCCAATAATTTCCCGGGATGCTGTAAATTAAAATCACTTACACCAAGCACATCGGAAAGTTCATTGCCTGTAAGATTTCCTTCCTCTTTTCCCATTACTGGTTTCGTTGCTTTTTTCTCGCCAACTTCCTGCTTGGAATAATCCCAATCTTTCGCAGTTACATTTCCATAATCATCACGCGCATCCATCTCCGCTTCAAAGTCAACCATATTATCTCCATAAACAAGATTAATCAAGCCCGGAACAAACAATGGTTTTTTCACATCCACTTTTCCATTTTCAGCAAATACCAGCATTCCATTTGCCTCTGCACGGGAAACAATAAAATCCCAATCGGTGCAATAATATTGAACCATTTCTTTATGCAGTACTGTTGTTGGAGTAACGGTTCCCGAAACGCCATTCGCACTTGTTATATCACTGATGATCACACTGTCAAGCTTATCGCTGAAATACTTATTTTTTCGGTTGATCGTCATCTTCACGCTCTTGTCGCGTAATTCAAGCATGAGTGTTGAATTTCCTTTTAAAGGCGCTTTGATTGAATGTTTGGTGATGATACCCTGGAAAATAATTTTTTCCTTTTGCTGGTAGCCTCCTTTGATAATTACTTCTTCACCCGGCTTAAAATCGCCAAGGTCACTTAGCTCAAATTTTTGCTTCGATGCCGAACCATCATACATGACAAGTTCTGCGACCGGCACACGATTCACGCGTTTGTTTACCATTACTGAAACAATACCGTATTTCATGGAAACATCCGTTCCTCCTATCAGAACCTTAAAGGTTGGATTAGAAACATTGGATTGATCTGCTATGGTGGTCAGTAATCCCATTATTCTTCGTCTTTTTTTACAGGAGGGAAAATCAAAACTCTTCCCGGTACGAGTTTCCGATAATTCTTCAGATCGTTCGCTTCAGCAACCTGGAGGTAAAGTGATTCATCGCCGTATTCTTTTTGAGCGAGATTGCATAAAGTGTCTCCCGCTTTTACTACATATGTTTTAGTAACGTCCGGTGAGGAAAAGAAATTTTTAATCTTCGCAAGTGCACTTGCGGTAGCGAACTCTTCAAACGTTGCAGATATAGTAGCCCTCAGCGGTCTTCCTGAACGATCAAATAAAGAATACTTTACACTTGCAGATTTAAGCTTACACTCAAAGAAAAGTCCGGCGCCCCAAATCATTCTTAAAAAATTTGGTTCGTGTGTTAACGGGTTGGGCAATTTTGTAGTTGCAAAAAAGTTGGCAACAAGAATATCTACACCACCCAGTGTTTTTGCCGTTTTGCTTAAAGCTGATCCGACAAATCCACCACCCGGAGATGCGCCTGTTGCATCTAATAACAGATCAACCGTTATACTTGCCTGAACTGATCCTTTATTTTCAATTTGAGGCGTTAATTTATCGGTCTTTGATTTCGGAATAAATTCAAGGAAGTTGTCTTTACTAAATGAAGCCGGATTATACATGGCAACAAAAGGCAATCCGGCAGGAATGAAAGTTGTCTTCAATTGCTTTTCAATAAGAGCAAAAGGAATAATCGTCAGCTTCGCCAGCGCTTTATTCCCACCAATCGATAAAGATTCAAGTGCCATAGCTATCTGTCTTTTTTATCCGTCAACATTCTCTTCAATTGCTCAAGCACTTCTCCATGAAAATCCGAAGTCTCATTCGCCGTCTTCGCAACTTTCTTAGCATCTTGCTTAGATGTTCCACCCTGGGAATCTACCCAGGCACGTACAATCAATTCTTTTACTTCAATCGGCATAGCTCATCATTTTAATTGTAGTGGTAATCCCACCCGTTCGAAAAACTGATACGAAAGTGTGATGGAATCAGTAACCACAGAATTACCTACGGAATCGAAATTGGAGATCTCCCATGTTTTTGGCCAGGCATTCCGAAACATCCATTGTTCGAGTGGTTCGTGTGCAGAATTTAAAAGTGTGACGGTCACGTTACGGGGATCAAACTGAAAATTCTGAACAGCATCGTTGAACCATCCAATCAGCGCAGAACCTAACAACATTCCGCGTTTAAGTGTCAGGTCGCCATAGCTGCCGGGATTAGGAAGGCGGTGTGCAAACCTGTTTTCACCGCCTTCATAGAACGCCGCGTATTCGGTCACCTTTGCTGAGAGGCCACTCACCGTCTGAAATCCGATATCACCAGGAAATCCGTCGATCTCGACCTTGAAATGAAAACCTACTGGTGGATAATATGGGTTCGGCATGACGAAATCCTTTGAATTAGTTTGCTTCTACAGTATAAGATTCAAATGTGATCGTGATCGATTCTGTAGAGAAACTGTTATCAATAGATTTGAATGCAGGTCCTTCAACCTTGATCGGGAAAGCATTTGCAACTGTCCATGTGAAAACAGGCGCATGTGTTTCATCGAGCAATTTGATAATGATGGTACGGCGGTCAGGCTTGTTGAGTGTAACAAGATTCAACCACTGCCAGAATTCATTATCACCACGGAATTGACCGCGCTTCAATGTAATATCAGTGGAGAATTTTTCCATACCTGCCATTTTTGTAACATGATATGCAGGTGAATTCCCTTCACGGTATTCGATCTTTTCAATTTCTTTTGTAAGACCTGTTACATCGGTAAATCCGATACGGGTACCACCCCATTCTACCTGGAAGTGAAACGTTACTAAAGGATACTGTTCAGTTGCCATAGTTATGATGTTTTATTTGGTTTTTGTTTTAAGAAATTATTTCGGTTGATTAAAAATTATGCTTCCTGTAATTTGTGCATGAACTGAAGAACAATAAATTCAGCAGGACGAACAGCAGCTAAGCCGATGGAGACAATCATTTTGCCTTCGAGAATATCCTGCGCTGTCATGGTTTCACCGAGACCAACGCGAACAAAGAAAGCCTGCTCCGGTTTTTCTCCCGCAAGCGCACCTTGTTTCCAGAGATCAGTAAGGAAGTTAGAGATCATTCCTTTTACACGCAGCCAGGTGCTTTTGTCATTCGGTTCGAAGACCACAAATTCTGATGCTTTTTTTGCGCTTTCCTCCACCATGATAAATAATCTGCGCACTGGAACATAACGCCACTCATTGCTGTTTCCTTCGAGTGTGCGTGCTCCCCAAACGAGAGTGCCACGGCCTGTGAACGTACGGATCACATTAATAGATTTTCCTGAAGTTGCATCAATATTAAGATCTCCCTGTTGTTTTTCGGTTACAAGGAAATTCGGTCCGATAATATTTGCAACGGAAACATTTGCAGGAGCTTTCCAAACGCCACGCGCATTATCCACAGCAGCATAAATTCCTGCCATTGTAGCGGATGGCCCGAGGGTAAGAACGCGTGAACCGATTGCTGCGGCAATTGCATTGTATAATGTTGTGTTCTGAGAATTTGCAACACCGGCAACATTTGCATACGGGCCAGCAAACGGCGCAAGTCCACCTACAAGAAGCGTAGCAGAATTCGTGTCAGCAGTTGCCTTTCTTACCACGATCTGTATATTCGATCCGGTTCCGACCTGTGCTCTTACTACCAATGATAAAGTCGGATGATTATTAATTGCATTTACGACATCCTCTTCACTTGGTGTCGAAGAGAAATCAACACCAAAAGTAAAAGTCGCAGACGTTGACCCTGCTGTAATTGTGAATGAATCTCCTGGTCCACCCGGAGAAATGTCCAGCGTGGTATAAGTTCCAATTCCTTCGAGAATGGTAGAAAGTCTATTGTTAGGTGCAGCTGCAAAACTTCCTCCGGTAATCAATACCTCGTCGCTTGAATAGCTGCGTCTTAATATTGTATCAAGCGGCGGATAATAAGCAGCTCCGTATTTCAGGAAATTAGCGCCCACCTGAAAATTGCGAAACTTTGTAGTATCAGCAACTACATCGTGCGGCAGCGTAGTGTTTACATCAAAAATGCAAAAACGATCGCGCAACTTGTTACACTGCGTTAACATTGCGGTATAGACCGAAAGGATATCAGCATCGCTTGTCAGTTCTGCAACTTCCGGTGCAACAAGCAATGTTACTTCATCAACCAACTCTGCTGCACCGATCCCATTTGCAGGATTTAATGAATCATAAAAATCTTTTGCTACGATGACAGGAGATGCTGGATCATAATGGCCGACAGAAATAATATGACATGGCCCGCCACCATTTGCAAAATACATTTGTAAATGGTAATAAAGATTATATTTCGACTCAACAGTAGAAGGGGTAACGCCCTGCAATTCATCACTTCCATTCAGTGTTGCCTTGTAAATTTCTTTATAGGCACCTCCAAAAAACTGATTGAATTCAATGAGTGATGCGATCCGTATAGGTGTGTTTTCAGAACCTGTTTCTGTATAACCAATGAAAGCAGGAATAGCAGTTCCAACAGCTGCAATCGATGCTGGAAAAGTTGAAATTTCTTCGACGTAAACGCCGGGTGTGTTGAGATTACTTAATGCCATTGTATATTTTTTTTAAATTGGTTAAACAAAATTTTATTTATGCTTCCTGGAGCTTGTGCTCAAACTGCAGGATGATGAATTCCGCAGGACGTACAGCAGCAATTCCAATCTGAACGATCAATTTCCCTTCGAGAATATCCTGTGCAGACATTGTTTCACCAAGACCGACTCTTACATAAAACGCCTGCTCTGGTTTGCTGCCTGCAAGGGCTCCGTCGCGCCACAAACTGGTCAGGAAATTTGTGATCATTCCTTTTACACGAACCCAGGTATTTTTATCGTTAGGCTCAAACACTACAAATTCACTTGCATGCTTACATGAGTCTTCGATAAAAAGAAAAAGTCGCCGTACAGAAATATATCTCCACTCATTGCTGTTTCCTTCGAGCGTACGCGCGCCCCAAACAAGGATGCCTCTGCCGTCAAACCTGCGAATCACATTAATTGATTTGCCGGAACTCGGGTCAACGTTCAATCCACCCTGTTCATCATTTTTTACATTTTCATTCAATGAAGAAACAAGTGCAACACCAACATTTGCTGGAGCTTTCCATACCCCTCTGTCATTATCCACAGCTGCATAAATACCAACCATGGTAGAAGAAGGATAAAGTGTAAGCGGAAATGCGGATAACGCAGTTTGAATTCTGCTGTATAGCGCTTTGTCTGGAGCAATTGCTTCGAGCGGTGGAGGAATACCGGGTGAAACTACTGTAACACTTACGCTCATTGGGTAATTCGCATTTACAGCGGTGATGGTCAAATCGTCAAGAGTATTAGTGAGATTAATCAAAGATCCGATCGATGGATCTATATTAATTGCGCTCATTACCTCTGATATATCCACTGCTCCGCTTATATCAATCGAAACACCATTGATGATAATAAAAGTATTATTCGGAAGCGGGGCAGTAAACAAGCCGGTGAAATTTACTGTTGTGATTGCATTAACACCATTCCCATTATTCACAACATCAAGTGTAACGCCATCGAAGGCTTGTACATTGGCAGGTAAATTAGGATTCAAAGCAATGATGTCAACACCAGCATCAGTATAATAATAAGAAAGTGTAGCACTGAACGGCGGATAATATGCAGCGCCATAGCTCAGGTTATTTGCACCGACATTAAGGTTCCTGAATTTATTTGCATCATCTGCAATAGACGTGCCGCGTGTTTCTACATCGAGCACTGCAAAACGATCCTTCATAACCGCACAATGAGCAAGCATCGCATCATAAATCCCTTTACGATCTGCATCAGTTACATTCACAGACATCGCTTCAGGAACAACAACAAGTGTTATCTCGTCAATTTGTTCGGCAAGCTCAATGCTCGTTTGCATATCAAGAGCAGTAATTGTTCCATCATAATCATCCACAGCAATGATGTAACAAGGGCCTCCACCATTGGCAAAATACATTTGCATCTGGTAAAAAAGCGTGAAATCTTTTCCTGAATTATATACAAGAGCAGGCGACACTTCAACGTCCGATCCCGATAAAGTAACAGTAAATGATTCCTCATACGCACCTCCAAAAATGGTTTGGAAATCGAGCATGGATGTAATCCGGGTGGGAGGACTCGGGAATCCTAATGGTACGCCGTTGATGTTCGCTTTCGCTGTGTAGCCGATAAAGACCGGGATTGATGTCGGAACAGCTACTACTGACGATGGAAGTGTAGGTACTTCCTCAATATAAACTCCAGGCGTGTTTAATGTAAGTGCCATATTTTTGAGATTTAGTTTTAAAACTTATTTTTAAATTATATGTTTCTGCATTTTTTTTATGTCGTTGCCCTATGTGCTGTTATTCATATATTCCATGTTTTAAACAATTACAAATATTTCAGCAATGTCCGGTGTTATTGTTGGCACAGCCTGGGCAGCACCATATTGATCTGAATCCACACCGATCGCGTTTGCATTGGGCATGTTATCGATGAATGTTTCAAACGACCCGCCCGGTTTTGGAAATTTTTCAAGATTCAGGTTGAGAACAGTTTTTTCACTGAATGGGATTTTGGTGGTGGAAGTCAGAATCACTGTCGGAAATCCATTAATCTTAATCAGCGAATCGGGTTCTCCGTTCTCTTGCGTCCATGGCGAAGGGTTCGATGCAAAAAATGTATATGCACTTGTTGCATCCACAACGCCAAGGTCGAAATCATTGAAAAATGATGTCTCCGGGTTTTGAGCAACAATGTAATATCTCCAGAAAGCGGAACGGGCCAGGAATGCATACTGAAAAGTTATAAATCCAGTCTTAACAGTTGTAGTATCATACAACCTGTTTATCGTATCGTATTTTATGCGAATGAGACCAAATACCCCCTGTCGGGCAAGGTTTGCATCGATGTAGAAATCTGTAATATATATCGGAATACCTGAAACCGCTTCAGTTGCTTCCAGGTTATAAAAACCTTTCGGCTGATTCTCCAGGTTAATTTCGACTGTATAGCTTTCCGTTACTGCATCAAAAGGAACATTATCAACTCTGAACACTTCATTTGGAACAAGTGCATTATCATAGATCACAACATCAGCCAGGCCTGTATATGCGCCAACTGGTCTGAAATTGTAAGAGAATAATGCCGGCTTCACCATGTCGGCGAGCGAGTCACTAAGCGGAACAGTAGTTGGACTGGTTGGACTCACGGCAGGTGCATCCAGCATAAACAGTTTTTCCGCGCTGTATGTTTTGCTGCCGACATTCCAATCGCTTACATTGGTAAGAAACGGCATTGCATTGGTCGCCATCTTAACGATAAAAACAAACTCAGCGCCGTCCTGTAATTTAACTAATGGTTTTTGCGCCGGAACCAAAGCTGTTTCATCAATGTAAGCTTTGTAAAAAAGAATTATTCCCTGGCCTGTACGCACCAAACGCATTCTTCCTTTTTGCATCAGCGCAGCACATTCATCTGTAGGAATAATTTCAAGGAACTGGTTGACCTTGAATTTATTTTCCACAGATGCACCTGTGTACACGTAATAATCGTGCGACAGTTCTACTGCAAAACCTTTATTATATAGTATAGAACTCATGTTCTAATTTCCTGAAGTTTGTATATCAATATTTGTAATTGGCTGCTGCGAATCCAGCAATCGTTTTTCCTGGAAAGTGAGCATTCTTACACGGTAAAGCACCGAAGGAAGATATTTCGCGCCCACCACATTCCAGAAATTATATTGCTGCTCAAATGAAGAAGAATACAATTCAACAATCAGTTTTTTGATGGACGGATCAAGCGTTGGTGAATTCTCTGTTGTAAAAACATATTTTCCCTGGAAGAAACCGATCACATAAGAAAGTTGTTTTAATCCTTCTGAATATACACCGGTTGATGTCGCAGATTGCCCTCCATCACCCGCAGCGAAATTCGCACTGATGAGAATATATAAGTTGAGCTTTAGTTCCGGGTTGTAATGTTCTATCTCGCCTTGCAATGTTCTGTATGTCGTTTGTTGTTCTTTATTTACACGGTCTTCTTCAATATTGATCAATGAAAGACCAAGCGTACGTGGCGGAATTGCCCAGTTGCCGTCTTCTGCCGCCACATTGGTAAGCACGATTTCCGGAGATGTTGCAGTAGAAGGAAGGTTCTTCTGCTCCAGGTACGCGTTTACTTCTCTCGTTAAAAAATCAAGCGCTAGATCAATCATTTTATTTTTTAGTTGCTAAAATCTGCATGGCTAAAACACTACTTATGAATAGGTAACTATCAGAGTTGCGCAGTTCAGGTTTATTGCTCCCACTCCACTGGTTTTTTGAAGAATAATTTCTACTGTACTACTAACCGGAATTGGTCCGCCGCTGCCAAGCAATGAAAACGCAGGACCTGCTATAACACCGAATGCACCAGCAGAAGGCAATGGAAAATCTGAACCTGAAATGGGAACAACTGCCTGGAATCTTGTATAGTCATACAACCCTACACGGCCGTCTGAACCCGGTGCACTATAATCCACAACGATCTGTCCCGTTGCCCTGGTCGTTCCCGGAAATATGGTTCCGCAGGGAGGAATTACAACACGCATCTGCAAAACAGGGCTTGAAGAAGTCAGTCGTGTCCATGTATTAGCCGTTGAAACAATGAACGGTGCATCCCGCAGAAAAAAAGTAAACGGCAAGGCAATCGCATTTACTTGTGTTCCGCCGCTTGAAGCATCTACATATTGTTTTGTCGCTGCTTCCAATCCCGAAACAGGATTTGCATTCAGTATAAGCGGCCCTGTTAATGTTCCGCCGGTAAGATTAAGTTTAGTTCCGTCAGCGGTGTCAACATACTGTTTAGTTGCTGCACCTAATGGAGCGACTGGACTTGCATTTAGGACAAGATTACCTGTCATTGTTCCGCCGGCAAGCGCAAGTTTTCCATTTATGCTGGTCTGCAGCGTTGTATCTGCAGCGTCCACATATTGTTTTGTCGTGGCGCCTAATTGAAGTGTTGGGTTTGCATTCAGAATAAGATTTCCTGTCAATGTTCCGCCGGCAAGATTAAGTTTCGTAGCAGTGGCTGTGTCAACATACTGTTTCGTTGCTGCACCTAAAAGAGCAACAGGATTTGCATTCAAGATCAGGTTGC
>JBDSHN010000139.1:0-17758 GCA_039918435.1 Bacteroidia bacterium | reverse complement strand
AACCAGCGCTTTGATGATCTGCGCCTTTGCTTTTTCGGCGCGGTCGGCTGCGAGGTCTTTATTGTCATTGAATTTTTTCGTTGGAACCTGTGATGCCGCGGCAGTAATGCGGAAATTAATTTCACCTTCCTTCGCGATATGTGCCACCACACTATCAATAAAAGTCTGGAAGTCGGGATCCTTCAGATCGATTTCAGAAATATTGTATTTGAAAAACATCGAGAAGCTCAGGTTGTGCGTTGAAGTGAGCTCTGCTTTCCAGTTTTTGGGTTTCAATGTTGTTACCGGAATACTATCGCCCGGCAAAGTTGTAATCATTGGATGGATCGTGTCTTTCGGAACCTCAGACTTCAGATTGCCAAGTACAAGATCGCGTAAGTCAATGGCACGTTCGATAACTTCAAATTCTGAACCGGAAGGAACATCAATGATTTCATTTGAGAATTCCTTGTCATTTACAAGAAAAGAAATTTGGTAGGTATTACCTGGATTAAGAATAACGGTAAAATTTCCGTTGCGGTTAGGCTTGTAATTTCCATTCAGCATTCCATCCAGGCTGTTGGTAACAATGATGTCGATCTTTTGCGTCAAAGGTGATCCGTCGGCGTTGTAAATGCGTCCTTTTAAGAGTGTAAGTCCTTGTGATTTTGGTTGCTCCAGGTTGGCCATGTAAACATCTTTGTCGCCGTAACCACCTTTACGCACAGAAGAAAAATAGGCACGTTTTCCATCCGGCGAAGTCACGAAGAAAATATCATCATCGGGGGTATTGATCGGGTAGCCGAGATTGACCGGTTCTGCCCAGGTGCCTGAATCATTTTTTGATGTGAAGAAAATGTCAAATCCGCCCATTGACTTATGGCCTTTGGAAGCAAAATACAAGGTGCGCTGATCGGGATGGATAAACGGAGCATCTTCATCGGCAGCAGTGTTCACTGTTGGTCCGAGGTTAAGTGCTTTCGACCATGCGCCGTTTGGCAGCCGAACGCAACGGTAAATATCACGTCCGCCATAACCGCCGGGGCGATTGCTCACGAAATAGAGCGTGTTGCCATCTGCTGAAAGACAGGCATGCGTTTCCCAGTTTTTGGTGTTGATCTCACCACCCATTGGTGAAGGAGAGATCCATGCGCCGTTTTGCAGGGTAGAAGTGTAAATATCGCCACCATTATCATCACGGTAAATGAAGAGAATATTTCCGTCTGTCGAAAGTGAAATAGACGCTTCATTCGTTACCGTATTAATGTAAGGGCTGATCGGTCGGGCGGTGGTCCATGTACCATCTTCTTTTTTCTCACTGATCAGAATGTCTTCATAATATTCTCCGTCAATGCCAATTGAGCCAAAGCGACGGGAAGTAAAAATGATTGTTGACTCATCCACTGACATCACAGGACTGTAATCAGGCAGTGAACTGTTGATGCTGTCGCCCATATTGGTAATGGTAACGGGCAGGGGAGAAGCCATGAATTCTTTCGCATTTCTAGCCCAGTTGATGCGCATGTCAATTTCTTTGGTCGCTTCCGGATCACGATTGGCAAGCAATGATTTGTAGGATTCGAAAAATTGTATGGCAGAATCGAACCTGTAATTATAATGGTAAGCTTGGGCAAGATAGTAGTAAGTATTCTCCGGCGCTTTTTTCTCTGCCGTTTCGTATGGATCATAATTGCGTGTGATTCCGCCTGAAGCAAAACGTAAAAAACGCAGTGCTTCCTGCTTATCAGAAGCTGTATTGAGATAACATACGCCCATTTTGTAATTAATATTGGCGTTGTTGGAATCAACCTTGTAGGCTTCCCTGAAAAAGGCAAGTGCCATTGGCCAGTTGTTTTCGGCCATCAATAAATTTCCCTGTAGAAAATTATCCTTGTAATTGCCGGGAACGGGTTGAACTTGTGCCTTTGCGGCTAAGCTGAAACTTATACAAAAGATAAACAGTACGACTCGGTTCAATATCATATAACAAATGCCTTATAAAGGGGGATCCTTTTAATTCTGCCCACAAAAATAATCCTTTCTATCGATTTTAGCGACTATTTAAGACCTTACATCGATAAACTATTACGGTTCCCTGGTAAATAAGAGCTCTACACGCCTGTTGAGTGCTCTTCTATGCGAATTATCCTCTTCCGTCGGCGAGCGTATTCGGAGCAACCGGAACTTTATCACCTTCTGAAAGAACGATCAGTCTTTCAGAAGCAATTCCATTGATCAGGAAATAATTATTGACGACAAAAGCCCTTTTCTGAGAAAGAGCAAGGTTATATGCCGAACTTCCTTTACTGTCCGCATGACCATCGATCTGATGCTAAATGCTGCGGCCTTTTTTGAACAGATCGGCCACATCATCCAGCTGCTTTTCATGTCATCACGAATAAATGACTCATTGTATTCAAAAAGCAAAGTCTGACCATTCGGTAAAGTAAGCGCATTATGATAAGAGATGGAAGATGTGAATGTTGAATTTGCTGCTGATCCTGCGCTGAAAAAAAGAAAAGGCTTCCCGTTGAGGAAACCTTTTCTAAAACAAGACAAAACCATGGCGTGATCCTAGTCTTTGTTTTTTCCCCCGAGCAGGAGGATATCTGAGACGACAATTTCTGTGGTGTAGCGCGTTACTCCTTCTTTGTCTGTCCAGTTTCGATTAACAAGTCGTCCGGAAATAGCGATTTGTTTTCCTTTTATCATAAATTTTTCTGCAATTGTTGCAAGACCTTCCCATGCTACTGCATTGAACCATTGTGTAGTTTCAATCTTGCGGCCTTCTTTGTCGGTGTGAGAATCGGTACATGCAATGGCGAAGTTGGCAACTTTCTTTCCACCGGGTAATGTTTTTACTTCCGGGTTTTGTCCAAGGTTTCCTACGAGTTGTACGTTGTTACGGATCATGTTCATATAATTATAATTAAGATTAAAAATTAGATTTTGTAAATTGGTAAAGTTGAATAGTGTCCGCCGCGGCGGAGGTGATTAGTAATTTGTCCTACATGGCAGAGATACTCTTCGAGATGAAGAAAATGATGATGAGCCAGATGACCGAATAGAAGATCAGGCCTCGCAGATTTTCTTTTTTCTTACGCAGCATTGGCAAATGGGAGTGAAGTTTGTACATTTTTATTTCCTGCATGGAGCAACACAATATTTGTTGCAAGGATTTCTTTACGAACACGTTCAATGCCTTTTTTATCTAGCCATTTCTTTTCTACAAGGTGACCACAAACGATAACGCGCTTTCCTTTTTCAAGACAACGCTCAGCCAAGTCGGCTACGCTTCCCCAGGAGATCACGTTATACCATTTGATCTTTTTCTTGCCTGATTCGTTTTCTGTTTCGAATGCGGCTACCGAGAAGCAGGCCATTTTACGTCCGCCGGTTACCGTTTTAATTGTTGGCTTCGTGCCGAGGTTGACGATCATTTTCACGTTGTTGTTGTTGTTTGGCATTTTCATAAATAATAAAAATTAGAAATTAATAAATAAAAAAATTGAAACTGAGCTATTGAACCTGTTGTTGCTTACATATTGATGTTGTGTGTTAGTATGTGAAAGAACGTGTGTCAGACTTTTCAACCCCGAACTCAGAACCCGAAAACCGTTGAACTGATTTGACGATGCAAAGATGCGGTGATGGTTTTCGATTATCCGGTTGTTAAACGTTTGTAGTCGATAGTAAATGTTTGTAAACGTTTGTTGTCGGCTTTAGGCTTGATTTTGCTCGAAAGTTGAAAATAGGAGAGACGAAAAAACATTGAAAAAAATTAACCGGGAGAAGAAATAAGGTGTTGATACAGGGAGAAATCTTCGACAAAGTTGTGTTTTATGATGTAGATTTTTAGAGAAATAGGTCAGAATGATGTAAGTTAGCTAACCATTCAGTTCATTAACACGCTACAGCCATGAAAACATTCGCATTCCTGTTATCAGCTATAGTCGTATTGTCCTTTTGTTCTTGTGAAGGCAATAAAAAAGAACAACCCTGTAATCTTGCTGGTAAAGTGTATATGTCGAGCGAAGGAGTGGACTCGACCGGGATTTATATTCCGAAGGCAACAGATTTTTACCAGACAGTGATCTTTATCAATGACAGCGAATTCCTGCATACGATAAATACCTGTTGCGGCCAGGAAAACCAGGATTTTGCCTATGAGTTTGTCTGTAAGGGAAAATATAAAGTGGATGAAAAATACCTCACGCTGAATTTCGATCCGATGTCCGCTGTATGCTATTCAAAATACAGCAGCGATTCGTTGCGCCCCGATTCAACAATTGCAACTGAATATGTGAAGCTCGAAAAAAGTCATCAGAAGCAAACGAAGATGGTGAGGATGAACTGCAATAATATTCCCTATTTCCAGGACAAGATCGGGATCACAGAAAAAGAATTTGTTTCGCTTACACCATTTAGGCTTGAAGATTACAGGAAAGCGCTGGAAAAGCTCGGCGCATGGCAGACACTTTTCCCTCAATGATTATTGAGCAGTTTGTTGTCGGCTTTGGAATTGGTTTTGTCGAGGAGTGGAAAATAGCAGAATGAAAAAGATGAACCCGTGGTAAAAAGGGTGTTTTTACGGGTATGTTTTAATGTCTTTGAAAAATAAAATGGTGTAAGTTCGCCACAGCATTATCAACCCCTATCTCCCTTTTTAATGAATTTTATAGCCATTGACTTTGAAACTGCTAACAGCACGCGCAGCAGCATTTGTTCTGTCGGTATTGCAATTGTAGAAAACGGAAAACTCACCGGCTCCGAGCATATTTATGTGAAGCCGATGCCCGATTATTACAATAGCATCAATACGTCCATACACGGCATCAGCGACAGGCACACGCGCAACAAAGCCACATTTTCACAACAGTGGAATGTGCTGAAAAAATATTTTCACAATCAAACCATCATCGCACACAACGCAGCGTTCGATTGCAGCGTACTCCGGTATGCATTAGACAGCAACAGCATTGCATACCCCGACCTGGATTACCATTGTACGCTCATGCTTTCGAAAGCCATACTTCCTTTACGCGCACATAAGCTCAGCGATGTCTCCGGGCATTTCGGAATTAAACTCGATCATCATCATGCGGAGAGTGATGCGCGGGCTGCTGCGTTGATTGCGTTGAAGCTGATTGAACGGAATAATGTTGGTTCGTTGAAGGAGCTTTCGCTGGGATTGGGGTTTAAGGTTGGGAAGATTTCGGGAGTAGGAGGGAATGCGTACCAGTCGTTTAGCAGGAAGTGAAATCTTGTACAATGAAAAGGGGGATTTGGAAAGTAAAGTGAGGTGTTGGGAAAGTAAATTCGTGGATTACTCAGAATAAATTAATCTTTAAACAGAACGAAAATTAAATTATGGACAGCACAGAAAATGTAGTCTTTAAAAATGAATTTGGTAACGTGACAGATAAAAGAGTAATTCTTAATTATAAATCAGGTGTTGAAGATATTCCTATTGGGCAAATTAGTTCAATAAGCCTCAAACACAAACGAAATAATTTTTTTGCTATAGGAAGTTTTGCTATAGCAGTTGTGGCAATAATTGCTATGCTGGCAAATATTGTACGTATCCCGGGGGCCGGAGTTCTGATAATCATTGTCATCGTAATTTTTGCATTTCTTTCTGGAATTGCAAATTGGATTGGACATCATGAAATTGTTATAAGCACTTCAGGGCAAAATCGCAAAGGATTAAAAGTTGAAATGGCTAAGACAAAAGAAGGTCGGCAATTTGTTGATGCAATTAGAAAAGCAATTTTTAAATAACTAACAACAATAAATAAACTAAGCAACTATGGCACTTCATGATTGGCTAATGCCAAGAGAAAATGTTCATTATTCTTCAGCTGATATGGTTGAATATGGTGGTACTGAATTAAAATTCCATATTACGGATCAAAGAATTGTATTACATAATAAGAAAGGTTTAATTTTCAAAAAGGAGGCTATTGTAACAGAACGTCTTGAAGATGTAATCACGATGGCGTATAAGGAAGAAGGCGTATTGTTTATGAAAAAAGGTGTGCTGCAAATTCAGACGCCGAACAAAGTCATGGACTTTAAGGGAAAGCCTGAATCTATAAAAGTGATTTGGCACAATTTGCAGCAGTATGTAAAGAGATAGTGCCTTGAATTTAGCATTTCTCTTATTTAATTTTCTCATATTATATCTACCCCTACACAAAAAATGGACTTCAAAGATCAAATCAAATTACTCGGCGACCGCGTAATGAAACTCAAAGACCAGGTCAATACCGAAGAAGCAACAAAGAACGCTTTTATCATGCCTTTCATTCGTGAATTAGGGTACGATGTTTTTAATCCGAATGAAGTAACGCCTGAATTGGTTGCTGACATCGGAATGAAACAAGGTGAGAAAATCGATTATGCCATTATGCGTAATGGAGAGCCGGTTATTCTGATCGAATGTAAATGGCATGGCGCGCCTTTGAATGTCAGTAACGCATCGCAGCTATTCAGGTATTTTCATACTACAAAAGCGAAGTTTTCTATTCTTACAAATGGAATTGAATATCGCTTTTATACCGATTTGGTTGAAACAAATAAGATGGACGAAAAACCATTCTTCGTTTTTAATATCAATGACATCAAGGATAACCAGATTGAAGAGCTGAAAAAGTTTCATAAAGATTATTACGACTTTGATAATATTTTAAATACGGCAAGCGATTTAAAATATACAAGTGAGTTAAAGGTGCTGCTGAATGCTGAATTTGCTAATCCAGGCCCCGATTTTGTCAAGCATTTTGCCAGGCAGGTTTATCCGAGTATTGTTACCGCTAAAGTTCTTGAGCAGTTTACAGCATTAACGAAGAAATCGATCCAGCAGAACATCAGTGATCTGGTTACGGAGCGGTTGAAAACAGCCTTGACAAAAGAAGATGAAGCAACCAAAGGACAGGAAAATGCCCATGCTGCTGCTGAACAGTTAAAAGTTGAAGAAAATAAAGTTGTAACTACTGAAGAAGAATTGGAAGCATTTTTGATTGTGAAAACAATTTTACGTCAGAAGATCCAGGCAACAAGAATTTCTCACCGTGATGCACAGTCATACTTTGCAATTTTACTGGATGATAATAACCGTAAGACTATTTGCCGGCTTTATTTAGGTGGTAAAAAAAGCATTGGTATTTTTGATGAGCAGAAAAAGGAGATTAAAAACGAGCTTGCAACGCTGGATGATATTTTTAAATATGCAGATGAGTTGTTGAAGACAGTGGATAGTTATGATAGGGCTAAGGAGGTGGTGTAGGGGGGAAGGAGATTTCTGCCGATTTGAGATTTAGGTTAGAGAGATATAAAATAAATACAAATCGTTTTAGAAGAAGAGAATACATATCAAATGCTGAAATAACTAAAATATGCAACCAACACCTGATCAAACACCGACAATGACAATTAAGGATATTTTAGCTTTACGGGACAACAATATGTTGACCGTTAATCCAGAATATCAAAGAGGTGAAGTATGGAACGATAACCAAAGAAAAAAACTTATTGATTCGGTTTTAAGAAATTATCCACTGCCCCTAATTTATCTGCATCACAAAAAAAAGGAGGTTGCAGGATTTCAACGGGAAGATTTTGAAATAATTGATGGTCAACAAAGGATTAGTGCGCTTGCTAAGTTTCATAAAGGGGCTATTAAGCTTTTTGATCCAATTTCTGATGATAAAGAAGCACGTTTTCCAAGCATTATAAAAAATCAAGTATGTCCATGGGCACATTGTACTTTTCAGGGGTTGTCTGACGAACTCAAGAAAAAATTTTTGGATACAAAGCTTTTTGTGATCAAGTTGGAGACAGAAAATGAAGACGAGGCAAGGGATCTGTTTATTAGACTTCAGGCTGGACTCGCATTAAACGCACAGGAAAAGCGTGATGCATGGGCTGGTAGTTATACGGAATTTGTTTTGCATTTTGGTGGAAAAAAAAACATGGAAGGTTATCCGGGACATGATTTTTTTCTGAGACTGGTTGAAACAAAAGCAAACGACCGCGGTGATACGAGAAAACTTTGTGCGCAAATCGGTATGCTCTTTTTAAAGGATTCTGTTAATGATAATTGGGTTAATATAGGTGCACATGAACTTGACGATTTTTATTATGAGAACTTAGGTTTTGAAATGACTTCATCAAGTGTAAAACGATTTAATGACGTACTTGACAAAATAGTTTTTCTTTTAGGAGATGGTAAGCGAAAAAGATTGAAAGGACATGAATCAATTCACTTGGTTCTTTTAGTTAACTCCTTAATTGATGATTACACTAAAAGTTGGGAGTCAAACTTTGCTTTAGCGTTCGATAAATTCCGTGAAAATTTAGCAAAGGATATGAAGAGCAAGAAGGAAGGTATTAAAGGTGAATATTGGAACGAATATGGAAATTGGACGGGTTCAAGTTCTAGTTCCAGTGATATAATCAGACTTAGACATGTTTTTTTTACAAAAAAGATGTTTGATGTACTTAAGCCCAAGGCAAAAGATGCAATTCGAGGTTATGGCCAGTTAGAAAGAGAAATAATCTATTATCGAGATAAAAAAATATGCTTTAAGTGTAAGACGGAGGTCAAATGGGAAGATTTAGAAATTCATCATGTAAATGAACACCAAAATGGTGGTCAAACCACAATGGAAAATGGTGTGACAGTACACAAGCAATGCCATCCAAAAACACAGGATGATGTATTAAAGTTTGCAAGGGAGTGGGAGTTACATACGAAGTTTGGTAATTCTAATATTGCTCCGCATACATAATTAGGACGAGTAGAATACTAAAATTCATTTAGGAGCATTGAGGAAAATTGGTGCAATAATAAATTTATCGAATTATAAAATGGGACACGTAGTAGGTAATATTTACCTAGAAGGTTTGTCAACGAACTGCTGATTTTTAGAAAAGATTTAATTGAATTTCAATTTTAAAAGTTTTAAAACGCGTTGACAATATAGGTTTTAAGAAATACAAGAATGCGAAGAGGGCCTTGTTGGCCCTCTTCGCATTCTCAATAATATCTAATTCAATTCAGAACTATTCCCCAACCACAAACCCACCATTCACCCTTACAGTCCCAATCTGATCATTCTCCGGCTTCTCACTCGAGAGCGCAAACACTCCACAAGCTTTATCCTTCCCAACATAATTCAACTTCACCGTTCCGACTTCCGGCATTCCTGCAAGCCAGTTGAACCAAACTTTTCCTTTTGCAGTAAGCATCGTTGCTTGTACCCAACGATCCGGATCTGAACCTGTGGTGAAAGTGCCCGGCTCGACTTTTTTACCATGTTTCGCGCGGAACTCAACGTTGATGTCAACCTGGTTGTCTTTGCGGTCGCCGACTAATTCTGCTGATGTGTAATTTTTAAGTGTCATCTCTGCAACAGAATCATTGATGAGATTCCATGAAGATTGTTTCACTTCAAAATTTTCCATTTCAGCTTCGAAGTCATTTGCCATTCCGAATTTGTATCCTTTGATGGTTACCGAAACTGCATTCGGAGTTGTACAAATTGCTTCGAATTTAGGCGCACTGTTCGCTTTCGCAATGCTGTCGTCTCTTAAACTGTCAGCAACATGGTTTTCTTTGTTTCCACCGCATGATGCAAGTGAAAGAAGTGCTGCTGCAAATAATGCAGGAACAATTGATAAAGTAATTTTTTTCATGGGATGTTTTTAATGAAGGTTTATGCGGGTGACGAAGGTAGCCACAGATTACACAGATTAAAAAAAATCGCTGAAGAAGCTGGAGAGCAGGAGAACTTTCACTTGGTATAAATTTTGTCGCTTAGTACAGCATTAAAATCTCTTAAATCATTTTTTTCATAATAGAAAACGGAAAAATCGTGCTTCGTTGCAACGCGAATTCACAATTTCATTTACTTAAAACGCTATATCATGGCAAAAAAATCCACAAAACCAACCAAGTCAGAAATTGAAACAGGGAAAAAAAATCCACAGCAGGAAACGGACAAAACACGACAGTTGAAAGATCACACAGAAGAAGGCGACGGTGAATTTCTTACCACCAACCAGGGACTTCGCATCAACGATAATCAGAATACGCTGAAGGCTGGCGAACGTGGCCCTTCACTGCTGGAAGATTTTATCATGCGCGAAAAGATCACACACTTCGATCATGAGCGGATTCCTGAGCGCATTGTCCACGCGCGCGGTACTGCTGCACATGGATTTTTTGAATTATATGAGGACATGTCGAAATACACAAAGGCGGGGATTTTCACGGATACATCGGTGAAGACCCCGGTCTTTGCGCGTTTCTCTACTGTAGCAGGTTCGCGTGGCTCCACAGATCTTGCACGTGATGTGCGTGGATTCTCTGTGAAGTTTTATACGCAGCAGGGAAATTATGATCTCGTTGGAAATAACATGCCTGTGTTTTTTATCCAGGATGCAATGAAATTTCCAGATCTCATTCACGCAGTAAAACCGGAACAGAACAATGAAATTCCGCAGGCTTCTTCTGCGCACGATACGTTTTGGGATTTTATTTCGCTCATGCCTGAGTCCGCACACATGATCATGTGGCTCATGAGTGACCGTGCAATTCCAAGAAGTCTGCGCATGATGGAAGGTTTCGGCGTACACAGTTTTCGTTTTATCAATGAAAAAGGCAAAGCGCATTTTGTAAAATTCCATTGGAAGCCGGTGCTCGGTGTACATTCTGTTGCGTGGGACGAAGCGCAGAATATTTCCGGGAAAGATCCTGATTTTCATCGCCGCGATTTGTTTGACGCGATTGAAACAGGCAATTTTCCACAATGGGAATTAGGCGTTCAACTCGTGGATGAAAAGGATGAATTTAAATTTGGATTCGATCTTTTGGATCCGACAAAATTAATTCCGGAAGAACTTGTTCCAGTAAAAATTATCGGAAAGCTCACACTGAATCGCAACCCTGATAATTATTTCGCAGAGACAGAGCAGGTTGCTTTTCATCCGGGCCATTTAGTTCCCGGTATTGATTTCTCGAATGATCCGCTGTTGCAGGGAAGATTATTTTCTTACACCGATACGCAACTTTCACGTTTAGGAAGCCCGAACTTTCATGAAATTCCGATCAATCGTCCGATCGTTGATGTTCATAATAACCAGCGCGACGGACACATGCGCCAGCAAATCAACAAAGGCGAAACGAACTACCAGCCGAATTCTATTGGTGGCGGTTGTCCGTTCCAGGCGATGATGAAAAATTTCGGCTTCACTTCTTTCTTAGAGCGTATTGACGCAAAAAAGATCCGTGGCCGCAGCAAAAGTTTCCTGGATCATTTCAGCCAGGCGACATTGTTTTATAACAGCCAGAGTGTGCCGGAAAAAACGCATATTGTAAATGCCTTCCGTTTCGAATTAGGAAAAGTGCAGCGCGTAGAAATCCGTGAACGCATGCTTGGCATCTTAACATTGATCGATAAAGATCTTGCCAATAAAGTTGCTGCCGGTTTAGGTCTTGTTGCAAAAACACCAACCGGGCAAATAAACCACAGCGTTCCCGCAGATGAAAATCCCAAAAATCAGCAGCCAGTTAAAAACGTGCATTCCGCTGTTGATCGTTCAGAAGCATTGAGCATGCAGAACACGGTGAAAAATACCATCATGTCAAGGAAAATTGCAATTCTCGCTGCAGACGGCGTTGATGATGTTGCGCTTAACACGATGAAAAAGCTGCTCGAAGGCAAAGGAGCGATGGTAAAAATAATTGCTCCCCGTTTAGGTTTTCTGAAAACATCAACAGGTGCAGCAGTAAAAATTGACGAGAGCTTGTTGACTTCAACAAGTGTAGTGTTTGATGCTGTGTTTGTACCCGGCGGCAAAAAAAGCGTTGATGCATTACTTGCCGAAGCACCTGCGCAGCATTTTGTGAGTGAAGCTTACAAACATTGTAAAGCTATAGCAGCAAACGCAGAAGGTGTAGAGCTTTTGCAGGCCGCATTCATTGATCTTGCAAACAGTGATGAAGGTGTTGTACTGGAAAAGAATGGCAGTTTCGGAAAAGAATTTGTGAATGCCCTTGCGCAGCACAGGTTCTGGAAAAGAGAACAGGACAGGAAAGTGCCGGCATAAAGCCGCAAAGTAAATAGGAGACAGGCATAATTTGTCACGACAGGAATTTCGTGATTTATTATGCCTGTTGGCGTTAGCAGGAAATTGACAAACATTTCGCCAACTTCGCAAAATAAAAATTACATTTATCGCATTAATTATGTAATTGTTAATCTGAAAATTAGCTTTAATGAAATATTTTCTGCCTGCTTTGATAATTTTGCTTTGCATTTTTTCCTGCAATAGTAATACGGTCAATAATCCTAAAACAGCAGATCCGGCTGTTTATGAAGCTGTTTTCAATGATACCGATATGAATGCCGCAATGGCAAAAGCAAAAAGCACCTTCGGGCAATTTGATGCGGCGTTCAAAAAAAACAAGCCCGATAGCGGCAGCGCTGCAATCAAGCTGAAATTTAATGCAACCAATAACCTGGAAAATGTGACGACGGAATATATCTGGGCTTCAGGAATCACATTTGAAAATGGAAATTATTACGGAATTATGGATTTGCCGCACTTCACGACGGAAGTTAAAGAAGGGCAGAAGGTGAAAATAAATGCAGATAATGTTGCTGACTGGATGTATGCCGAGAACGATACGTTACGCGGTGGTTATACCATCCGTGCCACACGCAATAAAATGACGGAGCAGGAAAGGGTGCATTTTGATTACGTTTATCTGTATAAGATTCAAAATTGAATCTGAAATAATCGGTAATTTCACGGGATGAAAATCACCTTCCTGGGTACTGGCACATCACAAGGCGTTCCGTTGATCGGGTGCCAGTGTGAAGTCTGTAAATCGGCCGATGTGAAGGACAAGCGTACACGCACATCCATACTTGTAGAAACGCAGGACAAAACAATCGTTGTGGATTGCGGCCCCGATTTTCGCCAGCAATGTTTACGTGAAAACATTCTGAAGCTGGATGCTGTAATTCTGACGCACGAGCACAAGGATCATCTTGCCGGATTAGATGAAGTGCGTGCATTTAATTTTCTTCAGAAAAAAGCTATGCCCGTGTATGCCACAGAACGCGTACAGCAGGCAGTCAAAAGAGAATTTGCGTATGTTTTCGAAGAACCATCATATCCCGGCATACCGAAAATAGATTTGCATACGATTGGGCAAGAAACGTTTTCTGTAGAAGGAATTGAAGTTGTGCCAATAGAAGTAATGCATCACCAGATGCCCGTTCACGGATTCCGTTTTGGAAATTTTACATACATCACGGATGCAAATTTTATTTCTGAAAAGGAAAAGAAAAAGATAAAAGGCAGTGAAGTACTGGTGTTAAACGCGCTGAGAAGAGAAGCGCATATTTCACATTTCACCCTCAGCCAGGCATTGGAATTGATTGAAGAATTAAAACCGAAGAAAGCTTTCCTGACGCATATTTCTCATCAATTAGGTAAGCATGAGGATGTGGAGAAAGAATTGCCTGGTCATATCAGGATAGCTTTTGATGGGCTTGGAATAGAAATTAATCAGTGATCAGAACCTTTTTCTACGGGACGAAAAAGGGATGGAATCCGCCGCGGCGGAAGGCAAGGGACGGAAACATACTTACTTTTTAGTCAGTGTATTTATTGAATTGGTGAGTGCTGAAATTATTTCATCGAGTCGTTCTGTTTGCTGATTGATAGTTTCAGGAGGAAGCAACATACCTGAACGGAAATACCAGCCTTTCGATTCCCGGGCTGAGCCACGTGCAATTCTTAAATATTGTGGATATTCTTTTCCAAAACCACGGCCATATCCTTCTTCAATATTTGCGGAAATGGAACCCACAGAACGGATCAATTGTTGGTGATCTCGACTCCTCGAAAATCTCGTTTTAAAATTTCTGTATCGTTCCAACAGTTACTCCAAACATCCTTTGACTTTAAATAAAATCGGATTTCCTCAATACGGTCTTTCATAATTTCGTTTTAATAATTTATACTTTTCAGTTGTCTATAATTGTCACAGCATACTCAAATTGCGCAGATTATAGGTAAACATTTCCGTCCCCTTTTTTTTCGCCTTCCATCCCCCGTCCCTCCGCCGCGGCGGATTCCGTCCCCCGTCCCCTCTTTTTTCCGCCCCCCGTCCCAAAGAAAAAAAAGCCCCTTCTCAGAGGCAATTTTCCCAATCCAAAAACCCTCCTTTACGCTGCTTTCGCAATCTTCGGAGTATCCATCATTACAATATCATTCACGACAATCTCAGTCATAGAATGTTTCTTTCCTTCTTTGTCATTCCACGATCTTACGACGAGGCGACCGTTGATGCCAATCCTTCTTCCTTTGAAAAGATACTGTTCTGCAATATCGGCTTGCGTTTCCCAGGCAACGAGGTTAAACCAGTTGACGGTAGTTGTTGTCTCCGTTCCTTTTGTGCGGAACGACACATTTGCCAGGGTAAAGCGGGCTACTTTTTTTCCTGTCGGTGTGGATTTCACTTCCGGGTTCATGCCCAGGTTTCCGATCAATTGTACGTTGTTGCGTTTCATGTCCATTTTCATAAGTAAAAAATTTAGAAATTAATAAATAAGTAAAACGATTTTGAATTATATATAGAGCTTACGGATTTTAGAAAAATGATTAATCAATCTTGAATTATGAATGTTGAATCTTGAATGTTTAAAACTATTTCCTGTTAATTCCGATGCTGCAAAGGTGTGGCAGCTGCTTTCTTTTATTCGGTTATTAAACGTTTGTAGTCGATAGTAAACGTTTGTTGTCGGATATGTTGCTATTAACCAGTGATTTAAGTAATTTAAAAAAATATAATTAAAACATTAAATAAACGATTATCTCATTTTAGGAATAGCATTATCTTAGCCAACTCAAGAAAAAAACTAAACTAAACCATGGAAAATCAAAATCCTCCTTTCCCGCCACCACCACCACAGGGAAATCCTTATCAACAGAATCCTTACCAGCAAAACCCAATGGGCGGAAATCCTATGGGTGGAAACCCAATGGGAATGCAGCAGGATGTTCCGAATCATATTGGAGTGCTTGTACTGGGAATTTGCTCTATCGTATTTTGCTGGTGCTACGGTATCATAGGTCTTGCCTGTGGAATTATTGCTCTTGTACTTGGCAATAAAGCGATTAAAATGTACAGCGACAATCCTGGTGTCTACACTGAAAAATCCTTTAAAAACGCAAAAGCAGGTCGCATTTGCGCAATCATCGGAACGTCCCTTTCTATTGCTTATGTGATCTTCATCATTTGTTACGTAATTTTCGTTGGAACAATGATATCGACAATGCCATGGCAGAATATGAGCCGTTACTAACCTGAGTTTATTTAAAGCCGGTTGGAACATTTCCGACCGGCTTTTTTTATTTTCATCAAATGAGTGCAATCGACTGGCTTGAACATAATTTGCTCACGTGTCCATACAAGAGTATGACGGGAGTAGATTGTCCAGGTTGTGGCATGCAGCGATCTTTTATTGAATTACTTCGTGGGAATTTTTTTGAAAGTCTATCGCTTTATCCCGCGTTGATTCCCATCCTCTTTACTTTTATTTTCCTGCTGTTCCATTTGAAATTTAAGTTCAATAACGGTGCGATGATCCTGATGTATTCGTTCATCGGTGCAACTACAGTTGTTCTCGTCAGCTTTATCATTAAGATGACACATTAATCCCTTCCGCACAAAACTGCGTATATTGATGCATAGACTATTTTATGCTTCGATTATTACTTTCCATTTTCCTCTTCCTGCTTTCTCTACTGGTAATTTTCCGCGCACCAACTAATTTTTTCTGGCGTGTGGCAGTAGCCGTTACTGAATTCCCTTACATTTTTATTTTCACCGCCCTCTTGCTTTTTATTTTCTGTTTGTTCGGCGAGAAATATAAAATGAGCGCTTTGATCGTATGCGCTGTTGCACTTATTTTGTTTACGCTGCCTGTGATCCGTGCTTATATGCGTGCTGCTGATTTATCAGGAGAATTTGCCGCAGTATTTCCAACAAAGGAAAATGAAACACAATTGAAAAAACCATTCAGCTTTTTCAACATGTTCAGTGGTATTCGCGGAAAAGAAATAATTCCAGAAAATTTAGTGTACAAACAATTGCCGGGCAAAGTGCTGACTTTGGATTTTTACCCGGCTTCCACTAATGCAAAAGCGCCTTGCATTATTGTTATTCACGGTGGCTCATGGGCGGGCGGCGATCAGAAACAGCTTCCGGCGCTCAATAGTTATTTGGCAAGCAAAGGTTATAATGTTGCAGCCATCAGCTACCGGCTTGCACCGGAAAATAAAAGTCCGGCACCAGTGGAAGACACAAAAGACGCACTTGATTACCTCGTAAAAAATGCGGCACAGCTGAACATTGATACTACGAATTTTATTTTGCTCGGAAGATCTGCCGGCGGGCAAATTGCATTGGTGGCAGCGTATAGTTTTCATGATCCGCGGATTAAAGGAGTGATTTCTTATTATGCGCCGGCCGACATGGTTTGGGGTGCAACGGTCAAAGGCAATCCATTGGTTTTAAATACAGATAAAGTTTTCGCCGATTACCTCGGAGGAAGCTTGCAGGAAGTGCCTGAAAAATATGCTGAAAGCTCCGCAATTGAATATGTAAACAGCACTTCAACACCGACCTTAATCATTCACGGCGAAATTGATGCAATGGTTGCTTTTGAACACAGCGTGCGCCTTCATAAAAAGCTGGATGAATTCCATGTGAAAAACTATTTTCTCAATCTTCACTGCGCAACACATGGTTGTGATTACAATCTCAGCGGACCCAGCGGGCAAATTTCAACTTTTGCGGTGGAACGTTTTATTGCCAGTGTTATTTCGCGTTAATATACTTTGACAATATTGTTCAATTCATGGTTAAGATTAATAGCTAATTTTAAACTTCTGACATCACAGCTGAGAACAAGAAGCGAAATCCTAATTAAGTTGCTTGTTTTTGCTTTTTTATAATTCAAAACGAATAATGAAAATACTTTCCGCAACGCAGACGCAAGAGGCCGACAAATTTACCATTGCACACGAACCAATCACTTCAGTTGATTTAATGGAACGTGCCGCAGGTGAATGTACGCGATGGATCCTCGAAAAGCAGGGAGATGCAGCACGTTACATCATCATTTCGGGAAATGGAAATAATGGCGGCGACGGATTGGCAATAGCGCGCCAGCTGAAAGCAAAGCACCGTGAAGTGGATGTTTATATTGTACGCGTGGCACAAAATGATGCTGCTGATTTTTCTGAAAACCTGCACCGGCTTGAAAAGGATAAAATTGCTTTCTCCATAATAACAGGTGCACAAGAAATTATTTTCCCCGGTGAACACTATGTAATTATTGACGCGCTTTTTGGTACCGGACTTTCCCGTGAGCCGGAAGAATTGGCTGCGAATGTCATTAAGAAAATGAATTCGACCAGCGCAGATAAAATTTCCATTGATATTCCTTCCGGACTTTTCGGAGATGATAACACCGGAAATTCATACAAGCATGTTGTACGTGCAAAACAAACACTGAGCTTTCAATATCCGAAGCTGGCTTTTATGTTTGCCGAAAACAGTCCTTACGTTGGAAATTTAGCTGTGCTTGATATTCACCTTCATCCTGATTACCTTTTAAACGCGCCGACTTCTTACCATTACATCACACACGATTTTGCGAAACATCTTTATTTGCCACGTACACTTTTTGCA
>JBDSHN010000138.1:0-82768 GCA_039918435.1 Bacteroidia bacterium | reverse complement strand
GTTTAATTCCAAAATCAAAGCCTTCAGAGCTAATCTAAGAGGTGTATCAGATGTAAAGTTTTTCCTCTTCAGACTTGAAAAATTGTTTGCTTAAAACAACTTACTCCCCAGAAAATGAATGTGACCCTTTTTTTCCTGCCGCCTGCCGCCTTTTTTGCCTGCTCCTTCCCCTTTTTCAGTACTTTTACCTGTCCATTAAAATCTCCAATGTCCGACACCAACATTCGGGAAACCGTTAAGAATATTTTTGCTGAGCACCTTGGAAAACAAGGCCACCGGAAAACACCGGAGCGCTTTGCGATTCTTGATGAGATCTATTCGCAGGGCGGACACTTCGATATTGAATCGCTGTACGTTTTTATGAAAAATAAAAAGTATCGCGTGAGCCGGGCAACACTTTACAATACCATTGAGCTGCTGCTGGAATGTGGTTTGGTAACACGTCACCAGTTCGGCAGAAACCAGGCGCAGTTTGAGCGTGCTTATGCATACAAACAGCACGATCATCTTATTTGCCAGGATTGCAATAAAGTTTTTGAATTTTGTGATCCGCGCATTCAGCAGATACAAAAGACCACGGAAGAATTTCTTGCATTTGATATTTCCGCACATTCGCTTAACTTTTTCGGACGCTGTAAAAAACTTTCAAAAAACGGCGCCTGCGAACATTTAAAAACGGTACCTAAACGTCTCTCATGAGCTTCACCTACAATGTTATTCAGAAAAATCCCATTGCTATCTTTTCTCTTTATGGCGAACTGATCGACCGGAATGAAGGGCAGCGAATCATGGACGAGGTGAACCTGCTTTCTGAAGAAGGACAAAATAATTTTATACTTGAATTATCAGAATTGAAATATGTGAACAGCACCGGGCTGAATGTGCTGATAAATATTCTGACGAAATCAAGAAAGAATGGCGGTGAACTTATAATCTCCGGTATCTCTAAAAAAGTTCAGGAGCTTTTACTTATTACAAAGCTGAATTCTGTTTTTATTGTAACAGAAACCACCGATGAAGCAATCGAAAAATTTAATGAACCAAAATAAAAGTATGAAGGCAGAAGTTCTCCTGGGCCTCCAATGGGGCGATGAAGGAAAAGGTAAAATTGTTGATGTACTCACTCCAAGGTACGATATAATCGCTCGTTTCCAGGGCGGACCAAATGCGGGACATACATTAGAATTCAACGGCATAAAACATGTGCTGCATACTATTCCTTCCGGAATTTTTCATGAAACAACAATGAATGTGATCGGCAACGGTGTCGTGATTGATCCCGTTATCCTGAAAAAAGAAATTGACAAGTTGAAAGAAATGGGCGTTGATGTGAAAAACCGTCTTCTTGTTTCCCGCCGCGCACATCTTATTCTTCCGACACACAGTCTTCTCGACAAAGCATCAGAAGCTTCGAAAGGAAAAGAAAAAATCGGATCTACGCTCAAAGGAATCGGGCCGACGTACATGGATAAAACCGGGCGCAATGGTTTGCGAGTCGGTGATATTGATGCTACCGATTTCAAAGAAAAATACAATACGCTTGTCGCAAAACACCGTGATCTTTTGAAATTTTACAATTCTGATGAAGATCCTTCTTCATTGGAAAAAGCATGGTTTGAAGGAATTGAAACATTGCGTGAGCTCACAAGAATCGACAGCGAACATTACATCAATGAAGCGCTCGTAAAAGGTAAGCGTGTGCTTGCAGAAGGTGCACAAGGTTCATTGCTCGATATCGATTTCGGAACTTATCCTTTCGTGACTTCTTCAACTACAATGTGCGCCGGAGCCTGCACAGGTTTAGGAATTGCACCAAGCAGAATTGGCGGCGTGATCGGAATTTTCAAAGCATATTGCACACGTGTCGGAAGCGGGCCCTTCCCTACTGAGCTTATTGATACGATTGAAGAAAATGGTCCGGGCGCTGTCATGCGCAAAGAAGGAAATGAATTCGGATCAACAACAGGTCGTCCGCGTCGTTGTGGATGGCTGGATCTTCCTGCATTGCGTTATGCGATCATGATCAATGGCGTAACAGAACTGATCATGATGAAGGCAGATGTGCTCAGCATTTTTGAAACTATTCGTGTTTGTTCCGCTTACAGAATTGACGGAAAGGTAACAGACAAACTTCCTTATGATATCGTGAACAAAGTGATTGAACCTGTTTATCTCGATCTCAAAGGATGGAAAACTGATCTGACTGCAACAACCTCTGCTGCTGATATGCCGCTTGAGCTGAATGATTATATCGCATTCATCGAAAGAGAAACCGGTGTTCCTATCAGCATCGTTTCTGTTGGTCCTGACAGAAAACAAACTTTGTTAAGAAATGAAGTGTGGGCATGATAATTGACCCACAACCTTCGAAATGCGCCTGCTGAAACTTTTATTATTCAGTTTTTTTCTCTTCGCCGTTGGTGACGGATTGATAGCACAGTCTGCTATTAAAGTTGAAAAAGGAAAGCAGATCAATCTCAGGCATGCGAATTCTTTAAAAGGAAGTCCAAAAGGTTTTCAGCGTTTGCTTGGCGATGTTGAATTTGAGCAGCAGGGAATGGTCATGACCTGCGACAGCGCACATTTTTTCAGCGAAGCAAATTCCCTTAATGCATTCGGCCATGTTCATATCCGGCAAGGCGATTCTCTGAATATTTACGGCGATCTGCTGAAGTATGATGGCAATGCGCGTAAGGCTGAACTCACCAAAAATGTGCAGATGATTGATGCGGATATGACGCTTACCACCGAAGCAATTCTTTATGATCTGAATGAAAAAGTTGCGAGTTATTCCAACGGTGGAAAGATCATCAATAAAGAGAACACACTCACAAGCCAGATCGGCGCGTATTCAACAGAAGCAAAAGTGCTGACATTTAAAAAAAATGTAGTGCTTGTAAATCCGCAATACGTAATGATGTGTGATACACTGAGGTATCATCCGCTTTCAAAAACGTCCTATTTCCTCGGACCCACAACAATCAAAGCGACGAATAATTCCAATTTCATTTATTGTGAAAATGGATTTTACGACAGCGAAAATGATGTTGCCCAATTTCAGAAAAACGCCTATATCGTTACCAAAGATCAAACGCTGAAAGGCGATAGCATTTGGTACAATCGCAAGCTTGGTCTTGGTAAAGCAATGAAGAATGTTGAGATCATTGATACGCTGCAAAAAATTACTATCAAGGGCGATCTTGCAATTCATAACGAGGTAACGAATATTTCACTTATTACTGGTAACGCATTATTTATTCAATCGTTTACAACCGATTCGCTTTTTCTTCACGCCGACACATTGAAGTCAATCACCATTTACGACAGCACTGACGTTGGTGCAAAAAAGAAGAAAAAAGATCCTTCAGATACAATTGTGAAAGAACCGCAAAAAATTATTCTTGGCTACCACAATGTCCGCTTCTACAAAACAGATTTGCAGGGAAAATGCGATTCGCTTTCCTGGACTTCTAACGACTCCACGATGCGTTTATACAATGACCCGGTTTTATGGTCGGGAGGAAATCAATTGACAGCAGAAAAAGTTTCCATCATTACGCATCACGGTGAAATTCTTCAGCTGAATATGGATAATAATGCATTCATCGTTTCAGAAGAAGGAGATTCCACTCGCTTTAACCAGATCAAAGGAAAAAAGATGACGGGCTACTTTGTGAAAAATGAGCTGAACCGGATTTACGTCGAAGGAAACGGACAGACTTTATATTATGCAAAAGACAAAGATGTGATCATGGGTGTTAACCGCGCAGATTGCAGCAGCCTTTTGATCAAGATCGCAAACCAGGATGTGCAGTCCGTTACATTTTATAATCATCCTGAAGCAACACTTTATCCACCACTCGAACTTCCTCCTAAAGAAGCATTGCTGAAAGATTTTAAATGGCGCGCAGTTGAACAGCCGCTTTCGGTAAGGGATTTATTTTTGAAATAATCAGCGGTTGTGAACTATTACTTTTCGTAATTTCACATTCAGTAATCAAAGTCCGGAATTAAAACCGGCAACTGCTCTATGCCACAAACTTCAGAACAAGAAATTCACATCCTGCTCGGCTGCGCTGATGCACGTGATCTTTCCCAATTGCAGGTTGATGCAACACGTCACGTTTCAGCAGAATGGCGTCAGCGTGGAATTGATGTAGATTTTCATACCATCCGTTCGGCCGGTTCTTTTGTTACGCCCGATGTGGTGATGGATATCAAACGCACCATTGAGCAGGAGCTTCGTGCCAGCAAGGATGTGAAAAGACCCGTTCGTTTTTTCGTTCACATTCAAATTCACGGACATCTTACGGAAGATTCCAGCAAGGAATATATTTCGCATGTGCATGATCTTCATATTGTGGATGGTTCCCCGCTTAATTGTGGTATGCTGCAGGCCTCTTCATTGGGCATTGAGCTGGAGCAATTGTTGCTGGAAGAAAAACCTACGATTGAATTTCACGGCAAGCAATATAAAGTGGAAACGTCGCTGGATATCCGTTCGCTGCTGCGTGCTGTATATAACCACGATGGTTACCTCGCCGGCGACTGGATAAAAAGTATTGACTTGTTGCGTACACATCCACGTAACCAGCGCACACAATTGGAAAATGCGATCAAAAGTGATTCCGAATTAAAAACGCTGAATATAAAAGTGACAGCAGGCATTCAGGATTATTCTATTCATGCATTGATACGTGTGGACGGTGGCGAGCCCGCTGCACCGTGGTGGGATGAAGTGCAGGCATACATTCGTCATCACAGTCAGAACGAGCGGATCCGAAAAGAAATTTTGCTCAAGCAGGCAGAAAAACAAAAACCGCTTGCCGGATTATTATGTATGTCTGACCCGCGTATGTCATCACGGTTAGCGGCGGCGCAATATTATCTTGCATTGAATAATATTGAAGCCGGAAGCGATTATATGCCGAATACACTTTTTAATATTTCCGGAAGTAATTTCGATATTCCGCTTACGCCTTTTGGTCCTTATGTAATTGCAGGATTTTATTTCGCAGTTCATTATTTAAAACTCACTGACCAGATGGTGATGGGTTATGATTCACAACAAACCGACAGGATACTGGCTAAAATTGCAAATGATCCACTGATGAACCTGATCGTAAAGAAATACAAGGTGAACCTAATACCGGTCAACCAGGTTGATGTTACGGCTCAGTAATAATTGAACGCTATGAATGAAATCCATTTAGAACAATTTAAATTAATTGGTTTGTCATTAGGCAGAAAAACAACCAATGAAAATGGTCAGTCTGCAATTGATTGTGGTTATTTGTGGCAAAAATTTGAAAAAGAAAATTACGCAAGCAAAATCACCGGCAAAATTTCTGATGAGATCATAGCAGTTTATTACGAATATGAAGGAGATCATACAAAACCTTATTCCTATTTCATCGGTTATAAAGTAAAAGCCGATGCCGTAGTTCCTGAAGGTTTGGATAGTATAATTATTCCAAATGCGAAATACCAGCAACTCACAGCTAAAGGAAAAATGCCGGATTGTGTAGCAAATACCTGGATGGAGATATGGGAATCAGAAATTCCAAGAGCTTACCTGGCCGATTTCGAAGTGTATGATGAAAGAAGTAAAGACTGGAATAATTCTGAAGTTGATATTTATCTTTCTGTCAGATAATATTTAGAATGCATGACATCAACTGAAAAATAAATAATAGTTGCAGTATGAATACAATAGGCTATTTCGAAATTCAATCTTCAGATCCGAAACGCGAGAAATTATTTTATGAAACTGTTTTCGGCTGGAATTTTTTTAAAGAGGAGTTTGTTCCGATTGAATATTACCGTATTGAAACAAACGGTATTAATGGCGGACTTTTACAGCGCCCGGTAAAAACACCACCACAAGAATTCGGCACAAATGCGTATGTAAATTCTGTGCAGGTGAAAAGTTTCGATAAAATCAGCGAATTGATTCTTGCTAACGGCGGAACAGTTGCCATGGCAAAGTTTGCAATTCCGGGCCGCTGCTGGCAAGGCTATTTCCTCGATGCTGACAATAACACATTCGGTGTTTTTGAAGTGGATGAGAAAGCGAAGTAAATGGGAATAAAACAGTTAGTCCGGAAGAAAAATATTCCCGGACTAACTGTTTTATAATTTGAATTTGATAATTCTAACGTCTTCCTCTTCGATACTGCTTTTTTGCATTCCGTGAAGCAAAAGCATCTTTCATTTTCTGATTTTCCTGGTGAAGCGAAACTTCTTCTTTATTATGAAACCTGTTTTCAGCCTGATGAGCCTGCACAGGAGTTAATGATAATGTTTCTCCTTGCTCCGGAATGAAATGCATGTTTTCACCTACAGGCACCTCTTGTATAAGCTGCGTTTCTGTAGCTGGAGTTTTTTTCTTTGCTGCAACCTTCTTTTTCGGACTTGCTTTTTTAGCTGGATTTTTTTTCTTTGCTACAACAGTTTTCTTTGCAACTGCTTTTTTAGCTGGAGCTTTTTTCTTTGCTACAACCTTCTTTTTCGGACTTGCCTTTTTAGCTGAAGCTTTTTTCTTTGCTACAACCTTCTTTTTCGGACTTGCCTTTTTAGCTGAAGTTTTTTTCTTTGCTACAACCTTTTTCTTCGGGCTTGCTTTTTTAGCAGCAACTTTACTTTTAGAAACTGCCTTCTTTACTTTTTTAACTGCCTTTTTTTTTGAATTCCTGGTCGCCATAAATTATTTTTTAGATTAATGCCTCTTTCGTTGTACTGACAAAGTTTATTCTTAAAATGTAAACATTACTTGCATTATTCTGCTAATAACTTACATCATTCACACTATTAATTAAACCAAGGTTGGGTTTAATTTGGCAACAAGATCTTTATTTTCGATAACAGGATCAGAACTTACGACGCTTTGTTGCTAATGACATTTTAAGGAGCATGGAAGAGAAGTTTCCAGTTTGGAAATTGCACATTTTATAATTTGCAACTTATTCCCGAGCTCCAAAAAAAGCGGCTGCCCTCCCCTTCTGATTCGCCACCGCAGAAAACAAAAACATTGCGAGTAAAATATCCTGGATCACCAAAACATATCCTTCCCAGCTTAATCCTGTTTCATGGACGGTATCATAAAAATTCCCCTGCTGGTAGGTGATCATATAATAACAATAAGGTGCGCCAAGAAAAAGCAACAGCGCCTGCAATTGTAAAAACGCTTTTCCCGGCAATGAAAACGGGCGTTTAAAACTGAAGGATTCCCATACTACAAAAAAAGGCATGAGCGCAAAAAAGAAGATTCCCGGAATTCCACCAGGGCTGCCATTAAAATTTATTGCGAGCGAACTTTCATGCACTTCATTAACAGGAATGAAAGTCTGCGTTTCAGGAGTATTGCCCTTGTAATATCCTGTCACATGATCAATGCGGATAGGAACGAACAGCATTCCGATTGCCCAGAGAAAAGCTATCAGCAGAAGGATTCGTTTTTTTGCAGGCGAAATTTGCATCAGAAATTTTTGATGTTTGATTTTTAATTATTGAAGTTCCAATCAAACGTCAACGATCAAAAATTAAAATTAATGTACAAGCATCCTCGCATGCCATGAATTTTTCATCGGCACTTCCCACTTCGTTGCCATCTCTTCTTTTGTTCCGATGAGATTATTGAAGACAATTGTTTCGCCGCTGAGTGCGCCTTTTTCTACCAGCTGTTCAAATTCCTGGAGCTTGGTGCCGCGGATGATATTCTGCCCGTCACGGAAAGTAACCAGCAGGCGATCGAATAAATTGATGAGATAATCTTTTTCAAGCTGCTGAATGAAGCGAACTGATTTATCAATCCCGCATCCACTCGCACTCGCAGCATCTTCATCCACCAGCACAATAATAAAACGATTGTAAAGCACATCGATCGTAGCCAGCATCATATTGCCATGCGACGACCAATCAAGCAGGAACATCGCAGATTTCTTTTTGATCTCTGAAATTTCAAGATCAGTAAGATTCCGGTCGGCCTGGTAAATCCAGACTTTCGAGCGGTTAGGCATTTCATTGAAAGTTAACATAACTCAAAGGTATGAAATTCAATATTCAACAATTCAAAATTCAAGCAAACCCAGAACACGAAACCCGGAACCGAAAAACTAAAGGTCCATGGCTCCTGCAATCAACTCCGCCACATCCAGCACTTTGGTTTTATCTTCTTTATTGAAATGTTTTACGCCATCGGTCATCATCGTCATGCAGAACGGACAACCTGTTGCAATCACATCCGGATTTAATTCCAATGCTTCGCCTGTGCGTTCAACGTTCACTTCTTTGTCGCCTTTTTCTGCTTCTTTGAACATCTGCGCTCCTCCTGCCCCACAGCATAATCCGAACTGTTTGCTGCGTTTCATCTCAGCTAATTCTACATCCAGGTTTTCAATTACTGAACGTGGCGCTTCGTAAATATTATTTCCACGACCTAAGTAACACGGATCATGGAAAGTGATCTTCTTTCCTTTGAATTCTCCTCCTTGTACTTTTACTTTGCCGGAGTCAAGCAATTCCTGCATGAGTTGCGTGTGATGAATCACTTCATACGTTCCGCCAAGACCAGGATATTCATTCTTGATCATATTGAAGCAATGCGGACAACCGGTTACGATCTTCTTCACATTGTATCCATTCAGCACAGTGATGTTATTCATTGCCTGCATCTGGAAAAGGAATTCATTTCCCGCACGTTTCGCAGGATCGCCAGTACAACCTTCTTCCGTTCCAAGCACCGCGAATTTAATTCCGACATGATCAAGAATACGCACGATTGCCTTTGTGATTTTTTTAGCTCGATCATCAAAGCTACCCGCACATCCAACCCAAAAAAGAATTTCAGGAGTCTCACCTTTGGCAAGCATTTCTGCCATTGTCGGTACGTGAATTGGTTCTGCCACAGATTTCGCGGATTACAGATTATTTATTTCTTGAATACTTGTATCGTTTCTTCACGTTCTACCAATTCCGTAAATCTTCCGGTATAACGTGTTGCTCTTACCATGTGATTATCGATCCAGTGATAATTTCCTCCGCGCGGTTTTCCCATCAGCAAACCGTGCCATTGAAAACCATTTTTCTTCAGCCACATTTCCGTCACTTCCCGATGTGTTTCCGTGCGCGAAGTGAAAAACGTAATGATGTGTCCTTCTGCAAACCATTTCTCAATTGTTTCCAACGCTTCCGGGAAAAGTGCAGCATCAATCATTCGCCCCGGCTCTTCATTCGGAATATCATCACAAATTGTTCCGTCAATATCAATCAGGAAATTTTTGACAGCAGCAGGCAGCACAGGAGAAACTTTTTTCCCGTTCTCTTCCGTATCAACTAATTTCAATTTGAACATTTTTTATTTTTTATCTGTGCAAACAATCTGCGTAATCGGTGGCTACTCTTTCGCCCAATTCAACCTGTCCATCTGAGAAAACTGCCAGGGCGCTGCATTATTCTCAATATTCGTCATCATCATGTTCAGTTCATTCGGCGCTGCAGATTGTTCCATCACCTGAAAGCGACGCAGATCCATGATGATTGAAAGCGGATCAATATTCACCGGACATTCCTGCACACATGCATTACACGAAGTACACGCCCAAATTTCTTCACCGGTAATATAATTGCCGAACAATGATTTTCCATCTTCAACAAACGTTCCTTTATTCACATCAATGTTCTTTCCGACTTCTTCCAGACGATCGCGCGTATCCATCATGATCTTACGCGGAGAAAGTTTTTTACCCGTAATATTCGCCGGGCAGGCAGATGTACAACGGCCGCATTCTGTACATGAATACGAATCCATCAATTGTTTCCACGAAAGGTCCTGCACATCTTTTGCACCAAATCGTTGTGGAGTTTCAGGTGGTGGTGGCGGAACAAAAGAAGGATCAAGCATCGCTTTTACTTCTGTTGTTACGGATTCAAGATTTGTGAATTCTCCTTTCGGTTCAAGATTCGAATAATAGGTATTCGGAAATGCAAGAAGAATGTGAAGATGTTTGGAATAAGGAAGATAATTGAGGAAGAATATAATACCAACGATGTGAAACCACCATGTTGTGCGCTCCAGCATTACAAGCGTTTCAGGCGACGAATGATTAAACAGGTTTGCAATCATTCCGCTTATTGGAAACGCTGAAGAAGAAAGTCCGGCATCGTAATGGCCAAAATGCATTTGCTGCAATTGAAAATCCGCCGCATTCATAAGTATGAAAGCAGTCATGAGCAACATTTCTGTGATGAGAATATAATTGGCATCGGATTTTGGCCAGCCATTTAATTCTTTCATCGCGAGACGCTTTACATGCGCTACATTCCTGCGCAGGAAAAAAACGAGGCAGCCAAGGAAAACCAGCACTGCAAGCACTTCGAATGTTGCAATCAGAAATGTGTAAAGCGGTCCGAGAAATGAAAGCACGCGATGCGTTCCGAAAATTCCGTCAATGAGTATTTCGAGCACTTCAATATTGATGATAATAAATCCGGCGTAAACAAAAAGATGCATGATAGCAGGCAACGGACGTGTGACCATTTTCGATTGGCCAAGCGCCACACGGATCATTGTTCTCCAGCGCAAGGGTTTATTATCACTTCTGTCAAGCGGACGACCGATCAGAATATTCCTACGGATCCTGCGCACATTTATTGTGAACAGAATTGTTCCGGCAACAAGCAGAAGGACAAAAATAATAGTGGTAATGTATTCCATTATCGGGAATTTCAATTACTAAAGCGGTGGCGTTTAATTATTTTTTATCTCGTCCGAAAATAGAGAAATAACGTTTCGGGTGCTCTTTCAGATCAATGATAAGCGCATCAAGATCGGCGTTGGATTTTGTAATTCCTTCGTATAATTTTTTGTCGTTGAGCAATAATCCCATTGTGCCGGTTCCGTTATTGATCTTCTCAAGAATGGCAGAAGTTTTTGCCATCACCGCGCTTGCACTGTCAATAACAGTTTTCAATCTTGATTTTGAAATGGAATCTGAAATGTTAGCGAAATTATTTATCGCTCTCGAAAGCGGCTCGTTATTGTTAGCGAGATTGGTTGAAATCGATTGGATCTTCATGAGAATATCAGAAAATCTTGCAGATTCTGAAGCAACCATTGTATCGAGACGGAAGGACGTTTTTTCAAGCGTTGCAAGTGAATTACGGATGCTTGAAAAACTTTGTACAAGATCTTCACGTGCACTTTCATTCAATACGATCTGAAAAATCTGCACCACAGAATCGACCGAACCGACAAGGCTTTCAATTTTCTTTTTCAATGGCAAAACCATTGCGCTCACCTGGTCTTTAATTCCCTGTTCGTTGGTTCCGATGAGCGTGTCTTTATCTTTCACAGGTTTTCCTCCTGCCTTTGTAGTAATGCGGATGGCCTTATAACCCAAAAGTCCGTCACTGAAAATTTCGCAGTACGAGCTATCTGTAACGATCGCATTATCGTCTGTAATAATAAAATGAACGATCAGCTTATTCGTTTTGGGATCCATTTTCACATCCCGCACTGTGCCGACTTTATAGCCGTTAATCATTACGGTGTTGTTGGAAGTGAGTCCGTCCACATCGTCATAGACTGCGTAGAGGTCGGTGCTGGTAGAAAAAATATCGCGCCCTTTCAGGAAGTTAAATCCGTAAACAGTAATGGCAACCGCTACGACAACGACGATTCCGGTCTTAATTTCTTTAGTAAATTTCACGGGGGTAAATTTACGTAATAGGATGTACGAATTACGATGTTGGAGGAATGATTTTAAAGCAGAAAGAGTTATTTTTTAAAAATCGGATACCACGGAGAGCAATTTGTATAAATTGTTCACATAATTACCTAAAGATCAATTAATTTGCCTTTTTTAATTTAATAGGTTTTTCACAAACTTGCAGGGAAGACGAGGATTCGCCTTTTCTTGAACTGGCAATAATAATCGCCAAAAAATCTTATGATTCTTCCTGATGATTTTCAATTGTTTTAATATCAATTTGTACGGCTTTCAACCGCCTTTTATTATCGGTAACATAACTCACTCCTTTCATAGCTCATCACGATTCAATTCATTACTTACCATCGTTAATTTTCTTCGCTTCCTCCAACGTCAACCGTTTTCCATTCGAATCAAATGCAACAATAAAAGCATCCGGGAAACCATTTTTACGCAATTCATTTTGCCTTGTTCCAGCTTCCGCCACCGATTTATAGGTTCCTGCGGTGTATTTATATACTCCTTTTGCCTGGTATTCCCATGTATCCTTCAATCCTTTGAATTGCGGCGCATTCTCTTTCAATTGCTTATCAGAAGAAAGGATTTGAACACGATAAGTAACCGTAACTCCGTCAGGCGCAACCATCAGTACAACTGCGGCAGTATCAGCTTTCGGACTTTCAACAACAATGTCTTTTTTCGGAACAACTGTTATGAGCGTATCTGTTTTTGGTTTTGTTGTACTCGCTTTCGGATTCGCATAATTAACCGGCTTTCTTAATCCTGCGGTATCTGCAGCTTCCGGCTGGTAAGGTTTCATCTTTTCAATTTCATCCGAATAGGTTTTGTTATTCCCTTCCAGCTCGTCTTTCCATTGCCGGAATGCCCGGAAAATACCTGCAGCCATTTGTTTTTGGCCTTTTTCAAGGCTCAGGAATTTTTCTTCCTGCGGATTGGTAAGAAAACCAGTTTCGATCAATACCGACGGCATGCTTGTTTTCCAAAGAACAAGAAAACCTGCCTGTTTTACGCCATGATCATCACGCCCGGCTTTGGTTGAAAATTCGCTCTGACAAAGCTGTGCAAATCGCATGCTTTCTTCGAGGTATTCATTTTGGTAAGAAGCAAAAATTATTTCTGCTTCATCTGAATTGATAGCTAGGTTATAATTTTTTTCATAATTATCTTCCAGCAATACCGCATCATTTTCTCTTTTAGCAACATCGAGATTACCATCAGCAACGTGCAGGCCCATTACATAAGTTGCAGCGCCGCTTGCAGTTTCATTGCATACATCATGCAGCTTTCCGTCTTTCCCTTTTTTGCGTACACATGCAGAATTGCAATGAATGCAGATAAAAATATCCGCCTTGTTCCTGTTGGCAATGGCAGCACGCTCATTCAATTCCACAAAAACATCAGTGGTGCGCGTGTAAACCACTTTGATTTCAGGATAATTGGTTTCAATGTATTTTCCAAACTTCAATGCAATGGAGAGCGCGACATCTTTCTCTTTCACAAGATCGCCATGGCAACCGGGATCTTTTCCGCCATGCCCGGCATCAATACAAACCACTTTAACCTGCTTGTGATCTGGTCTGATTATTGCAAACGACGCCGACAACAACAGCACAGCAGCCATCGCCAAAAGGAGAATAAAAGGATATTTAGCAATTCTTCGCACGATGAATATAACGCGGAAAGGCGCTTTTTATTTAGTTTTGATCCGAATGACTCTTACGGAGAACCCATCTGAACCTGTAAAGCAAAAATACCGCCAAACGTTGCCCGCTTCCCTTAAGCCATCTCTACTTTTCAGCCGCTTTTTGTTAATAAGCGTTTTGATCATGGCTTTAAATGGCATTGTGAAAGCGCAGCCGGACTCAATTCCTACGGTATACACGGTTCAGGAAACGCCTCCTGACAGCACCCCTCCTGTAAACAGCAGCTCAACTGTTAAACTGGGAACAACACTCAAAAACCTGGTGGTGTACAGTGCAAATGACTCCATGTTTTTTGATCTCGTGGAACAAAAAGTCTATCTCTACGACAGCGCGTCTGTGGATTATGGCGATGTAAGTCTGCGTGCAGATTATATCGTGATCGATTTTAAGAACAGCGTTGTTTCTGCTGAGGGAAAAAAAGACAGCAATGGGAAATTCGTTGAAAAAGCAATGATCACGCAAGCCGACCAGACTTTTTACGGTGAAAAACTCAGCTTCAATTTTGCAAGCGGGAAAGGAAAAGTGAGTGAAGTAAATACAGAACAGGGTGGTGGATTTTTGCTGGCGGATGTAGTAAAGAAAGACACCGGCGGAATTATTTATGGTTTTCACGGACAATTCACCACGTGCGACAGGCCCGATCATCCGCATTATGCGATACGCGCCAATAAAATGAAAATCATCCCGAATGATAAAATTATTACGGGTCCGGCTTACCTGGAAATTTCGGATGTTCCGACACCGCTCGCTGTTCCTTTCGGATTTTTTCCCAATAAGAAAGGAAGAAAATCAGGTATTCTTATTCCGACGTATGGCGAATCTCCTTCGCTTGGATTTTTTCTGAAAGACGGCGGATATTATTGGGGATTGAGTGATAAAATTGACATGGCCTTTCGTGGTGATATATATTCGAAGGGAAGCTGGGGCGCAAAAGTATATACCAATTATAAAGTGCGTTATAAATACAGCGGCAACTTCAACCTGAAATTCGCCAGGATTTTAACCGGGGATCGTGAATTGCCAACGACTCGTGTTATACGAAATGACTTTTTTATCAATTGGTATCATACGCAAGATCCGAAATTCAATCCTTCGATCCGTTTTTCTGCGAATGTAAATGCCGGAACAAGCACATACAATTCCATTAATGCGAATAATGCACAAGACTACCTCAGCAACATTTTTTCTTCGAATGTTTCCGCTTCAAAAACATGGAAGTTTGGTGTATTGTCCGCAAATCTTCGTCATTCTCAAAATACCCTGACGCATAATGTGGACATGACACTTCCGCAGCTCGCATTTTCAGTAAATCGTTTTTATCCGTTTAAAAATCCAAAACGTGTTACACCAAAATGGTATGACAAGATTGGCGTGTCTTACAATTCCGAATTTCAAAACAACATCAACATTGGTGATACGATGTTCAGAAAAGAATATCGCCCGTTAATAAAAAATTATGTGCGTAACGGAATCCGCCAGAGCTTGCCGATATCTACTTCCTTTAATGTGCTGAAGTTTTTCACATTGACGCCAGCACTTACATTCAATTCCGTTACACAATTCCGTACCATTCAAAAAACTTGGACAGGAACGGAAATTGATATTGACACGATAAACGGCACACGCATCAATTTCGATTGGAATGCCAGCGTTGCATTAACGACGCGCCTGTACGGAATGTATTACATGAACGGAACCAGGTTTTCTATCATCAGGCATACGATTACTCCAAATGTTTCATTCACCTACATGCCTGATTTTACGCAGGAAAAATATGGATTTTATAAAACCGTTCAAACCAATTCCGCAGGCGGCACAGGAAAATATTCTGTTTTTGAAGGTGGCGTTTATGGCTCTTCTCCCCAGGGAAAATTAGGTTCTATCGGATTCGGATTGCTGAATACGTTCGAAGCAAAACGACGTTTAGATCCGTTGGATTCTGTGGGCACAGCAGAGCGCGTTTCTTTAATCGATGCGTTGAATGGAAGTGTGTCTTACAACCTGATGGCAGAACACTTTAACTGGTCGACACTGAACGCAGGATTACGCATGAAGCTGTTCAAAAAAATCGATCTCAATGCTTCGGTTGTTGCAGATCCTTACAAGCTCAGCGCAGAAGGTTTGCGCATCGAACGTTTTGAATGGCGCGATAAAAAACGAATTGCAAGATTGACCGGCGCAAATATTACGCTTGGAACAAATCTCAGGAAAGGCGGACTTACCTCTTCCGCAACACGAAGCTCGACAAGAGGAAGCGCTGCCGAGTTGAACATGATCAATTCAAATCCGAATGGGTATGTTGATTTTAATATTCCGTGGACGCTTAATGTCAGCTTTACGCTAAATTATTCAAAGCCGCTTACAATTGAAGAATTTACGCAGAGTCTGCACATTGGCGGCGATATTAATGTGACACCAAAATGGAAAGTAGGATTTGATTCCAATTACGATCTGCAGCACGGACAATTCGCTTATGCATCGCTGAATGCTTACCGCGATCTTCATTGCTGGGAGTTACAATTCAACTGGATTCCGTTCGGTGTGCGCCAGAGCTACAACATCACGATCAACGTAAAATCCGCAGTACTCCAGGATCTCCGTCTCACAAGGAAACGTGACTGGTACGACTTCTCGGGCAGGTAAATTAGTTCGGAGTTTTTGATTTGGGTTGATTGTGAAAAGTTGCTTCGGAAGAATTTGAACTACATAACCAAAAAATTCCGGGATCTCCGAACTAAAAACTCCGAACTCCGAACTTAACACACCGAACTCTGAACTAAAAACTATCTTTGGAGAAATCACTTTCCATGAAAAAAATTCTTTCTTTATTTTTTATTTGTTCTCTTTTCACGTTTGCATTTTACTCTTTTACCGAAGGAGAGACTCAAAAAGTAAAATCTTCCGACAATGATTCAACTGTCGTTGCGAAAATTTACCAGGAGGCGTATGCGGGTTCGGGCGCTTACGATGCGTTGAGAGGATTGTGTGCAAAGGCGCCGAAACGTTTATCAGGATCACAGGGTGCGCAGGTGGCGGTGGAATACATGCAACAAGTAATGAAGGATGCGAAATTTGATAAGGTATGGCTCCAGCCTTGCATGGTTCCGCATTGGGAACGTGGTGCGCCTGAAACGGGTGAAGTAACGATAATCGTTAAAAAAAATACCACGGTCCATAAAAAAATGAATGTGTGTGCGCTTGGCGGATCGGAAGCGACAACTGAAAACGGATTGACAGCAGCTGTAATTGAGGTTGCGTCATTTGAAGAGTTAGAAAAACTCGGAAGAAAAAACATTGAGGGCAAAATTGTTTTTTTCAATCACCCGTTCGATGACAGGAAGATTTCAACTTTTAACGCATATAGTGAAGCTGTGCAATTCCGCTGGCAGGGACCTCCTTCTGCAGAGAAGTTCGGTGCAGTAGGTTGCCTCGTCCGTTCGTGTACTAGCTCGATTGATACATTTCCACACACCGGAACCATGCGCAATGATTCCCTGCGTGCAAAAATTCCATCCGCCGCTCTTGCTACTCAGGATGCGGACCTGTTGCATAAACAGTTGCTCATGGAAAAAGAATCGCTTCTTTTCACTTTGAAGATGAGTTGCAAATGGTTTGCAGATGAAAAATCATATAACGTGATAGGAGAAATTACCGGCAGCGAACATCCTGTAGAAGTGATTGTCGTGGGCGGACATCTTGATGCGTGGGATCTGAGCGAAGGTGCGCATGATGATGGCACGGGAGTTACAGGATCGTTTGAAGCCGTTCGACTTTTCAAAGTGCTCGGCATCCGTCCGAAACATACCATTCGCTGCGTTTGTTTTATGAACGAAGAAAATGGCGGGCGGGGCGGACAAGCATACGCCGATTCAGCAGCGTTGAAAAAAGAAAAGCATATTGCCGCAATTGAATCAGATGCCGGCGGATTTACTCCGAGAGGATTCGGCCTTGAAATGTCGGATGATCAGAAGAAAAAAGTGCAGCGCTGGCAACCCTTGTTTTTTCCTTACGGTGTGTATGATTTTACGCGCGGAGGCGGTGGATCAGATATTGGCCCGTTAAAGCAAAGTGGAACACCGCTGCTGGGATTAGAACCGGACGGCTCACGTTATTTTGATTTTCATCATACAGAAGATGATCGCTTTGTAAATGTGAACCGCAGGGAATTACAGGCAGGCGCAGCCTCCATGGCGGCAATGATTTATCTGATAGATAAGTATGGGTTGTAAAAGTTGCTCAATATAACATCAGGAGCATTTTTTCTATATCCTGATCGAAAAAACCTATTTCTTCCTGACAAGATTCTGAGTACTTTTGATACACGAAATTCACAGAACAATTAATATAAAATCAAATCCTATGGCAATTGAAATTACGGACGCCAACTTCGAAGAAGTGGTAACAAAAGCAACTCAACCTGTACTCGTAGACTTTTGGGCAGAATGGTGCGGACCATGCAGAATGGTTGGACCAATTGTAGAAGAAATTTCTAAAGATTACGAAGGAAAGGCAATTGTCGGAAAAGTGGATGTTGACAGCAATCCCAATATCTCTATGCAATTCGGCATTCGTAATATTCCAACTATCCTTTTCTTTAAAGGTGGCCAGGTTGTAGACAAACAAGTTGGTGCTGCTGCAAAAAATGTTTTAGCAGCAAAACTTGACGCACAGATGTAATAAATATCTTTTGAAGAAGGAAAGGCAGAACTTAATTGATCTGCCTTTTTTTTATCGGCTCTTTTCAATAACGGCTTTTACTTCAACCAAAAACTCATTCAACTTTTCTTTCTCCCTGTAGGAGCATTCATTACAATTTTTTCTCATTTCCTTTTCCATCGTTGCAAAGGCGTTCAATTCGTCTGATTCATTGGCGATCATAATTTCATATCCAACATTTCGTGACCATTCTTCTGAATTCTGAGCAGTCAAAAGTGGTTCATTCAAAAAATAATCGAGGAATTGCATTGTATTTGTTTCAACATATTCCTTTGCCATCATTCCAAGCGGTTCCGAATATGAACCATCTGCTTTTTCCATCGTTTGTGTGATCACCAGGAAATAAAATGGAGCTGTTTCGTCATTGGTTGTAAATACGCTGTCCATTAATGCCAAAATCCGTTCTTCATCACTGATCTGAACTTTTTTTGTGTACAGGTCTTTTGCAATTACCGGGATTTGAGGATGAGCGAGATAAAACGAAATGGGCTGTCCTGCGAAAATTTCTTTGGAAAGATTTATAATTGAATCACCTGGAACCGGGACAGAACTTTTCAGGCTATCAGCAGGATGTTCTTTATTTTGATCAGCCGAACACCCGGTAATCAGTGTTGAAAGAAAAAGTGCGAAAGAAAAAAAATAAATAAGTCTCATAGCTTCATTTTTAACCGGTGATGTTCTCTTATCAAAAGTTAAAAGTATCTTATTTCAAAAACAAACCTCAATAAAATCGTGCATCGTGCATCGTAAATCGTAAATTTACCCAATGGCACTCAATCACCAGGAACTGCAGCAATTTACCCATCTCGAGCTTCTCGCGCGGCAGGTGGTGGAAGGTTTTATTACCGGTTTGCACAAAAGTCCTTTCCATGGTTTTTCGGTTGAATTTGCTGAGCATCGCTTGTACAACAGCGGTGAGCCTACAAAACATATCGACTGGAAATTGTATGGCCGAACCGATAAAATGTTCATCAAACGTTACGAGGAAGAAACCAATCTGCGGTGCCATCTCGTAATCGATCATTCTTCTTCCATGTATTTTCCAATGCAGGAAAAAGGGAAGAAAGAGGTGCTCAACAAAATCACCTTTTCCGTTCAGTGCGCAGCGGCAATTGCAGAACTTTTAAAGATGCAGCGCGATGCTGTCGGGCTGAGTGTTTTTGCGGAAGAAGTGGAAGTTCATACACCGGCAAGGAGCAGCAATGTTCACCATAAATTAATCTTCAATGAATTGGAGAAATTGCTTGAGCCGCTGAAGCAGGATGTAAAGAAAAAAACATTCGCAGTCGAAGCGCTTCACCAAATTGCAGAAAGCATTCATAAACGTTCGCTCGTAATTATCTTCAGCGATATGTTCGACTCCCGCACAGGTTCTGATGATCTTTTTTCAGCACTTCAGCATTTGCGCCACAACCGTCACGAAGTAATTCTCTTTCACGTGACCGACAAACGTCATGAAATGGAATTCGACTTCGATAACCGTCCTTATACTTTTGTTGACATGGAATCGGGCGAAGAAGTAAAAGTGCAGCCAAACGAAGTAAAAGCAAATTACCTCCACTCCATCAATGAATTCAAGCATGAATTAAAGCTCCGTTGCGGACAATTCCGCATCGACTTTGTGGAAGCTGATATTAATGATGGCTACAAACAAGTACTTCTGCCCTACCTCATGAAGCGTACCAGAATGCTCTGATGAGGATTGGGTGGACCAGGTGTCCGCCGCGGCGGATGGTGACTGGATGATTACGCACGTGATTGCCACACATTACAACTTTGATTTAGTGGCTGGGATATCTCTCAGTCACAAGATTCCCACCTCTGCTGCAATCTTTATTTTCAAGTTAGAGAATAACGGCAATAAGAAACATATACCTTTGAGCCTTCTTTTTAACAAGGTGAGCCTTCTTTTTTAAAAACAGGTAATGCAACATCACGAAAGTGTTCATAGCAAGGTTACTGCCGCCGGACTCCTTGTAACCCTTGGAATTATTTTCGGCGATATCGGAACTTCCCCTTTGTATGTGCTTAAAGCCATCGTTGGTGATGCTCCTATTGAAATTGATACCGTTTTAGGTGGGGTCTCCTGCATTTTCTGGACACTCACTTTACAGACCACTATAAAATATGTTATTCTCACTTTGCGCGCGGATAATAAAGGTGAAGGCGGGATTTTTGCGCTTTATACGCTTGTAAAAAAGACGAAAGTCAAATGGCTGCTTTATCCTGCATTGATAGGCGGAAGCGCTGTTATTGCAGAAGGAATTATCACACCGCCGATTTCTGTGTCATCTGCCGTTGAAGGTTTGCACATGACAGAAATGTTCAAGCATCTTGAAACTGTTCCAATCATCATTGCTATTATCGCCGGGTTGTTTTTTCTCCAGCAATTCGGAACAAACTTTTTGGGAAGATTCTTCGGACCAATCATGCTGATCTGGTTTACGATGATCGGCGTTTTAGGATTTCATCAGCTGATGGATGCGCCATCTGTATTGAAAGCAGTAAATCCTTATTACGCTTATAAATTACTGGTGATTCACCCCGGAGGATTTTGGCTGCTTGGTGCTGTTTTCCTTTGTACCACGGGAGCAGAAGCATTATATTCTGACCTGGGCCATTGTGGCAGAAAAAACATCCGCATCTCCTGGATCTTCGTAAAAACAATGTTGCTTGTCAATTATTTCGGACAGTCGGCATTCCTTATTTCCATGAAGGGGCAAACCTTGCATGACGGTCAGAATCCATTTTACATGATCATGCCGGAATGGTTTCTGCCAACCGGAATTGCCATTGCAACAGCAGCAACCATCGTTGCCAGCCAGGCGCTCATCAGCGGATCATTTACACTGATCAACGAGGCGATGCGATTGAACTTCTGGCCGAAAGTGCGCATCAAATACCCTACAGCATTACGCGGGCAGCTTTATATTCCATCCATTAACTGGCTGCTCATGGTCGGTTGTATCGGCGTGGTGCTGCATTTCCGCAAATCGGAAAACATGGAAGCTGCTTACGGATTGACCATTATTCTTGGCATGCTCATGTCTTCGCGCTTGCTGGTCTATTTTATGCGCATCAAACATTACAATAAAATTTTCATCTATTGGTTTATTGTAACCTACCTCATTATTGAAACTGCGTTTTTCGTGGCGAACATGAAAAAATTCGTGCATGGCGGATGGATCAGCTTAATGATTGCGGGTGTTTTATTTATTGTCATGTATTGCTGGCAAATGGCAAGAAAGATCAGGAACCGTTACCTCGAATTTGTCAAGCTCGAAGATTACCTGCCAACACTTCATGAGCTCAGCAGGGATTTATCTGTGCCTAAATATGCAACACATCTTGTGTATCTCACCAGTGCGGATAATCCGGATGAAATTGAATCGAAAATCATTTATTCCATCCTTCAGAAACAACCGAAACGTGCCGATCTTTATTGGTTCGTTCACGTTGATCTGAAAGATGAGCCTTACCGGATGGATTATACAGTGAAGGAAATTATAGAAAATGATGTGATCCGTATTGACTTCCGTCTTGGTTTCCGTGTTGCTCCCCGGATTAATCTCATGTTCCGGAAAGTGGTGGAAGACATGGTGAAAAATCATGAAGTTGACATCACTTCGCGTTACAAATCGCTGAATAAGCAACAGGTAATCGGGGATTTTAAATTTATCGTGATCGAAAAACATCTATCGTATGATAATGAATTCCCGATCTTCGACAAGATTGTGCTCGATATTTATTCTACGCTGAAACATTTTAGTCAGTCGGAAGAAAGCGCATTTGGTCTTGACACGAGCAACGTGGTAATTGAAAAAGTTCCTATCGTCATTTCTCCGGTAAGAGAAATTAATCTCAAGCGATTAGATAATTAAGGCTGATCACATCGCCTGTCAATGAAACATTTCTTTGGCGGAACGTGCCTAAGCCATTATCTTCGCAAGACTAAAAACATCCCGGTTGGGTACAAAAACCACACTTCCAACAGAACCAGAGCTTATTTCGTTGCTAAAAGCACGTGATGAACTTGGGTTGCGTGTGCTTTATGACCATTATTCGGCCGCTCTTTACGGGGTAATTCTCCGAATTGTAATCGAAAGAGAAACAGCAGAAGATGTGCTGCAGGAAAGCTTTGTCAAAATATGGAATAATTCCGCATCCTATGATGCATCAAAAGGCCGTTTATATACGTGGCTGCTCAATGTAGCCCGCAATACAGCCATTGACAAAACAAGATCCAAAAACTTCCGTAAAGGGGCGCAAGTCCAGAGCATTGAGGACTTCGTATATACTGTAGATAAGCAACATAATAACACAACTGCCATTGATCATATTGGTCTGAGGAAGTTTGTAGATGAGCTGAAACCCGACCAAAAGCAGCTTATTGATCTTCTTTATTTTGGCGGATATACCCAATCCGAAGCGGCCGAAGAATTGAATCTTCCGCTTGGAACAGTAAAAACAAGAGTTAAAGCTGCCCTCACACGGTTGCGCGAAATATTGAAATGAATCCTGAAGAATACATATCCTCCGGTATTCTCGAGACCTATGCGCTCGGAGCTGCCACACCCGCTGAAAGGCTGGAAGTGGAAAGTATGCTCCGGAAATCGCAGGAGGTACGTACAGCGCTTGACCAAATTCTGCAGGACATTGAAGCTTTTGCCAGCCTTCATGCTGTGAAGCCGGATGAAAAATTGCGTGAAAAAATCCTAGCAAACATTTCCTCCGCCAGCCAGTCAACAGTTGTTAAAAGCCCGAAAGTGATCGCGCTGAACATCGAAAATGCCTCTTCCACGTTAAAATCTTTTGCAATTGCAGCCTCCCTGATTCTTGTGGTGAGCATCGCAATAAATATTTTCCAATGGAAAAATACGGCTTCACTTGCTCAGGAAAAGCAAAGGCTGGATTCAGGAGCTGCTCTTGAAAAAACACAACAACTGATTTATCAGCAGGAGTTGGTTGCAGCACAATTGAAACTTGAACGTATTACAAAAGACCTTGCGTTTTTGCGCAATCCAATGACAAAAAACGTGGCGCTTAATAGTGTGGTAAAAGATCACCCGATGAATGCAGCTGTATATGTCGACATGAATACCATGCAGCTTGCCGTTGACCCGATGACTTTACCTGCAACTTCAGCCGATCAGAAATATGTTTTGTGGGCGATGGTGGATGGCAAGGCGGTAAATGTGGGCGATTTTGACTTGGAAAATGATTCAGGACTGATGATGATGAAAACAAGTCCGCAGGCAGATGCTTATGCAATTTCACTCGAACAATCGGGCAATGTAAGTGCGCCGGCCGGACCGATTTATGTGATGGGCAAGATGGGTTCATCGCAACCTTAATGCTGATAATCTGCTCAGCTGCTTACCAGAAATCCGGCTTTTTCTACCGCACATAAGCCTGTACATACCATTTTCCAAAGACCGATAAAACCCTCAGAAAAAACTCTGTATATTCGCGATGCAAAAAATCGCCTCTGCACAACGGAAAATACAATGAAAAAACTGCTTCTCTTTTCTACGCTCGCTTTTCTTTTTACAACCTGTAGCACCGACCTTGATATTTTGGATGACTGGAAAGAAACCATGGTTGTATATGGTTTGCTTGATCCATCCATTGATACACAATATGTAAGGATTGAAAAAGCTTTTTTAGGACCGGATAATGCCCTTTCTATGGCGCAGAATTTTGATTCTATTAATTATCCGGGCGGGCTTAATGTTTACCTGAGCAAGTTTAATGCGAATGGGGTATTGGTTGCGTCTTACGCCATGAATTTTGACACTTCAAAAAGCAAAAATGCCGGCATTTTTTCTTCACCACGCCAGGTTTTGTATTCCATTCCGACAGCAGATATTCTTCCTTTCGACGCCACCTTCACTTACAGGATTGATGTTTCTCACGGAACTATAAGTGTAAATGCTACCACATCACTGGTTTCAAATTTCGTTATTTCACGCCCTTCCGGAACTACAATTGACCTGAGAAAAATAACTCCCAGTACTAAAGTTCTTGTTGAATGGAACGGCTCGGCAAATGCAAGGATTTACCAGGTTGCTGCACGTTTTTATTACCGGGAAAGAAATCAGAGTAACGTGGTCGTAAATAAAGTTGCTCCTGACTGGCTCATTCGAACAGTGAAAACCACTCAAAGCAATGCGTCTTCCCTGCAATCGATTGATTTTGACCCGAACGGCTTTTACCAATACCTGGCAAACATTCTTGTAAATGATCCGAACGTAAGTGCGAGGGAAGCGGATTCTATCAAGTTTGTAGTTTACGCAGGCGGAGAAGCACTTTCAACGTACATGGAAGTGAATGCACCTTCTACGTCACTTGCGCAGGAAAAACCTGTTTATACCAATATTAATGGCGGACTTGGGGTCTTTTCTTCCCGTTATGAAAAATTGACCAATAAAATGACTTTTACATTTGCAACGAGAGATACCATTGCAAAAGGTCAGTTTTCCTGCCACCTGCAATTCCTCGATCGTAATGAAACTATTCTCAACAATGCAGATTTGCCACCTGGTTGTCAGTAGGCATTTTCTACAACATTTAAAACGGCATTTTCTCCACAGAAATGCCGTTTTGTCATGTTAAAACCCCATATTATCATTGATAATCTGTCAATACTGTCCCATTTCGGAGGTGGCATAACTATTGACTATTATGGATAGAATTAATAATAAAAATACTAGAAACATGGGCAAAATAATTGGAATCGATTTAGGAACAACAAACTCCTGCGTAGCGGTAATGGAAGGTAACGAGCCTGTTGTTATTCCTAACAGCGAAGGACACAGAACCACTCCGTCTATTGTGGCATTTGTGGATAATGGTGAACGTAAAGTGGGCGAGCCTGCAAAACGCCAGGCGATCACAAATCCAACAAAAACGATTTACTCTATTAAACGTTTCGTTGGTCACCTCTATGATGAAGTGACAGAAGAAATAAAACGCGTTCCCTATAAAGTAGTTAAAGGAGATAACAACACGCCACGTGTACTTATCGACGATCGTAAATATACTGCACAGGAAATTTCGGCAATTATTCTTCAGAAAATGAAGAAGACTGCTGAAGATTACCTTGGCACAGAAGTAACAGAAGCTGTTATCACGGTGCCTGCTTATTTTAATGACGCACAACGCCAGGCTACAAAAGAAGCCGGTGAAATTGCAGGATTAAAAGTCCGCCGTATCATCAACGAGCCAACTGCTGCTGCACTTGCTTATGGTCTTGACAAAAGAGGCAAGGAAATGAAAATTGTGGTGTTTGACTGCGGTGGTGGTACACACGACGTTTCAGTTCTCGAATTGGGCGATGGTGTATTTGAAGTAAAATCAACAGACGGAGATACTCACCTTGGTGGTGATGATTTCGATCAAAAAATTATTGACTGGCTGGTTACTGAATTCAAATCTGAAAATGGTCTTGATCTTTCTAAAGATCCGATGGCATTGCAGCGTTTGAAGGAAGGCGCGGAAAAAGCGAAGATTGAATTATCAAGCGCAGCTTCTACCGAGATCAACCTTCCTTACATTATGCCGGTAGATGGCATTCCGAAACATCTTGTGCGCACGCTTACACGTGCAAAGTTCGAACAGCTGGTGGATGATCTTATCCGCCGCACCATCGACCCTTGCAAAACAGCGCTCGCAAATTCAGGTTACAGCGTGAATGATATCGACGAAATTATTCTTGTTGGCGGATCAACACGTATCCCTGCAATTGTTGATGCAGTACAAAAATTCTTCGGTAAAGCGCCATCAAAAGGTGTGAACCCGGACGAAGTTGTTGCTATCGGCGCAGCTATTCAGGGCGGTGTTTTAACAGGCGAAGTGAAAGATGTATTGCTTCTTGATGTTTCGCCGCTTTCACTTGGTATCGAAACATTCGGTGGCGTTTGTACAAAGCTCATCGAAGCAAATACAACTATCCCGACAAAAAAATCAGAAACATTTTCAACCGCTTCCGACAACCAGCCTTCTGTAGAGATTCACATCCTGCAAGGTGAGCGTCCGATGGCGAAAGATAACCGTACGCTCGGAAGATTTGTTCTCGATGGAATTCCATCAGCGCCACGCGGAACACCACAGATCGAAGTAACTTTTGACGTGGATGCTAATGGTATTCTTAACGTAAGCGCAAAAGACAAAAACACCGGCAAGTCGCAGAACATCCGCATCGAAGCAAGCAGCGGTCTTTCAAAAGAAGAGATCGAAAAGATGAAGCGTGAAGCAGAAGTGAATGCGGATGCGGATAAAAAAGTGAAAGAAGAAGCCGAAAAGATCAACCAGGCTGACGGACTTATTTTCCAGACCGAAAAGCAGTTGAAAGAATACGGTGATAAACTTCCTGCCGACAAAAAAGTTCCGATTGAAGAAGCACTTGCTGAATTGAAAACAGCACATGCCGACAAAAACATTCCGGCAATTGATTCTGGTCTTGCAAAGCTGCAAACCTTAGTGCAGGGAATGTATGAAGCGATGAAAGGCGCTGAAGGAGCCAACGCAAATCCAACGGATGGAACGAATGCAAACCCGCAAGGTGATGCAAAAGATTCAGAAGTTCAGGATGTTGATTTTGAAGAAGTGAAAGAGGATGAGAAAAAGTAATTTGCTGATCCGCTGTGGCGGTGCTGAGGTGATAATTTGCCAATGAGTAATGTGCAAATTTCAAATTGGTAAATTGCAAATGAAATAGAATAAGAGTACGATTAAATTTTACTGATAGCCGCTTTTGTGAAAACAGGAGCGGCTGTTTTTTTTAAACCAACAATTAGTGCCGTAATGAAGACACTTTTGTAACCAGCAAAAATAAATCATATAAGTTCTGCAGGGACAAATTGATGATGACACTTTGTAATAAAATGATCCTCATCGTTTAATAAAGTAGCGTTCCGATAAGATTACAACTTTGCCAACACGAAGACATGCATTAACCGATTGCTGAAATAAATCAACAGAAAATACATAGTTCCCAAAAACAAAAAAAGGTGTCCGTCTCTCAACGAACACCTTTTTCATTTTAACTCATCCAGTTTATTTCTGAACCGAAACCTTGATCATCTGTTGTGTATCACCTGATGTAAGGCGCAACATATAAATTCCGTTCGACATTCCATCCAATGAAACAGCGCTTGTAAATCCTGCTGCAACATTGCTTTCGTGTGATGTATAAATCATGCGGCCCTGCATATCCAGCATTTCAATTTGCACATCACCCAAATTTGCATTGATTGAAATTGTAAATGTTCCATTGTTTGGATTCGGATAAACACTTATACTGTTCTCCAATGCATTTTCAACGACACCTACGCATGCATTTACAGTGATTGTAACTGAAGCTGTACCTGTGCAACCGTTTACATTTGTAAAGCTGTAAGTAAGTACTTCTGGCCCAACTCCTGCTGTTGTCGGATCGAAAGAAGTTCCTGATACGCCGGTACCGCTCCATGTTCCGTTTACCGGGCTTCCTGTAAGTGTTGCATTTGCATCATCCAGGCACATTACAGTTGAAGTTGATGTTCCTGTTACGGTTGGGCTTGGATTTACATTAACAGTAATCGCATCATTGTTCACGCAACCACTTGCATCAACCCCGGTTACAGTATAGGTAGCAGTACCCGTTGCCGCAAATGGAACCATATCTGTAACGGAACCTGTCCAAGTATACGATACTCCACCGCCTCCGCTTAAAGTAACCATAGCTCCCTGGCATACTGTTGAAGCGGAAGAATTAGCGGTAATATTCGGCAATGGTAATACTGTAACGGTAAGAAAATCAGTATTCGTACAACCATTGGCACCGGTACCGGTAACTGTATAGGTAGCGGTTGCTACCGGAACGAATGGCGTGTTGTTAGGACTTGGTGCGGTCCATGTGTAGGTTACAGCACCACTTCCGAATAAAGTTACTGTTTGCCCTGAACAAATTGTTGATGCGCTTGAATTTGCTACAACCAGTGGGAGCGCATTAACAGTTACAGTTATCATATCTGTATTCATGCAACCATTTGCATCTGTACCTGTAACTGTATATGTATTGGTTGCCGATGGAATAAATGGTGTATTGTTTGTTACTGAACCTGTCCATGTATAGGTTGATGCACCACTTCCGAATAAAGTTGCAGGACTGCCCATGCAAACTGTTGATCCGTTTGAATTTGCTACAACCGAAGGCAACCCATTAACGGTAACAGAAATCGTATTTGTATTCGTGCAACCATTCGCATCTGTTCCTGTTACTGTGTAATTATTTGATGTTGTAACTGTGAAGGGTACGTTATCTGAAACAGCATTGCTCCATGAATAAGTTGCAGGACTTCCGCTGCCGCTTAACGTAATCTGATCGCCTGTACAAACTGTAGTTGCAGTTGAATTGGCAACAACAACTGGCAATGCGTTTACGGTAATTGTAATACTGTTTGAGTTCTGGCATCCGTTTGCATCTGTGCCGGTTACAGTGTAGTTATTTGTGGAAGCCGGCGTAAATGCAACATTATTTGAAACAGATCCTGTCCAGGTATAGGTGCTTGCACCACTACCGGAAAGCGTAACTGGCGATCCGCTACAAACTACATTTGAAGTTGTATTTGCAACAACCGCGGGAAGCGGATTAATTGTAAATGTATAGGAAGTTGGAGCACTTGAACCACAGCCATTATTTGCTGTAACGGTTATTGTTCCTGATGTTGGTCCGTTCAGAACTGAAATATTTTGTGTGCCCTGACCGCTTTGAATTGTTGACCCAACAGGAACTGTCCAAGTATAAGAAGTAGCCTGGTAAACCGATGCAATGAAAAAGCCAGATATTGCCCCCTGGCAAAGCGAACCACTTCCAAACAGAATAGATGCCGGAGCAGCAGGAGGCGGACCATTATTAATAACTCCAGCAACCCAAAGCAACGATCGCGCCATAAGCCGTGCGCCTTGTGTGGAGGAAGTCCAGAAATCACTACGTACGTCGCTGGATGGTGGATAAAAATTCAGATCGGCACGACGCACATTCATGGGTCCCACATTTAGTTTTTCTGCAATTAACCATTCGCCATTGCTCCAGTTGGCAACGAATGCAGCACCGGGAGAAAGTACGTTAGACGCAGAACGATACGAACTTGATCCACCATCAAAACTCGTGACGCCCTGAACGATCGGATGACAAGGATTAAGGAGTGTTCCTAATGTCAGCAGAGGGCTTGAATTTTGTGAGTTGGTGGGAACAATAACCTGGTAAGCCGGCGTATTATAATTCCCTCCAATAAGTACGCTCGCATTAGCGAAAACACAGTTTACCACTCCTCCGCCACCATCAATATAAGCAGCAAGATTATTTCCGAATGTTGTAGGATCAAGGCAGTTGTTATCGGTAAACACGAGAACTGCATCAAACCCCTGTAGATACGCTAAGGTAGGTGTGCCCGTCAGGTAAGTATTATAACTCGTTACGGTAGAAAAGCTGCCTGTTGAAATTAATTTATTCCGCACATCGTCGAGCCACGATTGTTGTGCTACTGCACCGCAGACAAGTACATCTGTTTGTGCAAACACAGTTGTAGTGCTTAATAAAAACAGCACAATTACAGCAGCTTTTATTTTAAGAATAGTGTATATTTTTTTCATGTATGAGATTATTTAGAAACGGTGAATGAAATAACAGGTTTATCAGAAGCTAAACGTATTGCTAGTGAAGGCGCATTTGAAGAATCAAGCGTTTGTCCGGCAGCAACAGTGAGTTTGCTATTAGTTGCTTTTTCACCATCCATGATATTAAAATCAACTGTTACGTCTGAAGAAGCAGCATTTACAAAACGCAGGTAGACACCATTTCCGGTTCCCAGCTGGTCGATCCGGTAATAGCAAGTCACACCATCTTTTGTTTCAAGCAGGTTCCAGATTTCCTGCGTCTTCTCCAACTTTACAGCAGGAGAGACTGGCGTCAATGCAGTTAAAGCAGATGACAGCATGCCTATCATCAATACGGATAAAAGGCATGCGATTTTGATTATTCTGTTTTTCATTTTGGCTACGTTTTTAGAGTTGTGAAGATAACGAATTACAAAAGGTAATGTTCATTCATTTCCTGTGATTTTATTAGCTTTGCGCAGAAATTGGAAATACAGGTTACAATATTCAATAGTATTCAGCATTGTATTTCCTGAGATTAAAAATGCTCCTTGTTTATGCACCTGTAGCTCAACTGGATAGAGCATCGGTTTTCTAAACCGACGGTTTCGTGTTCGAGTCACGACAGGTGTACTAAAAGAAAAAGCCACTGGAAATCAGCGGCTTTTTCTGCTTTTTTTCATATCTATCAATAGAGTTTATTTCGATTAAATTCAATTCAGCTATTTTGGTTTGTACAAGATTTCAAAAATTAAAGCCAAAGAAATAAAAACGATGGAAGTTTTTAAAACAGCTGAACAAACAAAATCATTGTCTGAAATGATTTTGTTTGTTATCTCGTATCAGGTAATTAACCGGAAAACCCCTGATAAGTCTTATTTACCCGGGGTTTTTAGTTCGCTAAAAGCACTGTAAATTAAGAAGCGCTTGTTTTAATGCAGTTGCCCGCTCAAATCCGACAAGCCGTTTAATTCATTTTTCATTATCAATGCCAACTATGAAAGCGCCAATGGTCTGGCAAATTATTGCGTTATCCGTGATCTTTCAAAACTACTATTCAGGAAAGATTTTGAAAGTGATATTTCGAAATGGAAAATGATGCCTGTTGAGAAAATAAATAAAGCTGCTTTAAAAACACTTGAAACAAACACGAAGCTTTAAAAAAAAGGAGGAAAAGATGTCAGCCGTTTTATTAAATAAGCGCTAAATTGTTTTCAAATAAAACTGCTCCATGTCAATTTCGATAACTCCTGCTCCACCCTATTACGCTGTTATTTTCACCTCCATTCGTACAGAAGGCGAAAATGGATATGCTGAAATTGCAGAGCGTATGGCGGAACTTGCAATACAACAACCCGGTTATCTCGGACATGAAAGCGCAAGGGAAGAAATCGGAATTACAGTTTCTTACTGGAAGGATACTGATTCTATAAGAAGCTGGAAAATGAATACCGAACATTTATTCGCGCAGAAAAAAGGGCGGGAAGAATTTTATTCAGCTTACAAAGTAAGAATTGCGAAAGTGGAAAGAGATTATGGGATGTGAGAGCTTAATGTGCAAATTTCAAATGGCAAGGTGTGCAAATTGCATTATTCAGTTCTGCACTAATTTCTGAATCCGTCTTTTCCTCCGCAATACATAAAATGCATACTGCCAGGAACTCTTCGTACAGTGTTTGATCCTTTTCTTCGTATTCTCTCTGTCCCTTCCATTATCATGAGCCATGTTTCACCTTTGTCTGCAGAAATATCAGTTCCTGAAGAGCCAGTTGCAATTATCCATTCATCAGAATATTCCACACAAGAGCGATATCCATGAGGTGAAGTTTTTGGTGCCTGCCATGTTTTCCCTCCGTCATCTGTCAAAAAGCAATTGTCCTTTCTTAATGTATCACTCAAATAGTCTCCACCGACAATTATTCCATGCAGCGTATCGTAAAATGCAAGTGAAAAAATTCCCTGCGAAGGTTTGCCTTGCAGAATCGGAGTAGTAAAAACTTCCCAATGATGTCCATAATCTCTCGAATGCCACAATCTTGAAATACTTCCTCCGGTTGCAATATACACGTGTCCGCCCGGAAGTGTCCTTATCGTTGTTCCACTTGCAGCAAAAGACGCTTCCCCCTCTTGTAATTGCGGGCGATCTGCAAATGGAATTTCTTTCCACGTTTTTCCTCCGTCAACTGTTTCGGATAAATACATTCTGCCATTTACAGGATCACCGAAAATCAATCCGTGCTTATTATCCCAAAAAGATATTCCGTCAAAGAACATTGCGCTGTCTTTGGAAGAGAAAGTTGTAATCCATGTTTTTCCGGCATTGGTTGTATACAAAATCGTGGCTGGAAAACCTGCATTGGCAATCACAGCATTATTTTTATCGAAGGCATAAATGCTTCTGAAATCAGAATTTTCAAATCCTTTTACGCGATTCCAACTCCAGCTTTTCCCTCCGTTGTATGAATTTCCAACCAAGCCTTTTCTTCCACTCATCCAAACTACTTTTTCACTTACAACGGTTAGTCCACGGAAGCCGGATTTTACTGAATCAGCAAGCTGGGCTAAATTTTGGGAAAAGAGAAAATTGGAGGAAGTTATAAGTAAGAGAGAGAGGATTTGTTTGAGGCGCATGATCTTAAAGATAAACATTTCCGGATAGTTCGCAGGGTTCGCGGAGGACACAGAGAAAAGCAGGAAATATGTTTTTCTCATGTCGCATGTCTAACATCTCACGCCTGATTTCAGTAACTTTATATCCTACTTAAAAATCTTATTTATGGAAATGCAATATCGTCGTTTAGGGAAAAGTGGTTTACAGGTGAGTTTACTTTCGTTCGGATCATGGGTGACATTCGGCGCACAGGTGGGAGATGACACTGCGGAGAAATGCATGAAACTGGCGTATGATAATGGTGTGAACTTTTTTGATAATGCAGAAGCTTATGCAAGTGGAAAGTCGGAAGAAGTAATGGGTGCTATTCTCAAAAAGATGGGCTGGGATCGTTCAAGCTATATTGTTTCTACAAAAGTTTTCTGGGGCGGAAAAAAACCGACGCAAATAGGACTCTCGCGCAAACATATTGTGGATGCCTGTCATAACGGATTGAAACGTTTACAGGTGGATTATCTCGATTTATATTTCTGTCATCGTCCTGATCCGAATACGCCGATCGGGGAAACTGTTCGTGCAATGCATGATTTAATAACACAGGGAAAAGTTTTGTATTGGGGAACATCGGAATGGAGTGCGAAACAAATTGAAGAAGCTTATCTTTTTGCAAGTGATTATAATTTGCATGCGCCGACGATGGAGCAACCACAGTACAATCTTTTTTACCGCGATCGTTTTGAAATTGAATATGCAGACCTGTACAAAGAACGCGGAATGGGTACGACGATCTGGTCGCCAACTGCTTCGGGATTATTGACAGGAAAATACAACACGGCTACACCGGATGATACGCGTATTTCACGTCCGGGAATGGAATGGCTGAAAGAAAGAATTGTCGGACCTGATGCAAAATCAAATTTAGAGAAAGCACAAAAGTTTACAGCACTCGCAGCTGAAATGGGAACAACAGGTGCATGTCTCGCAGTTGCATGGGTAATTAAAAATCCGAATGTGAGTACAGCTATTCTCGGCGCATCAAAAGTAGAACAGCTCGAAGAAAACCTGAAAGCGATGGATGTGCTGCCAATGATGACAGACGAAGTGATGAAAAAAATCGCTGCAATATTTGCCTGAGAATTGTTGTCATTCTGAGAATTGTCTTGAGAGAAATTTAGTGACTGGGTGTCCGCCGCAATTTGAGAACTGTCTAGTGAAAAACTGAATACACATTGCTGAAAACGGACGCTCGAAAACTGTTCTCAGTTCTGAAGTGTATGTTTCGCATCCGGCAACATATTCTCTTTTGTCCAATCCAGCTTTTTCACCAGGGCAGCTTTGCGGACTTTGCAATTCTGTACTAAACAAATGGGGCAGCATTTCGGCAGACACGGATCAGCGTGAATGAAAAATTCCATTTCAGCGCCGATTTCTTTTGTCACTAATTTCTCAACCGAATCTACTTCGTCATGCGCCTGCTCAAGTGAAAGGTACCAGGGCAAAGTAATATGCGCGTCCACGTGCAGGCCTGATCCGTATTTCAGAATGCGCAGATTATGCATATCGATCCAGTTTTCACGGCGGTTTTTATTCAGGATTTTAATCAGCTCTGTAATTTTTTCCTGATCTTGTTCATCCAATAAATTACCGAGTGATTCGCGCACCAATTCCAAACCGGTATAGATAATATACAAGCCTAAAAGAACCGCAAGCATATTATCGATCCACGTCAGCCCGGTGAAATAAATAATGATCAGTCCTACAACGAGTCCGCTGCTGGTGACCATGTCTGCAATAAGATGTCGCCCATTCGCTAGCATCAAAGCAGAATTCTCACTCTTTCCTTTGCTAAGAAGAAAGTACCCCATCAGAAAATTGCAGAGACCTGAAAAAGCAGTGAGGTAAGCGCCGATATCTGCCTTCGGAATTTCATGTGGATTTAAAAATCCCCTGATCGCCTGGAAAATAATAAATCCACCTGCAAGAAAAATTAAAGCTCCTTCAAATCCGGCAGAAACAAATTCAATTTTTCCGTGACCATAAGGATGATCTTCATCGCGCGGACGAGAAGCGTAAATCATGCTGAAGAGCGCAAATGCGCCTGCTACAACATTTACAATACTTTCAAGCGCATCAGTAAGAATTGCATTGGAACCGGTAATATACCACGCGAAAAATTTCAGGCCAAGAAGCAGCGTGCTGAAAATCAGCATTAGCCTCATGATCCTGATTTTACTTTTCATTCAGAAAAATTCAAAATTTAAGATTCAATCAAAAGCAATTTTGAATATTGAATCTTGAATTATTTAATGCTTATCAGCTCTACGTCGAAGATCAACGTAGCTTTTGCAGGAATCATTGGCGGACGGCCTTGTTCACCGTAAGCAAGATTGTAAGGAATAATAAGTTTTGCTTTTTCGCCTTCGCGCAGCATTGCAATTCCTTCATCCCAGCCTTTGATCACTTGTCCTTGTCCGAGTGTAAAGCTGAAAGGCTGATCGCGTTCTACTGATGAATCGAACATTGATCCGTCCATATTGTAACCACTGTAATGCACTTTCACAGTTTTACCGGTTGCAGGTTTTGGTTGTGCAGGATACGTCTGAAACATCACAACCTTCAATCCGCTTGGTGTGGTGATCGTATCTTTTCCTTTTGCATTCCATTGTACAGGCGGAGAAATTATATCAAGCACTTCTACTTCAAAAATCAATATACTGTTTGCGGGAATTGCACCATTTGCACGTGCACCATATCCATACTCCGCAGGAATTCGCATAATTGCTTTATCACCACCATGTAAACGCGATACAATGGAATCCCATCCCTGGATTACCTGGTGACCGCCGACTTTAAATGCAAAAGGAGTATTTCCACGGCGTGAAGTGGCATCAAAAATCGTGTCGTTAAGCAATTTGCCGGTGTAAAGCATAGATACGCGATCACCGTTTTTTACTGCAGGGCCATTTCCGGCAGCAGTAATCGTGTATTCCATTCCTTTGCTGAGCTTAACCGGAACAGGTGCTTTGACCGTTTTCGCTGTATACTTTCTTGTTACACCATCAGATGCTGCTACAGGCGTTTTATCTTTTTTTCCTTTTTTAGAAATACAGGCTGGCGCAAATGCGAAAGCGAGCACGAGCATTACAGGGATAATTCTTTTCATTGCAACTAATTTTTATTTATTGAACACTTACAATTTCAACGGTGAAAATCCGGGTCAGGCCATCTTTATAACCAAGACGCGAAGGCAAGATAAAAACAGATGTTCCACCGGCATGCATTTTTCCGATACACATTGAAAAACCTTCGATCATCTGGTCGACACCATATCGGAAGACGAACAGTTCTTGTCCGGCAAATAAAACATTCGAATCAAAAACTGTTCCGTCAAGATATCTTCCTGTGTATTTCAGGCTCACATACATTCCCGGTGTAATCAATTGTCCTTTGCCCGGAACTGATTCCTGGTAAAATATTCCATCTTCATCAGGATTTTTCGGTCCTTTCCAATTTGTCTTAATGTATTCAGATAATAAAGCAAAATCATTTTCACGAAGCATCGGCTCTTTCAATTGCGCACTGTCCTGGATCGGTTTCATTACCTCCATTGCTTTTTGCTGTTTCATCTGTTGTTCGGCCTGCTCTGCTGCAGCTTTTGCACGAAACTCTTCCACCTTTGCCCGTAAGTAAATACTATCCACTTCAAGTGCGAAACCAAGGTATTTTAGCGTGTCAAATTGTGGTTCAAATTTAAATTCTTCAGGGTAATATTTTTTCAGCGAGTCGAGGCTTATAAAAAATGAAACACTGTCGCCGGAATGTAAACGTTGAAGGATATCCAGAAAATCACCTTTGAATTTCGCCTTATTGACGCGCATCGGGTAAGAAGCGGCGTGGCTGGCTGCGTTGATGTCGAGAAATACAGAATCTTTCTCCGTTTTAAATTTTATTTTTCCGAATACAAAAGCGCCTGAATCGGCAGCAAATGTACCAGCCCCTTTTTTATGCTGTAGAAAGTAAGAACCATTTTCAATGGGCGTGTAACCTGGAAACTTTACTTTCTTCTTCTTGACTTTGCTAAAAGATGAAAACGCAATCACCAGGATTGCTACTGTTGCGAGCAACAAAAAAGGATGATTGCGTTTCATGAAATTTTTATTTTCCGCCCGGCTATGGATGTGGTTGTGCCGGAGCTGTCATAGTAGTTTTTACATCTACCACTTCAATATCAAAAACAAGTGTTGCGAAAGGCTTCATTCGTCCACCACCATCACGGTAAGCTTGTGCTGATGGAATGATCAATGTAGCTTTTCCGCCATTTTTCATAAGCAGCAATCCTTCTTCCATTCCCGGGATTACCTGGTGCTGACCTACAACGAATGTCAAAGGCTGACCTGAATTATCAGAAGAATCAAAAACCTGTCCGTCAAGGAATTTTCCTGTGTATTTAATTGAAACAGTTTGTCCGTCTTTGATATTATCACCTTTACCTTTTGCAGTTTCAATGAAATACACACCTGTTGCAGAAGGTTTTTGTGTGATCTTTTTCTCAATGACGTATTTATCAAGTGCAGGCTGCTCTTCTTTTTCAAGCGCCATGATCATTTCCTGCTGTTTTTTCTGAGCAGCTTCTGCTTCTTTACGCAGCTCCTGAACTCTTTTACGATCAAAAATGCTATCCACTTTTACAGTGAAACCAAGATATTTCATTGTGTCATACTTCGGTTCGAACTTAAATTCTTCAGCATAATGCGCTTTCAAAGAATCAAGACGAATGAAAAAAGAGGCGCTGTCTCCGGCATGTAAACGCATGAACATATCAAGGAAATCTCCTTTGAACTCAGATTTATCGACACGCATTGGGTAAGATTCTGCGCGTGTTTCTTTATTGATATCGAGAAATACAGAATCTTTATCTGTTTTGAATTTAATCTTTACAAAAACAGCACCGCCGGTATCAACGGTTGTTGTGCCTGTTCCTTTTGTGTGGAGAATAAAATAAGTTCCGTTTTCCGCTTCTTCATATCCGGGAAATGGACTTGGTCCGCCACATGAAGCAAGAAATACTGCTGACAGGCCGGCAATGGTGATGAGAAAATTTTTCATTTTTAGTATTGGTTTTTATTCTATTGAAACGAGTTCGATCTCGTAAATTACTGGCGTATGTGGCGGCACTATTCCGGTTGAAGAACCATTGACTCCAAAAGCCAGCGGCGAAGGTAGGATTATTTTCGCTTTCCCACCCGCCTTCATTTGAGAAAGAGCCTTCATAATCCCGGGAATCATTTGCCCTTCGGTACCATAAATAAACACAAAAGGAGGACCTGCATCTACATTTCCGTCAATACGGAGGCCATTGGGTAAAAAACCGAGGTAATTTACACTCACCGTTGAACCATAAACGGGTTTTGCTCCTGTGCCTTCCTTTATTTCCATGTAATAAAGCCCGGTGGAATCAGGTACTATGCTGAGCTTGTTTTTCAGCATATAACGATGGATCAGGATCTGCTCATCCAAGTCAGGATCTGCTGACTTTTCGATTTTCTGAACTTCATCTGCTGTGAGAATCCTGATGATCTTCACATTCATTTCCACCATTCTGGTATCCGGCATTCCGGGCAACATCAGATCGCCTCCGGGAAGCAAAAACGTTGCACTGTCTCCTTCTCCGAGCACACTGAAATAACGGCTCGCGGAAGATTGCATGATCATTGTGCCGGCAGCATTTTGAAATTCAGAATCGAAGAACACTTTTCCGCCGAATTTATTCTGCATGCGCACTTCGTAAAAATCATCTTCGCCTGCTTTCTTTTCTGTTTCGCCGGGAATGTGAAGCTTGTAATAAATGCCGGGACTTACTTCTGAATAACCGGGATATTTCGAGGAATCCTTACAACTTGTAATAGAGCAAATCAATGCAAGGATAACTATTGATATTCCGGAGAAATAACGTGAACAGAGAAAAGAACTGACTGGTAAAAAATTCATCATAAGGTTTTAGGATCGGTCAGGCCGAGCAATTCAATTTCATAAACCACGCTTGATAAGGGCGGAATTTTTGATTGATCGCCTGTAAGTCCGTGAGCGAGGTGAGAAGGAAGAATAAAACGCATTTTATCGCCGACATGCATGAGCTTTATTCCTTCATGCAAACCTGATTCGATGTAATCTTTTCCGATGAGAAATTCTTTCGGGCCTTTCTCATCCGAAGAATAACATAGTGTGCCGTCGAGAAGGGAAATTTTGTAAACCACTTTTGCTGTTTGCCCTGTTTGTGCCAATGAACCTTTGCCTGGTTTAATCAACATATAACGCAAGCCGGAAGCCGTGGTTTCCATTTCCCAGCCGTGCACTTTTATGTATTGATTGATCTCATCATTCTGGCGCTTTTCATCCCAGGCATTCATCTGCACAGAAAGGTCTTTCACCTGCTGCGTGGTGTATTGCTGCTTCTTGGGCTTTTCTTTTGGTTCGCAGGAAAAGAGCAAAATGCTGAGTAAAAGGAAAAAGGTTGTTTTCATGGCTCACGCTTCTCTATTACAACGAAGTTCAGGCTTTTTTAAGCTGTGAAAGATTCTCAGGAAGCATAGATTTGAATTTTTTAACAACTTCCTCAAGCGAAAGCTCCAGCATTCCGCCAGCAGCATTTTTATGTCCGCCCCCATTAAAGCCGGTACGCGCAAATACATTCACATCAAAATTGCCTTTCGAGCGGAATGAGCATTTCACTTTCCCATCGCTTTGTGCAAAAAAAGCTGCGAATACAATTCCCCGGATGGTCAGTGCATAATTTACAAGACCTTCTGTATCTCCTTTTTTATACTTGAAACGGGCAAGATCGGCATCGGTCAATGTAAAAAATGCGGTTCGGTATTCGGTAAGCACTTCCAGCTTTTCGCTCAGCGCATAACCAAGCAATCGTAAACGGCTCTCTGTATTATCGTCGTAAATGCGGTTATGGTTCAGGGAATTTTCCGCACCTGCCTGCATCAGCTTTGCAATAATAAGATGTGTTTTTGCAGTGGTAGACGGAAAACGAAACGAACCTGTATCAGTCATGATACCGGTGTAAAGACAATTCGCAATATCCTTATCTACGAGCTTCGCGCCTTTCAGCTCCACAATAAAATCATAGATCAATTCGGCAGTAGAGCTTGCTTCTACTTTATGCAAAACAAATTCAGCAAAATCAGAAGGATTCGGATGATGATCGATCAGCACTTTCGGCGTTGTCAACTTCTCAATGATTTCGCCAAGCACATTAATGCGTTTCAGATCGTTAAAATCAAGGCAAAAAATCAGCTCTGCATTTTTCAATGTCAGTTCTGCTTTTTTCTTGTTTTTGCCTGCGTCGACAATCTGTTTCTGGCCATACATCCAGTTCAGAAATTCCGGGTATTCATTCGGAACAATGACGGTAACATCATGGCCTTTTTTCTTCAGAAAATTCCAAAGACCGAGCGAAGAACCAATCGCGTCTCCATCTGGTGACCAATGTGTGACAATGGCAATTTTTTTCGGTTTAGCGAGCAGCTTTCTGAGCTTTGAAATTCCTTTTGTCAATGGGAAAAAGTTTGTTGTTTGAAACAAAAAACGTTTGTTGTTTGTTGTTTGTTGTTTGAAAAAATGCTTGTTGTTTGCTGATGAAATATTGATGTTTGGCAGTAGAATATCGGTATTAAAAAACAACAAACGACAAACAACAAACAACAAATCTTTCCACAAACGGTTCTAAAGTTAAGGAAACTAATCTCTCCAATGATTTTTGAAATTGAAAATGCGTACTTTTGCACCCAATTTAAACCGCCCTTCATTGGGCAATTACAATAAAAAACACTCATGGCAACCAACAGAACATTTACAATGATCAAGCCCGACGCGGTAGGGAACAATTACATCGGTGCGATCCTTAACAAGATCACCGAGGCAGGATTCCGTATCGTAGCACTGAAATACACAAAACTTTCTGCTGAAACGGCCGGAAACTTTTATGAAGTTCATAAAGAGCGTCCATTCTACGGAGAGCTTGTTTCTTATATGTCTTCCGGGCCGATTGTGGCTGCAATTCTTGAAAAAGATGATGCAGTTGCTTCTTTCCGCACACTCATTGGTGCAACAGATCCGACAAAAGCAGAGCCGGGAACTATCCGCCAGCTTTATGCAAAGTCGATTGCAGCAAATGCAGTTCATGGTTCTGACAGTGATGAGAATGCTGCAATGGAAGCAAACTTTTTCTTCGCAGGTACAGAGCGATTCTAGGTAGCTGATTAAGCAGATAAAATATGGAAAGCTGATTCTTTACACAAGGATCAGCTTTTTTATTTGCTCTCTATCAAACAGAACGAAACTATGAATTGCATACTTATTTGTTCTGTAAATTTACTTCATGAATGACGCGCCAGAAAAATTTCATAAAATCATTTCACCGGATTTTTCCATTGTAGAATTTGAGTCCTTGCATGCGGATGCGTTCAGGGAATTGAATACGGCATGGATCACGCAATCATTTGTGATGGAAGAATCGGATACGGTGGTTTTGAATGATCCTTATGAGCATATCCTGAAAAACGGCGGAGCAATTCTTATCGCAAAATATAAAAATGAATTTGTTGGAACATGTGCGCTGATCCATGAAGGACAAGGTGAATATGAGCTGACAAAAATGGCGGTCGATGAAAAGCTGCGGGGATTAAAAATCGGTTATCATTTAGGCATCGCCACATTGCAAAAAGCAAAGCAGCTTGGTGCAAAAAAGGTTTTACTTCATTCGAACAGGAAAGGTTCTGCGGCAGCGATTCAATTGTACCGAAAGCTTGGATTCAAAGAAATTCCATTGGGAGATGCGCCATGGGCACGTGCGGATATCAAAATGGAAATTCTCATTGACTGATTTTTCCGCTTATCTTTCTGCAAGATGAATAATGTATTTCGCAGAACAGCTTCTTCGCTGCTCCGCTATTTTCCTTTTCTTCTTTTTGCGCTGATGCTGAGGCTGTTTATTCATTCAGCCTTTCAATATTCATTTCATGCGCCGGTGATGGCAGACGATTTTGAATTCAAGAATGCATTAAAAGAAAGGAGCATTTCCGGTGCAAGTTTTTATTTCTACCACAACTTCAACGGACGATTAGCGTCACACTTTTTTCTCTGCTCTGTATTCACGCTCATTGATTCTCTTACTTTTCACTTCAGTTATTATTTCGTGCTGCTCTCGGGGTTTATGTTTTCCCTTGCACATTTACTTCAAAGCTTCCTGGGCTTTTTCCGCAATAAAAATATTTCATGGAAGTCAGCACTGTTGTTTGCTGCATTCATTACTTCAATGTTCTTTTTTATTACGCTTGAAGGAAGTGTTGAAGTCTGGTTTTGGATTTCTTCCACGGGTGTTTACCTGTTCAGCATGCTTATCGGTATGAATGCATTTGCATTATTACTTTCGGAAAAACAAAGTGCATTCAGAATTTCTCTTGCTGCAATCCTGTTCTTTCTCGCAGGAGGATTTTCAGAATCTTATGCGATAATGTATTTAATGCTGTTGCTTTTCATAGGATTCAAAATCGCCCGGATAAAGCAGTTGTTCTTAAAATATAAAGCGACAATTATTTTTTCAATTATCGGAATCGTTGCCGGACTTCTTATCAATGTTTTATCCGGCGGCGCAAACAATCGCCTCGCTATGCTTGGGAAATTTAAATTTTTATATGCATTTAAAAACATGGCACATTCACTCGTGCTTGGTTTTCTTTCCTGCCATTTTTTATTGTCCGGAATTCTTTTGACAGGCCTTTTCCTGCTTTATGCTTATTTCCGCTTTCCATTACCTGCTGCAGGATGGAATTACTTTATAAAAAAATCCATTCCGGTGCTGCTTTTCATTTCCATTTCATTTTTTATTCCCTGCTATATTCTTTCCGACATAGTACCTTACCGTGCAGCAAGTCTTGGTTATTTGGCAGGTGTTTTATTTCTCTTCGATTATTTTATTTTTCGCAGCGATACATTTGGAACTAAAAAAGAGCTGCCCGGTTAAGAACAGCTCTTCAAAAAAAATCCATTTATTTCTACCGCGAAATAATCAATCGCTGTGTTCCCATCAATTCACCATTTTTCGTTCTCAACTGCACAAAATAAGCGCCTGCGCTCAAGTAAGAAACATCAAGCGTACCGTTTGAATTTATCTGCTGAGCAGCGATCACTTCACGGCCACTGATATCAAATAAGCTCACCAATACATTTTGTGTTTCGCTTGGTAATCCCGCTATCGTAATCATTTCATTCGCAGGATTCGGATAAACAGAAAATGTTTTTCCTGAAACATGTTCCGTAATGCCTGATTGATCCTGGCCCTGCGGATAAAGTTTTCCGAATACAGGACGCATCATCAGCGATCCATCAAAAATAGAGGGTGACCAGTTTCCTGTTGTATTATAAAATATTTTGTCGGAGTGATCTGTGTTGAAATCAAAGCCGATGTATAAACGATCAATCGCCTGTTGCTCCCAACCGATATAATACGTCTGACCCGGATTAAAACGGATTACAGAACTGTCAACAGCATAAGTGAGAAAACGGTTAGGTGTTCCATCGGTACCTCCAAACACATAATCCGGACTTTGATGTGGCTTTGCATAGAGCAATGTTCCCGGTTGATTTCCTCCATCAGCCCATACTTTCAAAGTGAATTCGCGCTGGCGCAGATTCGGAACATCCAATACAGGCAAAAAATACATTTGAATTCCCACCAATGTGTCCGCTATATCTCCCGCCATTGTAAACTTATAAGCCAGCTGAGAATATTGACCATACACACCATAACCTACTTCTGCAGAACCATCATCATAAGCATAATAATTATAAAATGCCTGGCGAAAATCTGCAGAATCGACACGCGCACCATCAACCAGTTTATGACGTATGATAATAAACCCCGTATCAGTTCCGGGATCTGCGAAGCCTGCACTGAAATTTGCAGGATAGACTAAAGGCGAGGCATGCGTCGGAACATTACTGTAACCGATTTGTGCAAACGGAAGAAGTGTTGCACTACCACCTGCATACGTGTAAGCTGGTGTATCAAACACCTGATAAGAATAAGCTACATTTCTTGCTGCATTGCTGTTATTCCGGATGGAAATTCCAACCTGGCTGATCATATTCAAATTCACTTTGTAATGCGAAGCCGGCATGGCCTGAAAATCTTTTATAAAAGAAGGCATTGCATAAACGAATGACGCTTCATTGATAATTGTGTCATTAATAGATGCGCCGGGTCGGATAAAAACATCATCGATATGCCAGTGATCATTACTGCCGCACATGGATGCGTAATTGTGAAAACGGAAACGGAAACCGGGCGTGAAATAGGCCGCGCTGTCGAGCTTGATCTGCACAAGATGAAAGCTGGTATCTGAACCGGCATTATAGCCTAAATGAAACCAGATGTTTTTCCAGTTCATATTAAATCCATCATACGGCGGCGTGTTCCATGCCGGAATATTAAAATCAAGCAGAATAGAATCCTGCGTACCCGGCATATATCCTCTGCCACCAGCCTGGTACCAAAAATTCAGGTAAACAGAATCGCCAACAGTTAAAGTCGTAAATGTTGTATCTGTAATTTTTTTTCTGCTCAGATCAATCGGCCGTGTCATCAGCTCATCACAGCGACCGGTGCCGGAGGGTGAAGCTGCGGTATCATACGGTGCACCATTCCACTTTAAACCATCAAAAGTGCAAACACCAAGATTGATCGGCGACATCGCCCATGTGCGATTAATAAAAACGCCCGGTGGATAATGGCGGTTGAGATAAACAGTATCCAATTCCCACAGTGTAGTATCCGGACGGTGTGAATTATAATCGAATTTATCACGAAAACCTGCCGTCGGCATGACGATGGTATCAGTTGCAACAACCAATGCAGAACGCTGATTGGCAAATTGCGCTGCATCAGCGGCCTGTATCGGATTTGATATTAACGGCACTAAATGCTCCTGCGCGAAAATTTTTCCTGCAAATAGAAATGCGGTGAAAATAAAAACTAAAAAACGGGTCTTTTTCATACTACTGAAATTACAAAAATATTAAGGCTTTTCATCAGGCTCAAGAGGTACGGCTTTATTTTTATCATTCGAAACACGCAGGTCGACCATGGCGCCCTGGATCAATTTCCGATCGCGGCCAGGCTTAGGCTCCTGGGTGTAAACAACTGCATTGAGCGTGTCTTTTACTCCCGGATCTGCAACTACAAGCCATTCCAATCCAAGATCAATCATTTTACCACGCGCCTGGCGAAAAGTCATTCCTACAAAATCAGGAACAGGAAATTCTTTTGCACTTCCATTTTCACCTTTTCCATAGCTCAGCACAATTGTTGAACCTTTTTTAATCAGTGTTCCCGGTTCGATTCTTTTGCCATTGAACTCTTGCTTTACAACACAACCATCGCAAGGGTTTTCAATTGCTTTCGGTGCGCCGATCAATCCATAACTCTGACAAACTGCCATTGCCTGTCGCAGCGAAAGATCTTCCAGCTTTGGCATGTTGATCATGGGCGGCAGCACAGAAGTAACGTAGAGATAAACTTTTCTACCTTCTTTCACTTTTGATCCAGGTTCAGGATCCTGTTTAAGCACAATTCCTTTCTGAAGTTTAGGATCCCAGATAGAATCGATGATTTCATAATCCACTTTTTTATCTGCAACAAAAGTGCCCAGCTGCTTTAATTTTAAATCTTTAAAGTCGGGCACAAGCACAAAATCATCATGGTGCGTGAAGGATCCAAGCCATGCGAAAATGAGCCAGAAAAAAACAGGTAAAGCAATAATGGCGATCCCGAAGTTGATAAGGAATTGCCGGCTTTTCAGAAATGCAAATATATTTTTAATCATTTTATTCAGGCAGGTTGCTGCACTTGCTTACGTTTGCGTGAAAATGCAAAATCAAGGATGCTGTCAATGAATTCGTAGGGTTTATAATGGTTGATTGCAGCCTGGTGGAAAATGCAGGTGGCGGGTGTCATGCCCGGCAAGGAATTTACTTCCACAAAAACTGTTTCAATTTTACCGGGTTCATATACGCGCACGAAAGCATCAATCCGGGTATAACCCTGGATATTTAAAAGACGTGCCGCAGCGCCAAGGGTTGCCTTCACCTGGTCAGAAATCTGCTGGCGTTCGGCCGGGTTCATTGCATAACGAGCCGGCGTGATGTTCTGACCTTGTCCGGCAAGGAATTTTTCTTCGAGCGAAAGCACTTCTCCTTCTGATAAAGCTTCTGATGCTTCGAAAACTTCGTATTCCATCTCGCCCTGTGCGTTGAAACGTGTCAGCATTCCGCCGGTGATTTCGAGGAAATGTTTTGCATCTTTTTTGCTGATCAATTCCTCCACAAGGAAAACTTTCTTGCGCGGAAATTCTTCCTTCGCTTTTATTTTTAAAATACCGGCTTTTACTTCATCCAGCTCTTCTGTTTTACGGAAGATCAGGTCGGCAAAGGCTTCTAATTCCTGTTTTGTTTTCACGCGGCGAACGGCAGAGCTGCAACCATCATCCACAGGTTTCGCAATGAAAGGCCATTTTATTGTTGCATCAATTTTGCGCAGCACTTCATCGCGATTGTTATTCCAATCTTCTTCGGTGACAAGCTGATGTGCCGCTGCAAGAAATCCATTCTGCATCAGAATTTCATTCGTGCGGAATTTATCAATTGTAATTTCTGAACTTGCTTTTCCGGAACCATTGTAAGGAATTCCAAGCGCATCCAGTTTTTCCTGTATCGCACCATCTTCACCGGGACGACCATGCAAGCCGATAAAAACAGCATCGCTCATTTCTGCCAACTCTTCGTAAGAAATTTTACGCGGGGCAGCAAGTGCGCCGGGCGTGGAATACGTATGCGTGATGGAATGACACGTATCAATAATGCGCTGCACCACAGGATGCACTTTCCAATTATCAATTTTGTCTTTGATGTCATCCGCATTATCCTTGAGCAAAATATTTACGGGGATAACGTACAGCTTATGTTCTTCATTGCTGCCTGTGAGAAAAACAGGAAATGGAGCATATTTTGTGGAGGAAGAAAGTTTTTCATAAATATTCCTTCCGCTTTCAACAGAAATATGACGTTCAGAAGAATAGCCACCTAAAATTACGGCAACACGAATTTTCGTTTCACCTTTTGCACGCGAATGCTGCATGCCTTCATCCAACCGTTGTAAAAGATGATCGAAGCGATGCGCATTTTTATCTCCGCGGATACGTGAACGTAAAGACGTGCGGAGAATAAAGGTCAAAAACTGCGAAGGATTCAACCCGATTTCCGCTGCCTGGTGAAAAAAGAAAGAAGAAGGCATCATGCCCGAAGTAGTGTTCGGATCATTCAGATAAATTGTTCCTTCCTTCGTAATGAATCCATCAATGCGGGCGTACACATCGAAATTAAGCGCATAAAAAAGACGCTCGCATTCTTTGCGGATCTTTTCGATCTGATCATCCGGCAACTCGATCGGTGTGATCTTGCGGGAAAGGCCGGGTAAATATTTTGAACGGTAATCAAATAATTCTTTTCCTTTCCTGATTTCCGTCGGAGGTAAAGCTACGGGCTGCTCATTTTCATCTTCGACAACGATGCAGGAGAATTCTTTTCCTTCGATAAATCCTTCAATAAGAATTTCACTTTCTGCATCGAGCGATTCGAGAAAAAGACTGGTATCGTTTTCTGCAAAATATTTTTCAACGGATTCCAATAATACATCCGGGTGAAAGCTGATCTCCTCGTTTTCTTTTCCATGAATGATCAAAGGCATTCCGATTCCTTCACGGATATCAGTCAGCGAGCGGATGTATTCATTCTTTGCTTCTTCATCCAGGTTTTTCCATTCAGCAGCAGCAATTTCTCTTGTGAAAAAGCTTTTATTGGCAGCGGAAATAAATTCATTTATATCATCCTCGTGCAAAATTGTAATTCCGATAGATGAACCTTGTGTTGCAGATTTCATCACCAACGGAAAGCCAATTTCTTTTTTTGCTTTTTCAAATACCGCTTTTTTATCGTCGCCAAACCATTCGCTTCTTTTCACACCGAAAAACTTAGGCGAAGCAAATCCCGCATTCACCATTAACCGTTTCTGGATGGCTTTATCAATTCCGATTGCTGATGGCAGAACACCGCTTCCTGAATAAGGAATTCCGAGGTATTCGAACATTCCTTGTATTCTACCATCTTCACCGAATGGTCCGTGCAGACATAAAAAAGCAAAGTCAATAAGTTCTTTCAGATCATCAGCTGCCAGGCGTTTTCCAAGAGCCGAAGCCATTGCGTTTTGCTGATTCACATCCGGATTCAGACTTTCTGCATACACCTGAAATTCTCCGGGTGAATCAGGAACCATATCAAGCGGCGGATAAAAATCGCGGATGCTGCCTTTGTAAATATATTCCCAACTCAATAAAATAAATTTACCAAAGCTGTCCACGAAAATCGGAACAGGTTCGAATAAAGCTTTATCGAGATTATCGTAGACGGTACGACCTCCTGCGAAGGAGATTTCGCGTTCTTTTGAAACGCCGCCAAAAAAGATGCCAACACGTATTTTCATAGGGCGGTACAAAGATAACTAATTCAATCCCTCAGAAATAAACCCAAAACACCGAGTTTCCCTATGGGATTGTTGAAAACTAAGTGATTAAGTATCTTAATCAATTTTAACAAAGATGGAGTCGCGCCATTCGTAAGTGGAAGGTCGGACGTTGTATTGTGGATCATAATAGCCTTCGTGGCCCTGTGACTCTGCCACCTCGAGTAAACCACTATCTACAATAATCATTCGGCTATTTATTTTGTACCGGAGTCCATAATGTCCATCCGCAGTATCGAAGGAAGAATGCTCATAAATTTTTCCGCTAATCCGATCTACTAAAGAAACACATTGACACCAGCTGCCACAACTTATTTCAATAATGGTATAATGACCGGCAAAATTCACCTTCGAGTTCCTGTATTCATACATATATTCATCTTTATATCTGTCAAATCCGGCAACATTTCCTTCAAGACTTTCAAAATGTGGTTTTGCAAGTTTACCTCGGTAAATACGATCGACTTTAAACATTTCAAACCTATATTTATTATTGTATTTCCTGAAAATAAATCCGGAGTCCAAGAATTCATCGTTCCTTATCTCAACGGATTCGTCTTTTTGAAGCGAATCATTTTGATGATTTACTGAGATAGCAGAATCATTAGTAGTTTTAATAGGATTGCTTTCGCACGAAAGACAAAAGAATAGTACCGGACAAACCCACTTTACGATCATTTTCATTGACCATAAAAGTAGAGCTGCAACTTTTAGAAATTTTGCGAATCGAATAAGTGTGCTGAATCAGTGAATAAGCGTCAGGATTGCTTAGCTTTGGTAAGTCAGTTCTTCATTTAATCTGTGCAACAACCAAAACGTGGGCGTACTCCGGTTTATCCTCGCCCTTGTGGTCGTCATTGCTCACTGCACCCCTATTTTCGGTTGCCGCTCAGTTGGAAGTGCTGTAGCTGTTGAATCATTCTTTATTATTTCCGGATTTTACATGAGCCTCGTTCTCAACGAAAAATATGTGAATGAGAACAACTCTTTCAGATTGTTTATTTCTAACCGGCTGCTGCGTTTGTTCCCCGTTTATTGGTGCGTTTTGGTTCTCGTAATTCTTTTTTCTCTATCCAAAGGCATCTATTCAGGCGGCTCGAATTGGGGGAGTCTATCATCCCTTAACGCTCACTTTACCAATATGGGTGCTGACAGCATCTTCCTTGTACTCTTTTCCAATATTTTTATTTTTTTCCAGGATGTGATGATGTTTTTAGGATTAGGAGAAAACGGGCACGTCTTTTTCAGTTCTAATTTTGAAACAACAGCAACACCCATGTATGCTTTTTTATTAATCCCGCAGGCATGGACGCTTGGAGTTGAACTTTTATTTTACATGGTGGCGCCATTTATCGTAAGAAAGAAACTGTGGCTGATCCTGTTGCTGATTTTATGCTCTGTACTTTTGCGGTATATTTTATACCAGCATGGACTGAAACATGAACCCTGGACCTATCGTTTTTTCCCTGCTGAACTTGTTTTCTTTATGCTTGGCTACCTTTCTTATAGTATCTATAAAAAGATCAGGGAGAAAAAAATAAAGCCCGTTTATTACAACCTGCTTTGGATCTTTATGATTGCTTTTACGCTTTTCTACAGCGAGGTCAGCTTTACACAAAAGGAAAATTTATATTTTCTCTTTTTCTTCCTCGCCTTGCCATTTATATTTCATCATACCAAAAACATAAAAATGGACAGGTATATCGGAGAGCTTTCTTACCCGATCTATATTTCACATTTTTTTATTCTGAATCTCCTTACTGCATTTAATATCACATTACCCGGCGGACTGGGTTTAACGCTCAGTGTATTCACTATTCTTTTTTCTATTCTTCTTAACGAATTTGTGGCAAAACGAATAGAGAAAAAAAGACAAAACCGCCTTTTGCCTGCGTAAAATAAGCTGATCAGGTATTTTCAGTGCTTATAAATTCATAAAATTTCTTTAACGCTCTTGCACGATGACTCACCGAATTCTTTTCTTCCAGCTCCATTTCAGCAAATGTTTTTGAATAACCATCGGGAACAAAAACAGGATCATAACCAAACCCTTTTGTACCGCGTTTTTCCTCAATGATTTTTCCTTCAACAATTCCTTCAAAAAGATGCTCCTGCTTTCCATCGGTAAATGCAATCACTGTCCGGAAATGCGCCGACCGGTCTTTGCAATCTTTCATCTCCGAAAGAATTTTTGCCATATTATCTTCTGCATTTTTTGCTTCACCGGCATAACGGGCTGAATAAACGCCGGGGCGACCGTGAAGACAAAAAATTTCAAGCCCCGTATCATCAGCAAAACAAGCTTTACCCGTGTGCTGAAGAACAAAACGTGCTTTCTGCAAAGCATTTGCTTCAAGTGTGTTACCGGTTTCTGGCAATTCTTCCTTAAACACCGGAAATTTTCCTGGATCAAGTCCCGAAAGCTGAATATGTTCCGGCAAAAGCGAGCTTATTTCCTTGATCTTGTTTTGATTCTGTGACGCGAAGATGATTTCCATTGGGCGAAAATAGGTAATTGAACACGGATGACACGGATTTGACGGATAAAAAACGGATAAAGATTCCGTGAAAATCCGTCAAATCCGTGTTATCCGTGTTCGATCTTTCTAACCTTAAAAATCTACAAAATCCGTATCTTGTCGCCCGTCAAAACATGATGGATCAGACCCCAGCCCCGCAAAAGAAAATTTCATTGATGATCATCGGCGCACAAAAAGCCGGGACTACATCTATGAAAACTTACCTGGGCCAGCATCCTGCATTACAGGTTCACCCGCACAAAGAGCTGAGCTACTTTTTCGATCCATCCGAATATGAAAAAGGATTTGATGCAGCGGTTCGAAAATATTTCAACAATCCTTCCGGGTCGACACAGCTGATTGCTAAAAATGCAGGATTATATGTAAGTGAAAGTGGCATTAAACGACTGAAAGAACATAATCCTGATTGTAAACTGGTGCTCATTCTTCGTAATCCTGTGGAAAGAACCTATTCTTCTTACCTCATGGAAAAAAATTATGGCGCTATCAACGGAAGTTTTGAATCTATTGAAGCAGTTCTCCGTAAAGGTGATACGAATGACTGGCGTTATGAATTTTTTATCGGAATGAGTCTTTATGAAAAGCATCTTTCCATGATCTACCGGCATTTTGCAAGGGAACAGGTGCGGGTGATACGCTATAAAGATTTCAAATTAAAACCGGCAGAAATTTGCGGGGAGCTTTTTGAATGGATGGATCTGACTACTGATTTTATTCCTGATACGAATATTAAATATAACGTAACACATATCAACCGTTCACCTTCTTACGGAAAATTTGTGATGCAGCTTTTAAAGAATCAAAACCCGCTCAAAAGAATATTTCGAAAATTAATGCCGGGAAAAATGGATTATAAAGTGGGTGAAATGCTGAGGAACATCAATAAAACAAATAAACTTTACGGAAAAATTCCTGAAACCATGTCACAGGTGCTTGGCGAATTTTATGCGCCACACAATGAAAAGCTGGGCGAACTGACAGGAATAGATTTCTCCGATTGGAATAAACAGGGGAGTAAAAAATAGTTTACAGGTAAGCATCGTCTTAAAATGCAGATGAAATGGGTGTGTTGATCAGTAAACTGAAGCGTATCCTGGGAAACAAGGAGAACAGCACAGTCAGCTATTCTCAATGTGGAGAAGACAGGTTATTATTTTTTGTTTTTCATGCCATTGGTGTCGAACGTCCGTCGTATCTCGACATAGGCGCATTCGATCCGTTTTTTATCAATAATACGGCGCTGTTTTATTCTAACGGTTCACGTGGAATAAATATCGAACCCAATCCGCACCAGCTGGCAAAATTTTCATCGCACCGGCCGGAAGATAAAAATCTTTGCATCGGAATTTCTGATCATTCCGGCAATGCACCTTTTTATGTGATGGAGCAGAAAACCCTTTCTACATTTTCAGAAGCGGATGCAAAAAGAGTAAGCACAGAAATGGGAATTGCAATTTCTGAAACGATAGAAGTAAATGTGCTTACACTTCCCGGATTGATTGATAAAGAATGCGGCGGAATATTTCCTGATTTACTGAGCATTGACGTAGAAGGACTTGATCTCCGCATTATGAAATCGATGCGTGGATTTAAAAGCCTGCCGAAGGTAATTTGTGCTGAAACAGCATTGTTCGGACCCGAAACTTTTGGTCCGAAAAACAAGGAACTCATCGACGAAATTGTTGCGCTCGGATTCCGTGTGTACGCCGATACGTTTGTGAACACTATTTTTCTTCGAAACGATCTATGGAAATGACAAACGAAGAAAACCGGAGATCTTGGGTAAAGCTGCAGCTGGAAAAAATTCCGACAGGTTCGCGTGTGCTTGACGCAGGCGCCGGTGAACAGCAATACAAATCTTTCTGCACACATTTAAAATATGTTTCGCAGGATTTCGCTGCATACAAACCTGAAAACCTGGACAGCGGATTACAAATGCCAGCCTGGGATTACGGAAAGCTTGATATAATTTCAGACATCACTGCTATACCGGAAACAGACGGCAGCTTTGACGTAATTCTTTGCACAGAAGTTTTCGAACACATCCCAGATCCGATCGCGGCCATCAAAGAATTTTCAAGATTGCTTCGTAAAGGCGGTACATTGATTCTGACTGCGCCTTTTACAAGCATGACACATTTTGCGCCTTATCATTTTTCAACCGGGTTCAATCGTTTTTTCTACGAACACCATTTTCCGAGAGCTGGATTAAAAATTGAAGTGCTTGATTATAACGGAAATTATTTTGACGTGATCAGCCAGGAGCTTCAACGAATGGATCATGTTGCCATTCAATATGCGAAAGACAAACCGTCGTGGCTGGAATACCGCGCGTTGAAAATGGTAAAAAAAATGACTGCACGTTTTTCATCAAAAGAAAAAGGCAGCACCGAATTAATGGCATTAGGAATTCACGTTGTTGCAACCAAGGCTGAACGATGAAACAGCAGCTCCTTTCTGTCGTTCTTCCCTGTTATAATGCCGCAGAATTTCTGCAGGAGGCAATTAACAGCGTGCTTTCACAAACCTTTTCTGATTTTGAACTGATTATTCTTGATGATGGTTCAACAGACAATTCAGGTGAAATTATTTCCAAACAAACTGATCCGCACATACGTGTATTGCGTAACGAAAAAAATCTTGGCCTGATCAAAACGCTGAATAAAGGAATTGCAGCTGCGCAAGGAAAATACATTGCACGCATGGATGCAGATGATGTTTCACGACCCGAACGTTTTGAAAAACAAATTTCTTTTCTTGAAAATAATCCGGCTGTCGGTGTTTGCGCCACCTGGATGTTTATGATCCATAATAAAACAGTTTACAAACACCGTTACCTTACTTCCGACCTGATTCAATCAGCGCTTGTATTCAATAATCCGATCGTTCATCCGTCGGTGATGATGCGCAAAGCAATTTTTGCAGGTAACGAACAAATTTACGATCCTGCTTTTCCGCATGGCGAAGATTATGCATTATGGATCTCGTTGCTGGGAAAAACAGGTTTTGCAGTTCTTAATGAACCATTGATCGATTATCGCGCACATGCCGGGCAGGTAAGCAGGCAATTCAATCCTGTTCAACGAGCGTCGGTAAAAAAAGCACAGGAGCGTATTTTTGATTATCTCGGGATAAAAGCATCGGAAGAAGAAAAAGAAATCCATTTTTCTTTATTTCTGGAGGATTATCTGAAAACGAAAACCTATTACATCGCGGTGGAAAAATGGCTGCTGAAGCTTGTTGCTGCAAATGAAAAAGTGAAGTTTTTCCAGAGCGCTGCTTTCAGGAATGTCTGCGGTGAATGGTGGTTTCGTGTGAACCGTGAGTTAGCGCCCGTGGGAATCGGCAGCTACTCGCATTTCAAACTTTCTGTTCTATCATACGAATTTATTCCCACTACAGCAGCTATTGCAAAGCTTCGCGTAAAATCTATTTTAAAACATAGAAAGAAATAATTAATATGCAGCTTCAGGCACTTTGGGATTATTTCAAATTTCGTGTACGTGGTCTTCCAAAACCCGATGCGAAACCTTTTAAGTTTATTGAGCCGGGAGCGCTTGTATTTGATATCGGCGCAAATCTTGGCAATTACAGCGCCGTTTTCCTTGAGAAAAAAGCGAAAGTGATTGCTGTTGAACCGCAATCTTATTGCGTGGATTTTTTAAAGCTGCGGTTTGGAAATAATTCTGCTATAAAAATAATCCGCTGCGGAATTGGCGCACAGGAAGAGGAAAAAGAGCTGATGATTTCTTCTGCGCATACACTTTCTTCTTTCAATAAAGAATGGGTAGAAGGTGTAAATAAAACAGAGCGTTTCAAACCAAGCCATGCCGTTTGGGAAAAGAAAGAAAAAATTCCAATGAAAACGGTGGATGGACTTATAAAAGAATATGGTCTTCCCTCCTATTTAAAAATTGATGTGGAAGGATATGAAAAACAAGTGCTGCTCGGATTGCATCAGCCGGTAGAATGGGTTTCTTTTGAATATACAATTCCCGAACTTGCAAAAGATGCTGTCGGATGTATTCAACTTTTAACTGCAATCGCGGATTATGAATTTCTGTCCATCAAGGCAATTGGCGGGAATGAAAAATGGATTTCTGCCAATGAAATTAAAACAGAAATTCATGAACTGGAAAAGTCTGGAGAACTTTTAGGCGGCGATATTTTTGCACGATTACTAAAAGGAAATAAATGAACAGCGACACGGCCGTTTTGATATTATCCTGCGATAAATATAAAGATGCCTGGGCGCCTTTCTTTGCCTTGTTCCAAAAATTCTGGCCATCCTGTTCGTTCCCGGTTTATCTCGGAACAAATGAATCGCCATTTGAAACAAAAAACACAAAAATCATTCATTCAGGAAAAGCAGCTGATTGGTCGACCGACACACGCAAACTCCTGGAGCAGATCCCGGAAAAATATGTGATCATTTTGCTGGAAGATTATTTTCTTGAACAAGCAGTAAATCAGGAATGGTTATCGGCTTGTCTCGAATTCACGAAGAAGAAGAATGCTTCATTTATGCGCATAGCTTCTTTCCGTAAAGATTATGAACCCATGTATGCGTTTGATCGTTCAACGGATAATCCACGCTTCGGCATCACCCGGTTAAATGCACCTTTCCGTGTAAATCTACAGGCAGGAATCTGGAACAGGAATGATCTTCTTGAATTGATAAAAGACGGTGAATCGCCGTGGGAATTTGAAGTTCAGGGTTCAGTGCGCAGCCGTACAATGCATAAACCGTTCCTGGGAATAACCGAAAGTTCTGAAAAAGATATTCTTTCGGGACCGATTCCCTATTTATGCACTGCAATTACAAAAGGAACATGGATGCGTGAAGCAGTTGAACTCTGCAAGAATGAAAACGTGCCAATTGATCTTTCTCATCGCCCGCTTGAAACAAAAATGCAGTACTTAAAAAGAAAGATCTATCATGGATTATCCTATCCAAACCGAAAATACATTGATTTCATTTCGGGAAAATTAAAAGGAAAATAACCGGGGCTTTCCACCACCGTTCGCTAGTTATTATAGTTCGGGAAGGACTGAAAAACAACCCATTAAAATTATCACTTCAACAATGTCTTTCTGATATATTTCAGATGCGAAGTTTATTCTCCATGCACTCATTAATTCTGGCTATTTTAGAGGGAAATTTGCCCCCGTTTGAATCCGGTAACCATCATCATTCCTACTTATAATCGTTCAGGAAAACTCCTGGAAACGCTCGATGCTCTTGCCTTGCAGGACAACGTGAATTTCCATGTGATTATTTCTGATGACGGCTCTGCGGATAATACCAAACAAGCAGTTGACGAAAAAAAACATTCACTTCCTTTTTCACTCGACTACTTTTATCATCCGAACGGCGGCGCATCTGCATCTACCAATCTTGCAGTGGAACGTGCGAAGGATGGTTTGATTATTCTTTTGGACGATGATATTCTTCCTGCAACTGATACAATTTCAAAACACATTAATTTCCATCGCGAATATCCCGGAAGCATATTATCAGGCAGCGCTGATACAGATTCAAACCGCAGCTTGACGGATGTGCAGCGCTACAAGCTTTTTATGGAAACAGAATGGAAAAAGATCAGGCCGGATACAAATAAGCTGATTGCAATAGACTTCAATAATTTCATCATCACAACTGCAAACATGTCATTTCCTAAAACTGTATTTCAGCAGCTTACAGGATTTAATATCAGCCTTCGTGATGGTTATGACGTAGATTTTGGTTTTCGTGCATTGCTGGCCGGTGTTCCGCTTTATTTTGACGGCACGGTTAAATCCATTCACAACGATCAGATCAACCTGCGTTATTATGCAAAACGACAAAAAGCATATTTGGATTCCAAACGAATTATTTTTTCGAATTATCCTGAGCTGCGAAAAAAGATCAATGCCGATTTTGATTTAAAAGTGCCATTTTATAAATCTGTATTTTATAGTTTGCTCAAGCGGAGGGTTGCGGTAAACTTTTTTGAATCCAGCACATTTGCCGCTTTATTTCCCCGGGCAATCCGTTACCGTATTTATGGCAGCACCATTGCCGCGTTAACGCTTACACAATGATGGAACTTCCGCTGAAAGCAAAAATCCTGAATGTTCCCCGGTTAATATTTCGCAACCGGTTGATGGAAGCTGTTTTGTTTTCTGTGACGAATGGAAAAAGCTGGGATGAGCTGGCTGCGCGTTTACCTGCAAATTATTATCAATACCCGAAAGGTTCGTGGAGAAATGTTGAACGCGGTGGTTTTAATTACCAGCTCGACATCAGCGATTATATGCAATGGCTGATCTATTTCGGAATACGTGCGGAGCCGAGGGAAATACTTTATTCGCTGATAAAACCCGGAATGAATGTGCTGGACATCGGTGCGAACATCGGGGAAACGAGCATGGCATTTTCAAAGCTGGCAGGAATAACCGGCAGCGTTTTTTCATTTGAACCGGATCCGGAAACATTTGCACACCTGTCAAATCACCTTGCCATGAATGCATGCACGAATGTTACGCCAGTGAATAAAGGTCTTGGAAAAGAAGAAGGTGAAATGTTACTGGAAGAAGGTGAAAATAATTCCGGCGGAAATCGCATTGCTCCTGATAAGCAAGTTGACAAAGGAAAAAAAATCACAGTTACTACGCTGGATAAATTCTCGGCGCTTGCATCAATAAAAAAAATCGATTTCATTAAAATAGATGTGGAAGGATACGAATACCACGTTTTACAAGGAGCGGAAGAAACAATTAATAAACACCGTCCTTCATTTTTCATTGAGTTGGTAGATGATTTTTTAAAAGACCAGGGAAGTTCATCGAAGCAGCTTGTTGAATTTCTGCAGCAGAAAAACTATTCCATTACGAATGCAAATGATGATTCGCCTGTATCAGCGAATATGAATTTTGCAGATACACACTATGATATTATTGCATTGCCGCTATGAGCGTTAATCTTGCATACATTATTTCACAGGTGTCGCACTCCAATCTTTTCGAGTGGACTGCGTCTATGCTGAGCAGGCAAAAATACAAGCTGACTTTTATCCTGATGCATGAAAAGGAAACTCCTTTTGAGCTTTTTCTTCGCAAAGAAAAATTCAATGTTTACCGCATACATTATAAAAACAAATTTGATGTAGCGGCCTGCACGATTCATATTCGGAATATTTTAAAAAAGGAAAAGATCAAGATTGTTCATACGCATCTTTTCGAAGCAGGTCTTGCGGGAATGGCTGCGGCTAAACTGGCAGGAATTCCGAAAAGGATTCATACGCGGCATGATGCAACTATTCACCACGATTTTCATCCGAATGCGGTAAAATATGATAAAGTCATTAACGGTCTTGCAACGCAAATCATCGCGATCACGAAGAATGTAAAGCATATCCTGGCAGCAATGGAAAATGTGCCTGAAAATAAAATCACGATTATTCATCATGGTTTCCGGCTCGGACAATTTGAAACGGTTGATGATGAACGAAAAAATGCTTTGGTAAAAAAATATTTTCCTGCAGAGAAGCCGGCGCTCATTATCGGTGCAGTTTCAAGATTCATTGAATGGAAGGGATTGCAATATCTTATTCCTGCTTTCAAGGAAATACTGAAACAAAATGCGGGTGCGCACCTTATACTTGCAAATGCGCAGGGTCCTTATGAAGCGGAGCTCGAAAAATTACTTACTGATTTACCTGCCGGATCCTACACAAAAATATTTTTCGAAAAAGATGTCATTACGCTTTATCATATTTTTGATGTATTCGTTCATGTTCCGGTTGATGAGCAGGCGGAAGCATTCGGGCAGGTTTATATTGAAGCAATGGCTGCCGGAATTCCTTCAGTAGTTACACTTTCAGGGATTGCACCGGATTTTATCAGGGATAATGTTCATGCACTAGTCGTTCCTTTCCGTGATACAAAAATCCTAGCCGCAAAAATCCAGTTGCTTTTACATGATGATGAATTAAAAAAGAAGCTCGTTGCAAATGCAAAAAAAGCAATCGCTACCGAATTTTCAATTGAGCTGATGATCACAGAACTGGAACGTTGTTATGATTCCTGACATGAAATTTTCTGTGATCATACCCGTTTACAACCGTGAAAAACACATCGGTAAAGCGATTCGTTCTGTGCTTGAGCAACAGCATGCTGATTTTGAGATTATCGTGGTTGATGATGGCAGCACAGATAAAACCGCTTCTGCTGTAAAACAAATTGCCGATGCACGTGTAAAATATATTTTTCAGCAAAACCGTGAACGCGCTGCAGCAAGAAATACAGGCGTTAACCATTCAACAGGAAATTACATCACCTTCCTTGATTCAGATGATGAATTTCTGCAAGGGCATCTTCAGACTGCGAATGAATTTATTACCGCAAATCCTTCGTATGAAGTTTTCTGCACTTCATTTAAAATTGTTTCTGATACAAAAACCATTGTCAATATACTACCCGATAATATAAGGAAGAAGCTGATCGGAGAAAATTTTCTGAGCTGCAATGGTGTTTTTTTATCTGCGGCTGTTGCGAAACAATTTCCTTTCAATGAAGACCGGATCATGTCGGGACTTGAAGACTGGGAACTTTGGCTCCGGATTGCCGCGGTGCATAAAATGATCGGTAATAATTCTGTCACTACACAGATGAATAATCACGACGACCGCAGCGTATTCCAAACAAGCAGAAAAAATATTGAAGAAAGGTTTGAATCATTCTACCGCCATGTGCTTATCAACCCGGAAATAACTTCATTCTATAAAAATGAAATTCATTTGCTGAAAGCGGGTTGTGAAACGTATATTGCACTACACCTTGCGCTGACAAAAAAATACCGTGGAAATGCATTAAAACACTTGCTTCGCGGCATTTGTTATTCCCCTGCTATTATCTTTAAGCGCAGGTTTTACGCCATACTGAAACGAATTTTATAAGTGGAGCAGCCAAAGCACATACTTGTACTTACATATTGGGGGATCGGCGATGCGCTTATTCAAACCTATACGCTTCCCTACCTGCGAATGATCCGTGATATCCTTCCGGAAGGCAGCACAATTCGTTTTCTTACGCTTGAACGAAACGAAAGCAAACCCGGAGAAGAATTGCTTGAAAAAGGAATCTATCATTTTTCATTCCCACTTTACCGCTTCGGTTTTAAAGCTGGATTTGCATGGCTTTCCAATCTCAGAAAACTGGAAAAGCTGATCAACGAAAAAAATATTTCAACGATTCATACGTGGTGTACTTCTGCTGGCAGCATTGGATGGCTGCTTTCAAGAAGAACAGGAATTCCATTGGTGCTGGACAGCTTCGAGCCGCATGCAGAAGCGATGGTTGAAACGGGAACATGGAAAAGGAATGGCATTGCACACCGTACTTTATTTTTTCTTGAGAAGCAACAAACACATCATGCGCAATGGCTGATAGGTGTAGTCGCCGGAATGAAAAAATATGCATCAGAAAAATATAAGTATAACGGAACGAATTTTCTTTTCAAGCCTGCTTGTGTGGATTTAAATAAGTTTCAGCTTTCGAAAAGAAAAAATCCAGCGCTGATAGCTTCACTTGGATTGAAAGATAAAATTACCTGCGTTTACCTGGGCAAATTTGGCGGATTATATCTTCGTGAACCTGCATTTACTTTTTTCAAAGCAGGTTTTACTCGTTGGGGCGATCGATTCAGAGTGCTGTTGATTACTTCAACCGATCGCGCAGAAATTGAAGAGCTTTGCAGGAATGCAGGAATAGATCCTGCTAATGTTATTTCAAAATTTCTACCGCCAATTGAAGTTCCTGATTATCTCGGACTTGGCGACTTTGCTATTTCAGCTGTCAAAGCTGCGCCAAGCAGGGCATGCTGCACGCCAATAAAAAACGGCGAATATTGGGCAATGGGATTACCAATAGTTATTGCACCCGGAATTTCGGAAGACAGTGCAATTATTGCCGCTTCGGGAACAGGGGTTATCCGTAAAAATCTCTCTGAAGCTGAAACTGAAAACACGCTCATGCAGGTAGAAAAGCTTTTAAAAGAAAATGAAGATGGTTCGTTGTCTGAAAAGATTCACGAACTTGCCATTAAGCATAGAAATTATAAAATTGCAGAAGAAGTATATCAAAAAATTTACGGCAAATGAGCGAGCAGATCATATTGGTTACAGGAGGTGCAGGCTACATCGGATCACATACGATCGTGGCATTGAGTGAAACGACCGGGTACAGGATTATTTCAGTAGATAATTATTCGAATTCCTCTATTGAAACGTATGCAAGGATAAAATCAATCACAGGGAAGGACATTGAATCTGTTGAAGCCGATTTGTCGGATAAAAAACAAGCTGAAAAAGTTTTTGCACAATTCCCGGGCATTACCGGCATTATTCATTTTGCAGCATTTAAGTCTGTGCCGGAATCCGTTTCAAGGCCGGTAGAATATTATCACAACAATATCAATTCCCTGTTAAACCTGCTTTCACTGGGCACACAACATGGAGTAAAGCAATTTATTTTTTCATCTTCCTGTTCGGTCTACGGTAATATTTCAGATTTGCCGGTAAATGAAAATACACCCGTCGGAAAAGTAGAATCGCCTTACGCTTATACAAAAGTGATTGGTGAAAAAATTCTTGAAGATGTTTTGAATGCTTCTACCGGAATGAAAGGAATTGCGTTACGTTATTTCAACCCGGTGGGTGCGCATGAAACCGGAAAAATGGGTGAGCTCCCGAATCAACGCCCGAATAATCTTGTTCCGGTGATTACTCAAACTGCAATTGGAAAAATAAAACAGATGCAGGTTTTCGGAAGCGATTATCCGACACGTGATGGAACCTGCATCCGCGATTACATTCACGTTTGTGATATCGCAGAGGCACATGTAAAAGCGTTGCAACTACTGAGTGAAAATGCTGCACAGGGAAAATTTGATATTATTAATCTTGGCAGCGGCGAAGGTGTTACTGTGCTGGAAGCCATTCATGCATTTGAAAAGGTAAGCGGCAAAAAATTAAATTATGTACTGACAGACAGAAGGGCTGGCGATGTGGAAGCTATTTATTCTGATTGCACAAAAGCAGAAAGAGTTTTAGGATGGAAAGCAAAACGCACACTCATTGAAATGATGTCTTCTGCGTGGCAATGGGAATTAAACCTGGCAAAATAATTCCTGCATGAGCAATAAATCAATGATCAGAAATTTTCTTTTCCACCGGGTAAGTCCGGAGCGGGATGAGTTGTGGGATCCTATGGATGTAGCGCTTTTTGAAAAATGCATTCATTATATTTCCTGCCATTACGAAGTGATAACGATAGAACAGTTACCTGCGCTGAAAGATGAATTCAGAAAGCACAGGTACGCAACGATCAGTTTTGACGATGGTTATAAGGATAATTTAAAATACGCTTTGCCTATTCTGAACAAATATGGGATCAAAGCTTCATTTTATGTTGCAACGGATTGCATTGATAAAAATACTCCAACCTGGACACATAGTGTAGAATATTTATTTCAGCACACGCAAAAAAAATGTCCGGAGCTTGATTTTGATTTTATATCCAATGCATTTATCGTTAAGGAATTAAATTCAAAATCCGAACGCATTGAATTTGCACGCCGGCTGATTCCTTATTTAAAAACGATAAATAATCATCAGCGCCTTATGATTATTGACAAAGTCATTGAGCGTTTTTCGGATGTAACGATTCCTGAGTTCATGATGAGCTGGGCTGACCTGAAGCAGCTGAGCCTGGAGGGACATTACATTGGTTCGCATTCAGTTTCTCATCCAATGCTTGACAAGATTCCGGATGAAAATGAAATACTCGCTGAACTTTTAAATTCAGGAAATGCGATCAAAAAAAATATCGGTTATTTTCCCACCACCATCGCCTACCCGATCGGCAGCTATAACGCGGACATCATCAGGCTCTGCAAAGCGTGTGGATATAAAATCGGCCTTGCAACAAAGCAGGACATTTATAATCCGGAGCGTGATACTATTTTTGAAGTTCCACGTATTGAATTACCCAATGAGCCGTGGTGGAAAATACGTTTACGCATCACTAACCTGCTCGAAGATGTAAAGCGGAAGATAAATTACCGGACGCACCTTTTTCTTGCATGTGGACTTTACGACTTTATTTACGATGATGCCTTTATTTCATTCTCATTGCCTGCTATGTAACTCCACGCAGCTTTCTTCAAAAGGAAAGTCGTATGAGCACGCTTATCTTGTATCATGCGATTCATGTGGATTGGTTTTCGGTAAACGGATTCCAACACCGGATGAATTGCAGTCGCATTATGCACAATACATTCGGGATAATTCCATCTCACCAATTACTGTAAGCAGGTATGAAGAATTGCTTGAACAGTTTGAGCCCTACAGGAAGCTGAACCGTATACTTGACATTGGTTGCGGTGACGGCCATTTCCTTGCTGTAGCACAAAAAAAAGGCTGGCAGGTTTTCGGAACAGAATATACAGATGAAGCAGTAAAAGTTTCACGGTCGAAAGGAATTGAAATTCACCAGGGCTCCATCCAGGACTATACTGCTGATCAGTTTGATGTTATTACTTCTTTTGAAGTACTCGAACATATCAATGATGGCCGCGAACACGTTAAGAAAATAAATACTTTACTTCGTCCTGATGGATTGTTTTATTTTACAACACCAAATTTTAATTCATTCAGCAGGAAATGGCTTGGCGGAAAATGGAATGTAATTGAATACCCTGAGCATCTTACTTATTATACCGTTCGCACAGTTACAAAGCTGCTAAAAGATGCCGGGTTTGAAAAAAGTTCCTTCCGCACAACGGGTTTTAGTCCGCAACGTTTTAAACTTTCTGTCGGGACAGCTACCCGCGTGGGAAATTCGGATGAATCGCTGCGCAATGCAATTGAAGAAAAGGCATTCCTCCGGCTGGCAAAAAAAATAGTGAATGGAGCGTTGAACCTTTTCAATTCAGGCGATACGCTTAAGGGCTATTTCATAAAGCATTGAAACGTTGCTTTCGCGGGTCAGGCTTTCTGAACCATAAAAAATAGTTCATCAGTAAAAGTGCGCATACAAAGAAGGGTAAAAAAGGAATTTTGAAACGAACCAGCGCGCCAAAGTTTGAAGTTGATAATCCAACAAGAAGGGAAAATAAAATACTATACGACAAGAGAAATATCAGGAACGGATTGTCCATGAGTATCCGCAGAAATTTTTTGACATTAAATAATAATCCTCCTATTACCCCGAGTGCCATCAGCAGAAATGAAAAATTTTCTAAACCTGAAGCCAGCATCACCGGATTCCTTGCCTCCCACAGAAAAGGACGAAATAATCCTACTGTCATTGCGGCCGGTGCTTTATTGAGCATTCCGCCAATTGTAGGTTCAAAATCGCCGATATCAAAAGAACTTCCATGGTAATAATCCTGCTTCAAATCCTTTTGCGTTACAGAAGCTGTTACAAGCATTTTCTCAATCGAAAATTTCCCGAGGCTGTTTCCCAGCAGAGAAAGCACACCGTAACCGATGCCAACAGAAAAAATATAGATCAGCGGAATAGCTGCAACTTTCAAAAACCTTGAATGCATGCGGGAAATTCTCGTATATAAAATCCAGACAAGAGCGCCGGGTAATAAACAAATGAGAATATACGGCTTGATGGAAAGCAAAACATAAGCGGATATCAGAAGTATGATGATGCTTTTCACACGATGTATCTTTGAAATAAAAACACCATCTAACCCGACAATAAACCAACAAACCGCAGCGAATGTAAATGTATCTTTTGAAATACCCGAGCCCCAGAACAAGACAGACGGAACAAATAAAATGCTGAATGCCATTCTGCCCGGAAGCTGCGGATAATAGCGAACCAGCAATTTAAAAAGTTTCCATGTTCCTATAAATGAAAACCAGGAGAGAAGTACTGTTGAAACGAGGTAACTTTTAAAAGCAATAAATAAAAACGGGCAAAGCAATTTTGCAACAAACCAGGAACCTGAATCGAAATACATATAGCCCCACGGATAACCTGTTTGCCGATCGAACAATAATAAATTTGTCATAGAAGGAGCCTGGAAAACTTCAATCATGAAATTTCCCGGATTTTTCATTCCCATATTCACCAATGAACGGGAAGTTTCATAGTAAGAAACAGTATCACCACCTTCATAATAATAAATGTATATCAGGCAGAATGCAACCGCTGAAAAAACTTTGGCAAGAACAGCCCAGAAATAATAACGGTATATCTTTTCTTTTTTAATGTGACTGGCCTGAACATAAAAAGAAATAGCAATAATCACCAGCATATAAATTCCCAGCATCACCCATTCGAATGGATAGATCTTTGTTATGAAGGAAAAATTTTCTGATTCAAACATATTTAGCTGTGATGATATTTTTCGCCTTTAGTGATGGAGTAAGCACGGTACAATTGTTCAGCGAGAATCACACGAACCATCTGGTGTGAAAAAGTCATTTGTGAAAGCGATATCTTTTCATTTGCACGCTCATACACTTTCTCGGAAAATCCAAACGGGCCACCAATCAAAAATACTATTCTTTTGTGTCCTGCAGACTGTTGTTTTTCGATCCATGCCGCCATCGCGGTGGAAGAAAATTCTTTTCCTTTTTCGTCCATGAGCACAAGGCGGTCGGAGGGTAATAATTTTGCGAGCTGCAATTCACCTTCTGCTTTATTCTGTTCAGCAGCAGAAATTTTACCTGCTTGTTTAAACGCAGCAAGTTCAATAACTTCAAGCGTGCAGTAATGCTCCAACCGTTTGAGGTATTGCTCTAAACCGGTTTTTATCCAGCCATCTTCCGTTTTTCCTGTAAGCACGAGGGTTATTTTCATTTCCGTAATTTCTTAATGGTTGAAGGAAAATGTTAAATTTACCCTCGTTATCGTAAGGCGAAAATACCCGTTATTTTGGCTCGATAGTTGCAGTTTTAAAAGGAAATTCCCTCTATTACCATGAAAAGCCTGCTAGCCATTTTATTGTTTCTTGCTCCGTTTGCTGCATCTGCAGATATTGCTGATGATGTTGCGAATGCAATCCGCACAGGAAATGCAAAGGAGATTTCGAAATACTTCGCAGACAATGTCGATCTGAAAGTGCTCGAACAGGAAAACATTTACAGCAAAGCGCAAGCCGAATTGATCCTGAAAGATTTTTTCGCCAAGCATCCTGTGCAGGAATTTACCGTTGTTCATAAAAGTCAACCGAAAAACGATTCTCAATTCGCGATCGGAACTTTAAAAACAACAAATGGTCATTACCGCGTGCATTTCCTTATGAAATCGGCTTCAGGAGCGACTACGGTAACTCAATTCCGTATCGAAAACTCTGATGAATAATAACTCCGGTTACCAGCCTTCTCATCTTGATTTGACGCTTATCAATTCATTCATCTCCGCAGCATTTGCAGAAGATGTACATGATGGCGATCACACCAGCCTTTCTACTATTCCTGAAAATGCGATCGATAAAGCACAATTGATCGTTAAAGATGAAGGTATTCTCGCCGGCGTAGCATTAGCACGAATTATTTTCGCTCATCTCGATCCGAAAATAAAAATGAACACTTTTATTTCAGACGGATCACTGGTAAAAAAAGGTGATATCGCTTTTGAAGTGGAAGGACCTGCTCGCGCAATTCTGACTGCAGAACGGCTTGTGCTGAATTGCATGCAACGGATGAGCGGCATTGCAACGACGACATGGCAGCTTGTAAAATTGCTGGACGGATTAAATACAAGTGTAATTGATACGCGCAAGACAACCCCAGGTTTTCGTTATTTTGAAAAATGGGCTGTGCGTATCGGTGGTGGCGCAAATCACCGGTTTGGCTTGTATGATATGATCCTCATCAAGGACAACCATGTTGATTATGCCGGTGGAATTTCAAAAGCGATCCATGCGGCAAATACGTACCTGCGCGAAAAAGCCATGAAGCTTGACATTGAAATTGAAGTGCGGAATTTTACTGAGCTCGACGAAGTTTTGGCTACCGGTGAAATCAAACGTATCATGCTTGATAATTTTACTCCGGAAGACCTGGCAAAGGCGATCCGTATTATTGATAAGCGATTTGAGACCGAAGCTTCCGGCGGAATTACAGCAAACACGATTCGTAAATATGCCGAATCAGGAGTTGATTTTATTTCTGTCGGCGCACTCACGCATAGCATTCGCAGTCTTGATCTGAGCTTAAAGGCGGTCAGAAAATAATTTTTTATTTTTTATAACCTTCTTACTCCTTTTTAATTCTTTATTTTTCATCACTCTCAAAGGGTTTGAAACCATTGAGGGTGATAAAAAAAACAAAGTGTTATATTTACCTGAACCTTTTTTCTGTTCGTTTTCGTAGCTTCGTAGACCAATTCGTCATCCTGATAAATGTTCAAAAGGCTATTCAGACTTTTACGCGCATCCACACTTGCAAGAGCAATCAGCAGGTATGCAAAAAAAAATCATCCGTGGGGATTTGAAGGATTAACTCTTTACGAAGTAGCAATATTTTTCGGGCGCGGGCTTAATCGTGTTGGCTTACGGCATCGTGCTGCTTCTATGGCGTACAATTTTTTCATTGCCTTGTTTCCATCCATCATCTTTTTGTTTACGCTCATTCCGTTTATCCCGATTGATAATTTTCAGAAAACATTATTTCTTGCAATTAAAAGCATCATGCCGGGAAGCGCATTCGCCATTATACAAGACACGATCGAAGAAATTATCCTGCATCAAAATTCGAAATTACTTTCCTTTGGATTCCTTGCCGCTTTATATTTCTCGACGGCAGGAATTGATTCCATGATGGATGCTTTCAATAAAAGCATTCACATAAAAGAAAAACGCCGTCCATGGAAACATAAACTTATTGCAGTAAGCATGGTAATGGCGCTGACTGTTACATTATTGCTTGGTGTCGGAATAATTATCGGAACGCAAATTGTAATTGATTTGGTGTTCCAGAATGTCGCTGCACATGCTTTATGGCTGAATATTCTTCAATGGATAGTTGTTGCATGTCTTTTTATGTTCATCATCGCGATTTTTTACCGCTACGGACCGTCACAGCAAATGCACAATAATTTTATAAGTCCCGGCGTAGTGCTGGCCACTTTCCTGACTATCATCACATCGCTTTTGTTTGCATGGTACGTAAATAATTTCGGACGTTACAATGCTTTGTATGGATCCATCGGTTCGATCATTGTTGTGCTGATCTGGATCTATTACAATTCCATGATGCTTGTGATCGGATTTGAATTGGATGCCGGCATTGAAGGTGCAAGAGATCAACGCATGACGCTGCTTCAAAAAGCAGAAGTAGAGATCAAGCTCGAAGAAGCATCGTTTATCGGGGAAGATGATTCGGAAAAGCGTGCTACCTGAAATCAGCTATTATTTCGCTTTTTAATAAGCAACGCTCGCTGCTTAAACGATCTTAAAGGCAGAGAAATAATAATTATTCTGCGCAGCGATCAATTCCACTTTTATATAATACGATGCAAGGAATTCTGTGAACGCCAAAAATTCGTGCGTTGGAACAGTAAATTCATCGAACATAATTATATCATCTTTTTCCAGGAATGGCGCTACCGTCGTGAGCACGTACAATGTGGACGTATAAAGATCGGCATCCATGTGAATAACTTTGCGGGCACCGGGTTTGAACGATTTCAGGTGAACCGGCAATGTATCCTGGAAAAGTCCCTTGTGAAAAGTCGCACGGTTGTCATTGATCTCCGGCAGAATTCCACCTGTCGACATGGCGCCGGCTTTAAAAACATTCCACGCTTCCGGCAAACCGGTAAAAGTATCGAAACCATCGAAAGTAGAATCGGGGTGTTTGCTGTGTTCGACCCACCATTGAAATGATTTCCCGGAAGCAACACCAAATTCCATGTAAGTAATTGGCTCTTCGAGACGTTCTTCTTTCAAAAGGAAATCGTAAATAGTATATCGTTTGTTATAATCCCATTTGGAAGAATAAAAATCGTTGAGCTTAGGTGAAGGGGTTTGTGCACGCCACTTCGACATTTTCGAGAGGTAAACGAGGTTCATTAAAAAACCGCTGAATGGCTCTATAATGATATGAAGGCGCATCCGCATGAAAAACGTCTTCGATTTACGAATGAAATAAAGTTTTGTTTGCATTGAGCGGCTAAGGTAATAAGGAGTTGGGAGATAATTAAATAATTGATTTTCCACCATACATCCACGGCTCAATGCCATGCTTATCGCGATCAATGATGGCTTGTTCCAGTTCCTTGATCAGCTTATTTCTTACAAGAATAAGCTCGGCCACGAGATTTGCTTCACGGTAAAACAGCGACATCATCACCCAACGCTTATTGATGTAGCGAAGGTTGCAGTAATAATACCAGGCAAACAATCCGGTCACCGGCCATGATAAAAAATACAGCAGCCATTCCCAGCCTGGATGAGTAAAAATACTGTGATGGTGTGTAAATTTCCAGGAAAGGATGCCGAGCGTTATGTACCAAATGAGATAAAGCAACATTCCGCCCGCAGCGCCTATCGCTCCTTTGTATTCTTTCTGACTCACCAGCTTTGTTGAAAGTAAATTGGCAATGAAAAAGCAGAGATAGTTATGAAGCAACCCGTAAACAAAAAGCGGAAAGCCGATGACGATGAATATAAATTCTTTCAGATTTTTCAGCCATCTCGATCCTTTCGCATCACCTTTGATCAGCTTATCACTTAATCCCAACTCATCGATCTTATGAAAGTAGGCACGGATTTCCTGAGCGATCTTTTCTACTCTTGCCGGCTCACGCTCACGGAAAAAGTTTACGGTAAGCACAATGCGTTTCGATAATTCAAAAGCGCCTTCTTTATTTTCCGGCTCTATCCCCTGCTCCTTCAGCAAATCATTTTTATACAAACGTTCAATATCTGCAACCAAACGATCTGTTTGTTCATCTGCGGTGTGAATCATTTGTTCTTCCAGGCGTTTGCGAATCTCTTCTGTCAATTCTTCTGCCGCAGCAAAACCTTCTGTTTTATATTTCTCCGAATAATCAGAAACATGGATCGGCTCGCTGTAGCTGATATATACATCACGCCGGAACGAATGCGGATCTTCATAATTCAAACCGATACAGGAAATTTTTACGCCCAATTTATTTCCATACTTTGCTTCTGCGCCCAATGCAATGCGTGCAGCTCCTGTTTTTACCGGGCGTAATTTCCGTTCTGTGATGCTGATGCCTTCCGGAAATATTAAAAGCACGCCGCCGCTTCCAAGATGTTCGTAGCAGCGGATAAATGTTTCTTCATTCTTGTGCATTTGCGTGGGATCATCCTGTGCACGATAAACAGGAACAATATTCAGCTTTGGTAACATCCATTTTGCAAACGCACCTTTGAAGACAGAACCTTTGGCAAGAAAAAAAACTTTTCTCTTTATAATTGTTGCAATTACAACCGGATCTAAAAATGCACCGGGGTGATTGGCACAAATAATCAATGGTCCGTCAGATGGAACTAATTCCGGGCGATGCTTATATGCATTACGGAAAAATACTTTGAAGGTGATGCGGAAAAGAAGCCGGAGTATTCCGTAAAGCATAAGAAAGGATTTGTTGCTGACAAATCTAAACAGGGAGAATGGTGTGAAGAAATTGCTTAGTGAAGATACAGAAAAGCGTTACGGTATTTTTTGCAAATGAATCTTACGAAAAGGTTTGCAACGTCTGCAATTTGCAAATAATGCAAGGAGTGCTACTAATTGCGCAGATTACGCATATCAGATTTTCTACCTGCCCACTGTAACGTGTGTGATGCGATGCACAACAGCTTCACCTGTACAAGTTGTGGTATAGTCGGTGACCACCACATACACGTCATTGGCCACTTTATGCCCTTTATAAAACCCGTCCCATCCATCGTAAATAGTTGAGCTTTCAAAAATTAATTCACCCCAACGATCAAAGATGCGCATCTTGAAGCTGGTGATATCCCTTCCTTCTGCATAGAAAACATCATTCAACGCATCTTTATTCGGTGTGAATGCATTCGGCACATACAAAGCAGGCGCTCCAAAACCACCTTCTACCACCATCGTATCGGAAAGAATGCATTGTCCGAACACAATATTCACCCAATATATTCCGGGCTCTGTCGCATTGATGGAATGAACTGTATCACCTGTTGACCATAAATAGGTTGCTCCGTCAATTTCAGGAGCGTTAATTGCAACAGCTAAAAAATCGCAGAGATTCTGATCAGGCCCGATGCTTATGCCGTTTAATGTTCTCAGATGCAATGAATCAGATTCTGAACATCCACCGGTGGTAACAAGAACGGAATAGGTGGCTGTGCCGGATGCGATAATGGTTTGTGTTTGTTCTCCTGTGCTCCACAAATAAGTGAAACCAGGATTTCCTGCATCCAGTGAAACCGATTGATTCGGACAAATTACTGTATCACTTCCAAGGTCAACAACTGGCGCCGGAAGAAAAGTAACATCGATCGTATCTGTTTGCGAACAAATTCCTATTGTGGAGACAACACTATAAATTCCTGATATCGTCACAGGAATTGTTTGTGTTGTATCACCGGTGTTCCATAAAAAATCTGATCCGGGATTTCCTGCATCCAATATTAACGGAGTTCCGGCGCACAATGTCGTATCGCTTCCTAAATCGGGTACGGAAAATGATTGAATGCTGATTGTGTCAATATCCGTGCAACCTCCGTTATCCACGATCACCCAATAATTCCCGGCAGCAGTTGCCGTAATTGTTTGCGTATGCGCACCTGTTGACCATGTATACATCGAGCCGGGATTTCCTGCATTGAGCTGCATATTGATCGGACCGCAAACAGTAGTATCATTTCCAAGATCAACAATTGGCGGATCAAGCACTGTGATCGTGAGATTGGTTGTATCAGGCAAGCTACAGCTGTTCGAATCGCCGGCAATCATTGTCATAGTATAAATACCGGGAACAGCATAAAAGTGAGGTGGTGGCGATGCGTTTGTGTCCAGCGGGCTTCCATCCCCGAAATCCCATGAAAAGCTTAACGCGCCGAATGTATTATTAATAAAACTTACCGGCGCTCCGATACAAATTGTATCCGAAGGGGAAACTGAAGCGTTTGCGAAAATATTGACAATTTCAAAATCAATTTTAACAACACCATTATTACAATTATTACTTTGATTGACAGTTGAAAATGCTCCTGGAGTTGTCGGGAATGCACCACCCGCACAACCCGCGCAGATCGATTGATAAATTACACCACGTTTATCAAACCGACTTGTTCCGCCATCCACATGCTCTTCAGAACCGCCTGCGCCTCCAAAAAAAGATGCATATAATAGTGCGCTTGCATTTTTCTTCAGTACGAAAAAATAAAAATCACATCCATCAGTGCTGGTTTGATATGCATTTCCAGTAAATGGTAATCCCTGCGTGGTTCCCTGGTTGCCAACACCGATACAATGTCCGCCCCAGCCCGAAGTATACACATTCTCACATGTATCCACGAGGAATGCTGACGGTGAAATTCGTTGGTTGTTTACTCCAGATCCGAACATCATGGAATAAACAGTGGAGCTAAGTGTAGGATTTAATTTATGAATGAACTGCCCGCTGTTCGGCACATTGTAAATACCAGGCGTTACAGGGTAGCTGCCTGAAGTTTGTCCGTATAAATAAACATTATTTGTTGCATCCAGTTGGATAAAATAAGCCTGGTCATAACCCGCGGTTCCGATATAAGAAGATTGCAGAAGAGCAGAACCCGCTGCATTAAAATGTGCAGCAAATCCGTCAGCAGAACCACCCATAAACGCAGGATGCAAGGAACCCGCAGTAGTGGGAAAATTTCCACTATTCGTACCTCCGGAAACATAAATTTCATTTGCGGTATTTAATCCGATAGAATAGACAGCATCATCAGCATTACCTCCGATAAAGGTGCTGAATACCATGGATGATAATGTTGCATTTAATTTAAAAACGCAACCATCCTGCAATCCGCCTCCGAAAGTTGTTTGATAAGCTCCGGGTGTAGTAGGAAAATTTGCAGACTGTGTACTGGAAACAATATAGCAATTACCGGCATTGTCAGTATTAATATCACTTCGTCCATCATCGCCATAATTAAATTTCAAAGAAGAGAAAGCGAAAAGATTTGCGTCAATATTAACTGCATCATCTCCTATTCCGCCCACATAGGTGGAGCCAACCAACGCATTGCCTAAAGGATTCAGTTTCGTAACAAAAATATCCGCGCCTCCATTAAAGCTTGCATCATAAGCACCTGGTGTGACAGGAAAATTGGATGAATAAGTTCTTCCGATGATGCATAAATTATTATTCACATCAACAACAATGCTGTTCGGTTGTTCATTATCACTTCCCCCGAGATAGGTTGCATATAATAGAGCTGAACCTGCCGGATTAAATTTAGAAATTGTAACATCGTATGGAAAATTATTTCCGCCAGAGCCGCCTCCTGCATAAGTGGTTTGATAAGCGCCAACAGTGACAGGATAACCTGTAGCAAGATTCACTCCGCCTGCATAAATATTCCCTGCATTATCATAAGTTGCAGTCATCCCCCAATTGTCTCCGGTTGAACCGCTGAAAGTAGAAACGATCAAAGTAGGATCTATGATAAGCTGAACAGAATGGTCGTATCCATCAGGGAAATTAAAACTTACAATTGTTCCTTCAATATGGAATGAGCAACGTATTTCCACTTCTCTTCCGTCGATCATTTGAAAAGCTTGCGGTTTTTGTTCTGTAATAATTCCAAGACTTGTACGAACGAGCAAATTTCCATTCTCGACATATACTTTATCTGCCCCGGAATATTGAATACGAATTGCATTTGCATCACCACCATCATTCACTACAAAATCATATTCTATCTGTGCGTTCTTATTATAAACACGGAGATCAACAGACGGATATAGTTCTGAATAATTTACCTCTTCGTATAATTTTACATCGCTCGCCCATTTACTTTGATCGTTACCGATAAAGTAATTCCTATAATATGCAGCAGGATACTGCGCAGTAACATAAGGGTCCGGATTTGCGCCTAAGAATTCTGCTCTGAAAGCATGGAAATCCAGCTTATTTCCATTCAATCTGTAAGCTGCTGAATCGTGCGGATGACGCATGTTCGCGGCCTGCTCTGTATTCCAGAATAAATAAGTGAAACAATTTTTTTCGAGAAAAACTTTTGCACCGTTTGCCAGCTCCGACTGGTACAGCACCCGCGAATCAAATTGATTTTTATTCTCTTCGAATTTCAGTCCGGGTAATTCAGGATTGGGAATGGCGATGCCTTTGTTCTGCGAGGGGAGCAAAAGCGTGAGTAATAAAAAAGAAGTTGTTAAAAATAAAAATTTACCGCACTTCATTGCCTATTGAATCTGAGCACTTTAATTACAAGAAAGATACGGAATTCCTTATAACCTGTAAATGGAAATCAGAATATTCCTGCAAAAACGTAAACAAAAGACGCAACAGCCGTAAAAGGTAAAACCTTATTCAATGCCGGAGTTTTCTACTACATCTAACTGCTTACTTTTGCATCCATGATCTCCCAGCGCCAATTATTTCTCAATCACGTAGCACAGACAAGTCCTTCGCCACTTGGACTGGAAATAATCCGTGCGGAAGGTGATTTTCTTTTTGATGTCGATGAAAAAAAATACACAGATCTTATATCCGGAATTTCCGTAAGTAATATCGGCCATCGTCATCCGAGAGTGATAAAAGCAATTCATGCACAGCTAGAGAAATACATGCACGTGATGGTGTATGGCGAATATATCCTTGCGCCACAGGTAAAACTCGCCGAAAAAATAGCGCAGCTGCTTCCTCCTACTTTGAATTCAGTTTATTTTACAAATTCAGGTGCAGAAGCAATTGAAGGTGCATTGAAGCTTGCCAAACGCATTACAGGCCGCAGTGAAATGATGTCGTTTGAAAATGCATACCATGGAAGCACACATGGCGCACTCAGCATTATGGGCAGCGAATTTTTTAAAACTGCTTATCGTCCGCTGCTTCCCGGAACTTCATTGCTGCGTTATAATAGTGTTGACGATCTGAAAAAGATCACTGCAACAGTTGCATGTGTGGTAGTAGAACCCGTGCAAGGTGAAGCTGGTGCAATTATTCCTTCGCCTGGTTTTCTTGAAGCGCTTCGTAAACGTTGTGATGAAACCGGAACACTTCTGATAGTTGATGAAATTCAAACTGGTTTTGGCAGGACAGGAAAAATGTTCGGCTTTGAACACACGAATGCTATTCCTGATATTATTGTTTTCGCAAAAGGTTTAGGTGGCGGAATGCCGATTGGTGCATTTGTTTCTTCACGTGAGAATATGCAGCTGCTTACAGAAACTCCGGTGCTCGGTCATATCACAACCTTCGGAGGAAATGCCGTTTGTTGCGCAGCCGCTCTTGCAACAATTGAAACCATCATGGAAGAAAACCTGCTGGATGGAATCGAAGAACGCGAAAAAATAATTCTTGAAACATTCAAACATCCTGCAATAAAAGAAGTGCGCGGCAAAGGATTATTGTATGCAGTTGTTTTGGATGATGCGCAAAAAGTACAGGCTGTCATTCAGCAATGCATCACAAAAGGCATCATCACCGACTGGTTTGTATTTTGTGATCATGCGTTACGAATTGCGCCTCCTTTAAATATTAATGAGGATGTTTTGAGGGAAGCTTGCCAGGTGATTGTGGATTGCCTTTGAAAAATCAGGAGCTGGCAAAAGGAGACAGGAAAAAAATCAGCATTCGCCATAAATTCTTTCATTAAATGTCTGCCGCCTGCCGCCTCCTTTCCTGCTCCTTTTCTTTTATATTTGCACCCTAAAACTTCCCAATACAAATGAAATTTCACCGCGAAGGCCGACAAACAATTGCAATGACATTTATTCTCGTTGCAGTAATGAATATTGGCATGTACCTGATTTTTCCGGGTTTCAGTATCTGGAGTGGACTGATTGTTGCGCTTTCGGTTTTCCTGCTTTATATCATCCTTCAATTTTTCCGTAATCCGCCAAGGAATACCACTTTGAATGCAGAGCATATTATTGCACCTGCAGATGGAAAAGTTGTTGTTGTTGAAGAAGTAGAAGAGCCGGAATATTTTCATGGAAAACGACTCCAGGTATCAATTTTCATGTCGCCCTTAAATGTGCATGTCAACCGCTACCCGATAGGCGGAATTGTTACCTATGTAAAATATCATGCAGGACTTTATCTTGTTGCATGGCATCCGAAATCATCGACCGACAATGAACGCACAACTGTTGTTGTTAAAGATGAAAAAGGGCGTGAAGTTTTATTCCGCCAGGTTGCAGGCGCACTTGCAAAACGCATTGTGCATTATTCCAAAGTTGGCGACAAAGCAATTCAGGGCGGAGAGATGGGATTCATCAAATTCGGATCGCGTGTGGATGTTTACCTTCCGATCGGCACGAAAGTGAATGTTCCGTTGAATACAATCGTGCGCGGCGGAGAAACTGCGATTGCGACTTTTACTGAATAAGGTGATTGGTAAAAAAACATTCCTGCCGCCTGCTCTTTTTTTGACTGCCCCTTCAAGAAGAGTTGATTGTAATTGGTAATCCAGCGTAATCTTATCATTCCCTTTTTCTTATCACCTTTTTTAACAACTACCACTGACCAATCACATTTAATCAGTCAGCTTTTCCTTATATTTGTTTTACGCAAATCATTAACCTAAACATACTACAAATGAAAAAATTAGTTCTCATCCTTGCTTTGGCTGGAATGTTCGGAAGCGTTTCTGCTACCACAATTAATTCTTTGACTGGCAAAACAGTAATCGTTGCCGTGAAAAACGATGACGAAAAGAAAAAGAAGTCGAAGAAAGAAAAGAAATCTAAAGATGCTTGTTGCTCGAAAGACGGCGAGAAAAAAGGCGGATGCTGCAAAGACAAAGAAAAAGCTGCTGAACCAAAACCGGCGACACCACAATAGTCAGCTATTTTAAATTACCAGGAAGAGTTTTCAGAAATGGAGGCTCTTTTTTTATGCCCGAGCTATGTTGCAATGGTTCTTACGGTTAATTTTTCTTCTTCACTTGCTTAGCCATAACCTTTGCATGCGCCTGCGTCATCGCATCTTTCAGCGTTGATTTACGTACTGTTTTTAATTCTACGAATGTCGCACCCGATTTGCCCCATTTATCCGGAACAGGATAAATGACGGCTTTATCAAATGCGCAAAAGACAGATTGATCAACAGCAGAAAGCATCAGGCAGACGCGCTTGTTTTCTACATCAAGTGTTGCAAATATTTTTTTGTTTGCCGCCCTGAATGATATTTTTTCGAAATGCGGAAGCTCAGCCACGCCAGGAAATGAAAGTGCCAACTCACGAAAAGTTTCTTCTGTGACCATATTATAATTAATCGGCAGAACGATTTTCAGCAAGCGATTTCAATATTTTATTCCGGGCCAGAAGAAAACGTGTCATGTACGACTTGAGCACGAATATATTAAACAGCCTTCCGAATACCGAATACGGAACTTCATATTCAAAATGGTCTTTCATGATTGTGCAGCCATTCAGCTCTTCAAAATGATGTTCATGACGCATGCTTTTAAATGCCCCTTTTAACATGCGGTCTTCAAAAAAAAATGGTTTCTCCAACCTTGTTATTTCCACAGAAAGTTGCTGCGTGATAACAAAATGTTTTGCTTCCCAGGTAATAGTATCGCCTTTTTCGCAAAGCCCTTTTAATCTTCCGGCGATTGCTTTTTCATTTGTTTTTCCGGTAGAGCGAATATGTACATCAATATCACGCGCGAGATCAAAACACACATTAATCGATGCGTCAATTTCTGTTCTTAAATTTATTGTAGTCATTTGGGCTGAGGAAAAACTATTCCGGATATTTCACTCAGCTCAGAAATTTCATAGGTTACTTCTTCACCATGCGCACCTTTGGCAGGATTAAAAAACACCTGGTGCCAGCCTGCATCTCTTGCACCGATAATATCTACCAGCAAATCATCTCCGATCATCAACGCCTCTTCTTTTTTGCTGCCTGATTTTTTTAATGCGTGTTTGTAAATGCGGTGATCAGGTTTTGAGTAGCCACAACCTTCTGATGTGATAATTATATCAAAATATTGCTGCAAACCACCATTCGCAATTTTGTTATGCTGCACTTCTGGAAAACCGTTGGTAATAATATGCAGCTGAAAATTATCCTTCAGCTTATCGAGCAGCTCCAGTGTGCCGGGAACAAGATTTTTTTTCTTCGGCGCTTCTGAAATATAATCAAGATCAAATTGATCAGCCAATTTATTATCATGTACACCTAAATGTGCCAGCGTCTGTTTGAAACGCAGCGCACGCAATGTTGCTTTATCAATCAATTTTCTCCTGTAGCGATCCCACAACAAGTCATTATAACGATTGTAATGTTCAATAAATATTTCTGATGATTCAATTCCTCTTGCCTGCAATCCATATTGATCAAATAATTCAGCAAGCGTTTCTCTTGCATTCCGTTCCATGTCCCACAATGTGCGGTCAAGATCAAAAAACAAATGACGGTAAGAAGACATCTTTAATGTTGTGTAGGAATGTATTGTGATAACGCAAGGTATTGTGCAAGCCCATTCAGAATAAATGACCAGAGAATTACCGATGCAATAAAATAAAGCAAAACACCTTTCCTCTTTTTATAAAAATTGCCTCCAATCATTGTACCGATGGGAATGGAAATAATGCACGGCGTAACAAAAGCAACACCGACGAGACCAAAATTATTTTTGACCTTGATAATAAATCTTCTGCCGCGTGTAATTCTTTTCGGAATTTTTTGCTCCAGCGTTTCAACAGATTTTTTCGAAAAAACAGATTTTACCAGCGCAACAGAATGCCTCCACCACGCTGCAATTTTAGTTCCTGCATAATAAAATGCAAAAACGCCGATAATACCACCGATAGTAGTAACAGCGAATGACTCCCAAAAAGTAAATTGGTAACGTTCTGCTTCAAATGGTGCTAAAAGAAATTTGACGCTTGCTATCAGCCCAACCTCCAAAACCTCCAGCCAATGTTTAATGTCAATTTCATTCATTTACTAAAGCTTTACACCATAAGCAAGGTCGCCTGCATCACCCAGTCCGGGAACGATATAAGATTGAGCTGTTAATTCTTCGTCGACTGCGCAGGTCCAGATGCTGCAATTTTCAGGAAGATTTTTTCTTACATAATCAATGCCGAACATGCTGGAAACGACAGAAACAATATGAATATGTTTTGGCTTTCCACGGCGCAGCAATGCTTGGTAAGTAAGCACCATTGAAGTTCCGGTTGCAAGCATCGGATCGCAAAGGATCAATTCTTTTCCTTCAAGATCCGGACAAGCCATGTAATCAACATGTACTTCAAATGTGCCATCCTTATGATGATGACGGAAAGCAGATATAAAAGCATTCTCCGCTTTATCGAGAACGCTGAGCATTCCGTTATGAAGCGGAAGTCCGGCACGAAGAATGGTTGCAATTACAGGTTGCTCTTTCAACACAGGAACCTGCGCAATTCCGAGCGGTGTAATTACTTCCTTGGAAACATACTCCAGCTTTTTGCTGATCTCATAAGCCATAATTGCACCGATGCGTTCCACATTGGTGCGGAAACGCATGCTGTCGGTCTGAACATTAATATCACGTAATTCCGCCATATACATGTTCAGTACTGACGATTGTTTGCTGAGATCATTGATCATAAAACGAATTTTCTTTTTTTTGCGTCTTAAGTTTTATACCATTTTATGTACCAGGGAAGATGGTTAAATCGCGCCTGCAAATATACGCATTCTTTGGCGCCGAATCCTCTATAGAAACGGGCAAGCTGCGGATCATTGCTGCCTTCAAAATCGAGCACCAGGTTTTTCTGTGCATTGGCGGAAATAAAGGAATCAATGAGATAAAACATCGAACCGGTTTCCCTGCCTTTTTCGCTTAGACCGGAAAAAAGAAAAATTACTTTTCCATTTGCATCAATAAAAAAAGCGCCGGCCAGCAAATTTCCTTCTGCATCAAGCACGCCGCGCGAATGCAATCTTCCGCGTGCATCCAACGCCTGCAATAATTTGCGCAACACATCATACTGAGGTTCCTGCAGTGCTTTCACATCTTCACCCCTGCCCTTCCTGAAAAGTGTAATGATCGCTTCTCGCGATGGCGTATCCGTAAGTACGAGATTATGCTGTTCCGCTTTTTTCAGGTTGCGCTTTGCATTATCAGAATATGCTTTCTTCAAAATTTCATGCGATTCTATAAGGTCAAGCTCGTGCGTGAGATTCGGACGAAAATCAAACGCATTGCCGACAACTTTATTAAATGTATTGAGATTGATTTCAGCATAACGGAATTCAGCAGGAACCGTTTTTAAAAATGTAAGAACATCTTCCGCCGTTAATTTATTCACAGAAAAAACGCCAAGCTGCTGCACAAAAAACGGCGGGAACAAATAACGAAATCCCATTTTTTTTCCTGCCGTAAGCGGCATCACGCTTTTATATCCGTCCTCAATCAACGCTTCCCAGCCGGGACAAACCACATCAAGATACCACGAATACGCATAAATGATTCCGTTGAACGATTTACGGATGCATTCATCCCATCGTTCACGGTCAATTTCATGGCTTCGGTGATATTTTATCATTTTTGTGGTGGAGTAAGAATTTGAACCGAATAGTCAGGAAACTCAATCATTCGTAACTATTCATCATTATTCGTTCCGCCGCGGCGGATCGTACCCTATTTACAAGCTTCCTCCACGATGTCTTCATACACTTTTTTCCAGCCTTTCCATTGTTTTGAATCTCCGAGCGTATCATTATGCCAGAGGGTAGAAAATACACCGTTTACTTTTCGTGTTGTTGCGATCAAGGCTTTTACTTTTTCTGTTGCTTCTTCAGGTGATAAATGCATATACAGATTTAATGTTGCGTCCATTGCGGCGAAAGGATGAATCCGTAATGCAGTTTCTGATTCATGATCAAGATCGTAAAAATTAAATGGTGTACAGATGCTGGCGCGGAAACCGATTTCATTTGCAAAACCCATTGAATAATCATCCGTAATATCACGATCAAGAAGATTTCGATACGTGTTAGGAAATTTCAACATCAGGAAATGCTGCCGGCTTCTTGTAATATCGCGGTGAAGAATATTTTTCAGGCGGGAAATTTCCACTTGTAATCGTGAAGGATCAGTGTTTGAACCATACGAGGGATGAACGCCTACATCCGCGTAATCAGAAATATGACGGATCAATTCACGGAAGCGGCGGTTTTGGGTGGAAAGATTTTTATCATTCACACCATAATCGCCGACCAGGAAAAAGTAAACCGGTTTAAGCGAATATTTTTTCTGCAATTCCAGCTGATAATTATACGTATCGTATGGATCGCGCTGAAATCCGGCAAGCACACGTGTCCGCTTCCGTGCATCTTCGAAATCCAGGTTGATGAATGCTTTTGCATAACCGCCCACAGTGCGCATAAAACCTTTCTGCCGGTAAGCATAAGCATTGTCGATATCAATCGTCGGTTCGAAACGATACTGGCGTGATGCAAATTTTAATGCAGGGTATTTTTCTTCCAGTCTTTTACGGATCATCAATGCCCATTCATTAATAACAGGCTTGTCCAGGAATTTATGTTCGTATGCAAGACTGTTATGCGCGTCGAAGCGGTCATTTGAATCACGGATGTGTGGCAGATATTCTTCGTATCGGCTGATGAGATAAAATCCACAGGCAAAAGGATCGAAAGGAAATACAGATGTTTTACCTGTTGCAAAAAAAACCGGATTTCCTTCTGAGACGAATACTGAAATATTTTGCTCGCTGATGCCTGTTTCAAAAAGAAGGTTGCGGGAATAAAAAAACAATTCGTCTTTGAGAGGGTGCTGTGTATAGCTGACCTTCGCACCTTCGGCAGCTGCAAATTCTTCCGCATTGTCGGTTATTTTTAATTCCAGCCCCAACAGTTCAACAAAATACAACCGGAACATATACCTGCTGCGGTTGGTGAGCTTGTGCGTATAGACTAAAATATTCCTCATTCGTGCACAAGATCGCTAATCATTTTCGAACAAATAAATTCCGCAGCATGTCCATCGCCAAAAATTGCGGGATAGCTGATCTTCCTGCGCAATAACGTATGCACGGCTTCCCGTATTTTACCGGTATCAGAACCCGTCAATATAGCCGCGCCGCATTCCACTAATTCCACCCATTCCGTTTCCGGACGAAGGATCACACATGGCTTTTGAAAATAAAATGCCTCTTTTTGAACGCCGCCAGAATCGGTAAGAATCAATGAAGCATTTTTTTCAAGCCGGATCATCTCAAGGAAAGAAGCCGGTGGAAGAAGGCGAATAGTTTCAGATGCATTAATCCGCTTTTCCAGTTCATGCAGAAGTGCGAGTTGTTTTTTTGTTCTCGGGTGAAGCGGAATAAGGATTGGGGTTTTATATTCTTCGGAAATTTGTTCAAACGTTTCGAAAATTTCTGCAAGGCGGTTTAAATTATCTGTATTGAAATCGCGGTGAACTGTTGCAAGAAAATAATCTGGTGGTAAAATAATATTTGCTGATTTATTTTCACTCTTAGCAGCGAAAAACAAGCTGTTATCATACATCACGTCCCCGCAATGATAAACACCTTTGGTGATCTTTTCTTTCGCAAGATTTTCAATCCCGGTTTTTGTAGGAGAAAATAAAAGCGATGAAACCTGGTCGCAGTACACACGGTTAATTTCTTCCGGCATATCCAGATTAAAAGAACGCATTCCCGCTTCAATATGAACAACAGGAATTTTCAGATTTTTTCCTGCCTCCGCTCCTGCTTTGGTGGAATTCGTATCGCCGTAAACAAGTATCGCATTCGGTTTTTCCCGAAGCAATAATTCTTCAAGCGCTGAAACCATTTTTTGTATTTGAGGTTCCCGTTCACCCGTACCAATATTTAAATTATAATCGGGTTGCGGAATTTGCAGTTCATCAAAAAACACCTGCGACATATTCTCATCGTAATGTTGCCCGGTATGAACGATCGTTTCTTTGATCTGTTCTGAAAAGCGCGTACGAATTGCCCGACTCAAAG
>JBDSHN010000137.1:0-27387 GCA_039918435.1 Bacteroidia bacterium | reverse complement strand
AATATGAACGACAGGAATATTTAATTTTTTTCCGGCTTCCGCGCCCGCTTTGGTAGAATTTGTATCGCCATAAACCAGTATTGCCCCTGGTTTTTCAAGCAGGATGAGTTCTTCCAATGCCTCCACCATCATTTTTATCTGCACTTCTCGTTCCTGCGAGCCAATCTGAAGATTATAATCCGGCGAAGGAATAAGAAGCTCTTCAAAAAACACCTGCGACATATTTTCGTCATAATGCTGGCCGGTATGCACAATCGTTTCTTTCAGCTGCCCCTGAAAATGCGCACGGATTGCCCTGCTCAAAGCGGCTGCTTTAATTATTTGAGGGCGTGCACCTATAACAGTTAAAATATGAAGCATAAAATAAATGACCGATCAAACCAATCCTTCGTCTGCAAAGCTAAAATATGTATTCGCTCCCACGATAATATGGTCTAATAAACCCATATCAAGCAACTCTGCCACTTCTTTGAGTTTTTTAGTCAGCCGAATATCCTGTTCGCTGGGCTTAACCGCGCCTGAAGGATGATTATGCGCCAGCACAATTCCGCTCGCGCCATTCGTAACAGCAATTTTAAATATGATTTTCGGGTCTACGACCGTCGAATTCATTCCTCCGCGGCTTACCTGCTCTTTCCGTGTCACTACATTGGAACGGTTCAGGAGCATAATGTAAAATTCCTCGTGCTGCAGATCGTCGAGTTCGGGGCGGATAATCCTGTAAGCATCTGCGCTTGAAGTGATTTTCATAGATGTGGAATCTGATACGGTAGAATTTCGCCGCCTGCCTAATTCAAGCGCAGCAATAATACTCAAGGCTTTTGCTTCGCCCATTCCCGAAAACTTTTTTAATTCAGCAATGTCCATTCTGGAAAGTTTCTCCAGGTTATTATCTGCTGCCTGCAGAATTCGCTTGGCAAGATCCACTGCTGATTCATTCCTGTTTCCTGTGCTGATCAGGATAGCAATCAACTCTGCATCTGAAAGGAAGCTCCGGCCTTTCAGAATGAGTTTTTCCCTGGGGCGATCATCTTCAGCCCATGCTTTGATCGATAATTTTAATGGTGCGTACATATAGATGGTTATTAGAATGTGGCTCAGCCAGTGTTTCTGCCGCGAACATGTATGTGTTATCATAAACAAAAAAAGCACTGCCTAATTAAAAGCAGTGCTGAATAGTAAAAAGGAACTTTTAAAGCTTATTTGCCAAGTTTGGCAACGTGCTTTGTAAGCTTTGATTTAATGTTGGAAGCTTTGTTCTTATGGATTACTTTTTTCTTAGCCAGTTTATCCAGCATTGAAATAACTTTCGGAAGCGCGGTTGCAGCTACTTTAACGTCTTTTTCCTCGCGTAGCTTTTTCAGCACGGTACGGGTTGATTTCGCCTGGTAACGGTTTACGACACGTTTAGCATCGTTAGAACGGATACGTTTCAGGGAAGATTTATGATTTGCCATCTAGCTATTGTTTATTTTTGAGGCTGCAAATATAAGGTTTTTCTTTAAATCAACTCCAAATAAAATCAATTGCCGGAATCATTATCCATATCCAACTTCCTTGAAACTGCACAAAATGTGCCTGTTTTGGACGTGCGTTCCCCCGGCGAATTCCTTTCCGGACATATTCCGGGTGCGATCAATATGCCCCTTTTTACCAATGAAGAACGGGCAGATGTCGGCACGATTTACAAACAATCAGGCAAGGAACCGGCTGTTCTTCGCGGATTGGAATTTGTGGGGCCGAAAATGGCAGATTTTGTGCGGGAGGCTAAAAAAATCGCTTCAGAGGGTCGGATTTTGGTTCATTGCTGGCGTGGCGGCATGAGAAGTGGCTCCATGGCCTGGCTTTTTGAAATGTCCGGATTGAAAACCTGGGTGTTAAAAGGCGGCTATAAATCATTCCGGAGCCATATTTTGGAGGGTTTTGCAGTCCAATTTGATTTTCATGTGATAGGTGGCGAAACCGGCTCGGGCAAAACGGAAATCCTGCAGGCGTTGGCAAAAGAAGGAGAACAGATCATTGATCTGGAAGAGCTGGCTTGTCACCGTGGCTCCTCGTTCGGTTCGATCGGGCAATCGGAACAGCCGAAACCTGAACAGTTTGAGAATAATCTTTTCGCGGCGCTTCAAAAAATGGATTCTTCGCGACGCATCTGGATTGAAGATGAATCAAGAAGTATTGGCCGTGTGTTTATTCCTGCTCCCATTTGGGAGATGAAAATTGCTGCACCCTGTTATCGAATTCGCCTGCCATTTGAAGTACGCGTTCAGCGTTTGGTAAAAGATTACGGCAGCTTCCCGAAAGAAATTTTAGCCGAAGCAATCCTGCGAATTCAAAAACGTCTCGGCGGATTAGCCACTAAACAAGCCATCGAATCATTAGAAAGCGGTGATCTTGCCGAAGTCGTAAGGATCACACTTCATTATTACGATAAAGCCTACGACTTCCCGCAAAGCACAAGAAATTATGAAGGAGTAACATTCATCGAATCCGAAACCGGCGATCCGGAAAAAAATGCGCATTTGATATTAGCAAATTTAATCACCCAGTCATCCTCCGTCGCGGCGGACATTAAATCACCCGGTCCCTTATGGAAGAAATAAAGCTCACTCAATTCAGTCACGGCGCCGGTTGCGGCTGTAAAATCGCTCCCGCGGTCCTCGACAAAATTTTAAAAACCGATGTTCCTGCTGCGAATGATCCGCGACTGCTGGTTGGTAATGATAAAAAAGATGATGCTGCTGTTTATGATATCGGCAACGGAAGAGCGATCATCAGCACGACAGATTTTTTTATGCCAATTGTAGATGATGCTTTTGATTTCGGAAGAATTGCATCCGTAAATGCAATCAGCGATGTGTATGCGATGGGCGGAAAACCATTAATGGCAATTGCAATTCTCGGTTGGCCGGTGGAAAAAATTCCGGCAGAAATTGCAGCACGAGTTTTAGAAGGAGCGAGAGCAGTTTGTGCGGAGGCTGGAATTCTTCTTGCCGGGGGACATACAATTGACAATCCTGAACCGATCTTCGGACTTGCAGTTACCGGGGAAATTGAAATCAAAAACCTGAAAAAAAATTCTTCCGCGACAGCAGGCTGTTCCTTGTTCCTCACCAAACCACTTGGCGTTGGATTATTATCAACCGCATGGAAGCTAGGGAAAATTTCCAAAGAAGAAATGCAGCTTGCTATTGATACAATGCTGCAGTTAAATAAACCCGGTGAATTATTCGGCACGCTTCCCTATGTAAAAGCGATGACGGATGTTACGGGTTTCGGATTGCTCGGGCATCTCGGTGAAATGATCGACGGAAGTGATTTGTCGGCTGAAATTTATTTTGATAAGATTCCTGTGCTTCCTGAATTGAAAAAACTGATCGATGAAAATTGCATGCCCGGCGCAACAACAAGAAACTGGAGCGGCTATTACCAGGGAATCGAAGGAATTGAAGTGGAAAGTCTCGGCGTGCTATGCGATCCGCAAACCAGCGGCGGATTATTAGTTGCTGTAGAAAATGGTTTTGAAAAAGATTTCCTATCAATTGCTCAATCAACAGGGCTTGAGCTTGTATCTTTCGGTAAATTAGTAAAGCGAAATAATACAAGGATCACAATCAAACAATCGTAATTCATAATCTTCTCCCATGATCAAAGCCGTAATAGTTGACGATTCCCCCGAAGCACGAGAAAGTTTATCTGCCGATTTAAAACGCTGGTGTCCTGATGTGCATTTGCTTGCACAGGCAGGCAGCATGGCCGAAGGATTAAAAGTTCTGCGCGAATTAAAACCGGATGTTGTTTTCCTCGATATTCAGCTTGGCGACGGCGATGGATTCGGTTTGCTCGAACAATTAGGCGAAACAGAAACGAAAGTCATTTTCACCACCGGCAATGATAATTACGGCATCCGTGCAATCAAGTTCTCCGCGCTCGACTATCTACTCAAGCCTGTTGATCCGGATGAATTGGTTGCGGCAGTTGAAAAACTTACGCAGGAAAGAAAAAAACAATCCATCAGCGAAAATATCAAGCTGCTTACCGAACATCTTCGTCCGTCTGCACCCGGCGCAATCAAACGACTTGCACTCAACAGCGCGGATAAAGTACAAGTCATTAACATCGCCGACATTATCCGCTGCGAATCGGAAAGAAATTACACCACCTTCTTTCTCAAAGGAGGAAAGCAGATTGTAGTTACCAAAACACTGAAGGAATACGAAGATCTGCTGGAAACAAGTGGATTTGTGCGCGTTCATCATTCGCACCTGATCAACCTTGAACATCTCAAAGAATTTATCAAGCAGGATGGCGGTTATGCATTAATGGACGACAATACACATGTTCCCGTTTCTGTCCGCAAAAAAGAAGACCTGCTTCGTGCATTAGGTCTTGGATAATGAATTTCATTGCAACGTTAATCACTAAAAGGCATTCACATTTTCAGGATTAGTCTTCACTTATTCATTTCACATTTTTCTTTTCCCGTTATGAAATAAATTCGTAGTATGACATTACGAATCATTCTTTGCGTTACTGCAATAACTATTCCCGGGATTGTTGCCTACTTCATGGTTGATGCACAAATTAATCCCGATGAATTTTCACGCGGTGAATAGTAGCATATCGGTTCAGGCAATTCATCGCTGAAAAAATCCGGATTGGTTGTTTACGGATAGTTTTCATTCCCTGGATTGACTTAAACGACAGAGGCGTCCTGTTTTAAAAACGGGACGCCTCGCCTATTGTAATCGGGATGTTAACGGGGTTTGGACGGTGTTGGTTCTGGTTTTGTTGTGGTCGTTGTTGCAGGAGTACGTGAAGGAGTTGTCTCCGGTTTTGTTTCTGCGGTAGTAGCAGGAGTTGTTGTAGCAGGAGTTGTTGTAGCAGGAGTTGTTGTTGTTGCCGTAGCAGGTTTTGTTGTTGTTGTCTCCGGTTTTGAAGACGATGTTCTTGGCGTCGATTTCGGAGTTGTTGTTGAACCGCCATTCCTGTTTCCCCCTGCCGGAGTGTTGCCGCCACCTGTACGAATATTCGCAGTATAGGTAACCGTCAATGATGTGCTTGCATTCCCGTTAGCAGTCTGAACACTTACCTGGATCGTATTCGCTCCGCCAACAAAGGTTGCAGTGAATGAAAGCAGGTGTGTTGCAGCATTATAAATTGCACTGCCAACCACCGCATTATTTACACGCACTGTAATTTCACTGATAGAACTTGCTTCGAACACATTCATGGTAATCAATTGCGTCTGTGAAGCTGCATTCGAATTTTGCGAAGAAGGCGAAATCAAAGTGATCGAAGGTGGTGTTCCCGGATTTTGCGGGCCATTTCCACCGGGAGGACCAACAGGGGTATCATTTGTATTTGGGTTTCCGGTGTTCGGGTCTTGTGGATTCGGATCCTGCGGGTCATTTCCGGTTGGCGGTCCAACAGGATCTGAGTTGGTATTCGGATTACCCGATGGCGGACGAACAACAACAGTTGACGTAGCTACAGTGTAAATAATCGTGGTGTTATCACTTGCAGCACCAACAGCATTTGTAGCAGTCACCGTATAAACATTGGTGCCCGGTAAAAGTGCTGCGGTAAATGTGACAAGGTTAGCATTCGCATTATAATTGAATGTCACATTCTGATTTCCTTTTCTAACTGTAATCTGATTTGCAGCAGTAACATTCAATACCTGGGCGCTCAAAGCACATGAAGCAATAGTTGTGTTAAATGGATTTGCAGCAGGAACATTGATGTTTACAACGGGCGGCAATGCTACCGGCGCAGTTGTTACTTTATAATTAATGTCGCATGACTTCGAATTGCTTCCGCCAGCATTTGTTCCGGTGATAGTAAACGGATTTGAACCCTGATTCAATGTCACAGGAAAGCTTACCTGTGCATAAGAGCCCATGTTCACAAAATTGAAAGTGACAACAGGCTGATTATTGAAAATGATCGCTACCTGGCTTGCCATTGTTACGTTGGTCACATTTGCTGTAATTGTATAAGCAGAAGCTTTCACCGAATAAGGACATGAAGACGGGCTTGTGATCGTTACTACCGGCGGCTGAACAGGTGCAACCGGATTGTAATTAATTGTAGTATGATCTGAAGCGCTGCCGACACTATTTGTTCCGATTACTTCATACATGTTACTTCCGTTTTGAAGGCTGGCAACAAAATTTACCTGGTGTGTATAAGGATCAAAAGAGAAATTGGTGACCGGGCTTCCATTACGACGCACCTGAACACCTGCTACTGTGGTTACATTTAAAACTGTCGCAGTAACATTCATAGTTTGTACTGCCGAAGTATATGGATCAGCAGAAGGATTGGTAATTGTAACCTGCGGTGGCAAAGCTGACGGTGCAGGATTTGGATCTGTAACAACTGTGGTAGTTGTATTATAATAAATCGTCTGCACATCCGAAGCGCTGCCAAACTGGTTAGTGCCGGTCACTTGGTAAGTGTTCACACCATTCTGAAGTGTATGTGAAAATACCATTGTGTTCGTAGATGGATTGTAGCTGAATGCGGTGCTGTATTGGTTGTTGATCATCAAGCGAATATTGCCGGATGAAGTAACATTTTCAACTCGCACTACTAATTGCTGGTTAACAACATTCGCAGTATAAGGTTCCACCGATGGTGTGATGAAACGAACATTAGGCGGATAACCCTGAGGCTGATTGTTCGGTGGATTAGTAGGCGGATTAGTATTCGGTGGATTGGTATTCGGATTGGTGACTACTACCGTATTGGTCGGCGTAGGATTCGGTGTATAAGTATTCGGATTTGCAGGTGGTGGTGATGTGTAGGTTGTATTTGAGCTGCTGTTTCCATGACCGCCAAAAGTCCAGCGAACAAAAAATCCGTCGTAATTATAAATATCATTGTTAGGTGTTTTTTCACCTGTGTGATTATGGTTCACACCGTCAATTAAATCATTCAATGCCCAGGTAGTGCGATGTTCAACACCAATAGCAACGGCATTCGACCATTGGTAACCAAAACCAACACCTGCACTCGGCATGAAATTCCATTTACCGGAAGAAGTGCTGCCTTGTGCAACAGTTTCATAATCTCCCAGCCGCCATAAATCTTCTAGGTTGCCGCGTAATGCATCATCATTTCCATTCACCGCCATATCAATGGAAGAGTAATCATAACGCTGCAGATTATTATCAAGCTGGTTAATGGTGGTTTTCCAATGTGTCAGGCCAATTCCGCCAAAACCATAAAGCAATACGCCGTGTTTGCGAAGTCCGTTGCTTCCGATGATCAGCTCGTAAGCAAATTCATCAAAACGCATTTTATAATTGCTGAACACATAACCATCGTTGTTTGCTGTTGGTGTAGCATAATTTGTAGCACCAGATGATAAAACAGGATTAGCACTTATTCCATATAAGCGATGATAATTGTAACCGTAATTACGGCCATCCAGGAAACGAAATCGCCAGCCGAAATAAAGCGGACCGGTTTTATCAAGCTTGGAATAACGTGATAATGTAAAACTCCAGCCAATTCCGCCACGTGCTTTCATATCACTTGTTTGCCAGGTTCCGCCCATATCTAATCCAACCCAAAGCGGACGGCGGGAGTTGGCTGGTGTTTGTGCCACCACATTTAATGTTGCGGCTAACACTAAGAGGAGAGTAAAGAAACGTTTCATAGATCAGGTTTTTGAGACAACCACCAATTTGCACGAATTGTGCCGAAGTTGGGAGATGGCTGCTTTTGAATTCTAAAGCTTCTGACTACCAACGCATTGAATCGCCGTTCGCTTTATAAGTGGCAAAGTTATCCAATTGTGTGACTAAAAAAAATTCCGTCTAACGGATGTTTTAAGATGATGATCGGATAATTGATGCTGCTTATCGAGCGAACTATTCTTGAAATCGAGGGGCAGGAAAAAAAGGAGCAAGCGGCAGGAAAAAGTGCAATTCAAAATTTGAATGTCCTCAAATTTGTCCTATTAACTTTCGATATCTAATGCTGCCATTTCCACCTTTTTATTTTTTCCTGCCCTTTCTTTTCCGTCCCCTCGTCCCTCCGCCGTGGTGGATTGCCTGCTCCTTTTTTTTGCTGCCGCCTGACACCTTCCGCCTCCGCGGATTGACCGCTCCTTTTTTTCTGCCGCCTGCTTCCTTCCGCCGCCGCGGATTGCTTGCTCCTTTTCCTTTACTTTAGCAAAATAAACGTGGTCGAATTTTCGTCGCATATAAAAGGCATGACAGATGCTGAGTTGGTCAACCGGTTCCAGGAAACGGGTGATAACTTGTGCATTGGTGAGCTTTTTTCACGCTACCGCCACCTTGTTTTCGGGGTTTGCATGAAATACCTCGCCGATGAAGATGAAAGCCAGGATGTTCAGATGCAGGTATTTGAAAAACTGCTGCGCGACCTGCACCGCCATAACATTGAACAGTTTAAAGGCTGGTTATATACGGTGGCGAAAAACGAATGCCTGATGTATATCCGAAGCCGTAAAAGCAAACGACTGAATGATGCGGAATTAAAAAAAGATATGAGCGGCCTTATGGAAAGTGAATCGCCGCGGCATCCTGAAGGTATAACAGACACCGAATATCAATTAAGAGAAATGGAAGACAGTCTTGAAGGTCTCGGCGAAAATCAACGCCGTTGCCTTGAACTCTTCTACCTTGAATTGAAATGTTACAAAGAAGTTTCTGACATTACAGGTTTCACATTGAATGAAGTGAAAAGCTTTATTCAGAATGGAAAAAGAAATTTAAAAATACTGATGAGTAAGCGTAAACATGGCTGATCAACACAAATACAAATTACTTCCCGAAGACAAATGTCTCACGGAGTCGCAGCTTTTCGATTATATCGATGGTAAGCTGAAGGCTTCTGAAATGCATTTTATAGAGAAGCATGTTTTGTCGTGCGGATTCTGCAGCGATGCACTGGAAGGTTGGGGAAAAGTTAAAGACCGTCAAAAAGTTGCAACATATATTCCGGTAAATAACAAAGATGAAAAAGAAGAGTCGAAAATAATTACACTGAATCCAAACAGGAAATATTATGCGATCGCAGCAGGTGCAGTATTGATCCTCGGCATAACTTTGTTTCTTAAGCTTTCAAATTCCGATGATTTGTCTGAATCAAAAATGGCCGCAATCAACAAAAGCGACAGCATAAGCATGATCCTGCAACCCGAAAAAGATGTGCAGGATAAATCAGCAATGGCTTTTAACTCAGACTCGCTCAGGCAGGAAACCGATAAACGAACCGTTTTTGAAAGTAAGAAGGCCGAAAAAACAACATCCGCGGATCAGGGATATGTTGTTCAACCTGCGGACGAAGCAGTAGCGTCAGTAATGGAATCGCCAAGGCCTGTTGCGCCTGAGGAAACTTTTAAAGCGGATAAATATAGTGATGGAGATGCAGATGATTTTGCAAATGTTGTTGATGCCAAAGAAACAGAAAAGCCCTCCAAAGCAGAAGGGCGGAATGAAAAACAAAAGCAGCCGAACAAGCTTAAACTTGAAGAAAAAAACAATTCAAGCCGCGCAGAAAATAACCAGGCAGATAAAAAAGTTATCGCAAAAGATCAGCAGGTTGTCACTGAAGACGTTCCGGTTACTACCACTAATTTACCTGCAACCCAAACGATGACGCCGTCAAATATTACATTGTCAGCACCATCATCAACAGGTTCGGTTATAAGCGGCAATACGGCTCCTTCCGGTGGATATAGTATGAATTCAACCGATTCCATTACTGTTGTTACAAAATCGCCATCAGATCATGAGTTGGATCTCTCTTATGAAAATGCAAATAAAATGCTCGCGGCCGGACAGGCAACGGCATCGCTTACATTGTATGATGAAGTTTTGAAAAATCCCACGCATCCGCATTACCAGGACGCGCAATGGAAAAAAGCAGAAGCATTGATCCAGCTTAAACGAATCGACGAAGCCAAAAAAATCTTAAATGAAATTGCAGCTAAACCCGGAAAATACATGGAGCAGGCTAAAGAAAAACTGAAAACACTGTAAGCAGATAGTGAAGCTTGCCTTTAGAAATAGTTAAGGGGCTTTTAAAATTTATCTTCCGTAATTCTTAAAGAGCAGGATTTTTAAAAGAAATAAAATTGAACGGATGCTCAAGAATTAATGACATCTCTTCCCCTTTATCCCGGATATCTTCATCTTCAACTTCATAATGCCAATTGATATTAATTGTTTTTCCTCTCGCCTTCATGCGGATAAAACGTGTAAGGATGGTGAGGATCGATCTTACCGAACCTGTATTCAGGTGATCGAGAATAATATCAATTGAAAAAACATCTTCATGAAAGATTGCTGTAAATTTTTCAGCCCATTTATCGGCCTGCGAATAAAAAACAGTTGCATCAGCGGGGATAGACCTTCCTGAAATTTTAAATTCAACTTTATCAGCATCAAAAACAATTGAAGGTGTTGTTTTAGTTGGATGGATGAGCAGCTTTTCCATTTAATTCAATGACAAAAATAATTCAACACTAAAAAAAGTATGTCCGCCTTCCAACGGCAGAAATTTATATTTAATAGGGCCGGTAACAGCACGGGCAATTTCGAGCAATCCTAATCCGGCGTTTGTACGGCTTCCGCTATCCAGCGAAACTTCCATTTGTTTCATATACATTTCACGCAATGTGTGCGGTTCTGCAGCATTAATCTGATCCAGCTTTTGCCGAAGTTCTTCCACCTCGGATGTGCGCATAATATTTCCACAAAGCAACCCAAATTCGCCGCCTTTGTATCGTTGCATAAAAACAACTGAACCCGCCTGTGGTTTTGCGATCAGCGGTGTATTATTCTGAATATTCTGTAATGATTCCACCACCGCACTGATCAAACGACGGCGGGAGGGACGCGGCAACTGCAAAAAATCGGAGCGGCTTTCTACCATTGAAACAAAAGAGCTTATCAGGTCCTCATCAATTTCGCCAAGGTAAAACCAGTCTGTCTGCGGGTCAAGCAACAGCTCCTTTACTTCATTGTCAGTTATCATATATGCAGTAGGGTATTGAGCCAAAAGTACTAAACCTTTTACGCTCACCCACCTCCAGGGTTTCTTTTGTTTATAAAACGGTCATTTTTATATCATTTAAGGCACTTTATTCTCTTGCAGATATGCAATTGTTTCATTTTTTATGAAAGTATATTTACATAGACAAAATGAATATTCAAACGCAGATGAAGCATACCATGCAGAAACTCCCTTTTAAATGCGTGCCCGGTAATTGCTAAATTTGCGCCATGTCAGAAAACGGTCACATCACCACATCCATTGAAAATGGAATCGGTTCTATCACATTTTTCCATCCGCAAAGTAATTCCATGCCCGGCGAACTTTTACGCAAGCTGGCGGAAGAAATTACCCTGATGGGAAAAAACGAGCAGGCAAAAGTCATCGTGCTGCGTTCGGAAGGCGAAAAATCATTTTGTGCAGGCGCCTCTTTCGATGAGCTGATCAGTATAAAAGATCTTGCAACAGGTGAAAAATTCTTCTCAGGATTTGCGCTGGTCATAAATGCAATGCGCACTGCGCCGAAGTTTGTCCTCGCCCGCGTACAGGGAAAAGCAGTTGGCGGCGGCGTCGGACTTGCTGCTGCGGCTGATTATACGCTGGCTGCGGATGGCGCTTCTGTGAAATTATCAGAACTCGCTGTTGGAATCGGACCTTTTGTTGTCGGGCCGGCGGTAGAACGAAAAACAGGAACATCCGCATTTACGAACCTTGCAATCAATGCCACAGAATGGCGCGATGCAAATTGGGCGAAAGAAAAAGGATTATACGCAGATGTTTATCCAACCGTCTCATTGCTGGATGAAGCAGTGGCAGCGCTCGCCAAAAAACTTTCCGCAAGTAATCCGGATGCAATGGCAGAATTAAAAAAGATCGCATGGTCGGGAACAGAACATTGGGACACTTTATTGTTTGAACGTGCTGCCATCAGCGGAAGATTGGTGTTATCAGAATTTACAGTGAACGCAATCAATTCATTCAAGAAAAAATAATTCACTTTAATTTTACGCCTCAATTATTTTACCTCTCAAAAGGTTGCAGGTGCACCAACTTGAGCAACCGTTTTAGAGGTATACTGGTATTTTATTATATTTATAAATTAAATTTAATATGAATAGCATCACTTCTCCCTTAACATGTCAAAACCTTTTTTAATCCTCAGCATGGACGGCGGCGGCCTTCGCGGAATTGTGCCTGTTCTGATCCTGCAAAAAATCGAAGCCATTACCGGAAAACGTATACGGGATATGTTTCATCTGCTTGCCGGAACTTCCACCGGCGGATTAATTGCTTGCGCACTTTCTGTCAGCGATGACGGAACAAAACCACTTTACAATCTTCAGGATGTTGCTGACATGTATATCAATCATGGTAAAGAAATTTTTCCACCTGCTGCGAAAGATCTTTACCAGAAGCTCATTGGTAAAGTGGACAGCCTTTTCGCACCCGGTTATAATCCGAACGGTCTCGACAGAATATTGGTTCAGATGTTTGGCAACCGTACAATGAAAAACTGTACCGTACCGATCATGGCTTGTTCTTATGATCTTAAAAATAATGAACCGGTATTTTTTAAATCGCGCTATACACAGGGTGATTTTGCAGATGCTTCGCTGCACGATGTATGCCGGGCGACTTCAGCAGCACCGACTTATTTTCCTGCTTATGAAATGCATTATGATTGTAAAGACCGGATTTGTGTTGATGGTGGTGTTTACATTAATAATCCGGGAATGGCGGCAGTGTCTGAAATCAGCAAATTCGGAACTGATCCGTATTATAAAACACCCGTTGATTTTGGCTTTAAAGATATTTTCGTGCTTTCACTGGGAACAGGAACATATAAATTTGATATGTCAAAACCCCGTTATGCAAAAGGCGGACTTGTAAGCTGGGCAACCCGTATCAGTGATGTGATGATGCAGAGTGTAAATGCAAGCACGATCTATGAATGCAAAGAAATGCTGGCGCCAGATCAGTATTTCCGGGTTTCGATTGAAATCGGTGATTCAAAATATTCCGACATGGCCGATTCTTCAGATGCAACAAGAAATTATCTCATTGACCAAGTGCGTACACAGGTTAGCGAGAGTGCTGATGTAATAAATAATCTCACGGCATTTCTGAAAAAAGCCGGCGCCATTACTTCTGCAAACGTTACGGCCTGATCAGCGGATATTTTTCAAAATGCGAAGCACTTCATTCGCTTGCCCTTCCCTGCTGAATTTTTTTATGATTTCGGAATTTCCTCCGATCGTTTTTCCGGAACTCTTTTTGCTTTCTATTTGTTGTAATAGAAAATAAAACATTCCAGCTCCGTCTTCATAGCTGAACGTTTTTCCTGCTTCGCATGTTTGAATAATTTCTGCTGCATCACCATCAACAGGTCCGATACAAAGCACAGGATGTTCAGCTGCGAGGTATTCAAATAATTTTCCTGTAAGAATTCCTTTGTTTCCCGGCGCGTCCGGAATAACCAACAGCAAAACATCCGCTGCTTTCATCTGTGCGATAGCTTCTTCATGACTTACATGCGCTTTAAAACGAACTTTACCGGGAGCTGCATTTTCAATCTTCTCTTTAATTCCTGTTGGCATGCTTCCTGTGATGTGCAGCTTTACAAAATTATTTTCCTTCAGCAATTTCGTTACTGCTTCGAGAAATCCTTCCAGCCGGTAATCATTTGTCAATGTTCCGGTATAAGAAATAATAAAATCATTTTCTCTTTGCTCCGGTTCTATTTTATCAAAATCTTCCAGGTCAAAACCATTCGGAATAACATGAAAGTTTTCCGGTTTTAATTTTGTTGATTTGGCAAGCAGATTTTTGCGGATGTCATTGCTGACTACTACAACCGCGCTGGCATTTTCAAGAACTTCACGTTCCATTCGCCCATCACGGCGTTTTGAAAACGGGGTAAGAAAAAGTTTATCGTAATAATAAATCCCTGTCCATGGATCACGAAGGTCAGCCAGCCAGGGAAGATTATATTTTTTCTTGAGTTTTAATCCTACGAGTTGAGTTGAGTGCGGCGGACTTGTAGTAATAACCGCATCGATATTTTCACTTTCAATCAGCTCACAACATTTTTTATACGCATAACGGTTCCAGCCCACACGCGCATCAGGTAAAAACATATTTCCACGTATGAAACGCGAAAACTTTTGAGAAAATTTCAGCTTTTGTTTTTCATCATTAGAAAATCCGGCAAATGGAATTTCTTTTTTGCGGCTGAGTGTTTTGTAAATCCCATACGGTTCCAACGTGGAAGTATATGAAATTCTTACAGCAGAATCCACATCATCCTGCAAAGTCACATCACGCAACGCATAAGAAGCTTTTGCCGGATCAACAGTTACGATATATGGAATGATTCCCAGGCGCACAAAATATTTACTGAGCTTTACCCATCGCTGCACTCCTGCTCCACCGCTCGGCGGCCAATAATACGTAACGATCAGTACCCGCTTCATGCAGCCAGGTTCGCGTTTTCTTTTCTCTTTTTAAAATCCATATAAATGCCACCTGCAACAAACAGGAATAGCAATATGGAACCAGTCAGCGCAATTTTTTCGCCAGAGTAATAGCTGGAAGGTTCAAATTTAAATTGAATCTCGTGTTTGCCCGCAGGAACTTTCATCGCACGAAGAACAAAATCTGCGCGCACATGCGGCACTTGTTTTCCATCTATATAAGCATTCCATCCTTTGTCGTAATACACTTCTGAGAACACCGCAAACTGATCGGACGAAGAGTTCGATGCATACTTCAGCATATTCGGTGAATAAGAAACAAGTGAGATCACCGCAGTGCTGTCATATTTTGGCTTGAATTCCGACAACGAAGGATCAGCCTCCATTTGTGTTTTATCTACAATTGCAGTAACGCGCGGCGAGAATGTTTTAATGGAAGTTAATTCCTCATCCGCATTTGCAACTGTCTTTACATGCTGCACAAACCATGCATTTCCACAAGCAAAACGATTGGTAAGCACACCGCCTTCCGGGTTGTAGATAATGTATTTTGTATTGAGCATGTTAAGTGCATTCTGCTTCGACAACACTTCACGCATTGCTGAATCATTCGTCGCAGCACCTAAGCCTGAACGGATCGCATTTACATTACCATCCATCACCTGCTCATACAATTCCTGCATACGTTTCAACTTCGCGCCATGATACCCGCCGATCGATTTATGCCAGTACGAAGTTGATGCATCCTGCCAAGTCTGTACTGCTACATTCAACACGCGATAATCCGGTGAAGGATCCTGCAATATCATCTCATCTGCTTTTGATTTTACAAATGAAGCCTCTGTTTTGCGTGGCTTTTCATAATTGCTGTTTCCTTTTTCATCGCCGATATAACGATGACTTACGCCCCACATATCAACCAGCACCAACAATGATAATACTCCGCCAAGCACCATATTATTAAATGGCTTGCGGATGTAAAGGAAAAGCAATCCGCCTGCAAGCAGAATAAAGAAAAAGCTGCGAATCGCATCGGATGTTACAATGGCAAGACGAGCAGTTTCTAAATTCGCTACTACATCTTCCGCCACTTGCTGCGTTGCCCCTTGTCCTTTGATGCCGTCGATCATTTTAACGCTGTCTTCCGGACTTACCGGCGTTACAAAGCTCGCAGGCATAATATACACCAGCAAACAAATTCCCGCAGTGATTCCAAAAGCCGCATAATACTTTTTGATTTGCGCTTTTATTTCACCCGGCCGTTTTACAATTTCTTTTATGGCGAGCATGGCAAGCAAAGGCATTGTTAGCTGTGCAATAACAAGAATCATCGAGACGGCCCGGAATTTATTGTACCCGGGAATATTGTTGAAGAAAAATTCCGTGAAGCCCATAAAATTCCTTCCCCACGCAAGCAGTATTGCAAGCACTGTAGCAGCGAACAGCCACCATTTGATGGAATCTTTTAAAATGAATAATGCAAGCACAAATAAGAAGCAGATGATTGCCCCGACATAGAATGGTCCGCTGGTAAAAATCACATCACCAAAATAAGCCGATTGACTACCAATGTATTCTTTGTATTTATCATCAACACCATCCAACGCTTTTTCGTCATAATTGCTGATCGCTTCAGAAGCGCCACCAGAAAAATCGGGGATCATCAGCGTGAATGTTTCGCCTTTTCCGTAGCTCCACTGCGTCGCATATTCAATTGGCAAACCGGATGTTTTTTTCTGCTCTTTATTATCAAGAGTAATATCAGATTGCCCGCGTGTTGATTCTTTTCCGTATTCATTTGTCAAAACCAGGTTCGTATAATTCGGCAATGCGGCAAGAATAATAGCAACCAGCAATAATCCGGAAGCTTTTGCAAAATAATTTATTTTACCTTCTTTGAATAAACGTATTCCTTCACCGATTCCGACCAGCACAATTACAATTGCAAGGTAATACGTGATCTGAAGGTGATTCGAATAAATTTCAAGCGCAAGGGCGATTGCTGTAATTGCAGCACCGAGAAATAATCTTCCACGCAGCGTAATAAGTACACCCATTAATACCGGCGCCATATAACCAACGGCAAAGCCTTTTGTATTATGTCCCGCCGGAATGATCGTGATCATATACGATGTAAGCCCATAAGCAATTGCTCCCGCTATCGCAATCCAGGGATCAACTTTTAAAGTGGTAAGCAGAAAATAAAATCCGACCATACAAAGCAGTGTAATAGCCAGTGGAGCCGGAAAAATTTTCAGGAAAAACTGCTGAATGTATTGTACAGCATTGGCAGGATACAACGTTGAGATCTGGTAGGCCGGCATTCCGCTGAAAAGGCTGTTCGTCCAAAGCGCTTCTTCACCGGTTTTTGCCCTGTAATCAACAATTTCTTTTGAAACACCCTGGTAATGGGTAACGTCACCTTGAATGACACGTTTTCCCTCAAAAACTATGGGCGAAAAAAACAGTGCCGTGATGATAATAAAAACAATAATTGCGGCAATGTAAGGGAGGTAGCGTTTTGTATCCATGAGTAGATGTTTCCTTTTATAGGGAAAGCTGGGCAAAGTTATCAAAATCGGTGGGAGCGGATTTACCCGGAGTGCTTAAAAATGTGAAACCTCCGCTAAGCTGGGAGCCGCGGAGGTTTCGATTCTGTAGCTCCTTGTGAAGTTGGAGGTCCTTTTCAGGATTTCTTCATTCGGATACCAAACACCTTAACCAGAATTGATAATCAAACTTACCTCTGGTGAATGAAAGTAAAAACCGTCTTTTAATAAGTGGCGTGGATTCTTAGTAAATGGGGGGAAACCTGTAATAACTGGAAATTCAACCTTAAATTCTCAATTGTTAAAATTGATTCCAGAATTATTTAATTTCTTCATAATCGACATATTCCCCTTCTGTAGGCGGAATTCTGGATTCAGGAGAAACCTTTTTTTCTATGCGGACTTCACCTTCTTTTTTGGGAGGCGTATGGTAATGGTGATGATGCGTGGTATTTTGCTGTCCACGCGGAGCACTTGACTGTGAAAAAGCGCCAAACAATTTCCAGATGACCCAGATAATAAGGACAGTAAAGAAAATTTCTTGCATGGTACAAAGGTAAGAAATAGGTGACTATATTAATTGGGGTATTATGGTAATAGGGTTTCTTAATTACCTTAAAACCCCAATTACCTTTTTTACCTTTGCTTCATGAAAGTCACTATTACAGTAAAGGAAGTAAACCCCGATTTCGACCAGGAGCTGGCGGATAAGGAAAATGATGGTCACGAAAGTGAATTTAATATCCGTTACAATTGGGAAGATGAGTTTGAAGTAAAGGATGATATCAAAGATTTCGGCATCCGTAACAATGAAATCTATACGCTTGAAGGAATGATGGGCGATGAACCTTTTTCTTATGAAATTCCTTCCATGACAATTATCGAATGTGTCGGAACGAATGGTGTAATCACAAAATTCGCCGCCTCAAGAAAGCTGATCAAAGACACGAAAAAGAATATTGATAAAAAAGGTGACGTTCACTTTTTTATGTTTCTCAAAGGCGCACATAAACAAGTCAACCCGATTCCGGGCGTTTATATCAGCGATAAAGATTTCCCGAAAGAACTACCGGTTCCCGAAGAAGAGGATATTACTTCGGATGAGGAGGAGTAGGAAATGTGCAAATGAAAAATGTGCAGATGTGCAACTTATTTCATTCGCATAGGATTGTCTCGCTTTATTAATTAACACGAAGAAAGAAATCAACAAGCGGGATGTATACAAAGCAGACAAATTAAAGCGGCTGCCAGTTCTTATCAAAGGGCTGAGTTTGTAAGATGCTTCCGAATTTAATATTGATCATCTTTTTATCGCCGCGGTTAAATTGAAGATCCCAGAAAAGAATGATCGCTATCAGCCATTCGCCGGGTGCGTTTGCATTTGCGGTACAATGATAATTATCGCCGGAGAAAAAAGTAACGGCTTGATTATCGAACCATGCGATCTGCATGCCGTTCTGGAAAATAGAAACTTTCCTTCCACGATGACCGACAATTTCAAAATAATCTTTTCCAACCCTGATCGCATACCTGCGCTTAAACCATGAAATCGTTTCCAGATTGTAAAACATTGTACCAATCGTGAATGTTATTTTCGGAGCAAGAAATCCCAAACCTCTTTCCAGCGACATTAAAATCTGATCGCCCTGCAAAGGAATCAAATCTACTTTCGGAAACAGTTTCCAGATGCTGGTTCTCGCCCGGTAATAAGGCTGACCGTTTAACGCGATCGTGTACTTATCACCGATCGAAATTTTCTTTTGACTGACATCAACGAATAAAGGCATGGCTTGGTATTAGGGAGAAATACGTGGGTGGTAAGAAATGTGCTAATCTGCCAATGGGTTAATGTGCTGCTAACAACACTAACAGATTAGCAAATTAGCACATCAGCAAATTATTCTCTTGGAATCTGTTTCAGCTGTGCTTTGAGCTTATCTACTTCGCCTTTGTGCTTTTCAACCTGCGACTGGTAATCGGCCACAAGACTTTGGGCGCCTTTGGATTTGCTGAACATGCCCAGGTTATTTTCAATTGTTGTGATTTCAGCCTGCAGTTTTTTGATTTTTTCCTGGATAGCAGAACGCTCACGGGAAATCTGGTCGCGTCCTCTTTCTGTGGATTTAAGCTGATCGTATTTAATGCGCTGCAATGTATTTTCGTCGCCGCCTTTTTCTTTCAGCTGCACGAATAATTGCTCCTGCACTTTTTTCCATGCATTTTCCAAACGGTCAGCGTCATTTCTCGGCGCGGGTTTCATTTCACTCCAGCGCTTCTGCAACTCCGACAAAGCAGCGCGTGCAGAAGCAAGGTCTTCTCCGAGATTCGCTGCCGACGCTTCTGTAATCAAAGCTTCACGGGCAGTTACATTTTCTTTCAGCAAAGCATCAGCGGCGGCAAACTGTTTATTTCTTCCTTCAAAGAATGCATCAGCAGCAGCTTTGAAACGCTGCCATGTTTTTTCAGAAACTTTACGTGGAACAGGCCCGACCTTTTTCCAATCGTCCTGCATGCGTTTGAATTGTGAAGCAGCACCTTTCCAATCTGTGCTGTCTTTTAATTTTTCAGCCTTTTCACACAACGCAATTTTCTCAGCAAGATTTTTCTTGAAATCGTCACGCTGCTGTGCATAATAACTTTCGCGGTTACGGAAAAATTTCTGGCGCGCTTCTTTAAAACGTTTCCATGTTTTTTCCTCGTCTTCTTTCGGCACATGACCGATCTTTCTCCATTCAGCAAATAATGCTTCTACTGCATTGTTTTCATCCTGCCAGCCTTTGTGGGAATCAAACGTCTTTTCCGCGTCTGCTTCCATCTTCTCACATAAAGCAAGCTTGATCTGAAGATTTTCGGTCTGCTTCACTTTATTATCTTCCAGCAATGCCTGCTTGCGCACATGTGTTTTATCGGAAGCTGCTTTGAATTGATCCCACAGCTGATCATTTACTTCTTTTGGTGCAGAACCGATTTCTCTCCACTGTTCATGATAAGCATGTAATTGATCCAGCGCACGGCGAACAGAAGGTTCCTCTTTCAAGGCATCCACTTTCGCAATCAATTCTGTTTTCAGATCCTGGTTCTTTTTGAAATCGAGGTCACGTAATTCACGTGAAATTTTCACCACATCAAAAAAGCGATCAAGATGATGCTGCCACACTTTACGAAGCTCATCCACATCTCCCTGCGGAACAGGCCCGATCTCGCGATAACGATTTTGCAATGCCTGCAATTTCTCAAAAGCCTTATTCATGCTTTCGCTCGATTCTGCAAGCGCTTTTAATTCATCCACCAATGCCATTTTATTGGCAAAATTCTTCCGCTGCTCCACATCACGCACACGGCGGATCTCGGAACGCTTTTGGTTATATTTTTTAACGTACTCTTCAAATTTGTCGGCAACAAAATCAGGAGCGGGTTCAAATTTATCGTCCTCCGATTCGCGATTTGCTTCCCAGGTGCGGCGTTTTGCTTCCAGCTCTTCACGCACAAGCTCGCGGAAAGTTTCTTTCAGCTTTTGTATCGTTCCTTTTACATGATCGGGATCCGGATTTGAAGAGGCTTCTTCCATCCGTTTCAGTAACTCTTCCTTGCCTAAACCGGAAAGATCCTCGGCCTGGTGCAATTCATCGTGTTGATTATCCTGCTCGTTTTCTTCAGTCTGCACTGAAACCGCTGCAATTTCCGGTTGATTTTCTGTTGAATCAGTTACCTGTGTGTTCGATTCGTTCGCGTTCGTGTCCATGTAATAAGAATGAAAAACCTTGTCTCTTCGACAAGGTCGGCGTGCATTTTTAGTTGAATCAAAAATAGGAAATTCACATTAGAAAAATGCAGTATTGGAAATAAAGTATGTTTTATTGGGAAAAGTTCAAATTTTGGTTATAAAAGAAAGGGACAAGGCACGAAATCCGCCGCGGCGGAGGGACGAGGGACGGGATGAGAATGTAAAATAACTCTCACCTGCGCCTTTTCTTTACCTTTGTATTCCTTAATTTCCCCTTACGAATTCCAATATAATATACTATGTCAGCAACAATGGAAAAAACAGCAATTAAAAAGCTGGAGAACTACGCACTTGGAAGATGGATAACCGGTGAAGGCGACGGACAAGTGCTGCTCAATGCAATTACCGGCGATCCGGTTGCAATTGCTTCGAGCAAAGGATTGGATTTTGGTGCGATGTTGGAATTCGGAAGAAAAACCGGCGGATCACATTTACATAAAATGACATTTCATGAGCGTGGGAGAATGATCCGTGCGCTGGCTTTGCATTTGCTGAGCAAAAAAGATCAGTTTTATAAAATTTCATGGGCAACCGGCGCAACCAAAGTCGATAGCTGGGTAGATATCGAAGGCGGCATTGGAAATTTATTTGCGTATGCTTCTTTACGCCGTCAATTTCCCGATGAAACATTTTGTGTCGATGGCGATATTGCAAAACTTTCAAAAGGAAATACGTTTATAGGAAATCATATTTGTGTGCCGAAAGATGGCGTTGCAATTCACATCAATGCATTTAATTTTCCAGTATGGGGAATGCTCGAAAAAGTAGCCGTGAACTGGTTAGCAGGAATGCCGGCCGTTGTTAAACCTGCCACATTAACTTCATTCGTAACAGAAGCTGTTGTACGGGAAATTATTGCATCCGGAATTTTACCGGAAGGTGCATTGCAATTAATTTGTGGTTCGGCAAACGGCATTTTAGATCATGTCGTTAACCAGGATGTGGTGACCTTCACAGGTTCTGCTTCTACAGGAAAAATGCTGAAAGCGCATCCGAAAGTGTTGGCGGAATCAGTTCATTTTAATTTAGAAGCTGATTCGCTCAACTGTTGTATTCTCGGCGCAGATGTCACTCCCGAGAAACCGGAATTTGATATTTTTATTAAAGAAGTTGTAAGAGAAATCACCACAAAGGCCGGGCAAAAATGTACTGCTGTTCGCCGCATCATTGTTCCTGAAAATCGCATAGAAGAAGTGCGTGCTGCATTGGGAAAACGTCTTGCACAAACCATCATCGGCGATCCGAATGTGGAAGGTGTTCGCATGGGCGCACTTGCAGGTTACGAGCAACGCACCGAGGTGATGGAAAAAGTGGAGCAGCTTTCAAAAACACAGCAAATTATCATCGGTGATTTTGTTGCGAATTCAAGCAACCCCTTCGGGGATAATTTTGAAGTGAAAGGCGCCGACAAACAAAAAGGCGCGTTCATGCCGCCCATCGTTTTCCTCAATGAAAATCCGTTTACAAATACGGATTGCCATAACATCGAAGCATTCGGACCGGTGAGCACATTGATGCCGTACAAAACAACGGACGAGGCAATCGAACTTGCGCGCATGGGAAAAGGTTCGCTTGTGAGTTCTATAATCACCAATGATGCGAAGATCGCGAAGCAATATGTGCTTGGCGCTTCGAGCATGCACGGAAGAATTCTTATTCTCAATGAAGACTGCGCGAAGGAATCAACAGGTCATGGTTCACCGATGCCGTTGCTTGTTCATGGCGGGCCGGGACGTGCGGGTGGCGGTGAAGAAATGGGTGGCAAACGAGGAGTTTTTAATTATCTCCAGCGCACTGCTTTGCAAGGATCGCCAACTATGCTTACGAGTATTTTAAATCAATACCAGCAGGGCGGAAAATACATTCTGAAAGATGTGCATCCTTTTCAACAGTATTTTGAAGAGCTGGAAATTGGTGAAACTTTAATTACTGATTCGCATAAAGTCACCGAAGAAGATATTATCAACTTCGCAAACCTGAGCGGCGATAAATTTTATGCGCACATGGATCCGGATTCACTTGACGGAACTATTTTCAAACGTACCGTTGCGCACGGCTATTTTGTTTTATCACGCGCTGCAGGATTGTTTGTTGATCCGCACAAAGGACCTGTGCTGCTGAATTACGGAATTGATGAATGTCGTTTTACAAAACCGGTTTACCCGGGCATGAGCTTCGGTGTTCGTTTCACCTGCAAAGAAAAGATCGGACAGGAGAAGAAAAACCCGGAAGACATATCTAAAGGAATTGTAAAATGGTTGGTGGATGTTTTTGATGCAACTCCGCAGGAATTTTTAGATGCCAATGATTACGGCGGACAAACGGGCGATACAATTGCGATTGCTACGATTCTCACCATGGTGAAGAAGAAGAATCAGGATTAACAATAAATGCATTTCCATTTACAAACGTTTGTAACCGGTTAGCTGTTTTATTCATACGTTATTTGTGCAATAGAACACTAATCACGCGGATTTGACGGATAAAAACGTATAAAATGGAAATGCTTCACAAAGAGATTACTGATAAGATTTTAAAAGCTTTTTATAAGGTCTATAATGAACTTGGATTTGGGTTTTTGGAAAAGGTATATGAAAATGCGTTGGTCGTTGAATTGAGAAAAACTGGTTTGATGTGTAATAAACAGCAACCTATAAATGTTTTTTATGAAGAAATAAATGTGGGCAGCTATTATGCAGATATCATTGTAAATAATTGTGTGATAATTGAGCTTAAAGCCGCTGAATCATTAGTGGAAGCGCATGAATTACAACTTGTAAATTACCTGAAAGCGACTGAAATTGAAATCGGTATTCTTTTAAACTTCGGCAAAGTTCCTTCTTTTAAAAGAAAAATATTTACAAACGACAGGAAGAAACTGCCAGTAACTCAGATCTAATCCGTCCTGACCCGTTACATCCGTAAGATCCGTGTTCCAACCAATCTGAATAGAACACAGATGACACGGATTTAACGGGTAAAAGCGGATAAAAAAACGTTCACGAAAAATTACTTATGAATTACCAGATACAAACAGTTAATCCGTCCTGATCCGTTACATCCGTATGATCCGTGTTCCAACCGGCAATCTGCATAGAACACAGATGACGCGGATTTAACGGATAAAAAAGGATAAAAAATAAAATCCCTTCACAAAGAAATTACGGGTAAACTACCAGTAGCATGCCGTTAATCCGTCCTTATCCGTTAAATCCGCGTCATCCGTGTTCTATTGGCAATCAACAATCTTCCGTTGATAGAAATTCCTGCATCCCTTACCTACCCTCCCCAAGACAGACTACTTTCATGCACCAATTCTTCGCAATGAAATTCTCCTTTTCTCTCCTCATCTTTTTTAATGCAATAACCTGCATCGCGCAAACAGAAAAACCGGATTTTTATCTTTTGGTTTTTAAAAAAGACGGGCAAACAGTCGCGCGAAGAGGAAACTTTATTCCGAATTTACAGGAGCCAGCGAAAAAAAATATTCACCCGCGAGATCCCGGTGCTGCAGGCCATTTAACAGTACTCATAAAAGATTCCTACATCATCCAGGGACAAACTGACACGCTTGAAAAAAGTCTGAATGATTGGGGAAGCTATGTTTATCATTTCGAAAGCACGGATATGCTGGATACTTCGAAATATTTACCGCTGATCCAGGATTCCACCACAGTTGATCGCTTTCTAGAACGTGTAAAAAAAGTGCGTAAACAAGAATGGGAATTATACCGCATTGTTATCCGCCCGCGTTATGAAAAAAGAGAAGGCGCAACCTATTATGCATTTTACCTGCGTTTCCAGAATGACCTGCTGACGATCAATCTTCCGAATAAATCAAACCGCGAAGCATTCCGCATGCGATCTATTTCTCCTACCATTCCGATTATTCATCTCGGCGATTATGATTCTACCAATTACAAAGTTGGCCCCGGCATCAGCTTCAATGTAGGCTTAGCTCCGCGTAAACCGCTGCTTCGTTTAGGCGCAGATCTTTTAGGACCAGTCAGCATTGAATGGATGTTCTTCCCGATTGAAAACATTCATGACGTATTTGCTATCCGAGCTTCTGCTATCGGACTATTCTTTAATTCGGGTTATGGAATTCTGCATTGGGGTTTTGCTTTTTATACATTGAATTACGCGCGTGGTGAAGCGTACATTGGAATTAATCTTGTGCCACTGATGCAGTTGTGGGATAGCCGTGGAAAACAACGCTATCATTGGTAAATGTTCCGGAAAAGCAAGATTGTAGATCAATCCGTGAACTTTTGTAACTTTAAACTATGAACAAATCTTTACTCCTTATTTTTACCGTGCTTGCATCATTTGCAATAAACGCACAAACAGCGACAAATTTTAACTGCAACGATTGCAACAACGTTAATCATGATCTTTTTGCTGAGCTGAATGCAGGAAAAGTAATTGTACTCTGCTGGGTAATGCCTTGCAGCGCCTGTATTGCGCCATCTTTGAATTGCGCTACAATGGCTCAATCGTACGCTTCCTCCAACCCAGGGCAGGTAAAATTTTATCTGTGCGATGACTCTGGAAATACGACCTGTACCACGCTTGACTCATGGGCCAATACGAATGGAATTACTGCTGATGCAAATTTTTCAAGCAGCACAATACGTATGAATGATTATGGCGCAGCTGGTATGCCGAAAATAGTTGTGCTCGGAGGAGGCGCTTCACACACTGTATTTTATAATGCAAACAATACATTCGATTATCATCAGTTGCAAGGCTCGGTTGATAATGCATTGGCTGCAACAGGCGTCGCAACAATTAACAACAAATTTTCTGCGGTTAATTTATTTCCGAATCCAGCTCGTGGCAGTACGGCTGTTTTAAACTATTCACTCGCTGAAAATTCGGATGTTACAATTGATGTTTACAACACGATCGGTGAGAAAATGAATGCTGTTACTTTTGAAAATGAAGCGACCGGAAAACATGAGGCAACGCTTGATCTTTCCGCTTTCAGCAAAGGTGTTTATTTCATCAGACTTATTGCAGGCGAATCTTCACAGGTGATTAAATTTATTGTAGCAGAGTAATTCTTATTCAGCAGTAATTACCAATTCACATGCGATCGTTTATTCTCGCGGCATTTATTTTATTTTCCGGAAAATTAATTTCCCAAGGATGCTGCTCAGGCGGAAGTGGAAGTCCTATTGCCGGCGGGGCTTCACAAGGCGTGCTGCTCGACCGGCAGATGGAGCTGGCTGCAAGCTATCAACACATTTATACTGATAAATTTTTAGCCGGCGACCGCGATACTATTCTCCCGCTGGATCATTTCCAAAGTAATTATATGTATTTCCGTGCAGCTTATGGCGTGACCAAAGATTTCACGATGTCGGTTGAAACGGGATATTTTATCAATAAAACACAAACCGGTATTGACAATTCAGATACAATTACTTCCTCCGGGATTGGCGACCTTATTATTTTTCCGCGGTACGATATTCTTAATCACACCGAAGAAAAAAAACGCACAGAAATTACTATCGGGCTCGGCTATAAAATTCCGCTGGGAAAATATAATGACTCTACCCTCGTATATGTTAATCCGAATACCGGGCAGCAATATTTTACAACGTCGCCGCCAACGATTCAGTCTACAAATGGCTCGAATGATTTTATTTTTTACGGCTTCCTCTACCGCGGATATCCGATGAAAAATTTTCGCCTGTTTTCCAATATGATCTATGTCAGGAAAGGATGGAATCCGTTGGGGCAAAAATTCGGTGATTATGCCAGCATCGGTTTATTCGCCGGCAAAACTTTTTTCAACAAACTCGGAATTACATTACAGCTCAAAGGTGAATGGGTCGGAAAAATGGATTACGATAAAAACATTGACATGCTTGCTTTGTACAATGTTGATGTGTATTCCACAGGCAGCAGAAAAGTTTTTTTAGTTCCGCAGATCAATTACACTTACAAAAGTTTCACCGTGTATGCATTGGATGAAATTCCATTATATCAATATGTGAACAGATCGCAGGTAGCTTCAAAAGTTCAGCTTACGTTCGGAATTTCTTATCGTTTCTTTACTTATAAATCCGGTATTACAGCACCGTCCGGCGAAACAAGTGAAGTAATTTATGATTGCCCGATGCATCCGGAAGTTCTTTCCTCCGTGCCTGCCAAATGTCCTAAATGCGGCATGGATCTCGTGAAGAAAAAGTAGCCGGTTTTCAGTTGTCAGTCAATACAAAACATGAATACTGACAACTGAATACTGACCATTAAAAATCATTTCTTTATTACCCACATTTCCAGCTCCTGTTTATAATCGTGCTGCAGATCTTCATCCAGCTGTTCAATAAGCAGGTTGATTTTTTTCAGCTGTGTCATATACATATTGCTCAGCACAGCGCCTTTGTGAATAGGAATATTTGACTTTTTAATATTGCTGATAAAAAAGATGAGCAGTTCGGCAGCTGCTTCTTTACTTCCGATGTAACGGATATATTTATTGGTAATGCGCAGAATTTTCCGGAGACTTTTTTTTGTGAGGTATAAATTGTCG
>JBDSHN010000136.1:0-14446 GCA_039918435.1 Bacteroidia bacterium | reverse complement strand
CCGTACCACAAATTGTTTTTCCTTAAAAATATTGTCGATTACGACCTTCCCGATAATTATGCTGAGCGACAAAATAAAATTCTTCAGGCAATGACCAAAGAAGAAATCGACGAGCTCGCAAAAAAATGGCTTGATCCGGAACACATGGTGATCATGGTGGTGGGCGACAAAGAAAAAATCGGAGGAGCACTTTCCAGGCTCGGTTATGAAGTTGTGGAAGTAGACAACCTCGGCAATCCTACATCAACTCCTGTTGAACTGAAAGCGACCACTCCGAAATCAACACCAGCACCAACGCCACCGAAAGAAGCGAAGAAGAAAACGAAGAAGAAAAAAGGTGCGAAGTATGATAAGATTACGAAGTAGGAGCGAAGAAAATGAATTGATTGGAACTTCCCGTCCCCGTTTAACCGGGACGGGATTTTTTTATTGGGATGATTTATTTTTTAGATAATCACCCTCAAAGATTTTCGTAAGCAAGCGCGCGGCAATCTTTGAGGGTTGAACGTTACTGTAATGGTTCATTTATTTAGAGAATCACTCCCAAAGATTTCGGCAAGCAAGCGCGCGGTAATTTTTGATGGTTCCATTTATTGTGATGACGAAATGGTTTATCCGACAACAAATGCTTACAAATATGTAGGCGACAAGGATTGTATATCTTGCAACAGCAATGCTACCACTTGCCATACAATTAATCTTATTAAAAGTCGATCGATGAAAAAAAGTATTGGAGATTATATTGGTAAAATCAAATGGAATGATCTTGCTAGGGATCTAGTGATGTGGTTTTTTTTAGGCCTGCTAGTTTGCCTTTTTAATCAATTGATTTCTGGGCTTATCGAGGTTACATTGGTCAAACCCATTTGGGCTCAAATTCATTTTAATGTTATTGAAAACCTTGTAATATTTATTTTATGGAATTTAGTATTTGTTGCAGTAATTTATAATTTTTTTGAAAGGAAATATTATCCCAAGTCTTGGGTTGTCAGTTTAGTATTATTTGCTGGTGCTTGTTATATAATGTTTAGGTTTTTCATTACTCCAAGAGGTTGGTCATTCTACCATTTTACGTGGCCTCGGAACGGAATGTCAGGTCAAAATTTTTGCTATACAGATGTCATTCTTTTGGTGTTTGTCGCGGCTATTTGTTACAGATTTGATAAATACAGAATAAAAGAAACATCATACAAAAACAAGTCTATTTTTTCGCTAGAAAATTCCAATAAGGAGAAGTCGATTCCTGATAAGTTAAGAAGAACTGACAAGGCGGAATTTATTGCTGGGCAAATAAGAAGATTAGAAAGCCTAGGTTCTTTTGCCATTGGTATTATAGGCCCATGGGGAAGTGGGAAGTCCTATTTTATTAGACAAATCACTGAAAGGCTTGAGAAAGATGAGGACAAAATAAATGTTGTATGGTTTACTCCATGGCAAGCATCTGGGAAAAGCATTACTCAATTTTTTATTGAAACCCTTCATCATAAATTATCTGGTGAGGTTTCTAATAAATTGTCCAAGTATGCAAAATGGCTCCATCAAAGCGCCAACGAAACTAAATTTGGCGCTCCTATGCTTGAATTATTTAAGGAGGACTTTTATCCTTTTGATGAAGTGAATGAGGCCATCAAACGTTCAGAGAAAAAGAATGTTATCGTATTAGATGATATTGACAGGTTAGATGAAGATGAAATTGTTGAAGTGTGTAGAATTATTCGAAATACAGCGAATTTTAATAATACTATTTATATCATGGCTTATGATAAAGATTATGTTGTTAGTGCATTAGAAAAAGTGTGTAACGAAAAGGCTCAAGAGTATCTTGGCAAGATTATTCAATTTCAATACTACCTGCCTAAACCTCCAAAACATGCATTGTTAGATAAGTTTAGGGAATTAATTATTCATGCAATTGAGAACTACAATAAATTAAACGATGATAAAATTTCCGAAAGTGTAAAACGTGAAATAGAAAATATGTTAAGTTATTTGGTTGGACTTGAGCATGCTAAATCTCAAATTGGTATGTTAATTGAACAAACTCAAGTGCAAATTTTGCCGGAATATTTTACTGAATTTATATTGACAATTCGTGATACATACACACTGACTAATTCATATTTATTAAATTTTATTGAGGCTGGAAAGTTTGAAATAATTGATGCGCAACAACTTTTATTCGTTGAATTGTTGAAACTAAAATGTTCGCGAGTTTATATTTCCCTGCGTTCAAAAGAACTATTAAAACCAAATTCAATTCCATATGAACTTGATGAAAGCATTCTTAAAAGTTATCTTTCTGATAAATGTGATCAGGTTTCCCCAGAAACAGTCAGTAATATATTAAAGGAACTTTTCTCAAAACCGAATTTGACAAACTCAATCGCAAGCCAAGATCACTTTGAATGGTATTTTGATGGGAACACCAATGTTTTAACCCCAAAAGAAAGATTTGAATTAAGAGAAGAAAGAGATTCTGCATTAAAAGCTGTTACCCGTAGGATTGCAAAGAAGAAAGAAATTGCTCTTATTGAATATATAAATGTTTTGCCAAGTCCTGATTCAGCCCAAGAATTTATAAGATTTATAACGATCAGTGTTTCATTATATGAATTAAGCGAAACTTATCGAAATAGTCAAGCCTTACAAACGACACTGAGTAAAATTGATAATGTGACGATTAATGAAATTGTTAAAAGTGGGATAGTCCAACATTTCGATATTTTAATTTATCAATATCCAATAGAGATTTCCAATGTCCTTAGTACATGGATACTGGAAAGATTATATGGGGCTAAATTGCCAGCAATTCCAGATATGCATGAATTGAAGAAACTTGTTCTTATTGGATTGGAACAAGTAATTGATAAAGAAGTCGAATACAATATTATCGAAGCTGCTTACTCGAAATGCATTGAAAGTATAGATGTGAAAACTAATATTTTAATAATCTTTGCTGAAGCAAATGTTCTTATGAGAACATTTGTGCAACAAAATCCAGCTGTTTTTATTAAAGATTTGATTCGCCCTATAGCTGGAAATGAAAAGTCACATGCAATTAATTCATTTGCTGAACAAATATTTGCATTACATGAACTTCGTAAATTTTTAAACGAACAACCAGTCACTTCTGAAATAGTCAGAATAAAACATTTTTTAAATACACGTGAAAGTTATGGTGTTGGTATCTATGATCGTGAAAAAATTTCAATAGAGAGTGATGTGGAAACACGTTATGTTCACAATGCCACCCAAACTATTCAACCAGTAACATTTACGCACATTCACCATAAAAATTATGTAAAAGAGCATTCTTGGTTAATCGGTATGGAAGATAAATATCTTGCTCATGCATACCCAATCCCAGATGAGGAAGCTTCTATAGGCGGAGTTTATAAGTTTTCAAGAGAAATTGATTTGGGAATTCCGGAACTTTTTAATGAAGCAATTCTCAGAATTTGGGCCGATGATTTTTGCGCTTTATCAATTAATGGGAATTCGGTAATCGAAGAAATAGAGGGTTTTCATATTCCAGAAATAAAGCTTGATATGAAAGATTTCAGACCTGGAATTAATGAATTGATCTTTGTTATTAGAAATCGAAATGCTATGGAAGCAAATAATAGACCCACTACAAATGGATATGATAATCCATATGCATTGGTTTATAGATTGGATTTCGTTTTTAAGGAGGATAATAAATAGTTTTATTCAATGAATTAAAAGCCAACAAAAAAGCCCTCATCATAAACAAGGGCTTTCTCATGAGTTGAAATAACAACTTACTCCACCATCATCTTCTTAGAAGCCAGACGTTTTGTTCCATTCACTACTTCCACAAAATACATTCCCGCAGATAAAGCTGCGCGGTCTATGGTGATAATGCTGGATTGAAGTTTTTCTTCTGTGTAAATCAACTTTCCATTCATATCGAAAATATGAAGAGAAATGTTTTCCAATCCTGCGGTTGCAAAATGATCGAGACGGATGTATGCATCATCTGTTACCGGGTTCGGGTAAACATTCAACTCTAATACCTGCTGATCGAAAGCGGAGGTTGAAAGCGGAGTACTTCCTTCTATAAGTGTGATCACCTGGTCGGCAGGAGTAACACTAAGCATATCCACAGTTCCCGAAGGCCATTGTACAATTGCGCTGTCGATAATTGTATTTGCTCCGAGACCGAAATGCGCGGTGAATGAATTCTGAATTCCATAAGCTTCACCTGAACGGATTTCCCGGACTTGTACGCCCCATGGCCCGTAAATTTTTATAATTGCACCAACACCATTCAAATTGCTGGCCACACCTTTCAGGTAAAATTTAATCCAGTGATTGGTATTGCCATTAGCCGGACAATCATTCATCCACAAATGATCCTCGCGTAAGGAAGGTGTATTGTAGATATCGCAATAGCTGGCGTACATATCAAGAAATCCATCTGCATTCAAATCGCCGATAGCATGTGCGGTGATCTTGAATGCACTATATGTAAATGCATTCGGATCGAGCGTAAAGGTTCCGTCACCATCATTCACATACAACAAATGCGAATCGCCTGAAATGAAAAGATCAACGTATCCATCATTATTAAAATCCTGGAACGTTGCATTTTCACCGAAGATAGAAGTGGTGCTGTTGATTCCTGATCCGGACATTGCATTGGTAAAAACGCCGCTTCCATTATTGATCATGAGCTTGCTGTTTACATCGTAATTCAAAACGAATGCATCCATATCACCATCATTGTCTACATCGCCCCATGCTGTGCTCCAGCCTTGTGCTCCATCGCGAAGTCCGGTCCAATTGGTGATGTCCTGCGTATAAGTTCCGTTTCCATTATTGATGAACACCTGGTCAATACGACGCGGATCTGTTGATTGTGTAACGCCCTGGCGGCAATGTGTGATCATCAGATCCATCAATCCATCCGCATTAACATCTGTCCAGATGGAAGCATAATTTCCGCTGTTGTCTGATGCAGGAACAGTAGCAAGCGGCATGATGGACTGGTTAAATGTAAATCCGCCCAGGCCGTCGCCGGTGTAAATATGTGGTTGGTCTACATCGTTGCAAACAAATGCATCGAGTTTACCGTCATTGTTGATGTCTGAAAAATTACATCCCTGCACATAAATAAATGAAGGTGCGAGGACGGAAATATTGGTGCTTACATAATCTGTTCCGGTTGTATTGGCTTCCATGATTATTACACTGCCATAATCACCCCACAGCACATCATTGAAGCCATTATTATCCACATCACCTACGCACATTCCCCACGGATCGCCTATTTGACCTGCAAAGTTTGCTTCAGTAAACGTGTCATTTGGGGCTTGCTGGTAATCGATAAACTGTGTGGTGTTTTGTGAAGCGCGGATGATATCATCTTTGCCGTCATTATTCATATCACATACGCCAATGGCATTTCCGCTATGAAAAACCGCGGATGGCAGTAGCATTGTTTTATTGACGAATGGAATTTGCTGTGCCGAAAGCATTCCGGTTATAAGAAGAACAAGCAGGGTAAATCGTTGTTTCATTTTTGTTTTTTTAGGATGGGTTCAGCAAATATAGGTGAATTGAAAGTGGCAATAAAAAAGGGTAGTGGCTCAATTTGAAATTTTATTCCTTTCTAATCGCATTCAGATCAGAATAATAATCCGCGCAATCTGCGTAATCTGTGGCAAAACTAAATGTTGCCACAGATTACACGGATTGCACAGATTAAAGAAAAAAGGATTATTAAACTGAGCCACTTCTAAAAAAAAAGCGGCCCCGTCAAAATCGACAGAACCGCTTTTTTATAAATACGATCAACTGATTATTCAACGATCATTTTCTTTGTCGCTAAACGCACATTGTTATTTGTAACTTCTACCATATACATTCCGCTGCTGAACATTTTGCGGTCAAGAATGATAATGCTGCGCTGCAATGCAGATTCGCTGTAGATCACTTTTCCATTCAGGTCATAAACGTTTACAGAAAGATTATTTAAACCGAGCGATGCAAAGTGATCCAGGCGAATAACTGCCTCGTCTGTTACCGGATTCGGATAAACATTCAGCTCAAGCGATTGTGCCGGTGCAGTATGTGTTGAAAGCGGTGCTGTTCCTTCGAGCAAAGTGATGGTCTGATCACCTGGTGTAGTTCCGAGCTGGTCAACAATACCTGAAGGCCAGACGACAATTGCAGAATCGATTTCTGTCTCAGCTCCAAGCCCGAAATGCAGGGTAAATGAGTTCTGCAAACCATATCCTTCGCCTGAACGGACTTCACGAACCTGTACGCCCCATGGACCATAAATTTTCACGATTGCACCAATTCCATTTCTGTTGCTCATGCCGGAAACTGCGCCTCCGTTGAGATAAAATTTGATGTAATGGTTGGTGTTTCCCTGGTTCGGACAATCATTCATCCACATACGGTCATTTCTTGAAGTGGAAGGTGAGTTGTAAAGACTGCAATATGTTGCGTACACATCAAGGAAACCATCGCCGTTAAGATCACCCACTGCATGTCCGCGGATTCCTCTGCCGGTACTTGCAAGCATTATGTTTGGTGAAACACGGGAGAAGGTAGAGTTTCCGTTGTTCCTGTACAGGTAAGAGCTGTCACCTGAAAGCATAAGATCAACGAATCCATCATTATCAAAATCATGGAACGTAGCATTTTCACCAAACCATGACGTCGGATTTGCAATACCGGAAGTCATCATGATATTGGTAAATACACCTGAACCGTTATTTATCATCAACTTGGCATTTGAAGTTTGGTTCAATACAAATGCATCCATATCACCGTCATTGTCAATATCGCCCCAAGCAGTGCTCCAACCCTGTTCGCCATCGCGCAGGCCTGTCCAGTTAGTGACATCCTGCGTGTAAGTTCCATTTCCGTTATTGATGAAAATTTGGTCGATACGGCGCGCGTCAGATGCCTGGGTAATTCCCTGGCGGCAATGGGTGATCATAAGATCCATTAAACCATCTGCATTTATATCTGTCCAGATAGAAGCGTAGTTACCGCTATTATCCGAAGCCGGTGAAGAAGCAAGAGGCATGAGCGCCTGGTCAAAAGTCCAGCCGGTTACTGTACCGTTTCCAACATATATGTGAGACATTCCACTATCGTGGCAAACAAAAAGGTCAAGTTTGCTGTCGTTATTTATATCCGCAAAATTGCATCCCTGTACAAATACGTTCCCTGCACCGGTAAGCGCAGTCACATCAGTTGTTATATAGCTTGACCCGGTTGCATCAGCAGATAACACTCTTCCGTGGCCGTTTGGTCCCCAGAAAACATCATTAAAACCATTATTGTCAAAATCGCCCACGCACATTCCCCATGGCGAACCAAACGTATTCGGAAAACTTGCCTCAGTAAAAGTGTCATTGGGAGCTTGCTGATACTCAATATACATTTGCGTATTCTGATCAGCACGTACAATATCATCTTTACCGTCATTGTTCATGTCAACCATACCAATCGCATTTCCGCTATGGAAAGTAGTGGTAGGAAGAAGTGCAGTTTGATTGATAAAAGAAATTGTCTGAGAAAATAAAGCTGCCGGAACGATTACCGCTGCTCCAAAAAGAAAAAGGTGTAAATGTTTTCGCATAGTCTTGAGTGTTTAGGAAATACGAGATTAGAAATAAAACCTCAGACTATCAAGCCTTTAGTAACATTTTATTCCTCAGAATGTTTCTGTACTTTTAAGCCTCATTCTCCCGTAAAACATGGCTAAACGTTACTTTTTTCGTTTTAAAGCATTAATTACAGTAATTATTGCCTTTATCCTCGTGGTTTGTATGGCAAATATGAACGGACAAAAAGCACTCGCCAGGAAATTTCATACTCCGGGAGAAACCTCCAGGCTGATTGATATGCTTCAGTCCCAACCCTATGATACCAATACTTTTTTCGCAACCGGCGGACGTTGTGGCGGATGTCATGGTCACGATCCGAACTTTATTTCCCTTGTGAGCAATGACGGAACAGACGTTAATATTATGGACGGCTGGCAGGGAACAATGATGGCGAACTCCGCAAAAGATCCGTTCTGGAGAGCAAAAGTGAGTCATGAAATTCTTGTAAATCCCGGGCACCAGGTTGCGCTCGAAGATAAATGTACCAGCTGCCATGCGCCAATAGGGCATTTTTCAGCGCACATGCTCGGACAGCCCAATTACGCGATGGCATCATTGCCCAACGATTCATTCGGGCTCGATGGCGTGAATTGCAGCGCCTGTCATCAGCAGAAAGATTCGCTGATGGGAAATAATTTCTCGGGGAATCTTCAGTACACCCAAAAGTTGGTTTATGGACCGGTGGAGGAGCCCTACGCTGCGGTCATGCAATTCTTCGTGGAGTTTACACCTGAATACAGTGCGCACGTTTCAAAATCAGAATTTTGTGCAGGTTGTCACACGCTCATGACCCAAACAGTGGATCTGTCCGGTGTTCCAACAGGAGGAAGCTTTGTGGAGCAGGCAACGTATCATGAGTGGAAAAATTCTACTTACAGCATCACCGGCCAAACCTGCCAGAGCTGTCACATGCCGCGCATCAGCGATTCTATAAAGCTGGCCACCGATTATCCTTTTGTTCCTGCGCGCAGTCCGTTCGGGCAGCATTTTCTTGTTGGAGGAAATGCATTTATGCTTAAGCTGATGAAGGGCAACATGACAGCAGTAGGTGCCACCTGCGAGCCATTTAATTTCGATACCACCATTGCACGCACTACACGTTACCTGCGCGACAGTACCTGCGGCCTGGAAGTGATTCAAACTGCCCGTTCTACCGATACTGTATATTATGATGTAATGCTGAATAATAAAGCAGGACATAAATTCCCGAGCGGCTATCCTTCCCGTATTGCATGGATTCAGTTTGTTGTAACAGATAACAACCTGGATACCGTTTATAAATCAGGATTACAGGATGCAAATGGAAATATTATTGGCCGCGATGCAGGATTTGAACCACATCATGATGTTTGCTACACGAATAATGATGTGCAGATCTATGAAATGGTAATGGGTGATGTTGCAAATAATCCGACCACGGTGCTTGAGCGCGCAGACACAGTGCTGAAGGATAACCGTCTTTGCCCGAAAGGATTTTCAACATCACATCCTTCGTACGATACCACAAGAATTATCGGTATCGGAAACGATGCTGATTTTAATTATTCAGGTCCGACAGAAGGAACCGGTGGAGATGTGGTGCATTACCATATTTACATCAACGGTTATGGCGGCACGCTGAACATTTCTGCGAGGGTTTATTATTCTTCTGTTCCACGTCCGTGGCTCGATGAAATGTTTGCGTTCTCATCACCTGAGATCACGGCTTTCCAGGGCATGTATAACAGCGCAGATCAAACGCCATTGCTTGTTGCACAAATTGAATATCAAAATACAATAACAAGTGCAGATCAGTCAAACGTTCACCCTGAAATTTCCATTTATCCGAACCCAAGTGCAAACGGGCATTTGAATTTCAGCGGTTATGAAAGCAGCAATCTGCAACTGATCCGTGTGTATGATCTTAATGGAAAAGAAGTGATCGAAGCCATTCCAGCTGCACGATTTACAGGTTCGATTGATCTGCCGAAGCGTGGTGTGTATTTAGTGGTGATAGAAACGAAAGAGGGCAGGGTTGTGAAGCGGGTGATGTGGTAGAAGAATGAAAAAACTCATAGTTCTCTTTTCTGCAATCTTACTCTTCTTCTTTTGCGGACTATTTGTTACGTGTATCAGTCCGTTCTATTATACCATCACGAATATCAAGTTGCAATTAGTTAAGCTGGATGGTCCCTTTTATAATGATGATATCGCCCATAATGAGTGTTTTCATTACTATAACGTTTCTCCGCAAAACACGGTTAACGATTCCGATAGTTATGCCATTATTATTTCAACTGAAATAGATTACTGTGATAACTGTACTGCGTTTATTGCAAATGCAGCTTCAGAACCTGGTTTAAAAGGAACAAATCAAAAAATTAAAAAGATAGTTTTATATGTTGTTGATGAAAAGACGAGATCGAAAAAAGAAATAACAACATTAATGTCGGGAAATGACTCATTAAAATATTTTCATTGGAATTCATCCGAACCTTTTCAAGGAGCAAGAGTAAAGGATGGATTAAATACAGGAAGTGGGAATTGTAGCGATCATAATTGTTATACTTATAAAGCTTCATCCTATACAACACTTTTGGCATTCAGGGATACTTTTAATTTGAATCACTGTCCTGTGGGTACAGAAAGTGTTGGGGAATTTATTTTTAAATTTGATACAGAAACTCTACGAAGTTTTCCGGTAAATTTCACTCTAAGGCTGGAGATTATATTTGAAAGTGGTCTGGAAGTAGCGTCGGAGGCAAAAGTCAGAAGAGAATAACTTTCCTTTGGACACAAGCTCTCAATTATAGGGTTCGCATAACGTTTGCAAATAAGATAATTGTATGAAAATCCTTGTCACTATCCTGATTTTATTTTCCCTTTCCTCCTGCGCCGTCAAGCCCGATGTTACGCAGGAGCAGAGAGATCAATATAATTATTGCAAACAAATACTGCTCGAAAACAAAGAAGCCTTTATCGCCAAAGGAAAAACAAAAGAGAAACGTGATTCACTCGCCACTTATATCAACGATATTGAACAAAACGCTTTGCCGGAACTTTTGCAGAAGTATGAAGCAGAGCCGGAACAAATTCCTTTTGTGCTGCTTTCCATCTGTCAGAATGCGGATGCAATTTTAAGGAACGATTCCATCAGTGATGTTAAATCTCAATAATACGCGAGGGAAAAAACGAGATGGAGTCAGTCAAAAAAAGCAGAAGGATCAACATTCAGGAACAATTAGTTCCTGCCGCCTGCCCCTTTTTCCCCTGCACCTTCCTTCAAGCCAAGTCTAAACTGTAACTTTACACCTCTCTCGTATGGAATTCCCCTTTCCATGCGTCATCAATCAAGTAACAGACTATGGCATTCTTCCCGCGCAGGCGTAAAAGTGTTTTGAGTGACGAAGATTTGCTCAAAGCCTACCGCATATCAGGTGATAAATCGCTGGTAGGAGAATTGTACGTGCGTTACTCGCATCTCGTATTTGGATTATGTCTTAATTATTTCCGCGATAAAGAAATTGCACGCGATGCGGTTTTAGTGTTGTTTGAAAAGCTGTTTGAATCGCTGAAAAAAAATCAGCCGGATAATTTTAAAATGTGGCTGACTTTTGTGGCACGGAATCATTGCATTTCTGAATTGCGCAAACAAAAAACAAAAGATGCGCGACAGGAAGAATATTTACGAGAAGATGAATATGCAATCATCGTTGATCCCGAAAATCCACAGAAGGAAAATGCGGAAAAGCGCGAAGAAAAATTAAAGAAGCTCGAAGCCGCGGTGACTGCACTCGGTGATGAGCAACGAAAATGTGTTGAGCTGTTTTATTTCAAGGATAAATCTTACCAGGAAATAAGCAGGCTTACAGGTTTTACCGAGAAGCAGGTGAAAAGTCATTTGCAGAACGGAAAACGGAATTTGAAACAATTTTTAGAAGAATCGAAATGAGCACATCCCTTCATAACGATCATCTTTCTCCAAAAGAGTTATCTGATCTGCTTAACGGCAAGCTTGATGCTAAGTCAAATGCACGCATCAAAAAACTGCTGAACGATTGCGAACTTTCCAAAGAAGCACTTGCCGGATTTACCGCTGTTCCAGGTGCTGCTGCGGAAATTTCTTCGCTCAATAAAGACATCGCGTTGAAATCAGGGATGGTGAAAACGCCGCTTTGGGTGAGCGTGGTTACGGTTGTTATCGGCATCAGTCTGGTAGCCGGAATGGGTTATGTTTTGTGGCCGCATGAACCGGAATTGCTGGATGTTCCACTTGCTTATACACAACCACCGGTTATTCTTCCATCAAATGCGCCGGCAGAAGTGGTACTCACTCCGAAGGCAGAACATTTTGTGAATCCGGAAGCAAAGCCAAAACCACAGCCCGTCATTTCCGCAGCAAAGCCGATTGATACTACAGCAAAAACGCCGGAATCAAATCCTAATCCGATCGAAGTTTCACCACCTGATCCGATTGAAGTAAAGCCCGTCGTGCCGGTAAATCCGGAAGCAGGATATAATGCGTCGGTCGGATTTATCCAGGATCTGAAGGTTACGGAATTTGAAAAGTATTATCGCAAATCCATCGAAGTGCGTGAGTTGCCACTGAAAGGTGTTTCCGCAAAATTTGAAGATGAGGACAAACAGAAAAAGGAAACTGAACAGGAAACAGTGCGCAATGTTCCTGCAGAACAATTTTTAAATGACGGATTACGCGCTTTCCACGATGGAAAATATGGTCGTTGCATTGAGAAGATGGAAGTGCTGAAAAAGAATAATGAAAAAGATCTTAACGCAGCTTTTTACATGGGCGTGAGCTACGTGAAGTTGGAAATGTTTGAGAAAGCGATTACGATGTTTGATGAAGTGCTGAATGCTTCTAATAATGTTTTTCATGAAGAAGCGAAATGGTACAAAGCATTGGCGTTGATCGGTAATGGTGAAACTGCCGCTGCGAAAGTCTTGCTGAATGAAATTGCGTCGAAGAATGGATTTTATAAGGAGATGGCGGTGGCGAAGTTGAAAGCGATATAATAAGAGGGAGTTGGTAACCTGATAATTTTATAATTGAATGATCCTGGACTTGGTTTGGCGGGCGTATACTTTCTTACGGTCAATCCAATAAACAAATCAGTATACCATTTTATAAAGTGATGACAATTATCAGACAAAAATAACTGCCTGCTGATCACTGTCTGCTGCCAGCTGACCATTACCTTTGCGAACCAATGAAGTCCATCTCCCTCGATAAACTTTTCCTCCGCTTAGCAGCAATCACCCTCGTTGTACTTTACCTCGTCATCTTCGCAGGTTCAGTGGTGCGCGCCACCGGTTCAGGAATGGGTTGCCCGGATTGGCCGAAATGTTTTGGCTATTATATTCCGCCGACTGATCCTTCACAAGTTGAATTTCATGAAAATCATGCTTACAAAAAAAGCCAGATGATCATTGTGAATGATACATTGTGGCGTGCGGAATCAGATTTTACTTCAGCAACTAATTTCGATCACGCTAATTGGGAAAAATATCCTGTGCATGATTATGCAAAATTTTATGTCAGGCAAACCTGGATTGAATATATTAATCGTTTAACAGGCGCGTTGAGCAGCTTTTTTATGACGCTCTTGCTTTTTGTCGCGGTTTTGCGTGTAAAAAGAGATTGGAAAACACTTGCAATTCTACTTATGGGAATGACCGTGCTTGCGTTCGTGATCTGGCTTGGCAAAGAAGTAGTCGATAAAAATCTCGCCAGTCAAACAATCACTTTTCACATGATGAGCTCCATCGTTTTACTCGGGGTAGTGATTTTTACTTCTACCCGCGTACGGATTTTATCCGGCTTGCTTGAAAAACATCTGGTCGGAAAAAAATTGAAAATGCTTTTGATTTTTGCAATTATTTTAACGATCTCGCAAATAATTTTCGGCACACAGGTTCGCCAGCAGATCGACGCTATTAATATTAAAATGGAAGGATTATCAAGAGAAACATGGATCGGAAAATTGAATTCCTTCTACCCCTTTCACCAAGTTGTTGCGATAGTGATTGTACTTTTAAATGCAGCATTGTTTTTACTTTTCCGGAAAACAAATCCGCAGGGAAGAACAAAAAAACTAATGTTCGGAATTTTGCTGGTCATGCTCACTGAATATGGCGTCGGTGTTTTCATTCATAATTTTGCAATTCCCGCGTTCGCACAACCCATCCATTTAGTGCTGGCGATGATCCTATTCGGCATTCAATTTGCATTGCTGGTGCGGACAAAAAAAACTGTAGCGGCAGCTAAATAAAATCCATCCGGTCAAATTTGCTTCCCAGGATAATATCAGCATCAGCGCCAAGCCAATTCTGCAGAACACTTGCATAAACATTTCTGAAGTCGACCTTGTAAATTAAATCGCCGTTATCAAGATTGGCAAGGTCGGGCACTTCGTTGAGAATTCCTTTTCGTTTCAGATTTCCGCCGGTGAACATCATCACATTCGCAGTTCCATGATCTGTTCCGCCGCTTCCGTTTTGTTTTACACGTCTTCCGAATTCTGAAAACGTCATGGTCAACGTTTCATCCCAGAGGCTGGCAGCTTTCAGGTCATCAGAAAATGCTTGCATCGCATCGCCATATACTTTAAGCAAACGGTTCTGCTGATTATTTTGCCCCGCATGTGTGTCAAATCCCGGTAGTGAAACATAATAAACCGAAGTTTCACATCCTGATAAAATAAGCTCAGCAATCAGCTTCATTTGTTTTCCAAAAGCATGCTGCGGATAAATTGATTTTGCTTTATTTTTTTCAAGATGATCATGAATATAACCGG
>JBDSHN010000135.1:0-23976 GCA_039918435.1 Bacteroidia bacterium | reverse complement strand
CACAATAATACGGCAAGCAGCGGCGATGCAATTTATGTTTGCCCCGGAAATACGGTTGCTGATTATGGCACTAACGCTCCGCAGGCCGGCACTACATGGACTTCCAAAAACAGCACAACAATCACGTTTGGTTTGCCGAACATCAGTAGCGGAAATCCTACAACAAATACTGCGTTTTGGGATACGCTTCGTGAACCTGCTTTTGCAAATCAGATTATTGCTCCCTCGTCCGTAATTGCAGGTAGCCCGGGAAGCATTTCCTTTTCTTGGTCAGGTGCCACTGATCCTAATGCAGCAGATGGTACAACAGGTTATATTGTTCTGCGTAATACTTCGAATACATTCACACCACCGGCAGATGGAACGACTTATGTTACGGGCGCGAATATCGGATCGGCAACGGTTATTGTGCAAATTACTTCATCTGCGATAACAACGTATACAGATAACACCGTTATGAATGGCAACGCCTATTATTACCGGGTATATGCATTTCGTTACGCAACAGATAATGTAAATGGTAATACTTTCCATCGTTCGAGAGGCCGCGCATACACAAGTACATTTGCAGAAATTCAAGAAGTAAATCCTCTTCCTGTTGAATTAATTTCCTTCAATGCATTGGTTACGGGCAATGAAGTTTATCTGGCATGGCAAACTGCTTCTGAACTGAACAACGATTATTTTATTATCGAAAGGGCAACAGATCAAAATTCATTTATTGAAATCGGAAGAGTTGACGGTTATGGTAATTCCTCACAAGAGCATTCTTATATTTTCATTGACCAATATCCAACGGAAGGAAATAATTACTACAGGCTGAAACAAACAGATTTTAACGGGCAGTACAATTACAGCAATACTGTTGCAATCAATTTCGTCAAGGCGCCTACTCCACCTGTAATTACGACATGGAATTGTGAGGCAGGAATTTGTTTTAGGCTGGAAGGTGGAAAGGGTATGTCGCAATTAGAGGTATTTGACATGAACGGAAATCTCATTTACGCTATGCAAACCAGTGCAGATGAACCGGGAATTATTCCTTTAGGTGAAAATGCAAACGCAATATATATTCTTCGGATTTCTCAGTCGGGATTCCAACAAACCAAAAAAATAAGCAGCAGATAATTAATTTGTGGAAATCAAAATTAAATATTGAAAAAGCCATCCGTCATTTGATTAGTAAATGAAGATTTGCCCCGCAGAGATTAAAACCGGATATTTATCTTTGCAATTAAACCCCGCAAATGAAAATTCTTCTCTCTATTGTGAAATGGGTACTTATAATTTTATTTTTTCCGCTATCCTTGCTTTTTGTTGCGTATTTTAAACAACGCAAATCGAAGAAAGAATATTTCAAAGACGAATATTAACCACCGGATTATGAAAAAAGAAATCGGAACAAAAGAAAAGCCAATGCAGCTTAAAACGCCTCCCGGCACATCCGAATACACCATGCATGCGGATGAAAAAGAGGGCGTTCCTATTTTAGTCTGTACAGTAGGTAAAACAGTTTTGCATTATGATATGCGCTGCATTGACGACCTGCATGCTATGCTGAAAAAGCATGGCGAATGGATGGAACTTGGCAGCGCAGATGAGCAGAAGCCCGCTAAAGAAGGAACAGTTGAAGCCTGGGGACGATCGGCAAAAAATCCGGTTGGTGGCTGGTATGGATTGAAAAAAGGTTTGCGTGGGCGTTTCGGAATGTACCTTCCTCCGCTTATGGAAAAACTCGGCCTTGCAGAGTTGACACATGATGCAAAAGGAAATAAAATGCGGGCAAAATAAATCTCAGCATCATTTCGTGCATAGTTTCCTGATTTTACTTTCGCACGCCGCATCGATAAAGCTGTTGTTTAAAAAAGAGCAGCAGAAATAAATCATTTTAATTTCCTGCCATTTATTGTTAAAGATGTAATCCGAATTACATTTACTAGTTTAAAATCTGGCTGAAGAAAAATTTTTATTCTTACTTTTGCAATCCGGAAAAAAATCTGCCTGTGTTAAAGAATTCCATTATATATTCCTTCATCTTCCTCATTTCCATTGCTACATGCAGTGACTCGATGGCGTATATATTAAAATCTTATGGTGATTCTTCCTATACCTGGGTGAATACTATTTCTGCTGAGGAAAAAGGTGATGAAGAACCGGGAGGATGCATCAAAAAATCAGAATCTCCTGATGCTTTCGAGCATTTGTTTTTGCACAACGCATTCACTTCAGCATATACTCAAGTCGATAATTTTTATTCTAAAAGAGAAAACCAATTTCCTTCCTCCGATTTCAGCGAAGAGGTTTTCTTTCCACCGGAAGTGATTTAAGATACATTTCCGGCAAGGGACTCTCCCTTGTGATTTTCCCGTAATAATTTTTCTTATTTCAACTCTTCATTGGTAAATCCGCGTGGATTTTAATCAATGAGTCAATTTATATTATTTTATGGAAGCATTAAAACCTATTAAAGGTTTAACTTTAAAATACCTGAAACACGATTTGCCCTCCGGCCTGGTCGTTTTTCTTGTCGCACTGCCACTCTGCTTAGGAATTGCACTTGCTTCAGGTGCACCACTATTTTCCGGGATCATTGCCGGAATTGTAGGTGGAACTGTTGTAGCATTTGCAAGCGGCTCTGCATTAAGTGTAAGCGGACCCGCAGCCGGATTAACTGTAATTGTTCTCAATGCAATTGCACAGCTTGGCAGTTACCCCGCTTTTTTACTCGCAGTGATGTTAGCTGGTTTTTTACAGCTCATTCTTGGATTTTTAAAAGCAGGTGTGATCGGTTATTATTTTCCTTCAAGCGTCATTAAAGGAATGCTAGCTGCAATCGGAATTATTCTGATCCTGAAGCAAATTCCCCACGCGTTTGGTTATGATAAAGACAATGAAGGTGATTTTGATTTTTTTCAGATCGACGGGCAAAATACATTTTCAGAATTGTTCGAGATGCTCAACTTTATTCACCCCGGGGCTGTGATTATTTCTGCCGTTTCATTATTTATCCTCATTATGTGGGAACGTCCATTTTTGAAGAAGTATACGTTCTTTAAAGTTGTACCGGGCGCATTGCTTGTGGTAATCACAGGAATAATGCTGAATTCAATTTATAAAACAGCAGACTTATCGCTGTTTCTCACCGGCGATGAATTAGTTCAATTGCCGGTTGCAGAATCTGCAGAAGGCTTTATCAATCAGTTCACGCTGCCCGACTTTTCTGCTTTAGGAAATTACAAAGTGTATATCGTTGCGGTAACAATTGCAATTATTGCCAGCATTGAATCGTTGCTGAGCATTGAAGCCGCAGATAAGCTTGATCCTTACAAACGCATTACGCCTGTCAACCGTGAGTTAAAAGCACAAGGGCTTGGAAATATAATTTCAGGCCTTATCGGCGGATTGCCATTGACAGCAGTAATTGTACGCAGCTCGGCAAATATAAATTCAGGGGCGAAAACAAAATTATCCTCGATCATCCACGGTTTGTTTTTATTGCTCAGCGTGATCGGACTTGCGACATTCCTTAATAAAATTCCATTGGCTTGTCTCGCAGCATTGCTGCTGGTGGTTGGGTATAAGCTTGCGAAAGTTTCGCTTTTCACTTCCATGTTCAGACAAGGCTGGTCGCAATTCATTCCGTTTATAGTAACAGTAATTGCAATCCAGTTTTCCGATCTGTTAAAAGGAATTGCATTAGGAATGATCGTTGCCATCCTGTTTATTCTGAACAATGTTTATACGCGACTGAAAAAACAAAAGCAAAGGCATCCGGAGAATAAACAATCCATGAATACTGCGCTTGTTCAATTGCTGCGGAATAATTATAAAACCGAATATTACTATAAAAAACACGAATACAAACCGGGAGAACCCATTACAATAAGGCTGGATGAAGATGTTTCTTTTATAAATAAAGGAAGCATTGCATTTACGCTGGATGATCTTCCGGAAAATTCCAATGTCATAATCGACGGAAGCAAATCCCATAATATCGATCCTGATGTGCTTGAGATTATTTACAATTTCAAAGAAACTGCAGAAGCCAGAAAGAATACTAAAGTTGAACTCACCAGCATTCCTGAGTTTAAAGGAATGATGGCTCACTAATTAACTGTTTAAATTTTATCTTAGAATTTCTTATGCGTCTTTTTGCAACATACTTCGTAACTTTCCTTGTCATGACTTCTGTTGCGTATAAAATCTGTCGCGTTGGACGAAAAGTGCCTCACTGCGACGGGTCAATGCAGGCTTTGGCACAAAAATCCATTAATAATAACCCTGGAATATAAAATTAAACTGCTTAAATAAAACAAAAAAGTTATGGAAAGCTCTTATAAAAAATTACTGCAAAATAACATTGACTGGGCAACGCGCCAGAAGAAGAATGATCCTGAATATTTTTCTGAAATGGCAAAAGGCCAACAACCGGAATATTTATGGATTGGCTGTTCCGACAGTCGCGTGCCTGCTGAGCAAATAACAGGAACAAAACCCGGGCAGCTGTTTGTTCACCGTAATATTGCAAACATGGTAGTGCACACCGACATGAACCTGCTAAGTGTTTTATCTTATTCCGTTGATGTGCTGAAAGTAAAACACATTATAGTTTGCGGACATTACGGATGCGGTGGTATAGCAGCCGCAATGGGAAATAAACAATTCGGATTAATTGACAACTGGTTGCGTCACATCAAAGATGTTTACCGGTTCCATCACGTTGAACTGGATGCAATTGCTGATGAAGATGTGCGGGTGAGAAGATTTGTTGAAATTAATGTGATGGAACAAGTGCGTGACCTTAGTAAAACATCTATTGTGCAGAATGCATGGGCAAATAATCAGCCTTTACACATTCACGGTTGGGTGTATGACATTAAGGATGGCTTGATCAACGAACTCGGATTGACGTTTACATGTCCGAAAGATCTTCATGCAGTTTATCACCTGGAAAAATAAACAGGTGAATCCTTCATAACTGAATCAATGCTGTACGTTCGGGTCAGCTAATAAAAATAGCGTTAAATTGCAGGCGAAATCCTAATAGCTTTTCCAATGCAATTATCCGTTCGCGAGCTACAGCAAAAAGATATTGAACCGCTTACGCACTACTGGCTTACAGCTCCACCGGAATTCCTGGCCGGCATGGGCGTTGATCTACAGAAGATGCCACGCCCGGAAGAATGGAGCATGATGCTGAATGAGCAACTCAATACTCCGGTTAAAGACAAAAAATCGTATTGCATTGTCTGGCTGGAGCACGATGTTGCTATCGGTCATTCCAATATCAGCAAAATCCTTTACGGAGAAGAAGCATTCATGCACCTTCATCTTTGGAATAATGCATCAAGGAAAAAAGGAAATGGAAGTGCGTTCGTAAAGTTAACGCTCCCGTATTTTTTTGAAAACTACAAGCTTAAAAAGCTTTGCTGCGAGCCTTATGCATTAAATCATGCGCCGAATAAAACATTGAAGAAAGCAGGCTTTACCTTTGTAAAAAAATATACCTGCGTTCCGGGCATTCTGAATTTTGAGCAGAAAGTAAATTTGTGGGAGATGACGCGTGAACATATGAAACACTAATTTAATTTAGAATTTATGAAATATTTTATCGTGCTCCTGTTATTTTTTGCCGGTGCCTGTACTAACAACAATGATAAAACCAGGCATGTGGCTGATTCAGTTGTCATGGCAGACAGCTTAGGTAATTCCGTGCAGGTTATAAAAGATACTTTCGCTAACATTGATGCGCTTGTAGCAACAATCCGTGCAAAAATCCAGAATAACGAATTGACAAAGAAAGAAGGAAAAATGCCGGGGTTGTTTGCCTATTATAATCCCGACCAAACTTTAGCTTATATCTATTCAAATGAATCTGGTGAGTATGGAAGGGTTGAAACAGAATCTTTTTTTATTAATAATGAATTGCAATATTGCCAATACCGTGATTATTATTTTTTACCAGATTCAAAAAATAAAATTAGAAAAAAAACGGGTACATTGAAAGCGGAGAAAGTATTTTATTTACCGGAAGATCCCTTAGCAAAAGACAGCATAACGGTATATAATGAAGACGTTAAATTTGCGAAGAAAGAATATGTTTATTCAAGAGAAGATATGCCAACAGAGATCGAAATTGCCATTAGAATGCTTGAATTAAAAAACAATTTTTAAGACAGGGATTTAATTTCAGATGAAACCACCGGAAGGCAAAGAAGTTTTCGAAACGCAGATTTCCACTTATTGGATGGGCGATGATGGTATTTTATATTCCACATCCAAGCCGTCAAAAAGAACAATTGAAAATACTTCTGAAAACTTCGCTACGGTAAAAAAAATCACCAGCAATAAAAAAATCCCATTGCTTACTTACCTGGGCATGTCGGCAAAACCGGATAAAGCAACGCGTGATTTTGTTGCGAAGGAATTGCCAAAAGTTTATACAGCAATGGCCATTGTATCAGCCTCACCACTCGGAAAAATTGTGATGAATATTATTTTCTCCATGAATGCGCCAACCATTCCGATGAAAACATTTTCGAACGATGCAGATGCAAAAGAATGGTTGAAACAATTTATCATCCATTGAAAAAATGAATAAAACCAGGTTAGAAGCTTTCAGCGACGGCGTACTCGCGATCATCATTACCATTATGGTGCTGGAAATAAAAATTCCACACAGCGCTGAATGGGTCGATCTGAAAGCGTTGATCCCAGTATTTATCAGCTATTTGCTGAGCTTCCTTTTTGTTGGCATTTACTGGGGCAACCATCATCATTTATTGCATTCGCTGAAAAGCATTTCGTCCGGCATTATCTGGGGAAATCTTAACCTGCTATTCTGGTTATCATTAATTCCATTCTCAACCGGCTGGATGGGAGAAAATCATTTCGCGCCCAATACAGTCATGGTTTATGGCGTAATTTTATTACTGTCTGGTGTTTCATTTAATCTTTTGCAAAAAATGGTAGAGAAGCACACGCATGATCTTGACGCATTAAAAAAAGCATTTGTCAATCTCAAGAAAAAAGGAATTGTTTCGGCCATTGGCTATGCATCTGCAATTCCGCTGGCTTATGTTAATCCGGTAATTTCAGGAATCCTGTTTTTTGCAGTTGCCATACTTTGGATCATCCCTGATAAAAACATTGAAAAAGCATTAAGCCAGGAAAAATAAAAATAAAACATTATGGAAAAGAAGCTCGTCATCAGCAAAATCGCGATCAATGCATCTGCGGAAAAAGTATGGGATGTACTCGTCAATCCCAAACAAACTAAAAAGTACATGTTTGGATGTGAAACTGTTTCCGATTGGAAACCCGGCTCGCCGCTTACCTGGCAAATGATTCATGAAGGAAAACCATTTATTCCTGTTAAAGGAAATATCGTGTCGATCGAACCTGGAAAATTTCTTGATTACACCGTGTTCGATCCGCACAATGCAAACATGGAAGATATTCCTGAAAATTATCTTCATGTAACATACGAGTTGGAACATTCCAATGCAGAAACTTTATTAACCGTAACGCAAGGCGATTTTAATACAGTTGCTGACGGTGAGAAAAGGTATCTCGAAACATATAATAATGGTGAAGGTTGGAACCCGATTCTCGAACAAATAAAAAAGATCGCTGAAGAAAATTAATCACTGAAATTGGACACTATATAATCAAAACTCTCCATGAAAAATTTATTTATTTGCCTTTTCGGAACCCTTATTTTCAATTCCCTATCTGCACAATTTATTGCCAAAATGGAAGTGAAAGGTCCTTTGCCCGGCGCTTGCGATTCGACAAATGTATATGCGCTATTCTCCGGGTTTGATGGGCAGGTTCAGCCAAAGTGTTCCATCACAAAAGAAGAACTTGAGTTGAAATTGAATGCCGAAGTTAAATTTCTTCTCAATAATCCTAAGTTTAAAGGCAAGTTAATGGTTAGTTGCATCATTAATTGCAAAGGCGAGCTCATCAAATGTGAAATAGATAATAAATCGGGGAATGATGAACTGGATAATGAAGTTGTAAAAGTTTTTCGTTCACCGCAGGAATGGACAGCCGGAACTTTTAACGGTAATGGTGTAGATTGTGTTATGCTCTACAGCATGGAAGTAAAAAAAGGAAAGCTGAAATTCTCCTGAACAATTGATGATGATGAAAACCTACATTGCCATTTTACGCGGAATAAATGTCGGCGCACAGAAAAAAGTGCTGATGGCGGAATTGAAAGAACTACTGAAGAAACTAAAATTCGAAAACGTTACCACTTACATACAATCAGGCAACGTTGTTTTCAAAAGCGCCGAAAAATTATCCAATGAAGAATACGCGTCAAAAACAGAAAAGGCGATTCAGAAGCATTTCAAATTTGAAGTACCTGTGCTCGTTCGCAAAGAAGATGAATTAAAAAAACTGATCGCAGCAAATCCGTTTCCGAAAAATAAAAAGATTGACCTTTCAAAGGTTCATGTCACTTTTTTATCTGCTGTGCCTGCAAAGCCGCTGTTGGTTGAAATCAACAAGCTGAGTTTCCTTCCGGATGAATTTTCAATACATGGAAAAGAAGTCTACCTGCATACACCCGGAGGTTATGGAGAAACGAAACTATCAAACAGCTTTTTCGAGAAAAAATTAAAAGTAACTGCCACAACAAGAAACTGGAAAACAGTGAATACGTTAATGGAAATGTGTGAAACAATTTAGCTGACGTGTTCCAGGCTTCACCCGAACAAGCCAGCTAATGCAAATTTTCAACGCAAGAAAAAACAAACAATGCCAAATGTTCAATACAGAATGAACAAGTATTTTTTAACCTGAAACAAGGATTCCGGAACCGGAAACCGGAACAAGAAACCACCTATCGTCTATTTCCAACCACTTCACAAAATTCTCCGAACTCATCCGCAGCGGCGGACTCAAAACTCTCCAAAGGAGTCCTACGGACCAAACTAACCCCTATATTTGAGCACATTCCCCATCCAATCCCGATTCAGGGAGGAGATGGGATTTTTTTTGAAGCTTATGAAACTCCGAAACATTTTTCTCCTGCTCTGCTCCGTGTCTCTCCTTGGACTTTCTTCCTGCGGCGGCGGTAATGAAGCCAAAACTCCAAATGATTCCCTTGCCGGAAAAGATTCACTCGTTTTAATAAACGATTTGATCCGCAAAGATCCGGGCAACCTTGACCTTTACCTGCGCCGATCCAAAATTTACATGCAGAAAAAAGATTACGGCGCATCGATGATGGATGTCGACCGTATTCTTGCCATCGACAGCAGCAATGCAGATTATCTTATTGCCGGCGCTGATATTTATTTCTTTACCGGTAAAATCACGCGCACCAAACAATTGCTTGAACGCGCCGTTGCTGTGAATCCCGATAATATTGATTGCCTGCTTCGGCTTGCACAACTGCATCATTACCTTACCAATTACGATGAAGAAATTGCGCTGCTCGATAAAGTGCTGCAGAAAGATGTGCACAATTCGCAGGCGTATTTTATGAAAGGAATGCTCTTCAAAGAAAAAGGCGATACAGTAAAAGCAATTTCCAGCATGCAGACCGCAGTCGAGCAGGATCCTGATCATTACAATGCATACATCCAGCTTGGATTACTTTATGCAGCAAAGAAAAATCCATTGGCAGAAAGCTATTATATGAATGCGCTCAAGATCAATCCGGGCAGCGAGGAAGCCTTGTATAATCTTGGCATATTTTACCAGGAAACAGATAATTATAATGCAGCGATTGAAACATATACTGCCCTGCTGAAAATCAATCCGCATAATTTTGATGCGCATTTTAATATGGGAATGCTTCATGTGGTTAAGTTGAACGTGGTGGATGAAGGCATGAAATATTTCAACGCAGCAATTGAGGATAATCCGAAAGATCCGCGTGGTTATTACGGAAGAGGATATTGCTTCGAGAAAAAAGGCGACGTGACAAATGCCATGTCAGATTACAAAATGGCATTGACAGTTGATCCGACCTATGAAAATGCAGCAATTGCAATGAGCAGGCTTGAAAAATAGTTTGATGATCTGATTCAATTATTATTAACGTTCTGATTTAAAATAAGTGTCAAAAAAAAAGATCCTCATTATTGGTTCTGGTCCCGCAGCATTAATTGCAGCTGATGTGCTCGGCGAAACCTGCGAGGTTCATGTGTTTGAAAAAGGTGAAGCACCCGGCAGAAAATTTCTCGTTGCCGGAAAAGGCGGATTTAACCTGACCAACAGCCTCACCGGTGAAGCGTTATTGAATAAATATACCCCTGTTTCTTTTTTCAATCCGATCTTAGCCGAATTCGATTCTGTCGATACTGGTAATTGGTTGCTTGATCTTGGCATTCCAACGTATGAAGGAACAAGCGGAAGGATTTTTCCTGAAAAAAATATCAAGCCGATCACCGTGCTGCAAAAGATCCGCGACAAATTAGCAGGGAAAAATGTGCAGTTTCATTTCAATCATGAATTTATTTCTTTTGATGAAAAGCAGCAGCCGGTTTTTAATCACAAAGGTGAAAACGTAACTGTTGAAGCTGATCATTATCTTTTTGCTTTAGGCGGCGCGTCGTGGCCGGTTACAGGCTCAACCGGCAGCTGGACTTCTGCGTTTGAAAATATCGGAGTAACTGTTTTGCCTTTTCAATCTTCGAATTGTGGTGTGAACGTGGATTGGCCAGCGGAATTCAAAGAAAAACTACAGGGCATGCCGTTGAAAAATATTTCGCTGCGTGTAAATGATTTTTTCATTAAAGGCGAAGTGTTGATCTCTGAATATGGTTTGGAAGGAAATGCAATTTATCCCGCTATTCCGGCAATCAGGAAATCATTCGCAGAAAATGGTAAAGCAGAAATTCATTTTGATCTGAAACCGGATAATTCTATTGAACAGCTTTCCGGTAAAGTCAAAGAATTCGAAACGCTGATTTATAAATCGAGCGGCACGAATGCGTATAAAGAAGCGTTTAATCTCGATAAAGCGCGGTTGATCCTGCTCAAGACATTTACAACGAAGGAAGAGTTTCTTGAACCGGAAGTGCTTGTGAGCAAACTGAAAGATCTTGTTGTTCCTGTAAGCGGAATGCGAAAAATTGAAGAAGCTATTTCTACGATCGGAGGAATTTCACTCGATGAATTGAATGAAGATCTATCATTGAAAAAATTTCCAACCATTTCTGTTGCCGGTGAAATGCTGGACTGGGATGCGCCTACTGGTGGATTTTTATTACAAGCCTGTTTTTCTACCGGTTATTTTGCAGCGATGAGCATTCTTGAAAAGTTGAATCGCGACAAAGACACCGAGGCACAGTAAAAAAATCTGCGCAATCATTTGAATCCGCGGGCAAACTTTTTTCGCCACAGAGGCACAGCAAAAAAAATCTGCGAAATCATTTGAATCCGCGAGCAAACTTTTTTCGCCACAGAGGCACAGAGGCACAGCAAAAAAATCTGCGCAATCATTTGAATCCGCGAGCAAACTTTTTTCGCCAAAAAGCCACAGAGGCACAGCAAAAAAAATCTGCGAAATCATTTGAATCCGCGAGCAAACTTTTTTCGCCACAAAGCCACAGAGGCACAGCAAAAAAAATCTGCGCAATCATTTGAATCCGCGAGCTTAAAAGTCTCAGGGATTCCTCAGCAACACAACCATCATCATTCCAATCAGCACAATGATAAAATAACCTGTCAATGAAACCGCACCTGCATATTGCTTTGACACGCGTTGACCAAACAATAGCATCAGCAGAATAATTCCTGATAAAAAAAACGCATATAAAATTGCACCAGACCCTTTCTGTCTGAACAATTGAATCACACCCCAAACACAATACAACCCAGCAATAAGTTCACCGATCATAATTACCGGAAGACAGATCACAATCATTTTATTCAGAAAAGTTTTGGCAAACTGCTCTTTCATAAAAGCAAGATTCCCTTTATAATCGAACAACTTGTCAAGTCCTGATTGCAAAAAGGTGATGGAAATAAATCCAGCAGCTAACGCGATTATCGCCTGAAGAGCTAACAATTGACCGAATCCGTGCATTTGTTCTTGAATTAATATTTCATAAACCCTTCAGCCTGTCTCCTCAGTCCTTTCAGCGTGTCCTCATCCGTCAGCTTAAACTCCGCATCCACCAGTTCCATGATTTTTGAGATCGCATATTTATTGTGATAAACATGCACATTTAAATAATGAAGTGCGCTCGTTAAATGGTCCAGTCCCCGAACATTTCCACCACGGCCCGAAGAAATTCCTACCAAAGCCATTTTTTTTCCTTCGAAATCTCTTGGCCGAACACCATCCAAGAACAGCTTGAAGATACCCGGAAAAGTGGCCTGGTATTCCGGAATCAGCACAATAAACCTGTCGGTGGAACGTATGTATTTTTCAATCAGCTGCTCAAACTCAGGGTCCTTAGGATCAGAAAGATACGTTTGGGAAATAGTGGCAGGTAATTGATCCATGGAAAAAAGCTGTGATTCAATTCCCATGGAGGTCAGCACTTCCTGATAAGATTTGGCAACGATCAGGGTTTTGCTGAATTTTCTGTTCGTTCCTGAAATAATTGTGATCATAATTGAATGAATTAAACGTGCTTTGTTCAAAATTTCCCCGTTTCATTCCCCTGCTGGCGGACTCCAAATCGTTATCTTCGGTCGAAATTCAAGGTGGCAGTTTTCGGCTGCTAAGTAACGGATTTTACCGGTAGGACAAGTACTTCAATGCTAAGCCTTTGACGGTAAAATGACTAAGAACACATGAAAATTACCTCGTACGGGCATTCTTGTTTTGGCGTGGAGATCAATGGCAGGCATTTGTTGTTTGACCCTTTTATTTCCCCAAACCCGCTTGCCGCGCATATTGATGTGAATGCTGTGCCTGCAGATTATATTCTGCAATCTCACGGGCATGGCGATCATATTGCTGATACGGTGGCGATTGCAAAGAGAACAGGTGCTAAAGTAATCGGCGCTTTTGAAGTAACAGAATGGCTGGCCAAACAAGGAGTGGAAAAAACCCACCCGATGAATATTGGCGGTAAATGGATATTTGAATTCGGCAAAGTGAAATGTGTTGTGGCAATTCATTCGAGCACAATGCCCGACGGAACAAATGGCGGTTCACCAATGGGGTTTGTGATTGAATCGGATGAAGGAAATTTTTATTTCGCAGGAGATACCGCTTTGACCTACGACATGAAATTGATCGGCGATTACAGGCAGATCGATTTCGCTTTTTTACCGGTCGGAGATAATTTTACAATGGGCGTGGATAATGCCATTATCGCTTCGGATTTTATCAGGTGCGACAAAATTATCGGGATGCATTATGATACATTCGGGTACATTAAAATTGACCAGGAAGAAGCAAAAAGAAAATTCGCACGCGCCGGTAAATCGCTGACGTTAATGCAGATTGGTGAAACAATAGAAATTAAAAAGCAATAAAATAACAAGCTCCGAACAAATCAGGTTCAATTTGATTTTTAGGATTTTGAAATTTGCAATTTATATAGTTATGGGAAAAATCATTGCAATAGCAAATCAAAAAGGCGGAGTCGGAAAGACCACCACCGCAATAAATCTTGCGGCAAGTTTTGCCGTGCTTGAGTATCGCACACTTCTTGTTGATGCTGATCCGCAGGCGAATTCTACTTCCGGCGTTGGCTTTGATCCGAAAAATATCAAGACAAGCATTTACGAATGCATTATCGACGGAAAAGATCCGAAAGATATTGTGCTGCAAACGACAACACCTAATCTTGATCTTCTTCCCGCACATATCGATCTCGTTGGTGCTGAAATTGAAATGATCAATCTGCCCAACCGTGAAAAAATGATGCGTCATTGTCTCGCGAAAGTGAAAGATGATTACGATTTTATTATTCTCGATTGTTCACCATCGCTCGGACTTGTAACATTGAACGCACTTTCTGCTGCCGATTCAGTGATCATTCCGGTGCAGTGTGAATATTTTGCACTGGAAGGTTTAGGGAAACTGCTGAACACGATCAAAATTGTTCAGACTCGCCTCAATCCCGAGCTTGCAATCGAAGGAATTCTGCTTACGATGTATGATATCCGTTTGCGTTTAAGCAACCAGGTGGTGGAAGAAGTAAAAACACATTTTCAATCCATGGTTTTTGACACCATCATCCAGCGCAATACAAAATTAGGTGAAGCGCCGAGCTTCGGAGAAACCATCATCATGCACGACGCAACAAGCAAAGGCGCGATCAATTACCTCAATCTTGCAAGAGAAGTATTGCAGAAGAACAACATGACGCGATTGAGCGACGAAGAAAAGATCATCAACATCACACAAAATTAAAATTACCACTTGCAGAATTGCCAATAGGATTTCCTTATTTTTAATTGGTAATCGAAATCAGGTAATTTGTAATCATTTTTACTATGAGCAACAAACGCAACGCACTCGGAAAAGGACTCAGCGCATTATTAGAAAGCGCTTCAACTGATATCACCACAAACAACCGCGCAAATAATGAATTAGGCGCAGTGGTTGGTGCGGTTACAAATCTTCCTTTAAACCAGATTGAAGCAAATCCTTTTCAGCCCCGTTCTCATTTCGAAGAGCAGGCGCTTTCGGAATTAGCGGAATCAATAAAAATTCACGGCATTATTCAGCCGGTGACGGTGCGCAAAATGGGTTACGATCGTTTCCAGCTCATCTCCGGCGAACGACGTTTCCGTGCTTCACAATTGGCAGGACTTGAGCATGTGCCTGCTTATGTACGCGTGGCGAATGACCAGGCGATGCTTGAAATGGCATTGGTGGAAAATATCCAGCGTGAAAATCTTGATGCGATTGAAATTGCCATTAGCTACAAACGTTTAATCGATGAGTGTAGCCTCACGCAGGAACAGCTCAGCGAAAAAGTTTCCAAGCAGCGCTCAACCGTTACCAATTACCTCCGCCTTTTAAAATTGCCTGCAGAAGTTCAGCTTGGCATCCGCGAAAAAAAGATCACCATGGGCCATGCACGTGCACTCATCAACGTTGAAAAAGCGGATGATATGGTCGACATCTATCACCAGATCATGGAAAATGATCTTTCCGTTCGTGACGTGGAAGAGCTTACGCGCGACAAGAAAAAGATCGAGCCACGCCTGAAACATAAAAATCTGACAGGCGATCTCGATGAAAAATACAAAGACAAGATCAAAAGTCTTTCCAAACAATATGGCGCGAAAATTGAGCTCAAAAGCAATACTCAGGGCGAAGGAAAGCTTGTTATTCCTTTTACCAGTGAAGATCAGCTGGATCGCTTAATCGACGCGTTGGATATTTAAAAAACAAAAAATAAATAGCCGGATTCCAGAGCATAAACAGTAACGTCTTACTTTGGAATCCGGACTTTTATTTCCCGGAATTTGTCAATGAGAATATCACTTTCAATTCTTTTTCTCACGCTTACACTTGGCCTTCATGCCAGGATGCAATTCGGTTTCCGGGCCGGACAAGAAACACTATTTATTTTTTCAAAAGACACCAGTAAAACAGATACGCTAAGGAAAAAGATGGCGCCACCTAAAAAAGCAGCCATCCTGAGCGCTTGTCTTCCCGGCCTCGGACAAACCTATAATCATTACGCATTAGGCGTGCGCTGGTCAATGCTGAAAATCCCTTTTATTTATGCCGGGTTTGGCGGACTTGCTTATGGGTTTTTCTGGAACCAGGGTTTTGTAAAAGATTACCGTAATGCATTGCGCCTTCGCTATGATGATGATCCGAATACAACAGATCAGTTCTCCCGTTATTCTGACAATGATCTTGTCACATTGAAAGATTATTACCAGCGCTACCGTGATCTTTGCGTCATTGGTATGGCGGCAGTTTATACGTTACAGATCATCGACGCAGCTGTCGATGCACATTTATCAACGTTTGATATAAGCGATGATCTTTCCATGAGGATCAAACCCGGTTTTTACCCGACAAGCAATGGCGTTGTTGGTGTAATGGGAATCAGTTTGTCTTTTAAATGAGCTTTCAAGTCCATCGCAGAAGTTGACAACTGAGTACCGGCAACCGACTACTGATCATCACAATTTATCCACCAAAAGCCACCTTTTACACAATAATCCGTCATAATAGCAGTTACACAAGTGCGACGCTGATAAATTCCGTAAATTTGAGGTATGCAAGTAAAAAAAATAGTCGGTAGGTTTCTTTTACTCTGTCTTTTCGGGGTAGCACCTTCTTTTTCTGTTGCGCAGACTTCCATCGATTCTACAAAAAAGATCATCCAGTTTTCCGGAATTGTCGTGGATGCCGACAGCCTCACTCCTCTTCCTTACGTTGCAATGGTTGTGCGTCATACGCAACGCGGCGTTTACAGTAACCTGACAGGCTATTATTCCATGGTCGTGCAGCCGAATGATACCGTTGATTTTTTTGCGCTTGGTTATCATCGCGGCACATTAATTCTGCCGGATACTTTTAAGACGAATCAATTTACCCATGTGCAAGCTCTGCGTATAGATACTATTATGCTGCGTGAAGCCGTTATCTACCCGTGGCCATCCAAAGAACAATTCAAGAATGCATTCCTGACAGCAGAAATAGCGGGCGACGATCTCGAACGGGCGCGGGCAAATCTTTCACAGGCAGAAATGGTTCGTGTAGCACAGAATGTTGCAATGGATGCAGGCATGGTTTACAGTTCCACCATGCAGCAGCAAACCGCAAAAAATTATTACGCGGGACAAAAGCCTCCCAACAATTTATTGAATCCTATTGCCTGGTCGAAATTTATTCAATCCGTGCAAAACGGCGATCTCAAGAAAAAGCAATAGCATTTCCGAATTCCCCTATGCGCATTAACTCCGGCTGTGCTTTGAAACGATTCCTGCTGTCCGTGCTGTTTATTGCCGCGTTCACCATTCATTCATTCGCACAAACTGCTATTGTTGAAGGAACAGTTAAAGATTCTGTCGGAAATCCTGTTGATGGTGCGTATGTCGGTTACATCGGAAGCAAAGACCGTATTACCACCAATGTAAATGGCAATTACATTATTATTATTCCTGCGGAAAAAGACATTGTCGTCGTCGTAGATATTTCCGGTTTCCAGCAAAAAAGAAAAACACTGAATCTGGCTGTTGGTGAAACGCGTCACCTTGATTTTATTCTCACCAGTAAAGAAAATGTAGGCGGTACAGTTGTAATCAAAGAGCAGCGGCCACGTGATTTTATTCCTCCTATTATCATTGAGCATATTCCCGGACCGAGTATGGATATTGTTTCGGTTTTACGTTTTGCAGGAGCGCAGTCGAGCAATGAATTAAGTAATCAATATTCAGTACGCGGCGGAAACTTTGATGAAAATCTTGTTTACGTAAACGACATTGAAGTGTATCGTCCGTTCCTTACACGTTCGGGACAACAGGAAGGATTAAGTTTCGTCAATACCGATATGACTGGTGAAATTCTTTTTTTCACCGGCGGTTTTGATGCGAGTTACGGCGATAAAATGTCTTCCGCGCTGGATATTCATTATCGCGTTCCAACAAAATTCCGCGGCGTTGCATCTGCAAGTCTGCTTGGCTTCAGCGCAGAAGTGGAAGGCTCCGATAAAAATTCGCGCTTTACATGGATGATCGGTATTCGTAATAAATCGAATCGTTATTTGTTGCGCTCGCTCGATACACGTGGCGATTATAAAACGAATTTTAATGATGTACAGACTTTTCTCACGTATCACTTCACGGATAAATGGTCGGTCGATTATCTCGGAAGTTATGCAGAGAACAGGTATAATCTTGTTCCTGCAACACGTGAAACCGATTTTGGAACATTGAATAATGCGTTACGGTTTACAGTTTATTTTGACGGACAGGAAGTAAATCGTTTTCAAACCATCTTCAACGCGGTTTCATTTAATTACAACGATAACCGGAAATGGAAAGCGAAATTTATTCTTTCCTCCTTTAATACGTATGAATCAGAATCGTTCGATGTGCAGGGACAATATTACATCGATCAGCTTGAAGCGGATTTCGGCAAGCCAACATTCGGACAAGTTGCTTTCAATCGCGGTGTCGGAACTTTTTTAAATCACGCACGGAATTATCTTGATGCATGGGTGAATAATGCAGAAATTAAAACCTGGCGTACGACAGATCATTTTGTCTGGCAATTCGGCGCACGTTTGGAGAATGATCGTATCTCCGATGAAATTTCAGAATGGAATTATGTGGATTCTTCGGGCTATTCTATTCCGCATTTGCCAACAGAAAGTCTCGATCTGCTGGACGTTGTAAAAACCCATGCGCAATTAAATTCGAACCGCTACATGGGTTATGCGCAGATGCGTTACATCAATACGCTGAAAGATTCAAGTGAAATTGCATTGACAGTTGGCCTGCGTGCAAATTACTGGGATCTCAACGGGCAGCTTGTTGTAAGTCCGCGCGCGCAGCTTACTTTCAAACCGCACTGGAAACAGGATATCACTTTCCGCGCGGCAACCGGTTTGTATAGTCAGCCTCCCTTCTATCGCGAGCTGCGTAAGTATGACGGAACGATCAATACAAATATCCGTGCGCAGACTTCGGTACATGGCGTGCTTGGATCTGACTGGACCTTTAAAGCGTGGGGTCGCGATCTTCGTTTTATTGCCGAAGCGTATTATAAATACTTAGACAATTTAATTCCATACGAAGTAAATGATGTACGTATCCGTTATTTCGGCGACAACATGGCGCATGGTTATGCTTATGGATTGGATTTAAAGCTGAACGGACAAATTGTAGATCGTGTTGAATCGTGGATGGTGCTTTCCCTTTTGCGTACGCGAGAAAATCTATACCATGATGATTATTATCTCTACCTGAATTCTGATGGCGATACAATTATTCCAGGTTACTCATTCAATAATGTTCCGACCGACAGCATTCACCAGGTTCCCGGAATGATCCCCCGCCCGACGGATCAGCTCGTAACTTTCTCGTTGTATTTCCAGGATTACCTTCCTGTCCTTCCAGATTGCAAAATGAGTCTCGGTTTAATTGTTGGAACCGGTTTGCCATTTGGTCCGCCGACGCATGAACGTTACAAAGCAGTTTTCCGTATGCCGCCCTATCGCCGTGTAGATATAGGATTTTCCTACCAAATAATTAAAGAAGAAAAGCCGTTGAAGAAAACCAATCCGTTTCACTTTATGAAATCGCTTTGGATGGGCGTTGAAGTTTATAATTTATTGCAGGTGCAGAATACGCTTTCCTATTATTGGGTGAAAGACGTAACAGGAAGATCGTACGCGATTCCGAATTATTTAACGAACCGGCAATTGAGCGCGAGGATGATTGTGCATTTCTAAGCACCTATTACGCAGAATTATTTACGAATCATTTTCTTATTCGATTCATCACGGCGCATTTTATTTGGCGCGGAGATACATCTGCTACTGCATCAATTTGCAGAGTTATGATAGTGTCATTTCAGAAGATCAGCACGTTAACAAAACTCACGCTTTCACCAGCGAAATAAATTCTGCTTTCACTTTTTCATCTTTAAATTTTCCTGAATAACCGGAAGTAATCGTGCTGCTGTTCGTATCGCTTATTCCGCGTGACGAAACACAAAGATGAACAGCGTCAATAATTATTGCAACGTCATCTGTTCCCAACGCTTCTTTTAATGCAGCTGCAATCTGATTGGTCAATCGTTCCTGCACCTGAGGTCGTTTGGAATAATATTTTACCAGCCGGTTTATTTTGGAAAGACCAATCACTTTACCATTGGAAATATAGGCCACATGCACTTTGCCGATGATCGGAACAAAATGATGTTCGCAATACGAATAGAGCGTGATGTTTTTTTCGATCAGCATCTCTTCGTATTTGTACTTATTGTCGAAGAGCTTTACGTCCGGCTTGTTTGCAGGATCGAGTCCGCTGAAAATTTCATTGACGTACATTTTAGCAACACGTTCAGGCGTTCCCCGCAGACTGTCGTCGGTCAGATCAAGCCCCATGATGTGCATGATCTCGCGGAAATGTTCTTGTATGCGTTCGATCTTTATTTTATTACTGAGTTCAAATGCATCTTTACGAAGAGGAGTATCGGCGGAAGTTGCAATATGTTCTTCGCCTATAATATCCAATGAATCAATTACAGTATTCATAATTAAGCTGGTTTTATTTCATTCATAACTCTTTTCACCATTGCATCGCAGTACACGGCATTAAATTCAAAAATTTCACCGGGTGAATAAATTTTCTGAATCTCATCGCGCAACATGGCTTTTGCACGGTTAAGCCGCACTTTCACATTCGAAGGTGTGATATTGAGCAGCTCAGCCGTTTCCGCTACGTTCAACCCGTTTATTTCGCGCAATGAAAAAACCATGCGATAATCTTCAGGTACTTTCTGCAAAGAGTTTTCAATTACATAATACAATTCATTATTGATTACATTTTTGCCGGTATCGGCCTGCTTATTTCCGGAATACATGGGTGTGGATTTTTCATTTATAATATTCGAACCGGCCTTTTCGTTTTTAAAGCTGAATTTCTGCCGCTTTTGAAAACAATTATTCAGCATGATTTTTATTATCCATGTTTTGAATGAAGCGCGTTTTTCGAACCTCGATAAATTGATATATGCGTTGACAAACGTTTCCTGCATCAGGTCTTCCGTATCCTCGTGATTGTAGCCATACGCCCGACCCGTTTTATACAGGAAAGGATTATTACGGCGAATTAACAGCTCAAATAATGTTTCATCTCCTTTTATTATTTTGTCTATAATTTCTCCTTCTGAAAGCGAGGCTTTATTCATACAATCGAGCGTAAAGATCATGGGACAATCAGGATTTATAACCAGCACGTAAGCTATCAGAGTGGACGGGAAGGATAAAGGTTACAAAACAAATGTGTTAAATATAACAAGGATGCATTTCAACCATAATTTATTTTAGATCATGCGTAAATCCGGTGCCGAACTTTTAATGACAGTACTTATACGGCAGCGCCTTTCATCACGATTTCTCTATGAGACAATTTAGCAAGTGTAAATGCACCTGTAGCCATAACAAGATCGCGGACTGCTGTATCGAAATGATTCCCGCTGGCAAGCAAAGCTATTGCAACAAGCACCAACCATGCGCTGACGAGATAACCACCGGCAACAGTTTTTGCTAAAACCAATATACCTGCAATAATTTCAATGACGCCGACAATTTTCATAAATATGGCAGCGCTGAAGGGTAACATGGTTGTTTGCGATACGCTAAGATAATCGGCCCAGTTGGTAAGCAGGTTCGTAAATTTATCTGCTCCTGCTACAATTGCGACAATTCCGAAAGTGTATTTCAAAAGCTGTTGCACGCGGCTGAGATCGTTTGATGTTTCTTTCATGAGGATTTCAATTAAGTGAATGAATACTTGTTGCGATAAAATCTTTATCGGTGTGTGGCGTCGCCGTTTTATTTTGACTAACGGCGTTCTGAAGTATAAGAGTGGAGAGCGGAAGGAAAGGTTACAGGAAATGGCAGGAAATTAAAAATCTCCCGTGATGCAGGAGATTTTACTGGCTTTAAAAGACAGTTTATGGTGGAATTTTGTGTTAAGTCTACGCCAACAATGTTTTCTTCGCAGCAGCCAAAATCGCAAACGCTTCTGCACTCGTCGGCGCTTCTGCATACGTGCGCAGTACAGGCTCAGTTCCACTCGCGCGGATCATGATCCATGTTTCATCATCAATAAAATATTTCCAGCCGTCGAGATCCTCCATGCGTTTTACTTTGTATTTGCCGAACGCAGTATATTTTCCGGCCTTGCAATTTTCAACGACTTTGTTTTTTATCGCTTCATCCAAATGAAGATCGACACGTTCGAATGCGAATGGTCCGGTGATCTCGTAAACTTCTGCAATCAATTCTTTCAGCGATTTCCCGCTCTTCGCCATAAATTCCCAGATCACTAATCCCATCCAGATGCCGTCGCGCTCGGGAATGTGTCCTTTGATCGCAATTCCGCCGCTTTCCTCCCCTCCTACCAGCACATCTTCCTTCACCATGATGCCGCAAATGTATTTGAAGCCGATCTTCACCGTTTCCAATTCAAGTCCGTAGTGTGCGCACATTTTTTTGATCTTCACAGTTGTGCTGAACGCGGTGCAGATTTTTCCTTTTTGCTTTTTATATTTTACGAGGTAATGAATCAGCAAAAGAATGATGTGATGTGAATCAACGAAATTTCCTTTCTCATCAAACAAACCGATACGATCAGCATCACCATCTGTTGCTAAGCCGCAATCGATATCGCCAGCAACTTTTATCAGCTCAGCAAATTCCTGCAGGTTGCGTAAGATCGGCTCAGGTGCTTGTCCGTCGAAAGATGGATTGTAATCGCAATGCAGGAATGTTGCATCTGGAAATAAACGGCGCATCACATTTTGTCCGGCGCCGTACATCGCGTCGTAAGCAAGATTTAATTTTGAATTGCGGATGGCATCGAGATCAAAATTTTTCTCTACATGAGAAACGTATTCATCTTCGAGATTGATCCATTCGAGCAAACCTTGTTTTTCAAAATCTTCCAGCTTCAATTCATCCAGCTTTGCAGTAGAATTTTCCGGAATCAGCGGTTCAATCTCAGCAGTTTTTTCCGGTGTAAGCGGGCCACCATAAGATGCTTTGAGCTTAAATCCATTATATGAAGGCGGATTATGACTTGCAGTGATGATGATACCAAGAGATGTTTTATAATTTCTTGCGCCGAGAGAAATCATTGGTGTGCTTACAAAATCTTTTGCTAAAAAAACTTTGATGCCATTTGAACAAAGCACTTTTGCAACAGTTTCACAAAAAAGTTCGCCTGCAAAACGACAATCATGACCGAGCACAACGCTGGCTTTGTCGCCGAAATTTTTATTCAGCCAAATCGCAGTGCCTTCGCTCAAACGCGCGACGTTTTCAACTGTAAAATCTTTTGCAATGATGGCACGCCATCCGTCAGTTCCGAATTTGATCTGGTACATAAGTTATTTTTAAAGAGAGGCAAAAGTAGTTATTTAGATGCAAACAACTAGCGGAAAGGGGAAGGTCATATCTTTCCACGGAAAACAGGGAGGCCGGAAAAACATGGATAGCTACAGCACACCGGAAAAAAATTTGAACATGGTGTTTTACTGGCTAAATTTGATGAATTCTTACAGCAAGAATTGAGGATTCTCCAATTAAAGGTGGACATGCCTTAGCGGGTGATGAATTAGATTTCATACCTCAAAGACAAATCAATATTGATGAAGCTGTAGTAGTTATACCTGCTGAAGTAATGAAAGTAGCAGTAACACAACAAGAAGAAGTTCTTGCAAGTGAAGAACAAAACGTTGAAGACACAAGAGGTGCAAGCCTTTTTAATTCAGACAGCTTTAGAGATTTTGTCATGCTTGCATATGGTTACAAATGTGCAATCACAGGAAAAGTTATAGGTTATAAAAATTTATTAAATCTTGAAGCGGCTCACATTCAACCTAAAGCACAAGCAGGGACATTTTTACCATGTAATGGAATTGCATTATGTCGAGACATGCACTGGGCTTTTGACAAAGGGTTTATTACTATAAGTGACGAACTGAAAATTATAGTTCATAAGGAAATGCAAAATTCTATATTAATGGAATTTGCAGACCAAAAAATATTTACTCCAGTTGACCCGTATTTTCAACCCGAGAAAAAGTTTTTAAAACATCACCGAGAAAATATATTTGGATTGTTTTTGTATTCAGGTTCAATTAGAAGTATTTAATATCGACATCAGCGCATTTGGTGGCACATTTGTATTTTTTTTTCAACGCACTGACCAACGCGAAAAAACCCAAAAGAGCCACCAAGCCAACGCACCAAGACAGTAGTAAACAATGGACAGACGAGCAACGAAAGAAAGAACACCAGCTTGTAACAGCACCTACAAGAAATTGGCGGTTCAGTGGTT
>JBDSHN010000134.1:0-62039 GCA_039918435.1 Bacteroidia bacterium | reverse complement strand
CATGCACAAGGTCGTACCCGCCGCGTATATCGCCCGCTTTGGTGTTCTGACAAATTCCGATAACTGCTGAGCAGCAATAAAACCGGCGAAGCTCTTGCAGGGCTTCCGCATCCATGTTCATATCGCTCACAGAATCCAGTATGATAAAATTGTACGTGGTACGTGGGATTTTTTTCTTCAGGTCTGCAACCGTAGAATAATTGCCGATGTCTAAACCTTGCGCCCTTGCTCCAAGTTTTTCAAGTTTGGAATCCATAGTCCGCGAAAAACCTTCTTCACTTGTGTTGTATAAAACTTTGCCGTGATGTACGGCTAAGTAATATGCAAACTTCAAAGCAAGGTGACTTTTTCCGCTGAAAGACGGGCCGTGAATAACGAGCTTAAAACCCCGTGAAGGCGTTCCGAAAAAATTACGCCATGCTCCTTTGAATAAAAGCGCACCGCCTACAACCTTGTTTAATCCGAGCGAAGAAATTACACCAGAATCGTTTACTTCTGCCTGTGGCATTTCTTCCGCGTCTTCAAGCGCATTATAAGCTGCCTGAATGCTTCCATATTTTGTTTCATACTCCGCAACAGCTTTTGAATAGGCAATGCTTTCCTGATACGCTTGATCTTTCTTTTGCTCGTACTCTTTTATTTTCTGTTCTTGTTCTGCGATTTCTTTTGCGTTGGAAATTTTAGTACGACCTTCTGTAAGTAACTCGCTTTGATTTGAAAATGCACTATTGATTAGTGCGAGAACCTTTTCCCATTCAATTACTTTCTCCCGCCATTGTTTCAGGGTGTGGGTTTCTTTTTGCAAGGTTTCTGCTTTCTGTTTTTTAAAATCTTCTGCCATCATCCATTTATAAGCCCACACACCTAAAATTCCCGCCAGTCCACCTACGACCATTCCTGTACCTTTATTTTTATCCGGTGCTACATCATTACCGATTATTCCTCCGCTTATGCCCGCAATAACAAAATGCAATCCGTTAACGCTCATAGATTCGCTAATCTGTTTTATTTTTTGTTCCTGCTTAGAAATCTCAACCCGCAAATTTGCAATGGCTTTTATCTGCTGCTCTTTGGCTGCATACAATCTTTTGTATTCAGGATTAGGAACGTCAACTGCGTAAGATGCAACTTGCTTTAAAATTTCTCTTGGGCGTTCTTCGTAAAAGGGAACAGGTGGTTCTGGTGGTGGTGGCAGCTTTGCAAGATTAACCTGTGCCACGTCTTCCACGTAACCGCGTAAGGGTGGCATCATTGAAAAATTTAATTCCGGTTCTGCGTTAACTTTTAGCACAATGGGAATTTTCGGTATGTGCTTTTCAAATTGTTTTGTAGCTTCTGCGTTTATTATCCGCGTGTGTGCCTGTTCATCATACTGAATACCGGAAAGAGAATTTTTCTCTTTCCGGTTTTTCTTTGTCGAAGTTTTTCCTTCGCGACTAGCATACGTTCTGCAAGTACTACTACAATATTTTGCGTCGGAGCGATTGCCTATAAAAGCTTTGCCACAGTAATGGCAATTTTTATCGTGTTCCATTTATGAACACTCCTTTCTTTTTTAATCGTGGATTCCAGCTGAGGCAGCAAGCCCCTTAATGTATTGCTCGTGTGTCATTACACGGGCTGTTTGGGATAAATGATTTTTAATGCATACAGGACAGTTCATCTCGCGGCACGTTTGGCGGTACATTTCGTCACGGTATCCGTTCTCTTTAGTAAATGCTACTTCCTCTTCCAGCGTAAAAGAATTACAGGCAATGTTTGATCCCGCCTTTACTAAATATTCAGGATCGTGGTGCTTGCGTGGATCAACCCAGATAAAAATCCATGTCTTATCCATTGCAGGATCGTTATCTTTTTCACCCCGCTCAGGGTGCAGGATATGGTAGGACAAAAGTGCATCACCAATTTTGTCGATCAGTTCAATGAAGCGCGGAATTTCACGACGCATTATCATTACACGCTCACAATACACTTCCGGCAATTTTGCTTTGCATTTTCCCGTATTACATTTGAATTTTCTATAATCTTCTAATTTTAACATTGTCTTTATTTTTAAAAGTTTGTAAATGAAACCCACGTCGCAAGGGACGACGTGGGTTTTTCCAGGAATAAGCATTAACCTTTGTCCTCTTCTTCTTCCTCTTCTTCTTCCTCAATGCCGTTAATGAGGTCTTCCAGCACCTCTTCCAGTTCTTCAATTTCATCCTGTTCTTCTTTTTCATATTCCACCGTTACAGGATATTCTTCGTTACGGTTTATCTTTCCGGTTTTCGCTTCAAGGTCACGATCGGATACTTCGCGGATAAAGTCACTAAAGACAATTTCCGGCACTTCAAATTTTGCAATACGTTTCATGTTATTGATTATTAGTTGCTGTTCCTTTTTTCGTTCTGCATTGTCTCACCAGAAACAGCGTTAAAGTGAGTTAAATGCTTTTTTCGTTTTTTACTTTTCTTGTTGTCGGTTTGCTTTTCGTTTCGTGTTCCGGTCAAGAAGGTCAATCGCTTTTGCTTTTAGGGAAGCAATAGGAGAACACAGGTGGCGTTTAAGCCATTCATCCAGATCAGCGCGCCGGAAATAAACCAACTTGCCTCCGGGTTTGAAATAGGGTATTACACGCGAAGCAGTAAGTTTATAGAGATAGGAAGGGGATAAATGCAGATATACCCTTGCTTCATCAAAACTTAACATCTCTTTATGCGCTACCAATACTTCATTCAACCTGTCTTCAAGCCTGTCTAAACGCTTTAGCAGTTCGGCGAAACCGTCTTTCTGCACATCATTTTCCATTTTAGATTTATTTAATTTTTATAACCGGACTACCGCATCTTGTGATAGCCCTATACTATTATTTACGCTGAACAATTGCTTTGGTTTGTTTGCCCCTGTGCGGAAATAGGCACAGCGTAGGCGCATAGGCAATTTGCTTTGGGGAGCGAAAATCTTATACAAATTTCCGTCATCTTTTCTACTAAAATAATTTGAGCGTGTTTGCGAATAGGCAGTACGTAGGCGGGTAGGGAAAACAAAAACGCCACCCTGTTAAGGTGGCGTTGCATTTGGGTAAGTGAAAAAAATTACTCCTTCTCTTGTTCTATTGAGTTTAAAAATGTTGCCTTTACAACTTTCTGCACAAGATTTTGGAGCATCACTCCTTTTGCAGGAAGACGTTCCTTATTTCGAATATCACTTTTAGTAAACTTCAAATTTTTTCCTTGTAAGCGTTTGTCATTTTTATTTATAAAACACGCACTGAGCTTTGGGTAAAGCCATCTACCATAAGCCTGCTCACTTTTTATATCTTGCTTTTGTATTGCTTTTAATTCATCCGATTTACCAAGTAGGTTCCTATCATAAAGTCCTCCCATCAGGTAAACCAATTGCGAAACACTTCCGCACCATTTAACACGTTCAGCAATGGGTACGCCTTTAAATAAAGTTGAAAAAATCTCTAATGTCGTTTTCTTCTCTATAAACTCCCCTGAAATCAATCCTTCGTACAATGTCCTAATTCTCATTGTAACATCTCCACCTTCCCAAAAGAAACCAACGAGCGGTTGAGGGCGTTCCTTTTTATCAGGCAATATCCCTTGCTTTGCTTTGGCAAACAGATCTTTTTCCTCCTGCATTCCAATAGCCCCCCGTTTAATTGCTTTCCTCAAAGAGCTAGTAAACTGAATAAAAAAATCCGCGATTTCACATAATGCTAAATACTTTAAGACAATGCGCTGATCTGTCCGTTCTGCTAATTTTCCTACGTCGTAATAATCAAACCCGTACTCAATCCCCGCCCATTTTTGCTGTGTATAATGTATGCGGGCACTTTCAATTTTTTTCAGAATCTCCGGCAAAGGTTCTTGTAAAAAATTTCCTTCCGTATAGAGATCGTTAATCTTCCGGCGGTAAATATCTTCACCGACAGCAAGATAAAACCTCAATGCCCGATCCTGAAAAAACACAATGTATTTATCTCGGTTTGGGTTTGAAAAATATTTTGGCTCGTGCAGGTTTAGAATATACGTCCGGTATCGTCGTATCCATTCATTCAATTCTTCGTGTTCCATAACCAAGAGACGTTTTCATGGGCGCGGGGTTGCGTTCCTATTCCATAACGTTTGTGGATGAGGTTTTGTTATTCTCCCTTTATAACTGGCTAAGGTTTAGCAATAGGTTATCTATTGTTAATTGCGTTTATCAATTGATAATCCATTGGTAAACGCAAAAATCCTCGCCGATTAGGGCAAGGATTTTTCAGGGACAACTAGTTCGTTTAACTGGCTTTTCTATGCTCCGAATCGCCGGAAATATTAACATCCAGTTTAGGTAATCGCGCAACCGCCTGAACTTTTAAACGTCCGGCAACTTGCGCATAAATCTGAGTGCTTTTAATATCGGTATGCCCTAAGAGTTTTGATACAGTATATAAATCCGCACCTGCAAGTATTGCAAGGGTAGCGAACGAATGCCGTCCTAAATGGAAATGCAACCGCTTGCCCAATTTCGCTTTAAGTCCCCAACTTTTCATGGTATAAGCATACCACCTTTCGTTAGTTTCCTTACGGTTGGGTTCGTATAACAACGGGAAAACATAAACGCTATGCTTTTCCGTTTCTGCTTCTTTTTTGCGCTCATTGATAACTTCAATTGCCTGTTCGCCCAATGGAGTGTAATAGCCGAATTTGGTTTTCTTTTGATCTACACGGATGATTGTTTCTTCTTTGTCTTCAATGTTCTGTTTAACGACCTGCGACCATTTAAGCCGACTGCAATCGCTCCAGCGTAACCCGCTGAAACAACTTAGCAGGAAAGCTAACTTTAATTGCTGGGGAATTTTCTTACTGTTTTCCATAAGCAAAACAATCTCATCCGTAGTAAGGTATTCCGGCGTAGAACGTTTAGGTTTTACCCGTTCACTGCGCGGAATCTTTTGGTAAGGGTTGGCAGCCATAAAACCATTTTCAACTGCCTTGTAAATAAATGTGCTGAATGCATGCACTATATTATACACTGTTCCCTGTCCTAATTCTTTCCCGTTTTTATCTTTCCTTCTCAGGTATTCCTGAAACCGCATTAAAAAACTCTTATCAATCTTATTCATGGGCAATTCTTCCAGTCCGGTAAACTCAATCAGCTTTGTACAGACATACTCCCCATTGGTTTTAGAACGTGTATCGACTGACTTTTCGCGGATAAACGAAACCATATCACGTTCTGTATTTTGCTCATTTGGTAACTGGTTCTTTTCAACAGTTAACTGGTAGCCCCTTGCCTTCAATGCCTGATCGGCAAGTTTGCGATTTTGCACGTTTTCAGGCAGTCGCCTATTACCCTTAATACGAATATCCAAAAATTCGTACCAGCGTTTTCCTTCGTGGTTTATATCGAGATAGAACGATAAACCACCACCTTTTAATTTTTTCTCACGCAGAATAACTCCCATGTTAGTTTGTTTTACGGATTAAACAATAGTAACGTTCGGAGTAACGGGAAGTGTATAAATCAAAAGAAACCATTATCCTACCCTTTGGAGGGAAAACCGCCCAACGTCCCGCCGTTATTGGGATTTAGCTACTCTTGCTTGGATGATGCTTTCAGAAGGAACTTTAAGGATTAAAGTTCCAAATTGAGCCGCTATACGGCTGTGCCAGAAAAGCTCAAAACCATCAGAATTTCGTATCTTTGCGCCTCATTTCCATGACAAGGAAAAAAGCCATCTGCCCCTTACAGTATTGGGCGGTTAACTCAGAATCAAGAATTTCGAAAAAATGAACATTACACAAGAAAACATCGACGAGCTGAATGCCGTTGTTAAAGTAAAAGTTGGTCCGTCAGATTACACGGATAAAGTAGAAACAGCCCTTAAATCTTATCAGAAAAAAGCCTCCATGCCCGGTTTTCGTCCCGGTAAAGTTCCGCCTTCTCTTGTGAAAAAGATGTATGGCAAATCTGTTCTTGCTGAAGAAATTAACCGCATTCTTTCCGATTCTATTTACAAATACATCCAGGAAAACAAGCTTGATGTATTGGGAAATCCGCTTCCGAAAGAAGACAATAACAATGTCGATTTCGATACACAGGAAGAGTTTGAATTTGAATTTGACATGGCCCTTGCGCCACAATTCAAGCTTGATCTTGAATCAGGGCTAAAATTCAATGAATACAAAGTTGCTGCCGACGAAAAGCTCATCGATGGTTATGTGTCTGACATGACACGCCGTTATGGCAAAATTGCACCCACAGATACAGCAAGCGATGGCGATCTTGTCTACGGTGATTTTGTTGAACTCGATGCGAATGGAGAAATTGTTCCCGGCGGAATTTTCAAAGCCTCCACCATGTTTCTTGATACTCCTGTGAAGGAAAATCAGAAAGTACTTGTTGGTGCAAAAGCAGAAGACAAATTTGATCTTGAACCAGCACAGATTTCTGAAAACCCGAAAGACCTTGCAGGTAAGCTTGGTATTGAAGAGCAGCAGGCAGAAGGCCTTACCAATAAATTCCGTTTTACCGTAAAGTCAATTAATCGTTTGCTTCCGGCTGAAATGAATGAGGAATTATTCGAAAAAATTTACGGACCTGGTGCTGTAAATACACCGGAAGAATTCCGTGCAAAAATTGCGGAAGAATTACAAAGCATGTTTGTGCGTGATTCTGAAACACGCCTGCGCAATGATATCACTGCTGAATTGCTTAATAAAACCAATCTTACGCTTCCTGATGCATTCTTAAAACGCTGGCTCGTTTATGCAAATGAAAAGCCGGTGACAATGGAACAGGTGGAAACTGAATACCCGATGTATGCACGTCAGCTTCGCTGGCAGCTCATCGAAAACAAATTGATTCGCGATAACAACATTACAGTTACTCCGGAAGAAGCAATTGAACACGTGAAAACAATTCTCCGTGGCAATTTTGCAAAATACGGCCGTAACCCGGATGAAGTGAGCGATGAAGAGTTGTCAACGACAGCAAATCGTGTGCTTGAAAAAGAGGAAGAAGGCAAAAAAATCTTCGAAGAACTTTATGCACAAAAGCTGATGAGCCTTTATCGTTCTAAATTCAACGTTACAGAAAAAGAAGTTTCTTCAGATGAATTTCTTAAGGGCGGACAACATTAAAACGACATTGTGTCAGGAAATAATTACTGGCAGGAATATTGAACAAAAAAAACGCATAACCATAAACCACCACTATGTTTGACAATAATGAGTTTCGCAAATACGCTACAGGACACCAGGGCATCAGCAGCCTGACGCTTGATTATTATGTTTCTTCCCTGGGCGCACGCAATTCGATGACTCCTTACATCATTGAGGAACGCCAGATGAACATGACACAGATGGACGTTTTCTCTCGTCTGATGATGGATCGTATTCTTTTTTTAGGAACAGGCATCAATGACCAGGTCGCGAATATCGTGCAGGCGCAGTTGCTTTTTCTTGAATCGGTAGATGCAAAAAAAGACATCCAGATCTATCTCAATTCACCGGGCGGCTCAGTATACGCAGGTCTTGGCATTTATGACACGATGCAAATCGTTCAGCCGGATGTTGCAACGATCTGCACAGGAATGGCAGCTTCTATGGGCGCTGTATTGATGTGCGCCGGAGCTAAAGGCAAACGTACTGCATTGACACATGCACGCGTGATGATTCACCAGCCACTTGGTGGAGCAGAAGGACAGGCATCTGATATCGAGATCACCGCGCGTGAGATTCAGAAATTGAAAAAAGAATTGTACGAAATCATCGCCAAGCACAGCGGACAGACCTACGAAAAAGTATGGGCAGACAGTGACCGTGATTATTGGATGACGGCACAGGAAGCGAAAGATTACGGAATGATTGATGAAATTTTAGAAAGACGTTCTAAATAATTTGTGGATTTCGGGTTCGGGGTTTAAATTTTAAACCCGAACTAAAAACTACGAACTCAAAACTAAAAAATGGCGGCTAAAGAAAATCATATTCATTGTTCCTTTTGCGGACGCGATAAGCAAGACACACTTGTTCTGATCGCGGGCATACAAGGACATATTTGCGACCAATGCATTGCGCAGGCGTATCGTATCGTGAAGGAAGAGCAGGACGCAAAGAAAAGCCTGGCTGTCAGCTCTGCGCTTACCTTACTTAAGCCGATCGAAATTAAACGTCACCTCGACGAATACGTGATCGGTCAGGAGCAGGCGAAAAAAGTTTTATCTGTTGCGGTTTATAATCACTACAAACGTATCGCGCAAAAACCTGCCAAGAAAAATGTGGAGGAGATCGAGATCGATAAATCAAACATTGTTCTTGTCGGCGAAACAGGTACAGGAAAAACATTGCTTGCAAGAACTATTGCAAAACTTTTAAATGTTCCTTTCTGCATTGCTGATGCGACTGTATTGACAGAAGCCGGTTATGTAGGTGAAGATGTAGAAAGCATTCTTGTTCGTTTGCTGCAGGCTGCGGATTATGACACTGCTGCTGCTGAACGCGGAATTGTTTTTATCGATGAGATAGATAAGATTGCGCGTAAGAGTGATAATCCATCCATCACACGTGATGTTTCCGGTGAAGGCGTTCAACAGGCGTTGTTGAAAATGCTGGAAGGAAGCACTGTGAATGTTCCGCCACAGGGAGGACGCAAGCACCCGGAGCAGAAAATGATCCAGGTGAATACGAAGAACATTCTTTTCATCTGCGGAGGTGCATTCGATGGCATCGAAAAAAAGATTGCACGCAGGATCAATACGCAATCGATCGGTTATGCTCCTAAAGGAGAAGAAACGGTCATTGATAAAGAAAATCTGCTGCAATACATTGTGCCGCAGGATCTGAAATCTTTCGGATTGATTCCCGAGCTGATCGGTCGTTTGCCGGTGCTGACACATTTGAATCCACTCGACGAAGAGACATTGCGTCTCATTCTTACCGAACCGAAAAATGCATTGACAAAACAATACATTCGTTTATTCGATATGGATGGCGTGAAACTTTCTTTCGATGATAATGTATTCAGCACGATCGTTGCCAAAGCGATGGAATACAAGCTTGGCGCGCGCGGATTGCGTTCTATCTGCGAAGCAATCATGATCGATGCGATGTACGAATTGCCTTCCGAAACAGGAACCAAACGTTTGCACATCACATTGGATTATGCAAAAGAAAAATTGAGCAAGGCGAAGATGGAAAAACTGAAAGTAGCTTAAAAGGAGTTTCGTGTTCGGAGTTTTTGATTGAAAAAAAATAAAAAAAGGGAGACAGCAATGTTTCCCTTTTTTTTCTTCGTGCCTCAGTGGTCTTTTTATATTCCTGCTAATCGGTTGTTCAACCAACAGATTAGATTTACAATTTTCCCCGCACCTTAACCTTAACCGAATCGTTTTCTTCAGCATCACCGTGGCACGAATTTGCTCCACCATTTTTCATAGGGCAACATCCGCAACAACCACTGTGATCCGCATTTTCCATCGGGCAAGCTCCATGCATATCACCTTTGCCATCTCCGTTAATAACCACTTTCACTTCTTTATGGCATTTTCCATCGGCATCCGTCCACTCTTTCATTGAACATTTTTCATTTCCGCTGCCACATCCGTCATGATGTCCTTTGCCCATTTCACAACCTGATTTTTCATCCCCGCATTTTCCTGCATGCGTGCAATCTTTTTTATCTCCCGAACATTTTGCCTCACGCAATTCACATCCGTCTTTTTTACCATGGCATCCATCACCACAGGGAAGAAAAACCAGGATAGCAGTAAAACCGATTAAAGCAATAAGAACAGCAACGGAAGTAATGGCTAATTTTTTCATAAGGATTTTGTTTATGCTAAGTTAACAAAGTGGCGTAGTTCGTTCGTATTTCAGGAAGGTAAATGCGTAGGCATGTTTTTCATCTGCCTGGTGTTCTTCTCTCCATGTAATTTTCCATTTCGTCGGATCGAGCACCGGAAAAAAAACATGCGCTTCGAATTCATGATGCACACGTGTGAGCCAGATGATATCAGCGTAAGGCAACATGGCGCGGTAAATTTCTCCACCGCCAATTACGCCAAGCACTGTTTCCCCGAGTTCTTTTGCTTTGGCAATTGCATCCTCCACCGTGTGAACAACAATTGCACCTGGAGCTTTGTAATCTTTGCTGCGCGTAACTACAATGTTCGTGCGATCAGGAAGCGGGCGGAACTTATCAGGAATGGATTCGTAATTTTTTCTTCCGGTAACGATGCAATGGTCAATGGTTTTCTCCTTGAAGAATTTCATATCGTCAGGAAGCCGCCAGATAAGCCGGTTATCTTTCCCGATTGCATTATTTTCTGAGGCTGCTACTACAAACGTAATTATCATAGAAATCAGTATTCAGCACAAATTTACCCTTTCTTTTTTGCTGAACGCTTTTCTTTTGCATCCCGCTTTGCACAAACGGCTGCTCTCTTTTTCAACTCTTCGCTTCGTGCAGCATTTCCAAGCTGTTCATAATGTAAAGCCAGCACTTTTAAGTAAAACCCATCACCCGCATCACCTATCTTTGAATACCATACGTCACAGGTTTTCTGCTCCAGTCGCGTGTTTTTATGATTATCCGCCACACTGCTGAGCGTGGAATAAAAAGCATCATCGCCATATCCTTTATCCATGGCTTGCTCATAAAAATCTTCTTCTTCCTTGTCAAGATTTGCCCAGCCGAGCAGCGGAGCAGCTTTCACACGGTAACTTCCATTTTCATCCAGCTCCGGGTGAATAGTAAGCGTTTTAACTATCGCATCGTAAGCAACTTTTACTCCGAACACGTTTTCATTGCGTGCAAATCCGGCATCTGTTTGATTAAGCCTGGAAAAATTCACAAGCACGGAAAGTGAAAAGTCAAGCAGTTCCTGGTCGAATTGCGATAAGTGTTGTTTGGCATTTATCATTTCCACTTCCAAAGCATAAGGAAGAAAAGTGCTGCTAAAAGTTCTTGCCAGCGCCAATCTTCCCCAACTCAGCATTTCAACATCATTTCGCAATAAATAACACTGGTTAGAAATAAAAACATAGACATTGGAATACTTTTCATCAAAAGCTTCCCGTCTTATAATATATTCCTTTTCCTTCCAGGGATAAGTAATAGGAAAATCATTTTCTTTATCGAGTATTTCAAATTCAGCTTTTGCCAGCAAGAAAATATCATAAGACTTTTTATGCTCACCGGCAGTAGAATATAAAAGTGCTTTTTCATTAAGCAGGTCGGCGTGAAAATATTTTGCCCTGCGGATGGTGCTTGAATAAGTAGAATTTAATGCCTCATCGAAAAGTGCTAAACCTTCATCTGCTTTTTGCGTGACGGTTTGAGCCTGTTGGCCGGAAGGATCGCGTAAAAGAATGCCATTTGCAGAATCACTCAGGTACATGTAAATAGCAAGCCCTTTTTGAAATGCCTCATCGGCAGGAGCCATTGTCTGCGCAACAACACAGGTGGAAGAAACTGAAAGTAAAAGAAAAAGAAAAAGAAAAAAGTTGCGGAACATATTTTTGCTTTCTTTATGCTCAGCGTTTTAAAAATCCAAATCCAATGGTCATTCCCATGCGTATCATCGGACTGAACCGTGTTGCTTTACGATTTTCAAGAAGTACATCGCTGAAAGTATATTCTCCATCGGCATATTCTGCACCTGCATCAAATTTAGTATATGCCACACCGAAACCCATGAACATATCAAAATAAAAGCCTTTTTCTATCTGCTGTTTTCCGAAATTTAAAAATAGATTATAACTTTTATCATGTGGATAAAACTTTTTATCAGCGTCAATTAAAACGCCCGTGTTTGTATTGGTTACACTGCTCCACACAGGTTCGTAGGTTCTGTCCACCAGTTCAACCATCGGACCAATATGAAAACGTTCAGCGTCATTGTAGGATTCTGTATAGAACTTCATCGCAACGTGCGCACGAAAACCCTCCCAATAATAGGGGTCTTCCGGTTTGATCTGCTTAACGGCAAGGTCATCAGTAATCACAAAATTTCTATTGATAAGTTTGTAAGAACCTTCAATTGTTACTTTTCCTGCTACAATTCCAAACACACCGCCATAATCCCGGTAACGGTTAAAGCGTGTTGCTAATGCCAGGGGATAAACACCTGCGTAAAATCCGAATTCATGACTTCCGCTGGTTCTTTGTTTTTCTTCTTTCTTCAGTTTTTTGCGGCACTCCTCTGCTTTAACCGTACAAGTAGTTTTTCTTTCTGTCATTCCCGCTTTTCCATAGAGATCAGCAAGATGATTCCATTCTTCGCAGGTAAAAGAAGATGTATTTTTATCATACAATAAATCAAGCGCAATTACAGCTATGCTCCCGCTCTCTTCATTAAGGGCAAATGTTGCTGCATCAAAAAGATAAGATTTGTTTTTATCAGCAAAACCACCGAGCAACGCTGCCTTGTAAAACAACAAAGCCTTGTCATATTTTTTCAGTTTTGCAAGAATAGGCGCTGCTGTTCCACGGTGATATTCACCAATTGCCAGAGCAGGTTTTTTCTCAAGCGTGATTTCAATTTTTTCGGCGCCCAAAAGCGCTGTCGGAAAATCATTTTCTTTTATTATACGGTTGCTTACAGTATCCAGCTGTGTGCAAATCGTAATCTGCTGCAAAGCAAAATCAAGCATTGCCTTATCCCATTCTTTATTCTCGCTTTTTGCTTTCAATATACTGTTCAAAGCGATGTACTTGTACCAATTGCTGCTATAAGAGTTCCCAAGTGTCTTTTTTGACCAGTCAATACTTTCATCGTTTTTCCCGAGGTTGTACGTTATTTCAGCCATACCAGCATAATATTCGGCAAGTGTAGGTGCAAAATTGTCGTACGTGATAGAATAATTTTTTGAATCGAATTTATACGACAATGGATAGATCGAACTGTTGCTGAAGAATTCAAAATCCTGTTTGATAGCATTGAGTACAGTATATGCATCACGGTTTTTCCCGATCATTCCGTAGGTATAACCAATCTCATATTGAAAATTCGCGGAAAAATATCTTGCAACTCTTGCTTCTTCAGTTGTCCCGTTTACTTTTACATCATCAAACAGCAAATTGGCTTTCGATTGATCAGCTTTCATTTTATCGATGTCATCGAGCGTTGTTGTTGCAGTTGTTTTTGAATCTACAAAATCAAGAGTCGTGTTGTAGATCTTCACGGCCTTCTCCAGTTTTTCAGCATTTGTCTGGGAGAATGCAGGAAGCAAGCTGCCACAAGTCAACAGCACAATGAAAACAATTCGTTGCATGGTTTTTTTTGGGAGGAAATGTAGCAGAAGTTTTACCAGTTTGGCATACTGCAAATGTACTATTAGCTTATACGGCCACCGCCGCTTTGATATGCGGGTGGGGATCATAACCTTCGAGCACAAAATCTTCAAATTTAAAATCTAAAATGTTTTTCACATCCGGATTGATCTTCATTTCCGGCAATGCACGAAAATCACGCGAGAGTTGGAGATTTGCCTGCTCAATATGATTGGAATACAAATGTGCATCACCAAGCGTGTGAACAAAATCGCCACACTCAAGATCGCAAACCTTTGCCACCATCATTGTCAGCAAGGCATACGAAGCAATATTGAAAGGCACGCCAAGAAAAATATCCGCGCTGCGTTGGTATAACTGGCAGCTTAATTTTCCATCCGCCACATAGAATTGAAAAAATGCATGACATGGCGGTAATTTCATTTTATCAATTTCACCTACATTCCATGCGCTCACAATAAGCCGGCGTGAATCCGGATTTTTTTTGATCTGCTCAATGACATTTGTAATTTGATCAATATGTCTTCCGTCAGCAGTCGGCCATGAACGCCATTGTGAACCGTACACCGGGCCTAAATTTCCATTTTCATCCGCCCATTCATCCCAGATGCTTACACCGTTTTCTTTCAGGTAAGCAATATTGGTTTCGCCTTTAAGGAACCAAAGCAATTCATGAATGATGGAACGCAGGTGCACTTTTTTCGTAGTGAGTACAGGAAACCCTTCCTGCAGGTTAAAGCGCATTTGGTAACCGAAAACGCTGACGGTTCCTGTTCCTGTGCGGTCTGTTTTTGTCGCGCCATGATCGAGGACGTGGCGCATGAGATCGTGGTATTGTTTCATAGCTATTTTGGGTATACAAAATTAGCAACCAAAAGGCCTGAAAAAGCCCTTTCTCTGCTCCTGTTTTACTATAATTATTAACTATAAAAGTCAAAAAAAGAGGGAGTTTCACGCAGTACTGAGAAAATTATCGTTTTAGAATGAAATCGCACAAAACTTTCCGGTCAGATCGTTTTAAAGCTTCTACTTTTTTTTCATGTAAAAAATACTGCATCTTACCGGCAATAAGGGAAACAATTAATATTCTCACCCATTTATCACGAATACCCATGCCACTCAGTACGCCACCATCTGCAACAAAAAAAGCACAAGGATAACAGGAAGCTATATGGATTTTCGCATGGCAATAACTGATTTGATCCTTCAAAGTTAACGTTCTCATCCTGAAAAGTTCATCAGTGTATTCTATCTGTCAACATTAAACTGCCTGGCAATGGAAACGGTATATTGTTTAGAATAATGTAATTTTCAGGAATGGAATCGCACAAAATGTCCCGTAAAAACCGTCGCCTGCTCATCATTTCTTGCGTGATCACTTTCTTCATAGTAGTCTACTTTGGTTGCGGGATCACAGGTATCTGCAGGGTCTATAAAATCAGCACGAGCGCATGTGAACCTAAGTATGAAGTCGGAGAAAGAATTTTTTCTTCCAATCTGAAAACAATTCAAAAAGGAGAATTTGTTTGTTACACGCATTTAAGCGGAGAGGTTTACACCAGTCAGCTTATAGCAATGGAAGGTGATGTCCTTGAAATAAAAAACAACATAGCTTATATTAACGGCTCGTTGGATGATGATACAATGAAATTAAAATTTGCGTGGATTGTTGAAGACCCCGAGGGAATGGATATGGCTACATTTTTTGCAAAATACCCGGGCAGAGATTTTTCAGCTAATCCAGACGGCAAAGGTGGCAATCTTATTAATCTTACTATTAATGAAGGACAAACAATGGGTTACAAGCGATGGTGTTTTGAGAAGGGGGTTTCTGATAAATCAGTTTGGATGGGTGCTCAAAACAATTGGAATCGTGATTGGTTCGGACCGTTTACAATACCCAAAGGTTATGTTTTTTTATTATCACCAAACAGAGCGAATGCGTATGATTCCCGTTACCGTGGGCCAATTGAAATGAAAAATATTGTTGCAGTAAATCTTAATTAGTTGTTCAACCTTACCTTGGGATTAAATCTCAAATTTAAAATTTTCACTGCCTTCTGCTCAGGATAAGTAGAATTAATGTTTCACCTCCGCATCCATTGTTGGATTATGCTTATACCTGAATACAAACGGAAAAATCAGTCCAAGCACCAACGCATACCCGGCAAAAGCAAACCAGGTACTCTGCCAGTCCGTCACGTTATTGACAGTGAAATGATCGACAACCAAACCTGCGCCGTATCCGCCGCACATTGCTCCCACTCCATTTGTCATGAACATAAATAATCCTTGTGCACTCGCACGCATGGTGATCGGTGCTTCTTTTTCCACAAATAGTGAGCCTGAAATATTGAAAAAGTCAAACGCCATTCCGTAGACGATCATCGATAAGATCAGCAAGGATAAGCCGCTTCCCGGATCGCCGATCGCAAAAAGTCCGAAACGTAATACCCACGCGAAAATAGCAATAAGCATTACTTTTTTAATTCCGAATTTCCGGAGGAAGAAAGGAATGGTGAGAATAAAAAGTGTTTCGGAGATCTGTGAAATGGAAAGTAAAAGAATCGGATGTTTTACACCGAAGCTACCCGGGTGCGTAGTGCTGAAACTGTCTAAAAATGATCCGCCGAATGCATTCGTGATTTGTAATGCAGCGCCAAGAAACATCGCGAATAAAAAGAAGACGAACATTTTCCGCTGTTTGAAAAGCACAAATGCGTCAAGCCCGAGCGTTGCGAGTAATGAACCAGATTTTGCAGTTCTCGCAGGAGGGCATTTCGGAATGGAGAATGAATAAATTCCAAGCAGTAACCCTGCAACACCCGCAAAAACCAATTGCATATTCGAAGCCTTCCATCCGCAAAGATCAATCACCCACATAGCAAGCACAAATCCGATTGTTCCCCAAACCCTGATTGGCGGAAAATCTTTTACAACTTCAAATCCTTTTTGTTCGAGCACGATATAGGAAACCGTATTATTTAATGCGATGGTGGGCATGTAGAACATAGAATTCAATAACATTACCCAAAAGAAAACATTCGGATCTGTTACAGTTGATGCCCAGAACAACATCCCAGCTCCGATGATATGGCAAAATCCCAAAACACGTTCCGCATTCATCCATTTATCCGCCACAATTCCCAGCAGCGTAGGCATAAAAAGTGATGCAATACCTAATGTTGAAAATACAGCGCCGATCTGTGAGCCTGTAAAATGTAATGTTCCGCCGAGATAACTTCCAATCGAGATCAGCCATGAGCCCCATACAAAAAACTGCAGGAAGTTCATTATGGTTAAGCGAAATTTAATGCCCATAGGGAAAGTTTAAGGGGTTTCCGGTTTCGAGTTAAAAGGGAAAGTTAAGGAGTTTCGGGTTTCGAGTTAAAAGGGAAATTTTCTTTTTGTCAGGAGTATCATTTCAGAAAATATTTAACTGCCGAAATAAAATTTATCCTGACGAGATAATGAGGGCAGACAAAAAAGTAATCGAAACTCAGAACCCGAAAACCGAAAACTGTTCTAACTGCTTTTCCTCTTGTTCAATTCATCTCTGATCCTGGAAGCGCGTTCGTAATTTTCGTCAGCAAGCGCTTTGGCAAGCATTTCCTCCAGGTCTTTCACAGATTTACGGTGAAGATCCGGGCCGCTCGTTGCTTCGGCAAGCAATTCTTCTTCCTCATCCTTTGTCAATTCACCGGCAACAGTTTCTTCAGCAAGCGTTTGTTCCGGCTTTTCATCGTCGAGCACAATTCCCGCCTGTGAAAGTATGAATTCAAATGTAAAGATGGGGCAATTGAAACGAACAGCAAGTGCAATCGCATCAGAAGTACGCGCATCAATCTCCACTTCATTCGTGCCGTTGGTGCAGATTAATTTTGCAAAGAAAATTCCTTCTACAAGGTTATAAATAAGCACTTCTTTCAGATCAATATTGAATGATTCTGCGAAACTTTTAAAAAGATCATGTGTAAGCGGACGGCTTGGCGTCATTTTTTCCAATTCAATCGCTATCGCCTGCGCTTCAAATCCACCAATGATGATTGGTAAACGACGTTTTCCTTTTGCTTCGCCCAATACTAGCGCATACGCACCTGATTGTGTCTGGCTGTAGGAAAGACCCACAATTTCGAGTTTTGTTTTTTTCATTCCACTGCTAACGGTCGGGAGACTGTGTTAAAGATGTAATACTAAAGATAATAATTTAGCCGGAAATCAATGATGCGCGGCCTTGAACTTTTTAATTGCTTCTGTCAGTTTTGGTACAACCTCAAATGCATCGCCAACTACACCATAATCTGCAGCTTTAAAAAACGGTGCATCTTTATCAGTGTTGATCACCACAATCGTTTTGCTTCCGTTCACGCCGGCCAAATGCTGAATTGCACCTGAAATACCAATGGCGATATATAAATTCGGGCGGATAGCAATTCCGGTTTGTCCTACGTGCTCATGATGCGGGCGCCAGTCCATATCCGCAATCGGGCGTGAACAAGCAGTTGCGGCACCGAGTGCATTGGCAAGATCTTCTACAATTCCCCAGTTTTTTGCATCCTTCATTCCACGTCCGGCAGAAACTACAAGCTCCGCTTCCGGCAATGCAATTTTGCTGGTATCACGTGTTTTCGTTTCTTTCACGGTCACTTTTGATTCAGCGCCTGAAAGATCAACATTGTTCATCGGAACAATTTCAGCAGTGTTATCTGTCAACTGAACAGGAAAAGAATTAGGCAGCAGCGTAATTATTTTCTTATCAGAATTGATCGTATAAACAGCTGTTGCTTTTCCGGAGAATGCAGTTTTGCGTACCGAGAATTTCCCTTCTTCTATTGTTGGAAAATCAACCGCACCAGCAACCACACCAGCCTTTAAGCGCACCGATAAACGCGGAGCGACTGCTTTGCTCACCAGGTCGTGCGAAAAAATAACGATGTCGGCACCTTCCATGTTGGCCGCATGCTCAAGTGCAATAGCCCAGGCGCGTGGATTGCCATCTTTCAATTTCGCATCAGAAATGGTCAGCACTTTTTTCGCGCCTGCTTTTCCAAGATCGGCAAGAATAGCTGCATCCGTATCGCCGTCAATAACAGCGGTAACAGTTGTACCAGTCTTGCCCGCAATGTGCGCTGCATAATTCACCGCTTCAAGCGAACTCTTGCGGATCTTTCCTTTTCCTGCTTCTGTAAAAACGAGTACGGCCATTGTAATAGTTTTGAGTTCGGAGTAATTAGTTCGGTGATAGTGATTGGTAATATTTATTTTTTTCGAATCGAAGACTTGTCAGACGGAATGTTTTTGTCAACCGTGATCCTCATAAGTTGCCAAAAATCATTCTGACAAAAATGTATCAAAGGCTAGATTACTTTGGCTTCGTTATGTAGCAAAGCAACCAGTTCATCCATATTATTTGCATCTATCATTTTCACTGCTTTTCTGCCTTCGCTTGGCGTGAAGCTTTCTACCGAAGTGAGTGAATTTGAATTTGTAGTTGCAACTACTGTTAATGGTTTTGTTCTTGCCGCCATAATTCCGCGCATGTTTGGAATACGTGCTTCCGCCATTCCTTTCTGGCAGGAAATCACAGCAGGCAGCTGCACTTCAAGCACCGAAGTTCCGCCATCAATATCAGCTTCAACTGTTGCAACTGCGCCGTTCACATCCAGTTTCGATGCAAGAGAAATAAAAGGAAGGTTCAGCATCTCGGCAAGCATTCCACCTACCATTGAGCTGTTAAAATCAATAGTTTCTTTTCCGACAAGGATCAGATCGTAATCTTTATCATTCGCATAACCAGCAATTTGTTCTGCCACATAATACGAATCGGCAGGTTCGGCATCTATACGCACAGCGTCATCAGCACCTATGGCCAAAGCTTTACGTATCATTGCTTCATTCTCCACCGGCCCTACGTGAATTACCGTAACGCTTCCTTCACCTTTCGCTTCTTTCAATTCCAACGCCCGCACCAGCGCATACCACTCATCGTATGGATTGATAATAAACTGCACACCGGCCTTATTGAATTTGGTGTTGTTATCGGTAAATGAAATTTTGGCCGTTGTATCAGGAACGTTGCTGATGCCTACGAGTATTTTCATCGGATTTGATTTAAGCGTTTTTTTAAGGGAATGCAAAAATAAGGTTTTCAGGGGAAACTTCGCGGGCAAATGTGCTAATTTCAGTCAGTAATAATTTGTTGTTTTACAGACAAATAATTTCAAAACACTTAAATTTGATAAAATCCCAATTACTAACTTCAACAAAATCCACGAAATTCAAGAAAAAAGCGCTCGCCAACTAGCCATTCTTGTCTTGGCAATCCTTATAGTATCAACTTTCACTATTCAGATTTTTCAAAACCAAATCATCCTTCCTTACTTCACTTATCAATTTAACGATAAATCATTTTTCATTAAAACTCAAAAAACCATGAAGGCAACATCTCACATCTATCCAGGCTCCCACTCACTCGGTGTTTACATCGCACTCAAAGATTGCAACAAAGCCATTGAGTGGTACAAAAAAGCATTCAATGCAACCGAACGCGGACGATTAATTATGCCTGACGGAAAGATCGGTCATGCGGAAATTGAAATTGAAGGCTCAATGCTGATGATGGCCGACGAAAACCTGGATTGGGGAAATAAAAGCGCGGAAACTATTGGCGGTAACCCGGTGGGCTTTGCTTTGTATGTGAAAGATGTGGACGTAGCATTTAAAAAAGCAATCGATGCCGGCGCGAAAGAGGTAATGCCGCTTAAAGATGAGTTTTACGGTGATCGCATCGGGCAGGTAATGGATCCGTTCGGTTATAAATGGAGCATTACAACACACCAGGAAGATGTGAGCTTTGAAGAAATGCAGAAACGCATGGACAAAATGTTTGAAGAGCAGAAATAAAAAAACAGGCATTCCAATTTTTTAATATTTAAACAGCCTCTCATAACATGGAAATTATTTCATTCTCCATCCTCATCAACGCGCCCAGGCAAAAAGTATGGCACGCAATGCTTGATAAGTCTACTTACCCGGAATGGACAAAAGCATTTCACGAAGGATCAGCTTTCGAAGGTAATTGGGAAAAAGGCAGTGAGATGCGTTTCATTACGCCCTCCGCTGATGGTAAAGCGGAAGGCATGTACAGCAGGATAAAAGAAAATGTGCAGTATGAATTTATTTCCATTGAACATGTTGGAATGATTAAAGCCGGACAAATTGATACCACAAGTGAAGAAGCGAAAAAATGGTTTCCTTCATTTGAGAATTATACGTTCACAGAAAAAGACGGAAACACAGCTTTAAAAATTGATATGCAGACATTGACTGAATACAAAGCGATGTTTGAAGTAATGTGGCCGAAGGCTTTGATGGCGCTTAAGGAATTGAGTGAAAAATAGTTTCAGGTTCGGGGTGTTGGGTTAGGAGTTTCGGATTTCGTTTTTGGAATTGGGGTCTGGATTTTAAATTTTGAATCCGGAATATTGAATGATGAATCTTGTCCGTAGGAATCCATGGGGAATTTTGAATATATTTGAGCTCATAAAAAAAAAGTCTTCCCCATGCTTAAACGTTTATTTATCTGCTTTTCGCTTCTTGGCTTCTCCCCTGCTTTCGCACAATTCGAAGGTAATACGCTTGACTTTGACGGCACCAACGACATGGTGGTTTCAAATACTGTACCCACATTTTTCAACAATCTTGCAACAAACAACTTTACTTTCGAAGCATGGGTAAATCCGCGCGGGTCATTATTTACACGCATTTTCTTTGCGCAGCCAAGCACAACTAATTTTGCTTCAGTGTCGGCAACCACAGGCAATGTTATTTATTTCTATGTAATTGCCAATGGAACTACATACAGCGTTGCAACTTCTACAGGAATTCCGCAAAACCAATGGACGCACGTTGCTGCACGATGGAACGCAACCACACTTACGCCAGAAGTCCTTTTTAACGGTGTAATACAGGCAACAGCACCTGGCGGCGGATCGAGTACCGGCACGAACGGATTGATGACATTGGGCGCACGTCCTGGAGGTACTCAATATTTTAACGGTGCAATTGATGAAGCGCGTTTATGGAGCGAGTACCGCAGCGATTGCCAGATCCTGGCCAATATGGATAAAAATATTACCGGTGCACAAACCAATCTTGTATTCAACTATGATTTTAACCAGGGAATTGCGGCAGCCAACAACACAGGCCTGACTACTCTGAATGATAATTCTGGTAATGGTTATAATGGAACGCTTACTAATTTCGCCCTCACGGGAGCAACTTCCAACTGGATAGCTTCGGCCGCAACTGTTACATCTTCCGGAAACGCATTCAACACCTTCACCCGCGCACAAACAACGAGCATTTGTTATGGCGGCGACCTCACATTTCCGGACGGCTCGTCACAAACAAATATCACCGCGCCATTCATTCAAAACAGCACAATTACAGGACCGGTATGTGATACTGTTGTCTCCACAACGGTAAGTGTAAATGCACCTATTTCAAGGAATGATACATCGGCTATTTGCAGCGGTGGCAGTTTTACATTTGCTGACGGAAGCACACAAACAAATATTACAGCAGTAGTTGATTATACCAGCACATTGCAAACCGCAACAGGTTGCGACAGTCTTGTGATAACACACATTGGTGTTTTGCAACCTACATCGGCAAGCGAAATTGGTTCAGTTTGTCCCGGTGGCAATTATACTTTCCCTGACGGTACAACATTATTCGGAATTACATCGCAAGTAGTGTATGTGAGCACGATTCAAAATGTTGCGGGATGTGACAGCACTGTAACTACAACCGTAAGTGTGAATTCAACGTATTCGATGAGCAATGCGTATACGGTTTGTACCGGCAGCGCTTTTACATTCGCCGACGGTTCAACTCAAAACAATATTACTTCAACTGTAACTTACACAAGCACACTTTCTACAATTAACGGATGCGACAGTGCCATCACCACAACTATCAGCGTTGACCAACCGGATACTTCTGTTACAGTTGTGAATGAAACACTCACAGCAAATCTTGCCGGAGCCACTTATCAATGGCTCGATTGTGCAAATGGCTATGCAATCCTTCCAGGTGCCATCAATCAATCGTATATGGCCATTGTGAATGGTACGTATGCTGTGTCGGTTACTATGAACGGATGCACGGATACAAGTAATTGTTTCCTTATCCTTTCTACCGGCTTAAATTCAATGCAGGAAAATTCCGTGCAGATCTATCCAAATCCTACGCATGATATTTTGCATATTGCAACGGGTGTTGATGCAGGAACAATCGAGCTCTTGGACCTGACAGGAAAAATAATTGACAGCAAAACATTCACAGGCGCATCTGTTACCCTGGATATGTCGGCATTTGACAATGGAGTATATTTTGTAAACATAACTACCGGCAAAGGGAAAACAGTAGCACGCGTGATAAAAAATTAGTTTCAGAAATAAATAAATCCAAAGAGTTCTGAGATTTCAGCTACATCTTGAAAGCAAAAATGCCTGTCATCACAAGGACAACAGGCATTCTTAATCTAAAAAGTAGCTCTGAGTGGCTCAATATCGAACTTTTTGATAGCTGATTTGTTAAAACATTACTGATTGAATTACGATTTCCTATTCATTTGGATTTCCTTTCTTTTTCATAAAATTTAATCACTAATTTAGTTGAGCAAACTCCTTCAACTACTATTTTCATGGCTCCAATTTTACTACGCAGATTGTTTATACTGGTGTGTATTTTATCGCTGGAAGTCCCTGGCTATACTCAAACACTTGACCCAACATTTGGTACAGGAGGATTTGCTCCATTTTTTACAGCCCGTTCATACGTTCGTGGAATGACCGTTCAGGCTGACGAAAAAATACTGACAACCGTTGAAGTACCCAATTACTCTTCACCCACAGATTGGCTAACAGAAGTCGCTCGATTCAATACCGACGGATCTGTCGATAGTTCTTATGGAAATGCGGGCGTTGCTCAAGTGAATTCATTTACAGGCGATCACTCGTATAGCTACGATATCGATCTGCAATCAAATGGAAAATGTATTTCAGGCGGATCTTCCATCTATTGTTCAGCACAAATGTGTGGAGTAGATAATCTTGTGGTATTCCGGTTAACCCAGAGCGGACAGCTTGACTCAACTTTTGGTTATTCTGGATTTGTAATGGTTGGTGACCTCCTGCCTTCAACTATTGCCATGTCGCACATTTACAGGATCAAGGTTATGCCCGATGATAAAATTATTGTCTACGGAAACTGTTTGCTCGGGCCGACGTATGGTTGGGCATCAAATATTTTCATCGCGCGATTGAATGCAGATGGAACACCCGATCTCAGTTTTGGCTCCAACGGAAATGCTTCAATGCTTTTTTCGTTAGTGAATTTTCTAGATGCACCTGACTTCACACTGGACGCAACGCATAATATTTACCTGACTGGCACAATGACCCATTATAACGACACCAATGTGCGAGGTTTTGTTTTGAAATTAGATAACAACGGTATTATTGACAACAGTTTTGGGATCAATGGACTCGTTGAGTTATACTGGGGATATCAAGTACAACCGCTGGCAATAGGCTTGCGATCTGACAACAAAGTTATCGTATCAGGTTATTTCATGAGAAACTATTACACCAATCCCTCCAGTGATACAGCATTTGTTACCGTCTTCGAACCGAACGGAGCTTTGTCTGCTGCTAATCCGGGAGGATATCATGCAATTGACTTTGGAACCATATCTGCACAAATCAGGGATATTTATATGCTGAGCGACGATCGCTTCGTTTTTACAGGTGTGCGTAAGGACAGTAACTCGGTGGGTGATTCATTTATTGGAAGATTAAATTCCGATGGAACTCCCGACACTTCCTTTTCCGGCGACGGAAGAAGTTTTGCACCCTATATATACCAGCTCGGTGTAACGTTGAATAGGGTGATGGTATTACCAAATTGTCAGGTCCTGGCAGGTGGTGGAGTTGCCACCAGTAACGGGATTTTCTCTCTTCTAATACGTGTCAATGCTTCAGGTTGCCCAGTCCTGCTTTCAACTGAGAGTCCCGTATCCGAATATTCTCTTTCAGTTTTCCCGAATCCGAATGATGGCCGTTTCAATCTTTTAATTGAAGAAGATATTGAAGACTTTTCTACCATAGCCCTGGATCTTCAGGGAAGAATCGTCTATCAGTCTTCTGAAAAGAATGTCCACGCAGGAATCAAGGAATTAAATCTTGATTGCGAAGCTGGGGTTTATATGTTTAAAATTTCTATTGATGGTAAAGAGTTTACTCAGCAGGTAATTGTAACAAGCAGTTACGGCCATTAAACAAAAAAGCCCCCCATATCTGAGAGACCTTCTTTTCTGTAGCCTCTGCTGGTCTGACATCAAATCCGATAGACGCAAATCTATGGGGATTTTAAGAGGATTTACGGGAAATATACGCTTTGAAGGATATTATCGGGATAGTGTAGAATAATGTCAACGTGGCGTAAATTTAAGGGTAAAAAAGGGGGAAATTTGACTTATGATTGATCCATCAGACCAACTTTTCCTCCAAAAAATCTTTCCAAATCACAAACCCCTTTCGTTCATCGGAATAATCATGGACAATCCGGCTAAAACTATTGACGCTATTATCAAGATATTGCTGGCGACCTCCGGTTCTGATCTTGCCGATATTGCACCTCCATGTTCTTTTGCTACTTTTTTAATCCAATCGGACGTATGGCTTTCAATATGTATCATAGTAATACTTACACAAGGGCTAATGAGTCATTCCTAAATTCAATCTTTTAATATAAGCATCCATTTCTTCTTTCTTCCCACGTCTATGAGCGTAGCGGGAGAGTGTACTCAGGTTTATAGTGTACTTCTCAAACGAATTCTCGAAAATATTTCGCATTTCTTTTCCCTGGAACGTTACATGGATTACTTTATCACAGAAAATATCTACTAGTATTTTTTCGATGGTAGGTGTCATTATATTGTTGATATCCTGTATTGGTGATTCTGATATCAGGTTTTTCACAATAATTGAATCTTTTTTTCCGGCTATATAGTTTTGATATATCTCATATCCGGGATTAAGGTAAACGTTCTTGAATTTTTCTTTCATAAAGTAAAAAACAGATTCTGCTGCATCCTTCTCAATTTCCACTATCAGGTGAAATATAAAAGGTTGTTGAATCATAAACTCATTGAGCGTTGATGTATGCCAGATGCTTGCGCTGGCAAATGGGAAATTTTCGTGTATCGCGCCATATACTCTTTTGGCAAGAGGAGTAATAGTGGGAATAAAAGTTGTTTGCTGTCCTAACCGATAAATTCCTTGTCCTATTCTCTGCAACGTTCCCATCTTAACCAAACGGTATATTCTCGAACGGAAGGTTTCCTGGGAGTCAACAATCGCATAAGATTCATAAAATCTTTTAAGGTCTGCCGCAGTAAAATTATTTTCTGTGGCAAACTTTTGTTTTAGTATCGATATTTTAAGCCGATCTCGTGACATGATTGTTGTTCTTTGCTTATTCAAAGATATTCTACTTTCGGCAATAATCAATAATATTGCCGTTTGTTTTACATTACTATTCTTAAGATAAAGTGGTATTTAGCTGATTATTATGTATATATATATATATTTAAACATTTGGCAATATGTATAAATACTGCCAAATGTTAAATTAGTCGAGAGAGGATATTGTCAAAATAGCGTAGAATAACGTAAATTAACCGTCAAACCAAAAGCAAAAACGCTTACAAACCATTGGTTTATAAGCGTTCATTTTGTGACTTTGTAGCCCTAAGTGGACCAATATCGAACTTTTTGGTGGGTGATTTGTTAAAGATTAAACGGACAAATTAGAGAATTCAAAATTTGCAATAGACGTTTAAAAGCAGAATTTCGATGTGAGCAAGTACTCTATTTTCACCGATGATAAGAGAATTGGGATGTCCACATCCGTTCCTAAGCTTTAAACAAACTTCCAATTCATCTTTAACATTTTTCCCAATAAGATTCAAAGCATGAATTATCTGAAGAAACTCGTATTCTTTAATTTTTGCAAAATCATCTTTTGTCTTAACATCTTTCGACTTTGCATCTCGTCTTCTTGCTTCATTATTAAAATCAATCAGTCTATTGGTATAAACATGGTCATATAGCATGGATACAGCTCCTACCCACGATAATACAGTAGCAGCTCTAAAATTTTTATTTTCATAACAACTTATAGATTCCTCAACAAAACTTTTAGAATTGTCATTAATCATTTTATTCAATTGCTCGCGAATAATATAAGTTGTAATGTCAGTTTTTGTTTTATTTGCGTCTGTTATGCTTTGTAAAGCATATCCAAAATCACCTTTAATATATTCTGTTGTTACTTCCTCACCAAACTCCCTCAAAATAGAAAGGTTGAGTTTTCCATTATTGGAATTGTCCGCCTTTCTGTTCATTAAACTACGAATTTGTTCATCTGATTTCCTTTGAAGTAAATTGGGTATTTTGAAAATCTTAATTTGATGAAAGTCTTCTAAGGTTGTGTCTGTCCCGTTAATAATAAACTTAATTTTCCCTTGTGCGTATGCTGTCTCCAATATTTTAACTTCTGATTGAGGAACACATATATGGTATTGTGGTTTAACATCATTCTTTTTGACTTGAATGTATATGTGATAACGATTTGGTTTAATAGGACTATTCTCTTCAATAAATTCTTCGGCTATCGACAGCAATGTAATTGGAGGGAATGAGTTGCCTTTTAAATACCCCCATTCTCCATGAATCAATTCATCTGTAATCTCTCTCCCAAATTCCCTTAAAATTGAAATATAATGATGGCCACCTAAACTAAAAAGATGCATACCATTCATTTCATCGAAGCGAGCCTCAATCTCATCTGAAGATAATTTTGAATTTACCTTAGAAGTGTCAAAAATTTGAATTTCAATTATATTAGATATGTCCTTATGCCCACCTCTAAAAAAAATTTGACTCGTTCCTTGATTATAATTATCGACAAACTTATCCAATTGCTCTCTTGTTAATCCGAAAAGGCATTTACGATAGTTGGAGATATCAGTTTGCTTGTAACAAATATTGTAAAGAGACATAATATTAATTTGCATTAAACCCTACTATTCGAAAGGTACATAAACAACAAAAGCGCCTCATTTCTGAGACGCCTTTATTTTTATGTAGCGGGAACAGGACTCGAACCTATGACCTTCGGGTTATGAGCCTGACCAGCTATCCGCCGCAGTACCCATTTCTTCTTCAATACTCATCACAGGAATCCCTGCTGTTCTATTATAACCAAATTTCAACAAGGTCCCTCCCAACATTAGTTTAACAGCCTTTTTGCCAGCCGTCGTTTTGAAATACATTTCTCTCTTCCGCGCATCTTCTTCAAACAAATAAAATTCACAAAAGATCAAATCCAATGGCCGTCGCGGCGCCGTGCTTTTAGTTCTTCCATCATTATGATTCCTGACACGTTCGTCTATATTAGTAGTAAACCCCGTATAAAGAAGGTGATCTTTCTGGCTGAATAAAATGTAAACACAATATGGTAAAGTCATCACACATATAGATTTAATAGATAAAATAACTCTTAATAAAGAAAATCCGCAGTAGATCTCCTGCGTCGATCACTGCGGAGCGATAAAGCGACAAGCCTGAAGCAAAAATCTCCTTTGAAAGAGAAATTCACTTCAGGCTTGTCTGCTTTATAGTAGCCCTAAGTGGTTCAATATCGAACTTTCTGGTAACAGACTTGCCAAAAATCACATCCATTATATAGCTATTCCTTTTTGGGATTTCCACCAATTAAAGTCAGGTGCAAGAAACCATAGGGATTGTATATCTGTATCAAAAGCAGGTGTCACAGGTGTATTTCTGTTTTCATATACATGTTTAACAAACTCTTCAGGAAGACGAACTGCATGTCTTTCCAGATAATGAGGCAAACCTTCTGGCCAGCAGTAAGTACCATCCGACATATCACAAGCTCCCATGCTTCCTTCTCCGCAATTAAATCTACAATGACTTAAACCCATATACGGTACAACAGGTGAGCTCCTTTTTAAGTAGGCTATTACCATCATCTTGTCATCTACATCCCAATTTACATCTTGAAAAATTTCCGGGTGTGGTAATTCTGTTCCTGTATTAGTTCCTTTCCAAAACCCGAGCGCTTTAAGTTTTCTACCACTTTTTAATAATTCCTCAGCTTTTGTTTTATACTTCTCGGGTATTGTACTCAACCTTTTTTGCACATCATATTCATCTGTAATTTCTTCCATGATGCAAAATAGTAAAAGAGACTGAGTCGTATTTTGAACTTGTAACTAAATATATTCCAATATCCCCCCAAAAATTAAGATACAAAAAAGGCATCCTCAAACTGAGAATGCCTTTCTAAAAGTAGCGGGAACAGGACTCGAACCTATGACCTTCGGGTTATGAGCCCGACGAGCTACCACTGCTCCATCCCGCATCGTATGCGTTTTGCCTTTTTCGAACCAAATTCCGGCCATAAAACCCCGGAATTCTTAATCTGCCCTGAAAAGCGGTGCAAATATACACTTTTTTAGAACCCCTTTTTATATTTTTTCAACATTCTCCTAAATCAACACCCTTTCATACCTTCAACTATCTTTGCACCATTAATTATTCAAACCCTATATTTACTGCATGAATTGTTTGATTGTTGATGATGATGCAATGGTGCGGCTCGACCTCGAAAAAAGGATCAGTCTGATGGCAAACCTGACGCTTACTGCAAGTTGTGGTACAGCAACTGAAGCTGCCGGAATTCTTATGAAAGAGAAGATAGACCTTGTTTTCCTGGATATCGAAATGCCCGGCATGGACGGACTCCAACTCCTGAAAACACTGCACCCGGTAAAACCATCTGTTATCCTGATCACGTCTAAAAAAGAATATGCAGCGGAAGCATTTGACTATGAAGTCACCGATTTTCTGCTGAAACCTTTTACAGACGAACGCTTTTTAAAATCAATCATCCGTGCATCGGCAGAAGCTCCTACTGAACTTTCCGGTGCCGAAAAAGATCACTTGTTCGTAAAGACAAATTCGGTGCTTGAGAAAATTGTACTTGCTGATATTCTTTATGTCGAAGCGATGGCGGATTATGTGCAGATTCAATCGGACAAAAAAAGATACGTGGTGCATTCCACTATGAAAAATATTGAAAGTGCATTACCCGTTACACGGTTTTTCAGGGCGCATAATTCTTACATCATTCACCTCAATAAGATCAACCGCATTGAAGATAATTCGGTGATCATCGGGGATAAGGTAATCCCGGTAAGCCGTGCTAAAATCAAAACATTGCTGCAGCAGATTAATTTGCTCAGTGGTGATTAACAAATTTTCTCAAGACTTTTTATGATAAAAGCTCTCCCCCGCTAATATCTTTTAGATCTTCTGCGTTTTATTTTTACTGGGTCTGTCAAGACGTAGACTGATTTTTTATTTTTTGTGCAAATGGAAAACCCAAAATTATTTCATCTCGCCGAAATTGAGAGTATGGCTGGCGGTGACTCTGCCTTCATCATTAAAATGCTCGAAACTTTTTCATACACTGTTCCTCCTTTTATCGAACGTATGAAAACAGCATTGCAAACGAAAGACCTTCCCGAGCTTGCATTAGTCGGTCACCGTTTGAAACCTTCCTTTCATTACCTGGGCAGACCTGACCTAAACGCATTGCTTGCAATTCTGGAAAATGGTGATGGTTCAAAAAAAGAAGAGGAAATTTTCGCTGCTACAACTAAATTTCTCAAAGATGCTGCGCTGATGATGATTGATGTGGACGAACATCTTGAAAAAATAAAATCATGAAGAGCGCAAAGCTGATCGGAAAAGTACTTATCGGATTTCTGCTCACCGGTGCTGCTTTGTCTGTTGCCATTTTTATCATGTACCGTTCCATAAACGAAGTTTCGCTTGCTGTTGAAGATGCAGGAAAGCCAAATAAGCGTCTTGAAGAATGGAAATCAGCTGTCAATCTTTTATACGAAGCGGAAAATAAATCGCGCAGCTGGCGGATCACAAAAAACACCGTAGACCTCAATTCCTTCGACAGTATCCGTACCGCACAGGAAGATCACATTTTACGTTTATACGAGCTGAATATCGATTCTGTCAAAGGACTCGTATTATGCGATTCTCTTCGGCTGCTGAGCGAACAACGATTCGAAATTCTTGGCGACTGGATTAATTTCTCTGCTATAGAAAATACAGCATCCGGCGTGCTTGATGGCATACTTTCCGATATGGCACAGCGGGAAAAATCGGTGCAGAAAAAAAACAAGGCGCTGATTGCAATTGAAACCAACAAAGATGGTAATACAAAAGTGGGCGAAGCGGAAAAAGAGAAAAGTTTCTGGCAGCGATTGATCAGAAAAAGGAAAAGCAGCTATTCACCAATTGCCGTAGCTTCACCCGACAGCACCCGGCAAACAGATTCGCTGATTCCGGTTATTGGTACGCAGGAGATCAGGGAAACAATTAAAACAGGGAAGATCCGCATAGCGTCAGAAACGGATTCGGTTTTGCTGGAAGAATCGCGCTTATTAAAAGCAGATCAGCAGATCATGTTGCGCATTCATTCCGTTTCTGATCAGTATGAAGAATTATGCGGTGAAGAAACTGCTGATAAGCTGAGCGCAGTTTCTAAGGCAGCAACGATAGGAACACAGTCGGTGATGCGCTGGACAATAATTGCCGCCATCTGCATTATTATTTTTTTCCTCTTCTTCATTTGCCGCGACATTTTTCGCAACCGGGAATTACAGGCACAGCTGCTAATTGCAAAAGAGCATGCTGAGCGACTTGCAAAAACAAAAGAAGATTTCATGGCAAACATGAGCCACGAAATCCGGAACCCGCTGAATGTTATTTCCGGATTTTCTGCAAGATTGCGGGAAGGAAATCTTAGTGAGAAAGATAAAAAACAGGCAGAAGGAATTTACAGGTCGTCCGAATTTCTTATTGCGCTGGTCAATGACATCTTGGATATTTCAAAAGTAAAATCAGGAAAGCTTCAGCTCGAAAAAATTTCATTCGCATTAAAAGACATTCGCAGCGACATTGATAATGCATTCGGTGGATCAGCAAAACAAAAAGGCCTGCTGTTTACAGTTACTATTGCAAAAGAGCTTCCTGAATACATTATCGGAGACCCGATGCGGTTCAGGCAAATTCTTTTCAACCTGATTTCGAACGCTGTTAAATTTACCAGTGAAGGTTTTATTTCCATAAAGTTCGACGTAACAAATACGCAGGATGGCAGCAAAAATTTAGTACTGCGTGTAATGGACAGCGGGATTGGCATTGCAAAAGAAAAAATCAATGTGATCTTCGAAGAATTTGAGCAGGCCGATGCATCAGTTACACGTAAATATGGCGGAACAGGTTTGGGCTTATCCATTACCCGCGTTCTTGTTCACCAGATGAATGGAACGATTCAAACGGAAAGTGAACACGGAAAAGGAACCACTTTTATTATCACACTTCCGCTTGAAGCCGGCGAAACTATTGAAACATCAAAAACGAATGCAACGGTTTTCAGCAAAACAATCCTGAACGATAAAACAATTCTTATCTGCGATGACGATCCTATGAATCGCATGCTCGCATCGCATCTTGTAACCACACATAATGCTAACGTCAAAGAAGCCGGTGGCGGAAAAGAAACGCTCGAAATTTTATCCAAAGAAAAAATCGATCTCGTTCTTCTTGATCTTGAAATGCCTGACATGAGTGGCGAAGAAACAATTACATTGATCAGGAATCTGAAAGACAAGAACAACAGCACCGTAAAAATTATTGCAGTAACCGGAAGAATAAAAGGAAGCGCCAAAGGAGAAATCGCATTGGTAGATGGCTACGTTCAGAAACCTTACAAGGAAAATGATATGCTGCTGGAAATAACCCGTGTGCTTGACCTGTAAAATTAAAAACCTTCTGTTTCAGGCTGGCGGTATTTCCACAATTTATGCAACGCTTTAATTTCTACCGGGAATGCATACACTTTTGATTTGTAGCGCAAGGAAGAATACAGGGAAATTAATTTCCGCTTGAAAGGAGATAGGCGCACATCAGAAACAGTTGGATAATATCCGTTAAGCACTGTTTCAAAATTTTTTATTTTGTCAATCATCGGCGCAGTAAGCCATGGCGTCAATGGATTTTTACGAAGATCAAAATTTTCCCAGTCACTTGAAATCCAGTCCTCGAGTTTTTCCGGAAACCTGAATCCCGAAGCTTTAACTTTTTCAAACATTTCCGATCCTTCAGTCGGAACAGGACTGTAGACATAGATAATAATTTCCGTATCAGGATTTGCTTCTTTTACCTTCCTGATGAAAGCAATGTCTTCATCAATTTGATTCATTACTTCCTCTTCCGTGTCAGCAGGAGTTCCAAGCACGAAAGAATATTCAGGAATGATGTTGAATTTTTTCATACGCTCTGCAAACCGAACGATCTGCGCACCGCTTTGTGTTCCGCCTTTATCCATTTTTTACAGCAGCGCATCATTTCCTGTTTCGGCGCCGAAGAAAATCATTCTGCATCCTGCTTCGCTCATTGCCGCAAGTGAAGCATCACTGTATTTATCAATCGTGTCAATGCGTCCTTCTCCCCACCAGATCATTTGCTCATCACGGATCAGCGCTGAAAATTCAACTGTCCGTTTTTCTGAAACAAAAAAATTATTGTCATGAAACTCAATTGCATTTCCGCCAAATTTTTCTTTCAGGAATTTCACATCCTTATAAATCAGTTCAGCAGATTTTCCTTTCCATCGTGCATTATAAATCGGAACAACCGCACAAAATGAACACGTGAACGGACATCCGAAACTTGAATGATAAGCAATCGTTTTACTGCCAAGATATGTGTTACCAAGATAGCCGTCAAGCGAATAAAATGCATCCAGCTTTTCGTAAGGCAAAGAAGGTAAAGTATCCTGCTCGTAAATTTCGTCCTTCTTTGTTTTAAAAAGAACGCCGTCCTTCTCGTAAATGAGATTCGGAATAGTTTCCCAATTTGTATCTCCCCTGCTCCATCGTTCCAGCAACTCCGGAAAACATTTATCTCCGGGTCCGTTGATCAGCACATCTACAAAACCAGAATCGAGACAAACGTTTGGCTGATTGGAAGGAAAATAACCACCCCAGATAATTTTTACGTTTGGAAAATTTTTACGAATGTCTTTACAGATTGGAATCGCTTGCTGTAATTGCGGGCCGGGCATTACCGTGCAGGCGAAATATTCATAAGCACCTGAAAGGAGATAATGAACAATTTTAGCTGCCGGATGCTCTTCGCGATTGCCATCAACGATTGTCCAGTCAAATTTTCCTTCAATGCTTGCAGCGACTTGCAAAACCGAATTAGGAATACGTGGTTTGTGCTTTGCCGCGCGTGGATTGAAGAGGAGTACCTTATTCACATGACGAAATTACCATTAATACGGCTTGTATTCTGCCTCTTTGAAGTATGATTTGTCACTAACTTCATCGCGTGAAATCCATTCTCAAAAAAATCCTGCTCGGAATTACTCATCCGCAGGAATACATTTGCGCAGCAGCAGGAACTATTTCCGGCGGATTGGATTGTTATGCATTGGTAAAAAATGAACGGATAAACGTTACCGATACACTTCTTTTTCTCGGCTATCGTCCGCTTGTTATGGGATGGATCACAAAAAATTTTGAAGGCAAGGAACTTGAGCTCCAGTTTGTACGAAAAGATAATCAAGCGCTTGTTGCCACTTTAAAATTAAAAACAGAAAAAAAAATTCCGCTGGAAGAAAAAACAATTTACCTGTTTAAAGGAATTGCTTCTTTACAAAAATTTGAAAGTAGGTTTCATCAATTTATGTTCCGCTTGTACGAACGTTTGCGGCCGAAGCAAAATGGCAATATCGATCTTGACCCTGAACTTTATAACCAGGTGAAAATTGCTTACAGCATTCCCCGTGAAATAAAGGTCGTCACGCTGGGAAAAGAAAATAAATGGAATGTTTTCCCAACCGATTTACATGGAAAAGCCGGAGCTTCATCTTACATTATTTCGCTGCGTCATGACAAACAACCCTGCAGGCAATTAATAGAAACCGGCAAGCTTGCGCTTTGGTCTGTCAACGCTGATCATGCACAGGGAGTGTATGCAATGGGAAAAAATCATTCCCGCGATTTCTCTTCTGCGGAAAATTTTTCTTTTACCGATAGTGAGAGTCCGCAATTCCATTTTCCGGAACCTGCTGGCGCCATCGGCTGCGAAGAGCTGGAATTACAAAGCACCATTGCAGACGTTGGAATTCACCGGATCTTTTTGCTGAAACCCATTCATGCAAATTCAGAAAATGATACGAGCAGATTGGTTCACCTTCACCGTTCTTATTTGCAGTGGCACATTAAAAACGGGTTTCCATTCACGGAAGCAAAACGATAATCCTATTTGTTTTTTTTGAAGTAGTCCGGCTCGCCAGGTAAAAATTCCCGGACAGAAACCGGAACAGGTACAGTGGAATAATCCGCAAGTGAATCTGTTTCTTTGCGATAATAAGAAGCGCCAAGAAAAGGAAACTCTTCATACACATGCGTTGTTGATTTTCGCATTCGTGATTTGCTCTGCATCGTATCCGTTCCCCATTCATTCGCAAGCCGAAATGCAGACGGTTCCATAAAGCTGATATAAAGCAATTCTCCCTGCGTATGCGCCTGCTTTTTTGAAAAATCAATAACGGAATGAAGTTGTGCGCGGTAATTTTCCAGTTGCCTTTGTGTTGAATCCACAAGCAAGCCAAATGCAGCGACAGAAATTCCTTTTACTGGTTCTGTGCTTTCAAAAAATAAAGGCTGCACAACAAGCTCATGACACCAAATGCATTTAGAAGGTTTTCCCGCAGCGCTATGTGTAGCCGGTGATCCCGCGAGCAATTCTCCTTTTTCATTATACACTGCAAACCGAAGCTGCCCGTTTTTCATAATATCAAAAACCTCATAAGCCGTTCTTGTAAAAGTCCCGCTATCAAGTGAACCCAAACCTTCTTCTGCGATCCAGGCCATATCCAACGCTGTTGGTCCGATTACAAAACGGATATTACGCTGATGTTTTGCAACGCCAGAATGATAAACATGAAATTCTTTATCGTCAGTTGCATTGTGGCGCTTGTAAAATTCCTCCAATGTTTTTGCAACACCGGTAATTTCATAATAGTGCCAGGAACTATGTTCTGTCAGCACCAAAAATCGTGAAAGATCAATCGCATTATACTTTTTGTATTCTTCACTGTTTTGCAGCGAATCAATGATCACAGTGAAAGCATCCAAAGCATGCTGATCAAATCCGGCTTTTACAAGGTCGAGGATAAAATAAGTGGAATCTTCTCTATTGATGATTTCCTTCCCATACGTGCTGTCAAGCGTAGCACCCAGGTAAGAAAGCGACCAGAAAATTCCGGTCTGAACATTTTCCCAGGTTTCGGTTGGATACGCTTTCACCCAGCGCAGGCGAATTTTTCCTGGTTCTTCCTTGTCCGGGGAGCACAGCGGGAAAAGCAAAGCACAGGAAAATGCCAAGACTGCCAAATACTTCAATATGTTATTCCTGCTGTTTCGCATTCCCTGAAAGTTCATAAATCCAATAATTTTCCGCCTGAACCAAAGCACCCTGAAAAGTAATTAATAACCGTGCGTTAGTTTCAACCCCATGTGAAATTATCAAAGGTTTATTAGTCACCACACATATCGACTTTTCCGGGCTATCATTTACCAATCGCGAAATGCGTTGAAGCAAAGTATCATTTGAAATCATGAACGGATTTGTGTTCCATTTACAAAAACTTCCTTCTGCATTATTTTCGGCATAATAAACTTTCTTTCCAAGATATGCACTGATCGGCGGACCTGAAAAGTGATCATTGACAAGAATAATTTTGCCAGGTTCAATATTTTTTTTCAACCATTCAACAACATTTTTTCCATTGGAGAAAGGACGTTTCCAATCGCAGCTGTACATATAAAATGATGCAAAACACTGGAGCATCAATAACGATTGAAATAATGGTTTTTCAATCCTTTGTGAAAATCTTGTAAAGGCCGGAAAAAATTTAAATGGATAAGAAAGGTGCGGAAAACAAGGGCTGATCCACAACGAAGCGAGCAACAGCAGAAAGAAAAAACCACAATGCCGGGCTGAAACCATTAAGGGTGAAAAATAAATAAAGGCTACAAGGCACAAACCAACAAAATAGAAAAACACCAGGACGCTTTTTCTTTTTCCAAGCATAATCAGGGGAATAAACCATGCAAGAAAGGCAGGAATAATTGCAAACGTTTTAGAAATAGCAATAACCCGGTTTGAATTCCACGGTTGATCGCTTGTATAATCCGGCAATGGAACAAGACCTTTCCACAAGACAGAAAATGCTTTACCGATGCGTTTATAAGACAAGTAAGGATCGGAATCGTAAGCATATAAAAAATGATCTGCCGGAGGAATCGCCTGGATAATGACCAACGTAAACGATAAGAGCACAAGAAAAAATCCTGCAATAAATGTAAAATTTACAATCCTTTCGTTCGAAAATAAAAATTCAAATGCAAGCAACAACACAAATCCTCCCGCGATAATTGCTGCGAACAAATGTGTTTGTGCAAGAAAAGCAAGCGCAACCGATAATAAAAGAAAATGTTTTTTTCGTTCAGGATACAATGCACAAACGATCGAAAGCAATAAAAATACCAACGAATAATTCCTGCTGATGATTGTATATTCATAAAAAATAAAATAGCCGAATACAATAAGCAGCTTGTTTAAAACTGAAAAAGGCGAGAATCGTAGAAAAATAATCACCCCTATTGTAGCGATCACGAGATTCAAAACCTGCATCCCAAACGGATTCGAAGAAAAACGGGTGAGCGCAAACAGCAAAACATTCCACAATAACGGATGGCCTTCGTAGCGTGCATTAAAGGCCATTTCTGAAATTGAAGTGCTGTCCCTTGCCAATAAAAAATGATGTGCTTCATCCAGCCACAATTCATGATGCAGTATTCCTGCAATACCTGCTACCGCAAAAAGTGCCGTGATCAGCAACACTAATTTCCAGGAAGCCGGTTTCAGGATATTCATGCTTGCCGGTTTTTTAAGTGAGCTTCCGGCGCACGTTTCCGCTGACGAATATCCATGCAAACGATAATTGCAATGCTCCCGAATACCAGCACAGCAATTTTATCTGTATCAAGAAAAGCATTAAAAAAACCATGCACAAAAAATGTAACCAGTCCGAGTAAAGCGCCTGATGCAATAATCCCCTCCTGCTTTTCCCGTGCATTATAAATAACGCGCAGGCCATAACCGATCACCATGAGTAACAGCGCGAGATAAATTATTCCGCCTGGAATTCCAGTTTCGGAAATGGCATTGAAGAATTCTGAATGTGCATGACCATTTGAACCACGGAATGTGCTGATGCGTGTAAGATCAGCACGGGATTGAAACCTGCCATATACAAACTGGTAAGTGCCCGGACCGAACCCTGTTATTGGCCGCGCCTTTGTCATTCGTATGGCGCATTTCCAACGGTTGATGCGTTCAAGATTGGAAGCATCTGATTGTACGTTTGTGACAGACAGCAAGTGATCTGAAATTCCGCCTTTGTTGCTTACAGATTCATTCCGCTTGATCGTTTCCACCACTTGTGTTGAATTCTGGTAAGCAAATATTCCTGCGAATAAAAGCAGCACCAGGATTGTCCACATTTTAAGCCGGATAAAAATGAGTAGCCGGAAAACAAATGCAACTGCAAGACTTACCCAAGCTGCACGCGAAAATGAAAGAAATTCTCCTGCAATGATCAATAACGTCAGCACGGATAATAATAAAAGTTTTCCTCCGCGCAGGTTGAACTCTTTTGCATTAAACACCAGCATAATGAGCATTGGAATTATAAATGCAAGACATGCGCCATATATAGTATGTTCGGTAAAAAACGGGCGTGGCATCAGGTAAGCAGCAACGGAAGAGAAATGAAAGTGTGCATGAAATAGCATCCCGTGAATAATGGGAACAATACATCCTGCGGCATAAATAATAAATATTTTTCCGGCAGAAAACGGACTGGTAATCCAATTGGAAAACAGGAGGTAAAAAATAGTGACAAAACTGAATCGTACGAGGCATCTTTTCAAACTTACGAGAGGAAGCTCACCATTCACAGAACAAAAAATCATCCAGCAAAGTTCGAAGAAAAGCAATAAAGTAACAGGATGAAGCATGAAACTTTTGTTTACTGATGACTTCAGGAGCAGGCTCACAGTAACAGCGAGTGTCATTGCGCCCAGCAGAGGTTCAGCAGGAAGATCAGCTTTGGTTCCTCCGCCAAGTGACATACTTAAGGATAGCGGAACAAGGAAAACCAGCAACGGATAAAAAAGCCTGCGATTAAAAACGAGCAGATAAATGAGCACAGGTAAAACGGCAAGGCCGATTCCAAAATAAACATGGAATGGCGGATCAAACGCAAACGAAAAACCAATTGCCAGCGTTGAAAAGACGAGGATGGCAACAGGAAAAGATCCGCTAAAAAGTGAAGCTGTTTTGTTCATGAATTCATAAAGATTGCCGGATCAAACGCAGCTTTTCAAGGAACAATAAAAAGGTGATGGAAAAGATCAGGGAACAAAATCCGGCGATGAAAAGATTCAGCAGCAGCGAGGGTGAAACTTTTTTGTACGACACGCGCGCGCGATCCACCACATACACTTGCGTGATCGGACTTTCATAATGTGCTTTTGCGCGTTCATACCTGCCTGCAATATCATTCAGGCGCGACTGCTCGAAAATATATTGATTGAGCAAACGTTCCAGCTCCGTATTCGTTCCGTTATTTCTTTCACCGCCGAGCGTTTGCACAAAACCCTGCATATTTACCAGCGCCACAAGATCGGAATGCGTTTCACCACGTAAAATGTTTATCCGTTTTTTCAACGTGTCAACTACGGTCTGTTTGGCAACAAATTCCTTTTCGGCTTGTTGAAATGCTGCCAGCTCATTTCTCTTGAAAATTCTTCCACGGACACCATCGGCAAGCTGAATAATATAGTTTGCCATTTCAGCGCTGAGTTCAGGTTGTCTGGTCACTACCTTTATCACAATAGACATGTAAGGTGTACGTTCAAATTCCACATCATTCAAAAAATTCTGCCGCAACTGATCACTCCAGTCAGGTGATGATTTATTGATTTCGTAATAATTCATAAGATCAAACTTCGTCACCACACTATCACGCACTTCATCCGATTCGAGCAGCTGAAGCAAACGATCTGCTTCCACATCATAGCCAAAAACAGGATTTTCGATTACCGATTCCACATTATTATTATAAACCGGAAAAATAATTGCGGAAGAACTGTACCGTTTTGGCAAAACCAAAGTAACTACTGTTGCAAGCACTAAAGCTCCGATTACTGTAAAAAGGATTGGCTTTCTTTTGCTATAAAGAAATCGGAGAAAATCAATACTTTCCAAAGGTTCATTCACTTGTTCTGTCATATTCTGAATATTTCTGCCAAAGTAATAAAGAGCCCTGACAGAACACGCTACAAAAGGTGAATTGTCTCATAAACCGTCTTTTTGATGAATGGATTCGGATGAAATATGGACGGATTGCTTTTGCTTTAAAAATTTTTTTTTTTTATCCCCGAACCCGAAACACTGGAACCCGAACCCAAACAGTCCGCTATCTTTGCAGCGTAATGAATTTTCTCCGCAAGCATTTCAAAGTAATTTCATGGATCAGTTTCTGCCTTGTTGTATTGATCACCGGGCTTTCGGTTTATGAATTACGAAAAATAAAATTCAATTACGATTTCGAAAGTTTTTTTCCTGTCAATGATCCTGACCTTGATGTATACCTGCAATTCAGGAAAACCTTTGAATATGACAATGAATTTGTCCTGATCGCGATTGAAAATAAGAAAGGTGTTTTTCAAAAAGAGTTCCTCGAAAAAGTTCAGACGCTTTCCGATTCACTTGAAAATGTTCCTGACATTACCACGGTCACCTCTCCGACTACCTTGCAAAATACCACTGTAACCGCGCTGGGTCCTTTGCAATTTCCTTACCTGCATGTGGATGATCCATCGCGCTACGCATCAGATTCATCCCTCATTTTCCGTTCGCCCGAATTGATTGGCAGCTTCTTTTCGACAGATGGCAAAACAATCAGCATTTATCTGAAAACAACCGAAGGAATAAACAAGGCGAATTCAGATTCAATGGTTGCTACTATAAATGCATTGGTAACTAGCCTGCATTTTGATAATGTGCGCACTGCAAGCAAAGCCAAAGGACAAAAAATTTATCTTGAAAAGCTGAGCAATGAATTTTATGTATTTTTTATTGCTTCTTTTTTGCTCGTCGTCATTTTCCTTTACATTTCCTTTCGCTCCTTCTGGGGCGTTTGGGTTCCAATTCTTGTTGTGATTCTTGCAATCCTCTGGACGCTTGCGTTGATGACCGCAATGGGAAAATCCCTCGACATTATGACGGTGCTGCTTCCTACGATGATGTTTGTTGTCGGGATGTCGGATGTGGTGCATATCGTTACAAAATATCTTGAAGAATTACGCGAAGGTACAAGCAATCGTTTCGATGCTTTATTAAAAACAATCAAGGATGTTGGTTTTGCGACATTCATTACGCTGATCACAACTTCACTCGGATTTTTATCACTATTGAATTCGCATATTATTCCCATCCGCGACTTTGGAATGTATACTTCCATTGGTGTTTTTATCGGATTCATTCTCGCATTCACAATTGTTCCGTTGGTTCTAAATGTGATGCCGCAACCTAGCCTGAAACTGGAAAGAGATTCTTCACAGTTCTGGAACAAACGATTGCGGCGCATTTTATCCTGGGTTTTTCGTAATGGAAAAGCAATTGCCGCAGGAACAGTTGTCGCTGTGTTACTGAGCACCTGGGGAATAACGAACATTAATCAGAATAATTACATGATCGAAGGTCTGACGACGCGTGATGAGCTTCGCCAGGATTTTTTATTCTTCGAGAAAAATTTTTCCGGTGTGCGGCCATTTGAAATGCTTGTGACACCTGCGGATACGGGCAGCACCGTTTTAGGCGTAAAAGAATTGCGCGCGATGGATAAAATGGAATCGTGGTTAAGGAAAAATTATGATGTCGGATTTATTCTTTCACCGGCAAGCCTGATAAAAGGAATTAATAAAGCTGAAAATAATGGTAACCCGGATTATTTCGTTTTACCAAAAGATTCGGAAGATGTAGCCACACTTAGCGAAGAGCTTTTACAATTCAGGAAACGTAAAGAATTAAAAACGTTGCTGACAAATGATCAGAAACAAGGACGCATCACAGGGAAGATGCATGATGTGGGAAGCAAGGTTATCCGTGAGCGGAATAAAGCGCTTTATGCATTCGTGGAAAATGATCCTGAAATGAAAGCGATCAATATTCAACTTACCGGCGCGGCTGTAATGCTCGATAAGAACAATGAATATCTTGTGATCAATACTATGCAGGGATTATTGTTATCAATTCTTATTGTCGCCCTGATCATTGCTATAATTCACAAATCATGGAAAATGGCGATCATTGCAGTCATTCCGAATTTATTGCCGATTGTTTTTATCGGTGGATTAATGGGACTTGCCGGCATTGAATTAAAATCGTCGACTTCAATCATTTTCGCAATTGCATTTGGTATTGCAACGGATGATACGGTTCATTTTCTCGGAAGATTAAAGCTGGAATTGCTGAAAGGTAAAAGTGTTGCTTACGCCCTGAAGCGAACATACCTGTCGACAGGAAAAGCAGTAGTGGTTACCGCCCTGATCTTATCCGCAGGATTCATGACGCTGATTGCATCAGGATTTGAAAGCACATTTTTGTTTGGCTTGCTGGTGAGCATTACGCTCCTCATTGCCGTAATCACCGATCTTCTTTTATTCCCCCTGCTAACCATCTGGCTGATTAAGAATAAGGATGTAGCCAAGCGAAAATAACACTTTTTCCTGCCGCCTTTTTTGCTGCTCCTTTCTTTGGCTTCCGCTCCTAGTCATAAAAAAACCGATGATCCTTTTCAGAAATCACCGGCTATACTTTCAGCGCGATCAACAATTAATCTTCTGTAACGGGAACATCAATATCAATTTCTTCTTTGCGCTCTTTGTGTTTTATTTTCACAGAAATTCCACCGGTTACACGTTCTCCCAATGGCGGATTAAGTGTAGTATCCCAACCTGTAACAAAAAGGAAATAAGTTCCGGCATGAAGGCCTTCGCAATGGATATGATCTTCGCCCGCTTCGCCGACAAAAACAGCATCGTAATTATGCGTTGGATCTGAAGGAAGATCTTTTGCATTGAATTTCACATATACAGAATCAGGATATGTAGAATGATTCGGAATGATCGCTCCATGATGTTTCGCAAATACAACAAGTGTTGCATCGCCGTCTATTCCTGCTTTTTTACAGGAGCTGATAGCAAAAAGACAAATTGCAAGGAATCCGATTGTTTTGAAGTGCTTTTTCATAGGTTGAATTTAAGTAAATTAAAATTAGACATTTTTTTTGTGAAAGAGAAAATGGAGCTGATTAAAGCTCCAATTGAAGCTGATCATCAGTTTTCCCCTGTTTAATAAATTCGCCGGCGACTCTATCTCGTAAACCGGTAATTGAAGGTCGCAGCTAAAGCGCAGGTTTTTATAATAAACATCAAGTCCCGGACCCGCTAAGGCAGCGTTCATTTTTGTTTCTGCCACCAACTGATTATTCTCCCATAATCCCCGTGTAAATTCGTGATACCCGGAAATTTGCGGAAGAAAATGCCAGTCGCCGGACGAAAGTAAATAACCAAAGAACACTGTTGAAGCGCTTGATGGGCTCAAGTGTTCATTGTATTTATTTGTTCCGTTTATTTTACCTGAAACAGTTGCACCCCAACGAAAATTATTACCCCCTCCTGTATAAGCGGAATAAATAATTCCATCGGTGCTTCCTGTTCCGTTCTGGATCAGTATAAAATTCCTATCACCATCTCCGGAAGTGGATGAACAATTTCCTGTAGGTAATTTTATCCCGGCGCCCAGTACAAGCCTGTGCCTGAATTTTTTATCACTGCCTGTTTTGACAAGATGAAATCCTGCAAGAATAGTTGCATCACCCAATCCGTTTATCTTTTCTATCTCTCCATTAGTCTTCGAACGGTTTTCCGAAAATGGCAGAATAAAATTCAATTCAACGCGTTCATGAATGAACAATTTTCCACGCAATTCGATCACTTTATACGATTCGAAATCATCAGGAGCAAGCGTATTAGTATGCCCCGTATGCAAAACAGAAGATGGATTTGATACACGATAGGCGCCTTGCGGAAATAAGGTGCCACGTGAAATTGAAGGATAGCCGCTAAAGATCCGGTAACGGTGCATAATGCCTATAGAGCTTTGATTGTCGTAAGGTAAAACACCAATAAAACAACCACAGATATCACATCCCGATACGTTTATATGTCGCAAAAGACATAACACGATCAATACAGCCACCCGTAACAAGTTTTTTGTTGCGTGTCGCATGCTGATAAATTAAAATAGTCTTTGAAATTGAAGCTGGCAAAACCGCAAGAATTCTAAAGCCGTTTTATCAGGCAATCCACGGTGGACGAAAAACACCTTTATCAAAAGAAGGGTGAATGAATTTAAAAGAAGGGGGAAATAACAGCGTGATGCCGGAAAGGAAAATAGAGTTTAGCCCTTTATCAGGGTCATTTATGAGCATAATTTCATCTAATGATTTTACAGAAGATGAAAATGGCGCTTGTTTCTGGTCATTCGCCATTTGTTTTTTCAAATGACAATGCCCGTTGCACTTTTTTTCCGGTGCAAAACGGTTTTCGCATAATTCTTTTGCAATATAATCCTGGCAGGCAATAAAACTGACGAAAATAATGGTCTTGCTGAAAACCTGTACCAGCATGACAATTACTAACGACAAAGCGAATATGATACGCATGCTCAAAAGTAAGAATTAAGTTTGGTTTTCAAAAGGGATACAAAACTGATTTCCCCGCAGCATTCTCTTTTCCTGCGGTTAAATAATTCTGGCCATTTTTTATGCATGCATAATATAATTTCTTAAATTCGACTTTAGATTTTAAAGTATTATGCCCACGAAAAAAGAAACAAACTGTTCCCGTATCAAACAATCCTGGCATGCGATTTCCCGGATGTACAATAATGAAGCGATTAAACACGACCTTACAACTACCATAGGCTTTATCCTTTTACGGATCGATAGCAAAGAAGGAATTCCTTCTACCAGCATCGGCCCCGCAATCGGCATGGAACCTACAAGCCTTACGCGCACATTAAACCAGATGGAAGAAAAGGGATTAATCGTACGGCGCAAAGATAAAAGCGATGCACGTAAGGTGATGATCATGCTGACTGAAAAAGGCAAAGTGAAACGCGACATTTCAAAAAAATCGGTGAATGCCTTTAATGAAGAAGTCGCAAAAAAAATAGGTGTTGCTAAATTGAAAATATTTTCAGAAGTTATCAATGAAATAAATGCAATAGCAGATAAACGTAAACAATAAAAAAATGCGCGATTCAGGATGTACGGAGTGCGATTTTTAAAAATCTGGCTTAATACATCACAAAATAAATCGCACATCTTAATTCTTACATCGTACATCCTTTCATCTATGAGAAATATTTCTAAAGTTGCAGTCCTCGGTTCCGGCGTAATGGGTTCACGCATTGCCTGTCATTTCGCGAATATTGGCCTCGAGGTTTTATTGCTGGATATTGTTCCGAAAGAATTAACACCGGCAGAACAGGCAAAAGGAAAAACGCTTGATGAACCCGCAGTACGAAATCGTATTGTAAACGATGCTTTGCAAGCTGTTTTAAAAAGCAATCCTTCTCCGATTTATCGCAAAGCTTTTGTAACACGTATTACCACCGGCAATTTTGATGATCACCTGAAAAAGATTGCTGATTGCGATTGGGTCATCGAAGCGGTTGTTGAACGGCTGGATATCAAACAGCAGGTTTTTGAAAAAGTGGAACAATTCCGCAAGCCGGGAACATTGATCACAACAAATACATCCGGCATTCCCGTTCACCTGCTCACACAGGGAAGAACTGAAGATTTCAAAAAACATTTCTGCGGTACACATTTTTTTAACCCGCCGCGTTACCTGCGTTTGCTTGAAATTATTCCAGGACCGGAAACTGATCCGGAGATCATTGATTTTCTTTTGTTGTACGGTGAAAAATTTCTTGGAAAAACTACTGTGCTTGCAAAAGATACACCTGCGTTTATTGCAAACCGTGTGGGTGTGTATAGCATCATGGCGCTTTTTCATCTTGTAGAAAAAATGGGATTGACAGTAGAAGAGGTTGACAAACTCACCGGACCTGTTCTTGGGAGGCCGAAATCTGCGACGTTCCGCACGACTGATGTTGTTGGATTGGATACGTTGATTCATGTTGCAAATGGTGTGGTGCAGAATTGTCCGGATGATGAAGCGAAGGAACTTTTTGTTTTACCTGGATATGTTTCAAAGCTTGCGGAAAATAAATGGCTGGGTGATAAAACGGGCCAGGGGTTTTATAAAAAGATTAAAGGTGCCGACGGAAAAAGTGAAATTCTTGCACTGGATTTAAAAACGATGGAGTATCGTCCGCAAACGAAAGCGAAGTTCGCAACGCTAGAACAGACGAAGTCGATTGAGAATTTACGGGAGCGAATGAAAGTGCTGCTTGCAGGAAAAGATAAAGCTGGAGAGTTTTACAGAACTTCTTTCTTTGGTTTGTTCGCTTACGTTTCTAACCGCATTCCTGAAATTGCAGATGAGCTTTTTAAAATTGACCAGGGAATGTCGGCTGGATTCGGCTGGGAGCTCGGGCCTTTTGAAGCATGGGATGCATTAGGCGTAGCAGAAACCGTGAAAGCGATGGAAGCCGCAGGAAATAAACCAGCGCAATGGATTTATGATATGCTTTCATCCGGCGCAACATCGTTTTACAAAACAGAAAACGGAAAACGCTTGTATTATGATATTCCGTCCAAATCGTACAAGCTGATTCCGGGAACAGAATCTTTTATTATCCTCGATAATATCCGCGGCGCAAAAACTGTGTGGAAAAATTCCGGAACGACATTGATTGATGTTGGTGACGGAATTCTCAACCTTGAATTTCACACGAAGATGAATACGCTTGGCGGTGAAGTATTGCAGGGAATAAATAACGCAATCGATATGGCGGAGAAAAATTTTCGCGGACTTGTGATCTCCAATGAAGGACAGAATTTTTCAGCAGGCGCAAACCTTGGTATGGTATTTATGTTTGCTGTCGAACAGGAATGGGATGAGCTTGACTTTGCAGTACGCGCATTTCAATCCACCACTTCGCGCGTGCGCTACTCCTCTATTCCGGTCATTGCTGCGCCGCATAATTTATGTCTCGGCGGCGGAACAGAAATTTGCTTGCATGCTGATGCAGTTGTTGCACACGCAGAAACGTATATGGGCCTTGTGGAATTCGGAGTTGGCGTTATTCCCGGTGGTGGCGGCACAAAAGAATTTGCAGAACGTCTATCAGACTCCTTGCACGAAGGTGATGTAGAAATGAATGCCTTCCGCGATCGTTTCCTCACTATCGGGCAAGCAAAAGTTTCTACTTCGGCTTATGAAGCTTTTGATTTAGGTTATTTGCGCGAAGGAAAAGATAAGGTTGTAATGTCGCGCAACCGCTTACTGGCAGAAGCAAAAGCAGAAGCGATTCGTTTGGCGGAAAGAGGTTATACCAAACCAACTCCGCGGCATGACATTCGTGTGCTTGGAAGGCAGGCGCTGGGATTAGCTTATATTGGTGCGAGTAGTTTTTACAGCGGCAATTACATGTCGGAGCATGATCTGAAAATTTCTCAAAAGCTGGGTTGGGTTTTGAGCGGTGGCGATCTGTCAGCACCAACAATGGTAAGCGAACAATATTTGCTTGATCTGGAACGTGAAGCTTTTCTTTCGTTGTGTTCAGAAAGAAAAACACTGGAAAGAATGCAATCTATTTTAACGGGTGGAAAAGTTTTAAGGAATTAGATTATGCCTGTTAAAAATCACACAAAACAATTCTCAGGAATATTAAAGCTTGCACAACAGGCAAAGAATAATGCGTACAAAAATGCGAACATTGAGCTTATTAATTTGTATTGGCAAATTGGAGAGTATATAAGCTGTAAAGTTGAAAGCGCCGAATGGGGAATGAACGTGGTGGATAAGCTGGCTGAATTCTTCGAGAAAAAAAGTCCGGACCTGAAAGGTTTTGACCGAAGAGGATTATATAGGATGAAGCAATTTTATGATGCTTATAGCCTAGAACAGATTGCAAGTTCTTACAATAATGAGGCAGATATTGAAATTGTGTCCGCAGTGCGGACACAATTAAACATTAATGCGCTTTCTTCAATAAAAGAAACGATTCTTGCGCAAATCAGCTGTACTAATCACCGGTTGATTTTATCTAAAACTACATCGCAGGAAGAACAAATGTTTTATTTGTTGCTTACAGTCAAAGAGTCTTACAGCTCACGCGAACTCGAACGACAAATTGATAGCGGTTATTACGAACGCGTAATGCTATCAAAAAGAAAAGTATCTCCGCTAGTGACACAATTACGAAAAGATATATCAGAAGTATTTAAAGACACTTATGTATTTGAGTTTTTAAACCTACCCGGTAATCACTCTGAAAGTGACCTGCAAAAAGGATTAGTTCAAAATATAAAAAAGCCTTTACTCGAATTAGGAAAGGACTTTTCATTTATTGGCGAAGAATATAAGTTAAAGGTTGGAAGTAAAGATTACTCGGTTGACTTACTTTTCTATCATCGTAAATTATGTTGCCTGATAGCATTCGAACTCAAGATTGAGGATTTTAAGCCAGAACATCTTGGTAAATTAAATTTCTATCTCGAAGCGCTTGATCGCGAAATAAAAAAGAAGCATGAAAATCCAAGCGTAGGAGTTTTACTTTGTAAACAAAAAGATGATGAAGTTGTAGAATATGCATTAAGCAGAAGTCTTTCACCACGCTGATTTCAAAGTACAAGACCAAATTGATTGACAAAAAATTATTAAAAAAAAAATTACACGAGCTATTTCAACTGGAAGATGCCCGAAACAAAAATAAACTATTATGAACGCATATATCATAGCAGGTTTACGATCAGCAGTCGGAAAAGCTCCGAGAGGAATGTTTCGTTTTCTCCGTCCGGACGATCTTGCTGCACAGATAATCCGCCAGGTTGTCGCACAGGTTCCTAATCTTGACCCAACACGCATTGATGATGTGATTGTCGGGAATGCGATCCCGGAAGCAGAACAAGGTCTTAACGTCGGAAGATTAATTTCACTCATGTCGCTCGACACGGATAAAGTTCCGGGCATGGTGGTGAACCGTTATTGCGCATCCGGATTAGAAACGATTGCGATTGCTTCTGCAAAAATTCATGCCGGGCTTGCAGATTGCATTATTGCCGGCGGTGTTGAATCAATGAGCTTGATTCCAACTGGTGGATGGCGCGTGGTTCCTAATTTTGAAGTCGCGGCGAAAAACCCGGATTGGTATTGGGGAATGGGACTAACAGCAGAAGCCGTAGCGAATGAATACAAAGTTTCCCGCGAAGACCAGGATGCATTCAGTTTGTCTTCACATCAAAAAGCAATTGCCGCAATTAAAGCAGGTAAATTCAAAAGCGGGATTGCTCCGATAACTGTAAATGAAGTTTATCTTGATGAAAAAAACAAACGCCAGACGCGCGAAACAATTTGCGATACAGATGAAGGCCCGCGAGCGGATACCTCTCTTGAAGCTTTAGCAAAACTAAAACCTGTTTTCGCTGCTGGTGGAACGGTTACTGCAGGAAATTCTTCCCAGACTTCTGATGGCGGCGCATTCGTAATTGTAGTAAGCGAACGTATGCTGAAGGAATTAAACGTGCAGCCGATTGCGCGATTGGTGAGCTATGCAGCCGCAGGAGTTCCGCCACGGATTATGGGAATTGGTCCTGTTTATGCAATTCCAAAAGCGCTGGAGAAAGCCGGAATGAATTTGAATCAAATAGATTTAATTGAATTGAACGAAGCTTTCGCATCACAATCGATTGCTGTTACAAGAGAATTGAAATTGAATACTGATATTCTCAATGTTAACGGTGGTGCAATTGCGCTGGGACATCCGCTTGGCTGTTCAGGAGCAAAACTTTCTGTGCAATTGTTCAATGAATTAAGAGAAAGGAAAAAGAAATACGGCATGGTTTCTATGTGTGTCGGTACCGGACAAGGCGCAGCCGGTATATTTGAAATGCTTTAGATAAATATTAAATAACAGGTACAACATAAAAGTCCCAATATTCAATACACAATACTACTATGAGCGACGCAATTAAAGGAGGAGAATTCCTCATCAGAGAAACAGAAGCAAAAGACATTTTTATTCCCGAAGAATGGGATGAAGAATCATTAATGATTGCGGCTTCCACACGTGATTTTTTGACGAAAGAAGTTTTTCCAAACTTCGAACGTATTGATAAGCAGGAAGAAGGTTTAATGATCAGTTTGCTGGACAAAGCAGCTGAACTTGGATTGCTTGGCATTTCTGTTCCGGAAGAATACGGTGGACTTGGAAAGGATTTTAAAACCTCGATGCTCACGACAGAAATTACGGGTGCAGGACATTCTTTTGCAGTTGCTATTTCCGCACATACAGGAATCGGAACATTGCCGATCTTATATTATGGAAATGAAGCGCAAAAGAAAAAATATATTCCAAAGCTGATCAGCGGTGAATGGAAAGCAAGCTATTGCTTAACCGAACCATCTGCAGGGTCAGATGCGAATTCAGGAAAAACAAAAGCAGTATTAACAGCTGATGGAAAACATTACAACCTGAACGGACAAAAAATGTGGATCACGAATGGCGGATTCGCTGATGTGTTCACCGTATTTGCAAAAATTGATGACGATGAAAATCTCAGCGCGTTTATTGTTGAGAAAAATTTTGGCGGAATTACACTGGGAGCTGAAGAGCATAAAATGGGAATTAAAGGAAGCTCTACCGTGCAGGTATTTTTCAATGACTGTAAAGTACCGGTAGAAAATCTTTTATCCGAACGACAAAATGGATTTAAGATTGCAGTGAATATTCTCAACATCGGAAGGATCAAGCTTGCAGCTGCTGCATTGGGCGGATCAAAAGAAATTATTTCCAATGCTGTAAATTATTCCAATGAACGTCAGCAATTCGGAAGACCCATTGCGAAATATGGCGCCATCCGTCACAAGCTGGGAGATATGGCCACACGTGTGTATGCAATGGAATCCGCTTTGTATCGTGCTACGCAGAATATTGACGATGCAATTAAATCATTGCAGACGGGCGGAATGGAATTTGCAAAATCAAAACTGAAAGGTGTGGAGCAATTTGCAGCAGAAGCAGCGATCTTAAAAGTGCACGGATCCGAAGTATTGGATTTTGTTGTGGATGAAGGTGTGCAGATCTACGGCGGCATGGGCTATTCGGCAGAAGCACCAATGGATCGTGCTTATCGTGATGCGCGGATTAACAGAATTTTTGAGGGAACAAACGAAATCAATCGCATGCTGGTGGTCGACATGCTTTTAAAGCGTGCGATGAAAGGTGAACTTGACCTCATGGGTCCTGCGACAAAAGTTGCTGCCGACTTAATGTCCATTCCTGATTTCGGAAGTCGGGATACTGCTTTGTTCGCCGCAGAAAAACGTGCGCTTGCCGGATTCAAAAAAGCAACCTTGCTTGTTGCAGGAGCTGCTGTTCAGAAATTAATGATGCAGCTGGCAAAAGAGCAGGAGATATTAATGAACATCGCAGATATGCTTATTGAATTATACGCTGCGGAATCAATTCAATTGCGTGTCGAGAAGCTGGTAAGCATGCGCGGAGAAGAAGCATGCGCGATCCATCTTGATATGATGCGTGCTTGTATTTATGAATCAGCGGATAAGATCGGGAAAGCGGGAAAAGATGCAATAAATAGTTTTGCAGAAGGTGATGAACAACGGATGATGTTAATGGGATTGCGGAGATTTACGAAAGTTGATCCGCTTAACATTAAAGAATTGTATAGGAGAATTGCAGGGAAAATGCTGGAAGAGAATAAATATTGTTTTTGATTTTATAACTTTAGTAAAATATCAAATGCTATGTCAGTTCATGATTTAAAAAAAGCATTTGTCTCAAAAATTACGGAAACAAACGACGAAGAACTCCTAAAAGTGGTCTATAGGCTTCTTGATAATATTCAGGAAGTACGTCAATTTACGCCGGAACAAACTTTCTGCTGTAAAAGAAGCGCAAGCAAAATAAAAAAGAGGAAATTTATAACTGATGAGGAGTTGCATAAGGAATTATCAAAATGGCTGAAAATTAATATGGTCTGCAAAGACTAACGCATACTTTCTTGCAATATTAATTTTCCGGGATGAAAACAACCTGATAAATAATTAAAGTAAAAAATCAGAAGAAGAATTCATGCGCTTCTCTTTTACCTGCGAGAATTACCAAACTCCGCTTAAAAAAGCCATTTCACCCATACGGAGTTAATGAATGATAAAATAGTTCAGAATCCATTAAACCGGAACGCTATTTGGAAGTCTTACAGCTAAATACAAAACCATGAAAAAACTAATTTCTTCCTTGCTGATGCTCGTTGCATTTACGGCATTCGCACAAACCCCTGCATCAAATCCGCAGGCTAATCATCAACACAAAACAAAAACTCCTGAGGAAAGGGCCACAGCATTTGCCACACATCTCGAAAAGAGTCTTGCTTTGTCGGCAGATCAGAAAACGAAAGTGCATGATCTTGTTTTGGCCAGGGATCAGAAGATCGGCCAGCTCCGTGAACAGAACAAAGACAAGGACAGGTGCGCATGGTCTGATCAACGCAAACAAGCGCAATCGGAATTTGATGCGGACATGAAAAAAACGTTGACTGCTGATCAATATACCAAATGGACAGCGCAAAAGGCGGAGCAAAGTAAAAAGCGTGAAGCTCATCATGCGCAATCAGCAAAAACGCCAGAGCAACGCGCTGATGGATTTGCAGGTCGTCTCGAAAAAGAACTGACGTTAACACCAGAGCAGAAAACAAAAGTCCGTGCACTCGTTTATACACGCGAAAAAGCAAATGAGCAACTTCATGAAAAATATAAAGGCCAGGATCCATGCTCAGGGAAAACAGAACGTAAACAAGTGCGCACTGATTTTGAAAATGGAATGAAAGCTGCATTAACTGCTGAACAATTTCAAAAATGGGAAGCGCAGAAAAAACAGCGGATGGAACAACATAAAAATAAAAGACAAGTTGCTCCTGAACAGAAAGAAAAATAAATAAAAAATCCCGGTTAAAGCCGGGATTTTTTATTTCATGAAAAACAGTTTACGCTTCACACGGCGTCATAATATCCATAAAGGTCAGGTACCAACTTCCTTCAATCAGCGAAAAATAAAAACGGTAATTTGCTGTATTGACAACAGTGCGTGTTATCGTTTTTGCTGATTCCTCTATTTCCCTGTCTTTCTCTGCTGATAATCCGGCGTACTTCCATATTTTTTGCTCGTCAAATTTATTTTGTAAAGAAGTAAAGCATCCCGACTTATTATAAATTTTATCATCCTCGCAGATTACAACCGGCAATGCTTCTTCTTTTGGCACATGAATCATCGCTTCACGTTCAAAAGGAAGGATGCTTTTTCCATCCGGCATTTTGAATTCCCGGATATCTTTTACATGCGTAAAATTCGGAACAGCGCCTGCGGAATGAATGATCCACAAGCCATACTTCGGATGAATAACGATATTGAAGATCGTATCATTTCCTGTTGTTGCAGCATGCGCGAATGCAGAATAAAACCAATTGAACTGTACTATATCAGATGCTGGCGGCAGATCTTCCTGCAATGCTTTTTTTATTGCTTCTTTTATAGAAACAGAATCATCCTGGGCTGATTTTTTATTTTCAGAAGATTCACATCCGGCAATAAAAAAAATTCCGCAAAGCAATAGAATAAAAATTGCGCGCATAAAAATCAATTAATATGGTTATTTCTGTCAGGTGATTTCACTGCAAAAGTTATATAAAAGATAATTATCCCCGACATAGCAGCAGCTGGAAAAAAAACAGCAGCTGGATGGATAAATGTCCAGGCTAACCCTGCTGTGACACTTGCAACAAGCGTGGCAAAACTCTGCAGACCGGAGAAAAGTCCAAGCGCTAAACCTTTATCCTCATTCCTGCACAGGACGCTGATCCATGCCTTGGAAACACCATCGGTGCATGCTGCATAAATTCCATATATTGAAAAGCAGGCAAGCACAAATGCCAGGTTAGCGGTTCCACTTATCGACGCAATGCCGATTCCACAATAAGCAAGCGCAAAGCATATAAATCCAATCAACAACATTCGCTTCGGACCATACTTGTCTGCCATTGCTCCTGCTGGATAAGATACAAGTGCATAAATTATATTATAAAAAATATAAAATCCGACGACCACCATATCACCGCTGATAAATGTCGGTCCGTTAAAATAAATTGTAATTCCGTTTTCAAAAAGATGTTTTATCATCAACAGTAAAAACATATCTGAGCTGTTGAATAAAGTAAACGCCAGTAGTGCACCGGTAAGTTTCCTGTATGCGGGTGTTGCTATTTTCCAATAAGAGAAAGACGAAAATGGTGAACGTGAAAGTGTAAAATTGGTTTTAGCCGTTTTCTTTTCTTTCACAAAAAACAAAAGCAATACGCAAAGCAATCCTGGTATAAGTGCAAAATAAAAAAGCGATTGATAGCCTTCCCCTTTGTGAAATGCAAGCCAGGTTAACGCCAGCACAGGTCCTATCACCGCACCAAGCGTATCCAGTGAACGGTGGAATCCAAAAACCTTTCCTTTATGTATGCCTGCTTCTTCTGCTAAAAGTGCGTCGCGTGCTCCTGTACGTATTCCTTTCCCCAAACGATCGGAAGAACGCATAAACAATGCCCATGGTGCAGAAGCAAATGCTGCAAGTAATGGTTTGCTTAATGCAGAAATCAGGTAGCCTAATCGTACAAACGGCAATCGCATTCCACGTTTATCCGACCATTCTCCGAACCAGCCTTTTGTTAATCCGGCTATTGCTTCTGCAAATCCTTCCAGCACGCCGATCCACACCGCACCATAACCAATTCCCGCCATATAAAGCGGCAAAACAGGATACAAAAGTTCACCCGCCACATCATTCAGCAGGCTGACAATCGAAAGAAGCAAAACCGTTTTAGTGAGCCAGCTTTTCAACGAGTTTTTTTTTAATTCATCAAAGTTAGGTTTGCGCTCGCGGAATCCTAATCTTGGCATTAATATTGTCGTGATAATAACAAGAAATACAAAATAGTATGAAAAAGTCAATTTTTATTTTCGCAGTAAGCATGTTTTTTATCGTTGCAGTAAAAGCACAATCCACTGCTCCAAGAACAACTTCTACTCCGCCTTCGGGCACCACAGCTCCAAGACCACAACCTGCTCCAACGCCAGCACCTGCTCCAACAAGCACGGCGCCAAAAGAACAAAGTACTCCGGCTCCTGCATCAACGGCTCCACGCAGCACCGGCACACAGGCTCCTGCACAAACACCGTCAACACAGCCGGCGCAAACACCGACTCAGACTCCATCAACTGCTCCAACTAAAAGACCTCGTGCAGTGAAAGCAAATGTTCGTGGAAAAGGCGCTGTTAAAGCTTCGCCTAGTGTAAAGCCAAAGGCAGCAGAAAATGTGTCGCCACGATAAGTGAGTTTAAATACATCCCTATATGCCCTTCCCGCTTCATGCAGGAAGGGCTTTTTTATTTCAACAAGCGCTGAATAAACATTCCACCTTGTGCCGCGATCGATTTCATTTTCAAAACCGGCAGCTTCCTGATCTTCCCTTTTCGCAAATTCTTTTTGAATGCAACTTCATTATGCACCCAGCGCAAAGCGAAATCATAATAACGGCGGGAATAAGTGCGCTTAAAATCAATATCCCGGTCTGTGGAAATTTCCCAGCTTTGTGGATCAATGAATTTATTTTCAGTCTCTGCATACAAAGGCGTTCCTTTGATCGGGTAAGCCAATGTGATTGTAAAATAATCAGGCTGAGAATCGTTCAGGTGACGGATCGTTTCCTTAATATCTTTTTGCGTTTCGCCGGGATAACCAAGCATAATAAATGTTCCTGCTTCTAATCCTTTTTTCCGAGCAAGCTTTATCATTTCCCGCACTTGTATTACATCGACACGACGATCCATTGCATCAATTACATTTTGTGAGCCGCTTTCCGCACCGATCCAGACACGGAAGCAACCACTCTTCACGAGCAATTCAATTACTTCATCGTTCATGCGGTCGGCACGTGTAATAATTTCATAGCTGAACTTTACTTTTCTTACGGCAATTTCATTTGCAAAATCAGCCAGCCATTTATGTGAAATCGTAAACACATCATCCACAAACCAAATGTTATCGAATGTGTATTGTGACTGAAGCAAAACAATTTCATCCACAACAAGGCGAGCGCTTCTTCTCCGGTAAGTTCCTCCGTACACAGCGCGGCTGCACCATTTACATGTATACGGACAGCCGCGCATTGTGCTCAATGAAAGTGTGCTGCTGCCATGTGCATTTTTCCATGCATCAAAATATTGCTGCAAGTCAATTTTCTTGCGGTTCGGGAAAGGAAGCTCATCAATCGATTTTAAAAGTCCCTGGTCTTCATTGATGACAACTGTTTTATCTGCTTTAATAAATGCAATTCCTTTTACCTGCGAAAGATCAACTTCGCCAATGGAAAAATATTTAACGAGTTGAAGCATGGTCGCTTCTCCCTCTCCGATTACAAGCGCATCTGCACCGTGCAAAAGAAATTGAGCAGCGTGATTCCTGACTTCCGGTCCGCCGAGAATAATTTTCATTCCGGAAAGCAATGCATCAGAACGAATAAATTCAATAATGTGAAGCACGTTGAGTTTTGTCATCAGGTTTGTATAAATACCAATGACTGTCGGAACGTTTGCTTTTAAGTTATTTTTTAATTTTTCAAAAGAGGAAAATGTGCTGTCGAAGATTTCATTGTCGAAACCATTTTTTTCGAGATAGGCAGAAATATATAAAATCCCCAGCGGCACATACGGCTTCATGATCAGCTTCTCGCGCTCATCCTCTTCCAGGAAATATCCATGTGTTAGCAGGATCTTCATTGTTTTTCAAAATCAATTATAAAATGATCCGCGTGATCGGAGAGAAAAGAAAAATGGCTCAGCGTTTTCTCAAGCACATTCAACATTTTTAAAAGTAAGGGATGCCTTTTGAAATAATTATCCAGGTAAGATGGAGGAAGCGCTATCCCTATTGGCTGGTGTTTTTTTGTATTAAAATGTGTTTCAAAAAAAGATGAAATTTCGGCGGGTGAATAATACCAGGTAGAAAAGTGCTTATCAAAGATCACAGCTTCTACTGCATCAGGTGACCGGCGACGAAAAGCATTTTTCATGTCGTGCTTTCTTTTAAAATACCATTGCTCCCATTTACAATTGCGCGACATAACGACAAAAATCATTCGTCCGCCCGGTTTCAACATTCCTGAAAACACTTTCGACATTTCCATAAGTGATTTTGAATCAAGACAATTTAATCCTCCAAAATCTGAAAAGATCAGGTTAAATTTCTGCGTGTTAAGCTTTGAACCTATTTCGCTAATGCCGGATTGTAAAAAAGCCGCATTGTTACTGTCCACCTTTTGCCTTGCAACCAGCACCATTTCATTTGAAAGATCAGTTGCGGTTATCTGAAATCCATTTTTAACAAACCAAACCGCATCTTCTCCTGTTCCGCAATTCAGTTCCAGAACTTCCGGATGCGATTGTGAAGAAATGTTTTCAGAAATAAATTTCCAGACGCGTTCCCGTTGCAATTTACCTACAGAAGAAAATGTAAATTCTTCATCGTAGGCAACTGCATATTGGTCAAATGCTGCTTCAGTTTCACGCATGTTCAAGCTGCTCAAGGCGTTTTTTCTGCCGGATTACAGCAGGAATATAATAGAGGATAGAGGCTGCCCGGCGGAAATCATGCTTACGAACTTTGAACGGTGCGCTTAAGATTTTTCTTAAGCTTTCATACCCCTGGTGCTTTCTGTAATTGCGATGAACATAAGCATGAAGCGCTTTATAAAATCCGGGAGAATAAGTATTGCTGAACATAAGCACCATTTCATCAGAATGCGACCAGTTTTGTTTTTCGTTCAATTCAGATTTTACATTTTCATAAAACTTTGTTCCCGGCAAAGGATAAGAAACTGAAATTCCAATGTCTTCCGGAAGCAGTTCATTCAATAGTTCAATTGTTTTATAAATATCTTCCATCGTTTCGCCAGGGTAACCAAACTGCAAAAAGAAAGCAGGTCGAATCCGATATTTTTTGAGCATCAATGTAGACTGGCGAATCTCGTCGACAGTTGTTCCTTTATCCATTGCATCCAGTACTTTCTGAGAACCGCTCTCCGCGCCCATCCAAGCAGTTTCACAACCGGATGCTGCGAGATCTGCGATGTAATTTTCCTGTAACAAAAGATCAGCGCGTGATTGAATTTTATATTTCAGCCGGAGTTGCTTCTCTTTTACCAATTCTGAAAAACGCTTTACCCAGCCCGGAGCAAGTCCGAAAATATCATCGCAAAACCAAATGTGATCAAAATTATAATTCTCTTTCAGGTAAATTAATTCATTGACCACATTTTCCGGCGAGCGTGAATTATAGCGATTTCCATAGATAGGTTTAGCACACCAGTTACATTTAAACGGACAACCTCGTGTTGTTGCCATGTTGAGTGAAAAGTAATCATTGTGCTCCATCCATACTGAACGGTAACTTCCCATATCGATCAAATCCCACGCAGGTAAAGGAAGTTGATCAAGCTCTTCCATCACTTTCCGTTTTGGGTTCGAAGATGTAATTCCTTTTTCACGGTAAACAATTCCAGCAATAGCATTTGTTGGATGATTATTTTCAATTGCTATTATCAATTCTTTCAATGCAAGTTCAACTTCACCTTTGATCACGTAATCTGCACCTTCTGAAAGATATTTTTCAAAATGGTCGGTGGCATCACTGCTGCTTACGATGACAGTGCAACCATTTGCTTTCGCCAGCTTTTGCATTTGAAATGCTGCCTCGCGCATATTCGTGAGACACATTTTTGTGAGGTAGTTGAATCCATCATCGCAGATCACAAAAATATCCGGCTTGTTTTCCAGGTAAGGCATCAATTCTTCTGCACCATGAGCAAACTGGGAATCGAAGAGAGAAACTTCGTGCCCGGCTTCACGTAAAACTGCGGCGGCGAGAATAGTTCCCAACGGAGGGAAAGGTTGTCCCAATTCCCATTGTTTGGAATCGAAGCGCATGAAATAGGAATGGGAGAACACTACTTTCATCACACTTTTTTAACTGAATCGTTTTCACATGTCCATTCCCAGCGCATAGCCGGAACAAGAATTCCATATTGCTCCAGGATCATTCCCTTGCGTTTTTCAATTTCTACAACCACTTTACGCTGAAATCCCTGCGGATGATGTTTAGAAACACTTTTCTTTGACCGGAAATCAAGATCAAATTCCAGGTCGGAAAGGTGTGGGAATTTTTTACTCCATCTTTTTAAAGTAAGACGCAGGCATTTTTCATCCAGCCATTCTCCGAGATTTTTACTCAGCATCTTTTCCATGTTACGCTTAAAAAAACCGGGAACAACTTCGCTTACGGCAAGACGCGGGCGTAATTCTCTGTTCGGGTAAAATAAACTTACCCATTTATTAGCACTGGCAAATTCATTGTATATTTTCCTGTTGATCATTGGACGCAAAAAAGCAATTTCCGTAGCAACAAATAAATTCCGGTCAGGAATTGTAAGACGATCACTATCGATAAAATAGTTAACGCAAAAATATTTTTTCGAATTCAGCAGGAAGATTTTTTTAAAAAGAACAAGCATTGTTCTTGCGATCCAAAGTCTTCCCGGTTCTGTGATAATGAAATAATCAATATCACCGTCTTTGTCCATCGTTCCTTTTGAAAGTGAACCGCTGACAGCTACACCTCTGACAAACGGAAAAGATGCAATGAGTCGTGAATATTTTTTCGCTTTGCTTTGAAATTGCAGCGCCCGTTCCTGCCTGTCGAGGCGAAGGTTAATATTTTTTTCATTACCGCTCAGGAACCAAAAACCTTCTGCATTTGCTATCACTCCACGAAGCTGCAATTTCTCCAATGAAACAGCTATATCCGTAAGTGAACAGGATTCCCATTGACAATTGCGATGAATTTCATCAGTGGTAAGCGGATGCCGGAAAATATCAAAGTACATCAGCGTGTGTAAAACAGCGATATCCAAAGTATTTAAATGCGTCTTATCGGGAGATGCGGACGTGCAATTCATTTAGAGCAAGTTACAAAAATCATCATTCATTGAGATAAAATCTGAAAATGAATCCTTTTTCCCACGCAGTTCTTTTTTCCAGCGCAAGTTTACTTAACAGCTTGTTTCTATCAGCAATCATTTGTATTCCATCCAGGTCACACTCATCAGAAAGCACCATATAAATAGATGAAGAAGGCAGCATAAATTTTTTTGCCTGCGAAAAAAATTCCTGGAAGTATTCCATGTCAGCACCACAATACCATGCATTTTCCTCTATTGAAATTGGATCCTCTTTATAATAAGGTGGATTGACTGCGATAATATCAAAAGACTGTTCTGGGATTTCAGAAAATAAATCAGACTGAAAGACAGCAATTTTTACATCATTATTTACTGCATTTTGTTTTGTACATCCGAAGGATAATGGAGAAATATCGCACGTCGTGACTACTGCATTTTGTTTTGCTGCAAAAATACTGACCAGTCCCGAGCCGCACCCGATTTCCAGGAAACGTTTTCCATTGAGCTCTTGTTTTTCAAGAAACGATATCAGTAAATGGGTGCTGAAAAAAAATCCGGGATGAAAAACTCCTGGTGGAATGGTAACTGAAATATTTCGGAAAGTATAGATACGCGTTTTACGGAGATACCTTTCAACAAAAGGTTTCCATGTGCGGTTTACAATTCCTTTGATAATTTTTCGCATGTGCTGAAAAATAAAAATTCCGGACTTCGATTAGTATCGGAGTCCGGAATTTTAAGACTGATCGGATACTATTTTACTTCTTTCATATCCATCTGGCACATCGGACATTTTCCTGCTGTGTCATAAGTCTTTTCTCCTTCACATTTCATCGGGCATTGGTACTTTACAGCCGCAACATTTGTTTCGCCATTTGCAGGCATAGTTGCAGTTGCGCTGTCAGATTTAGATTTTGTGCCATCACCGCCGCAGGATGAAAGAAGGGCGAGCGCTATTACAGAAGAAAGAATAAGTTTTTTCATAGTATCGTTTTGTTTGTATAAAGTTACATAAATTTTATTTGTCAGCTTTCCAAGCCAATGCTGCAGCTCCTGAAACTGCGGCATTTTCGGGCAATCCGGAAAGCTGCACTTCTACTTTCTCTTTATAATTGCGAAGGATAAACTGCTCAAGATATTTTTTAACAGGATTCATTAACAAATCTCCGGCTTTGGCTAAACCACCATAAAGAAATATATGCGTTGGACTGGTAATTGCCACCGTGTTTGCTAATGCAAAACCTAATTTTTCAGCAGTCGCGTCCATTGATTTTAATGAAATTGCATCTCCTCTTCCTGCTGCATCAGTGATGAGTTTGGCTGTTATTTCTTCCATTGGTACATCCCGCAATTCAGATTCCATATTATCAGCAGCGAGGAATTCTTTTGCAGTGACAACAATTCCTGTTGCCGATACATACGTTTCCAAACATCCTCTTCGTGTGCAACCGCAAAGTCTTCCATCACGTTCTACAATTACATGTCCCAATTCGCCTGCAAATCCATCGTGTCCATAAACCACTTGTCCATTAACCACAAATCCGCTTCCTAATCCTGTTCCTAATGTTACTACAATAAAATCCTTTAATGATTTCGCATTCCCAAAAAGCATTTCACCCAAAGCTGCGGCATTCGCATCATTGGTCAATTTGCAATCTACATTCAATTCCTTTGATAACATTTCGGCAAGAGGAATTTTTCCTGCCCAGGGCATATTCGGAGCAAACTCAATGCAGCCTGAATAGTAATTTGCACTCGGCGCACCAATTCCAATTCCGCACAATTGTGTTTTTGTCTTTTCAATTCCCTTACGAACGAGTGCAGCTACATCTTTTACAAATTTCCCAGGTTCAGGATAAGCACGCGTTGAAAGTTGCGCAGAAAAAATAATCACACCCGATTTGTCAACCAAACCGATTTCTGTATTTGTTCCGCCGATGTCAATTCCTGCAACTACATTCATGAGACGTGAGATTTGAGATAAGAGACGTGAGATGTAAGACGTGAGATGTGCAATGATTTCCTAGTGTCTCAAGTCTCTTATTTCATGTCTACCTTAAAAAATAATCAGCATCGAGCAATTTATTTGCTCCGTGCTGATGCA
>JBDSHN010000133.1:0-8706 GCA_039918435.1 Bacteroidia bacterium | reverse complement strand
GAAGCCCGCCTGCGTAAGATCGCGGAAGAAATGCTGGCTGATATTGATAAGAATACAGTTGATTTCCGTCCGAATTTTGACGATTCTCTTGAAGAGCCGTCTGTTCTTCCGGCTAAAATTCCAAACCTGCTTATTAATGGCGCGTCTGGAATTGCGGTAGGAATGGCCACAAATATGCCACCGCATAACCTGAATGAGATCATTGACGCTACGATGGGATACATCGAGAACAATGAGATCACGATGGAAGAGATCATGAAATTTGTCAAAGCTCCTGATTTTCCAACAGGCGGATCGATTTATGGTTACAACGGTGTAAGAGAAGCATTTGAAACCGGGCGCGGACGAATTGTCATGCGCGCTAAAGCTTCCATCGAAACTGTTGAAAGTGGCCGCGAACGTATAATTGTGACCGAAATTCCTTACCAGGTGAATAAATGGCAGATGATCAAAGCAACTGCCGATTTAATCAATGAAAAGAAATTAGAAGGCATCAGCGATATCCGTGATGAGTCTGACCGCGATGGTATGCGCGTGGTATATGAGCTTAAGCGTGACGCAATTGCCAATGTTGTCTTAAATAATTTATACAAGTATACTTCGCTTCAGACTTCCTTCAGCGTAAACAATATTGCACTGGTTGCGGGCCGTCCGTACCTGCTCAACATTAAACAGCTGATCGGCTATTTTGTCGATTTCCGTCACGAGGTAATTGTCCGCCGTACTCAATATGATCTTGAGCAGGCAGAAAAGCGCGCACATATCTTACAAGGATACCTCATCGCGCTGGATCACCTGGATGAAGTAATCAAGATTATCCGTGCTTCTGCAACGCCAAACGAAGCAAAAGAGCAGCTGATTTCGAACTTCGGACTGAGCGATATTCAATCTTCTGCCATTCTTGAGATGCGTCTTCGTGTGCTTACAGGACTTGAAAGAGATAAAATCCGTGAGGAATTTGATGAGCTCATGCGTCTTATTGGCAGACTTAAGGAAATCCTGGCTGATAAAGCACTGAGAATGCAGATCATTAAAGACGAATTAGCGGAGATCAAAGAGAAATACGGTGATGCACGCCGCACAGAAGTGATCTATGCAGCCGATGATCAGCGTATGGAAGATCTTATTGCCGATGAAGATGTGGTAATTACCATTTCGCACATGGGTTATGTGAAGCGTACTTTATTATCCGAATATCGCGCACAGAACAGGGGAGGGCGTGGCTCAAGAGGATCGGCCACACGTGATGAGGATTTTGTGGAACACTTATTTGTAGCGAATACTCACGGATTCCTGTTGTTCTTCACCGAGCAGGGACGTTGTTTCTGGTTGCGCGCTTATGAAATTCCGGAAGGAAACAAAACTTCAAAAGGCCGCGCGATCCAGAATTTAGTAAACCTGCCTCCGGGAGATAAGGTTCGCGCATTCATTTGTGTGAAAAACCTTTCAGAAGAACAATACCTAGCCGATCATTATATCGTAATGTGCACCAAAAAAGGTGTCATCAAGAAAACAGTGCTCGAAGCTTATTCCCGCCCACGTGCAAACGGAATCAACGCAATCACGGTCCGCGACGGAGATATGTTACTGGAAGCAGTACTCGTTAACCGTGAAGACGAATTGATGGTGGCTTCCAAAATGGGTAAAGTGGTTCGCTTCTCTCAATATGTAATGAAAGGCGAAGAAAAAGTGGATACGCTTCGTGCAATGGGAAGAAATGCTTCCGGTGTACGCGCGCAAACACTCGCCGGTGACAAAGATGAAGTGATCGGAATGATCGTAATGCCGAAAGTGAATCCACCGCAGGTATTGGTTGTTTCTGAAAAAGGATATGGCAAACGTTCTGATGTAGAAGATTACCGCCAGACACGTCGCGGCGGAAAAGGTGTAAAAACCATCAACATCACCGAAAAAACAGGAAATCTTGTTGCCATAAAAGCAGTAACTGACGAAAACGATCTGCTCATTATTACTACAAACGGAATCGTAATTCGCTTATGCGTGGCTGATCTGCGTGTGATGGGACGCGCAACACAAGGCGTGCGACTGATCAAATTTGGCGATGATGATGAGATTGGAGCAGTAACAACGGTTGAGTCAGATCCAGAAGAAGAGCACGTGAAGGTGGACGGAACTGTTGATACTTCACTGCCGGATGCAGCCGACGAAGCGGAAACAGAAACAGAGCTGGATGGACCAGAAGCTGATGATGCAGAAGACGCTGGCACGGATATTGAACCTGAACGACTGGATTAATACAGGACCCGAAAACGCAAATTCCAAAGTGCATTACGCCGAAACTTTGGAATTTGCGTTTTTAAAACCTTTGATTGGACATCTCTTAAACCTAAAATAACTTACCAGATGAAACGAATTGCAGCACTTGTAATTTCACTCTCTCTTGGCCTTGTGACTTTAAATGCCCAACGCAATGAAGTCACTAACGCCTGGTCGGCATTGAATTCTTATCAAAAAGAAAAAGACGCCGATTATCTTGTCCGGGCACAAACAGCTATTGACAAAGCCACTGTTCATCCCGATACAAAAGATGATGCTAAAACATGGTTATACCGCGGGCAGGTTTATCTTGCGATGTACCAGAAAGATTTCAAGGAGAAGCTCGACATGCATAAAGATGTAACAGATCCCGGAAAAAAATCTTCTACGGCTTACCTGGAAGCTTCCGGTGCCAATGTAACGGAAGCAACAACAGCATTTTTGCGTTCAAAAGCGCTTGATTCCAAAAAAGTATATGAAGTTGAATGGTCAAAAGGCCTTGGCGATTGTTATTTCTACCTTCAGAATGCCGGCATTTCCCGTTTTAACCAAAAGGAATATGCAACTGCATATCCGATGTTTGAACTTGCGGCTGATGTTGTCGCGTCTGACCGGAAATTTGACACACTCAACACCAGCAATGCTGCAGCTTGCGCGTACAATGCGAAACTTTACGACAAAGCGATTGTAAATTACAATAAGCTCACAGCTGCAGGTTACGGAAAAGGAAATACCTGGATGATGCTTGCACGTGTTTATGTAGAAAGCGGCGATAGCATGAAATACACAGCAACCATTGCTGAAGGATTGAAAAAATATCCGAACGATGCAGACCTTTTGACAGAAGATGTAAATCTGAAAATGCAAAGCGGGCAGGCGAGTGCAGCCATCGATGAACTGAATGCTTTGATCGCGCAACGTCCAAACGATCCGCAGTTGAATTTTGTGGTTGGTAACGTTTACGATCGCATGGCGAATCCGAACGACGCTGAAGGAAAACCGGCAGCAAAGCCCAAAAATTATGAAGAGCTGTTGAATAAAGCTGCTGATTATTACAAAAAAGCAATTGAGCTCGATTCCAAGAATTTTGATGCGAGCTACAACCTTGGTGTATTGTATTACAATCAGTCGGTGGAATATTACAATCGTTCACAGGGAACAATTGCAGATGCGGCAAAGTATAATGCCATGTGGGAAAAACCATTGCCGGATGCAGCGAAATACCTGGAGGCAGCGCATACAATACAGCCAAAAGATCTGACGGTTTTGAATGCTTTGAAAGCAGTTTACAGCCAGATGAGCGATAATGATAATTACCTCCGTATTAAAGAAGAGATCAAAAAGGTGCAGGCAGGAGGGTAATTGGATAAGGAAATTTTATGAAAAAGCCCGGCTGAATTTTTTGGCCGGGCTTTTTTATTGATTCAACCATTTATAATACAAATGCAGCATTGTCCGCCTGAATTGTAATCTTCAATTTTGATTCGGAAATCCCTAAAATCTGCCGTATGCTACGTTTTATCCCGCTTGCTTTCATTTTAATAATCACTTCATGTGTATCAAATGAAACATCTGATTCAAAGGATGTTAATCAGGCTGAAATTTACCAGACTTATCGCATAAACTGCGTCGAAGGGAATACTTCTGTAACGGCTTCATTCCGGTTCGGTGGCGAGAACGGAACGACTTTAAGACTATCCAAACCTGCCAGCATTACCTACAATCAGAAATCGTTGACGGAAAGCAAATTCCTTTTGGGTGGTGCATTTTATAGACAGGATAATGCCGGAACTGTAGCAAAACACATATTTCTGTTTACCGATGTTGACGGTAAGAAGTACGTCAATTCGTATGATTTTGAACCAGTTGAATTCATAAATACTCCTAAAAAGGCTTCCAAATCGGAAAATCTGGTGCTTCCGGTAACACGCCGGATTAATGCGAATGAAGCAATCACTTTCAGGGCGGAATGTGATACTATAAAGTTCAACGAAACGACAATTGGCAATTCTGCTGCTGATCTTGTATATTATAACGACAGCGCGCAGGCTTTGATCGTAAAACCAGCTTTTTTTGAGGGATTTATAGATATTCCGGCCAAAATGTGGATGGAAAAGAGTGAATTCCGCGCAAAATTAGAAGAAACGACCAATTTACCGGGTGAAATGCATTTCAGTTACCAGTCGAAGGTAATTTCGGTGGTAAGAAAGGATAAAAAGCAGTAAAAGTTCAAAAGGAAAGTTTAAACCGGTTTTGTAGATTTCAAACAGGCGTCGGCAGATTTCCTCAACGATTCTTTTTGATGGCAAACCGCTCGCGGATGAAATAGTCAAAATAGCGACCTTTGGATTCAGCCGTTATAAATCCTGCATAAACGGATTCCGGGACATTAGAATATTGATAAACCGTGCCGGTTAAAAATTCAACTTCCAGCACCAGGCGTGCAGGATCATAACCGATAGATTTAATGCTTGTCGACTGGATATATTCGCGGCGCATTTCTTCAAAATTATTATAATTAATTCCAATAAGTTTCAGGCCGTTTTATTAAACCTGAACAGACAAAAACGCCATGTAGCTCCTATAAACACTAATAATAGTATTCCTATAATTAATATTATGTTAAATAGCCACACGCTGGCGCACAGCCAGTTGTCTTAATCAGCCTATCCCATCACGCTTATTTAAAAAGCAAAAAGCCCTCCGTTTCGGGAAGGCTTAAACTGGATTAATTCACCGGAAATTATTTCTTTGCACTCGCCTTTTCAAGTTCTAATAGCTGAATGGCTTTTTGAAGTTCTATCTGCAATTCGTCTTAACCAATGACCCGCCCAATGGCGTATGGAAATTTGAATAAGCAATTTTGTTAAAATGTATCCAATACGCGATAAATCTGGTTCTGCATCGGAACTTCTGCTTTAACAGCAGCCTTCATAAATACATTTCCTAACGGTGAAATGGCTGAAATAGCAAAATAATTTTCTTTACCAATGCTGATTTTTCCTGCCGCAATGGATATGTAAAAGTTTCCTTTATCTGTAATAATTACATTGCCAGGCTTTATTTTCTCTGTTGAAATAGTCGTAGGAATACTTTCCATCACCTTACTCATCTTCTGCAATTCATTCAGCTGTATCCCTATTTTTTCCTGCTCAAGCTGCATCATCGCCTTTCCGGTTTCATGCTTATCGCCCGTGGTACTTTTCGTTTCATCGTTCCCCGACTCCTGCGCCGCTTTCAAAGATATTTCCAGGTTCTCAATCCGTGTGCGGACAAACTTGCGGCTGGCTTCAAATAATTCCAGCTTCAGCTTTTCTTTTTTTGTCATTGGCGGTAAAGGTAGGAAGGTTTTTGTGTTTGTTGTTTGTGGTTGGTTGTTTCGGGCTAATAACAAACCACAAACAACAAAACAGTCCTTAAGAAAATGCCTCGTAAATGGATATTTTATTTCCCACCGTTTTTGCGAAGGTCTGCAAGGCAATTGTTATCAAGATCCGGAACGGAACCGCCTATAATATTTGCCATAATATCGGAAGTTTCAACGGCGTAATACATCAGGCAGTTTTCATTATTGCAATGTTTTCCATCTGCATTATGAGCAGTAACCATATCTGTTCCGTTATCCACCAATCCCATCAAATGACCAAATTCATGTTCCAGAACGGTTGTTTCAAGAATGTTTTTTTGTGGCTGGCCAATTCCACCGGAATGATCATCTATTGATTTTTCAAACACACCGACTGAGCTATTGCCGTAAGCAATTCCAAGTACATTTCCATCTGAATATTGCGCATCGGCAAAAAATACAAAGGCTACGAGGTTCTTATGTTTTGAATATGATGCACGATTATCTTTTTCAATTTGCCGCAAGTCTTCAATTGAATAAGCCGATTTGCCGGGACTGGAAATACTTTTATAGACGTAATTAATTCCGCCGGGTTTATTCAAACGATCGTTGAGAAAATTCTTCAGATTGGTGAGCGCAACTTCCGTTGGCTGATGTCCATCCACATAAGTAATCTCTATTGTCAGGCTTTCAAACTTTTTTGCGGAAAGAAAATGCTCTGGCTTGATCGGAAGTAACCATTCTCTTTTATCCTTTTTACATCCTTCTGCCGAAAATATTAAAAGCAGAACAGCGAGGATGAGCTTTACAGGTTTCATAAATTATAGGTTTTGGTGATTTATCCTGAACAGAATAATTCTTGATAAAAATACATTCGCCGATTAGCTGTTATCAATCATTTCGATGCATTGTAAAATAGCAGCTATCAATTGTACGAAAGAAATAGTTTCAGTTTCATCTGTTGCGGGCATAGTCTGTTGTCAGCAATCGGTTATCAGTTGTAAGTAATTAGTTGGCAAAGGTTGTATTCCATTCACTGACAACCGAAAACAGGCAACTTTTTGCAAAGGAAAGATCAATTCCCGCAAAGAGAAAATGACCTTCCGGCTGACCATTATCTTATCTTTACGGTATGAACAAAATCAAATCATTCCTCTGCCTTTGCATCATCTTCTTTTATGCAATTCCTTCTATTGCAAATAATGGCGATACCACCGTTATCCGTACCCACAATGTTTCGCATTGGAACTGGTATGGCTCTTTTGATAATTGGGCCACGTTTCCAGATACAAGCAACCACTTTCGTAAGATCACTTTAAAATATAAACTGGGCTGTCCTTCCATCGGTTGCAGTGACTGGGATTATACAACGCAGATTATTTTGCTTCGTCATACCGGCATGTATGATTCAACTGCGGCACAGCTCCCCTACTTCACTTACAATGCAACATCGCCCGATTCTGTTTCTTTCAGCAACGTGCCAACATACATTCATTATTACGACACGCTGACCATGACAACAGATTCTTCGCTGGCAAGTCAAATGGCTTTTGTGCTTTATCAAAATAGCACAACACCAACAGTTGCTACGGATACAGCTTACGGTTATCCTGCAAATTTCTGGAATTATAATTATGACAATACAGGAAGCATAACAGATTCTGTTTTTGTTTATCCGGATACAACGATGTACAATTCCTGGTACACGGTTTATACGCCATTTGAAGTAATTGAACCAATTGAACTTGCGCGTTATATTACGCCTTATGGAAATAATCTTAATGCAGCCTGGAATAATACATGGGAATTTGACCTTACAGATTACGCCACGCTGCTGCACGATTCGGTTGAGATACGCGCATTTTATTCCGGCTGGTCAGATGGATTTACCATTACGCTTGATTTTGAAATGATCGAAGGAATTCCGCCACGCACATCTAAACGTGTTACGAATTTGTGGAGCGGTTATTTTGGCTATGGAAATCTTGCAAATTCTATTGAAAATTACCTCACACCAAAAACAATTTTTCTTGCACCGGATGAAGTTGCAAGCAATGTGCGCTTTGATATTACCGGTCATGGATTCGGTGGCTCAGAAGATTGTTCGGAGTTCTGCCCGAAAATGTATTACATGAAATTTGATAATATCACACGCTATTCAAAGCTTGTGTGGCGCGACAAATGCGGGCAGAATCCATTATATCCGCAACCGGGAACATGGCTTTACGATCGCGCGAACTGGTGCCCGGGTGAAGCTGTTCATGTTTTTGAAAATGAATTGACACCTTACGTCACTCCCGGCGATTCTGTTTTAATCGATGTCGATATGCAAACATTCACAAATCTGGATCTCAGCCATCCCGCAGGTTACCAGATTGACGGCCAATTGCTCACTTTTGGTGCACCTAATTTTACACTCGATGCTGAATTGGTTTCGATCATTTCCCCAAATAGCAATGCGAATGTGAAACGGTTCAATTCCATTTGCAATAAACCCATTGTTGTGATTCGTAATGTGGGAGCAACTGCGCTAACCAGTCTTTTAATTACTTATGGAGTAACGGGTGCACCTTCCACTACATTCACATGGAATGGCAATCTTAGTTTTCTTGAGACTGATACTGTTGAACTTCCAACAACAAACTGGTATGGAACTGCTGCAGATTTTACAGCTACAGCAAGCAACCCGAATGCAGCTGCCGATCAGTATGCTGATAATAATTCATTGACCGTTCCTTATGTTGCAGCGCCACAGTATACAAATGATATTGTTCTGGAATGCCGTTCAAATACACAAGGCTGGGAAACATTTTACGAAGTGACCGATGCCAACGGAACTGTTTTCTTCACCAGGAACGGAATGCCGAATTCAACTTTGATGCGCGATACGCTCCACCTTCCTCCTGGTTGCTATAAATTCCTGATGATTGATGCAGGTAAAGACGGTTTATCGTGGTGGGCGAATAATGCGGGTGCCGGATATATGCGTTTAAAGAATGCAAATACAGGTTTGATCTTCAAATCATTCAACCCCGATTTTGGTACACAAATCTACCAGGAATTTACTGTCGGATATAACGCCG
>JBDSHN010000132.1:0-18969 GCA_039918435.1 Bacteroidia bacterium | reverse complement strand
CCCCTTTCGAAACCCCTTACACAAGCAAAGGCAAACAGGCATGCCTAAGCAAGTGTGAAAAAGGAAGAAATATTAATATCATTTCGTTGCCTGAGAAGCTTTCTGCAATTCTTTGGTTTGCTTTTTTTGCAATGCAATAAGGGAGTCAGTAAACTGAATATCAAACCCTATATTCAAATTATCCATATTTTGATGAATCGCTCACTGATTTACCCTGCAAAAGAGGTAAACGTCTCGATCACTGAATATATCTCTGATTTGGAAATTATATTTTGGGTGATTCAATTTTTAGGGCAAATTCTATTTTCGTGCGGACTATATATAGTAGTTTCTTATATTTTTTTAAGTTCTGCGGCGTTTTATTTGATTAAGCACAGGTGGTAAAAATTGTGGTATCATAGCGGGAATGTTCTTTTTTTCAAAGTATGGTTCGACATAGTTAGCATAGATTTCATCGTTTACAGAATAGGTTGAGAAGTAGACTTTATCACCATCTTGCACATACTTATGATACAAGTAATCACTCATTAAGGTGACCTCCCCAAGTTTTGTTTTTATAATCTTCTTATTAAAATTTATCAATCCGATGTTCCAGTTGTGTACTAAAAAGCTATTTGAATCATTAGGATTATACAGATCTGGATACTCTGTTAATTCATCATCCTTTAGTTCAGAATTGTGTTTATTCAAAGAAAGTATTTCCTTATGAAGGTTTTTAATTTCAAGTAAATCATTAAAATATGAATGTAATATCTGTTTTTCTCTTAAAAAGAATAACTTATCCTCGAAGGTAAACTGACCTTTATTCAATACGTCTGCAAGTGCCATTGCAATCCGCGGACGACGATTCATACAAAACATTCTGGATAAACTTGAAAACAAAAAGAGGTTATTCTGATCATGTTTTAAAAGTTCAGTAATTTTTTGATTTCGAAAGGCTACCTTTTCAGAGTATTGTTTTTTATCCGTGTTTTTATTAATAGCAAATAGGTCAGCAATTTTGATTTGTAAGTGAATTGTAGCTATGTCGTCTTTTTCGGTGGCCTCCAAATATGTTAAGGCCTTTTCTAATAAGGTATTTCCTGCTATTGCAGACATATTCTCTGTAATAGAATGCAAAATAATAGCTACACGATGAAGTAAAAATGAATTTTCTGGCTCATCGTTCAATTTTGCTTCTATGCAAGCCAAGGCAGCATGTGGTTTCCCCTCCCTTAAATAATTAGTCGATTGTTTTAAAACCGCACGAGCATCAATATTTTCAGCTGTTACAATTTTACCCAGAACGACATTATAATTTTCTGTATCGGCGCATCGAGAATACAGCTTTTTAAGCGCATGAAGGCTTGGCAGGTGATTGGGGTTACGTTGAAGAAGGCTATTTAATAGTTTTTGTGCTTTATCAAAAAAGCAGGAATCATTTTTCTGTATATAAGCGTATGCAAGAACTACCTGAGTAACAAATTTACTTTCTCTTGAGTGAAGCAGGACACCCTTTTCCAGAATTTCTATTGCTAAATCTAAGTTATAGTAATATCTTGAATATTGGTAAATTCTTCCTAGTTCGGTATGGCTATGTATGCTATTCCCATATATATTTTCAATAGTTCCCCATAAAATAGCAAGTGCTTTTTTGTGTTTGGTTTCGTCGTAAGGATGTTTTTCAAAGCACCATTTTGCATATTCGGTCCGAATTCCAACAGATTGATTTAAGCCTGGAACAGTGTCCAGTTTTTCAAAAAGAATTTTGGCTTTGTCATATGCAACTCTGGCTTCCTTATAAGTTTCATAAGCCTTGTTTCTATATAGCTTTGCAAGGCGTGCATATGAAGAGAATTGGATTGGAACTTTTTCAATTGCATTTAACAAAATTTTTTCTGCTAAATCATATTCGGTTTTTTCGGAATATATTTCATAAAGTAGTATAGATGCGGGAATAAAATGTGATAGTCGTATTGGTATTTTGGCATCATACACAACTTCATTTAATAATCGGATAGCTTTTTCATCTTGCTTTCTTTCCCTGGCAAGCTTTGCGAGTGCTATTTTGATCGAGGAGTCTGATGGATGAAAGCTGACTTCATTGTATATCTCTTCTGCTTCGTCTACTTTTCCCTGTTTTACTTTTTTGTGGGCGATTAATAAAAGGATATGCTTTTTGATTTGAAAACCTTTTAGCTGATCTATTAAATAACTTGCCTTTAAGGATACACTGTTTAGTGTAAATTCATGAGCCATTATTACCTCGTCATATAAATTCTTTTCCTTTAAGGTTTCTAGGATTTTCTCTGCTTGCAAAAACTTTCCTGCATGAATAAAAAGACTAATCTTTTTTGTTCTTGCATGAAAATCATTGTCATTAATTTTAATGATTTGATCAAGCCAATAATGTTTTTTATAATTCTCAGTCTCAACAGTTGATAATTCCATCATAACTTTTGAGAGGTCTTGTTGATTTGCCAGGGTGACTTTTGTTTGGTTTACATAAGCCTCAAGCAGTTCTTTGCATCTTGTCTTGGTGATTGTATCATTCAGGAAACTTTTTTTTAATAAAGGTCGAATATTTCGAAATAAATAACATCCGGATTGATCCAGATGTTTTTCGAAAACCGAAATGAATTCACAAAATAAAAATTTTACATCGGAAAGGTTATTTTCCTGAGAAAAATACCAGCTTGCAATTCGCTCGTGTCGGAGTTCAAGATTTCCGTCCGAGATTCGAATTACATCTTGACGATCAATGAATTTTTTTGCTTCAAATTTACTTACCCCAACAAAATAGTTTACATCAAAAATTGCAAAAGGCACCGGAATATTGAAATAAGAAAAAAGAGCAACAAACGGGAAAAGCGATTCAAACTTTTTATTGACGCTATCCCTGGTAATCCCACTATAAATTTCCCAATCAAATTTATGCTTCAGTTTTGTTTTTATATCGTTTGCAATTATTACATTATAGATTCGCTCACGAACTGTGAATTTTGAATTAGCATTAAATAGTTTAATTATCCGTTCTTGAGAAATTTCTGGTTGTTTAGTTTCAAGAATTTTTATAAATTGATTCAATACAGAAGTTCTTTCATATTCTGGCATAATAAAATCAACTTCAACTTCTTCCGTAAAACATGAATCGAAGTCGGAAATGTAATCTGAACGAAGTAATTTCTCATTGTATCGATAGCGCTGATCTGCGATAACAACTATTACCGGCATTCTACAGATGTTTTTTATTATTCGATTCCACCCCTCGATGATCGTTGTTTCGTATTTAGATGGAGTGTCAATGATAATTATTAATGGCTTTTCAGTATTCAATACAATTCTTTCAAGTTCAGCAATAGCAAATTCATTGAAACTTACTACGTGGTATACCTGAAATGAACTATCGTTCTCTGAGTATTTATATGCAATTTGACTTAGTAATATTGTTTTCCCTTCACCACTTGGAGCAAATATTTTGACTAAACTATAACCTCTACGATTGCTTAGGTCTTCAAAAATTCCATCAATAGATTGTTCATGATCAGTAATACTGGGAGAATTAATCCGATACGGAAAGTTGATAAGGTGATCACAAAGAACCGAATTTACCTCTGTTTCAAGTGCAATAAATTCATGAGAGAAAGCCTCAGTAGATTGTAGGAAGATATTTTGATAAATGTATTCTCGGTCATTTGGGGCAATATGTTTTGTCCGTAGGTTCGCCCAATAATCAAAATTGATATTAATTATACCGGTATCTATTTTGTTTCCTTTCGAATTGCTGTTATCGTTAATTTTTGCTACTCCCGTTGTAATTTGACTAAGTATGCTGTTAGCATGTCTATCTAGTTCCGGTTGAATATATGTTTCATACCAATTCAATTCATTTTCATGGTTAAAGAACCACTCTACAACTTCTTGTAATATAGTATCGACTTCGATTACTTCCTTCGAAGTATGCCACGTTGTGGCATGGGTATACTCAATTGCAGCCGCGTTAATAAACCGTAATTTATCTTGTAATTTGGTGGATAGTAATTGATTGTCTTTTGCCGTAACTATTAAGAGTGCATTAACAAAAGCACATTCTCCTACAATAGATTGAGCGATTTCCCTTCGATTTTTCAATATCTGCAAACTAGTTTTTGTGCATTCACTGATCGCAAAAAACCGAACAATAAATGTTTTAAGCATTATTTCTATGCATGTTCTTGCATCAGTAATAGGTTGAGTTCCAAAATCAAGAGATATCCTCCATTGCGCATAAGTTCTTGCGAATTTAAGTTTGTGTTCAACAAAGGGACGAGTGTCAGGATTCATATAACCTAAAATTTAAAGTATAAATGCAATGTATTCTATTTGAACATTGAAAATATAATTAATTCCTGTATTTGTGTGTATTTATACAGGCACTTGACAATTTTATATATATGGTATATACTTCTATAAGGTAGGTTTTAGGCCGAATCTTCTAAATCATTAAAAACAGGAATGTTTTTAATATATGATACTGTGTCCGGTATCTATAAGGATTTTCGGTGGTTTAATTAGAAGGTGGGCAGATCTTCTGCGGGTACTTTTGGACAAAGTACAACATTGAAGTCGCATGCTTCTTTACCTGTTCCAGTTATTGGAGCAGGACTTCAATAACTAGGATAAAAAACCAAAAAGCCACTCCATTTTGGGGTGGCTTTATTATTTACAGATAGTGAATTTCACTTAACGTTCGTAGCTGCGACTTTGCTTTTTTTGACGCAGTAAGTCCAACTCTTTTTCTCTTTCGATTTCTTCTCTTCGCATTTCCAAAGTGGCCAAATCCAAGCCCAATGTTTTAAACCGATAATTCCTATTTCCAAATACAACACCATATATCCTTCCCCCACGCACATAAGTTTGTAGCTTGCACCCTTGCAGGCGTGCGAAAAAATCTTCTTGTGTTTTAGAGTTTTTAAAGCACGATTCAACCATAAGGAAAAGTTCTTCCCGTTGTGAAAGCTTTCCTGTTCGCTTGCGTGCCTGAAATTCTTTTTCCTTCGCGATTCCCTTCTTCTTCCTGCCATGCTCCACGGCCGAATGAATAAGCTCCGGGTATTTTTCTTTTTGGAATTCCTGCATGCCTCGTTTGAGATCTGCCAGCTCCTTGCGGCTCAGCCGAAGCGCCTTTCCAGTTTTATATTCAATCCCTGCCGCCAAAATATGCACGTGATAATTTTCGCGATTATAATGGGGTACGGCAAGGTACATACCGCGAATATTTCTACGTTTCAAATATTCTCTTGTCAGCACTTCCATCTGCTCCGGTGATATAGAATCTTTTTTTGACCAAGATAATATCTCATGCGTAATGATTACACTATCCTTGCGTTTTCTCTTGCGAAACTTCTCATTCTCCTGCAGTTGCTTTACCCACGAATCTATCCGATTGCCTTTGAGATTTTTTGCTACGATAAAACCGTCCTTCCCGGACAGACGATCTTTATCATGGAGCATGTACTCTATGAGCTGACGATATGATTGATTTTTCCGTGATTTGATTTTGACAATCATAATGAAGATAGGAGGGTAAGTAGGCGCTCTTTGATTTCGGGCGATTGTTGAATAGCTTTTCGAACAGTCGTTTCAAGAGTGGGAGGATTGCGGAAGAGTTCGGACACTTCACGCTCCAGGCGTTCGATGCGCTGTTCTATTGCCTCAATTTTCTGATCGCGCTGCCAGAAATATTTGTCTTTGGAACCTGCGAGTGCCGCAATCTCATTCGAGCATTGCGAAAGTAATTGTTCAAGATGTGCGATATATTCGTGGTTAGGAACGACATACGCCTGAGTAAGATACGCGAGCGTTGCAGTCCGCAGAAAAGCAGGAATGGTAAGTGTATGTCGTTTTGCGCCAATAGAAATAGTGTTATACGTTCCGTCAGCCCGATCAAGGGCAACAAGAAATTCCGGCTTCTCTTCCCGCTGTGTCCTGCGATGCTGTTGGTGATATGTTTTCCAGTACGCTTTTTTTGCAGCCGCGATTTCTTCCGGTGATCCTTGTTCAAGGATGCCGAGTGATTGGATATACGTCCATAGTCCGCTCTCACGCTTTTTCTTGCTCATGTGAAGGCAATTCAATCGGCATAATCGGCACAGGACCGGAATCTTCATTTCCAATTTCAGGTGAAGCCATTTCACTGTACGCGCGGTATGTGCTTTTCTTGTAATACGGGCGGAGGCGTGCCTTGATCGGGGCATTGTGGCCGCAGAGCACAATCGCGCGCGCAATATCCATCGTGCGGATTTCATCGCTTGTCATTAACGGACGCTGGATAGTTTTGCCTTTCTCATTTTTGAAATCAAATTTCCCCATTATCTCCGAAAGTTCTTTCGACGTTTCGTGCGATTGCCCGGTGAAATACATTTTGGCAAAGCAGTTTGTGCGGATCGCATCCGCATCTTCTTTTCCATAATTAGCGACGAGCTGATTGAAGTCTTGTACCAAAAGCATGATCCCTGCCCTGTGTTTTCTGACATTGGCAACGGCAAGTTGCAGGGTTGGAAATTTCAAGCTTGCCGCTTCATCGACCAAGAAGAAAATATCCTGTTCGTTCTTTTCTGGAAAACGGGATAATACATACGCGAAGAATTGCTCGAAGAAAAGCGAAGTGAGCACGCTATAATAGCGTTGGTCGGCGATTGAGTTCTGAATGAATAAAGCAACTGGTTTCGTGCGGAAGTCCTCCATAGGAAGCGTATCGTTTGCAGTGACGCGAGCAACAGCTCCGTCAGCAAAAAGTTGAAGTGCTGCTTTGCATGTTGAAAGCACTCCTGCAACAACTCTTTCATCAAATGCGATAAATGCCTTGTATTCGGTCCAAAGAAGCGGATGAGTTTTTGCATATTGGCCGAAGAACTTGTCCATCGCTTTCGGGCTTCCTCCCATGTGGCTCAGGAGTTGACGGACATTAAAGAGGTTTTGATATTCTTCCGGTTGCAGTTTCAGAATGGTAATAAGCATGGCGAGCAGTGCGGATGCCTGGGTATTCCAAAAAGGATCGGAATTTCCCGATCCACCAAGCGAATTCTGGACAAGCATGGATGCGACTTTTTGAATATCGGATGAGCTTTTTGTACGCGCGAGCGGGTTGTACCTTGCAGAAATTTCAGGCTTTGCAAAATTCAGGACTTTGACTTCGTAGCCTTTTTCAGCAAGGTAGCCTGCACTTTTTTGGAAGAGTTCGCCGGAAGGATCGTGCACAACAAAACTGCCGTGCATTTTGTAGAGCGACGGAAGCAGTACGACGCTCGACTTTCCCACGCCTGTACCACCCACGATCAGCGCATTGGTGTAGGAATGTTTCGCGGAAAGGGACCGTGTGCCGGTCAAGCAGAAGCCGGTATGATAACGCGTGAGCAAGTCACGCTCTGGAATGAAATTAGCAGTGTATGTGTGCTTGCGCTTGCCGACGCCATCGACCGCAGTTTCGATGATTTCAGTAAGCAGGCTGAAACCAGCCTCAAGCAGCTGCACGATAAGTTCAAGGAGTTTTTCTATTATCATCTCGCCTGTTGTTTGGTGTGATAATACTTTTTATCCAGTCGCCCAATGCACGCGAAATAAATTCGATTCCGCGCAGGCATGCCCACAGGCAAAGCAGAAAAAGCTTGCCGATTGTTTTGAGAACGAAAAGAAAAACTCTGCGGAGTATATTTTTCCAGTTCATGCGACATATTATTTTGTTTGGTTAGCTGCGAGTGCCACATTCGCAGCGATAGTAACGTGTGCGCCCTGATCTGCAAGCAGTTTTTTGTAGAATCCAGATACTAAGCGAAACATTGCATCTTGCTCAGCATTTTTCGGTTGAAAGATGAAATAGACTGTAATACCATCTAGTCGTTTCAATGGAGCGTTTTTAAGAAGAAGCGTTTTCAGTTTACCCGGATCATTACTGAGCAATGCAAACGTTTTCTTATCGTAGAATGAAATTGATTTTTCATTCTCCATAAGATCGCTATACACGAAAAGCACACGATTTTTTGATTTGCTTTCAGCCATGCGATTTAATTCTTCAGTAAGAGGAATAAATACCGAAGAATGCGGACGGCCTATAGTATCGAGCTTTAGTGATTCAAGAAAATTCGTCACGCTGTCGCGAAAATGGGTTACTTCTTTGTCGCGGGTGAAAGTACTTGCTGTAAGGCGGTTCCCGCCTTCGACAAGAGCGAAATGTGTTTTCCTGTTGTAGCTGACATCTGTCACGTATGCGAAGGTGAATGTCGCGCCATTCCATTTCTCTTTTCCAAAATCGAATACTTGTAATATTTCGGCAGCGTTCAGATTGGTTTCGTTCCGTTCGGTAATATCATAGAGCACCGATACTTCCGAAGTGCTGCGCTTCGGTGAGCTGCAACAAGCGATGAGCACGACAGTCAGAACGCCGATCACGAACGGAAGGATTTGTTTGAGGATAGTGTTTTTCATGTGTGCGTGTGTTAGTGAGTGATAGTTGGAAGAGATTTAAGTTCGGGAACCGGATAGCTGAAACACACTGGCATCATTCGGTCGTCCCGGTGCGCAAGCAGCGTGCTTTTGAATATCTCGGCTGTTTCATGGTAGAGCGTGTCAATGCGCTCAGCGGCATGATTTGCCAGACTCATGATTTGCTGATGCTTTAGGGCTTGTTCGCGTGCATCGGTCTCCAACTTGTCCTTCTCAGCGGAGAGTTTTGCAATTTCATTCGTACGTTTCTCGATAGCTTCAAATTGTCCGCGAAGCTTGCGATCCGCATCCTGTTCTTCTTTTTTCGGGAAGAAGAAATAGGAAGCAAGCATCGAAGCGATAAAGAGGAAGATATTTACCACCGCAAACACCGCAGGGTTCATTGATTCTTCACCGCTCGCATTGAGCATGTTCGCCCGCCAGGTTGATATGACGAGAATAAGAGCGAGCGCAGGCAAGGCCAAGCCGATCACACTCAGGTACATTTTCATACCCTGAAATCGTGAAATCAGGGACATAATGCCGCGAGAAAAGAGGTACATGCCCACTGAAACACCAAGTGCGATTAGGAGCGAGAAAAGTAGGCTGTCGCCCATAAACTCGAAACTCCACGCATTGAAGACAAGCTCTCCAAGGTAGATAGCTCCTAAAACGAGCCATCCGTTGAGATTTCGGCCATGGCGCACGTCAGGTACCTTTCCGTCCAATTCGTGCTTGGCAACCGTGTTTTCGTGCGTCAGACGGATGATTTTGACGGCTATTTCTGCCTGCTTCTGTTCCATTGCAGAGCAATTGGCCTTCATCTTTGCCTCATGCACATCTGGCTGGATAATCTGAAAGATTTGAGCGCGCAATCCTTCATATCCCGTTTTAATGAAGCCGAAATATGGTTCAAGTGAAGACTCCGATAAACCAGGGCGATTCTGCATACCGAGGAATTTTCCTTCTCTGCGAGCCTCACGTTTGAGTTCAGTGTCTTTTTCCTGAATCTGTTTTTCAAGTTCAGGATAGGTATGTCCGTATGTGTTGGTAGAGTCGTTCATGTGGATATGTTTTTATAGGTTAGCGATTAAGATCATTTCCTTTCGATTGTTCGGCTTTGCGCTCACGTATTTCTTCCACTTCTTTTTCAGGAGCCTTTGATACTTCATTTTTGGGCACTTCTTGCGTTTTCGTTTGCGGTGTAGGTGTTTCCTCTCGTTCTTGATCCCGCGACTGTTTTTTCTGCAATTCTTCCATGCCGAGGGCGTGACCGTTTTTGATCATGTGCTTTTCTGTATCGACATAAGAATCCGATACGTGCAGCACTTCTCTACCATCCGCACTTTTGGCTGTATATGTTTTTTGATTGCCTTCTATCTCTAGATAGATACGTCCGATTAGTACTTTTTTCTTTTCATCAGGCATGGACTGTAAAACAGTTTCAAAGTGTTGGCCTTTTTTCCAATTGCTGTATTTGATGAAAATGGTTTTACCTTGGGATTGTGACTTTTCTTTTTCAGTGTTCATGGCGTGGGTGATTGAGGTTGTTATGTCTCATATACCACATCCCTGATCCTTTTATGACACGGGCTAATAAAAAATTTAACGCTCAATATTTTGAGATTTCTTTTTGTTATTCGTTCTGCTACGGGATTCCTCTAATTCCTCCTGCACTTCATTTGTTTTTTCTTGCTGTACGCCTTGTCTGTCTTCATTGTGATAGAGTGGAAATTCAAGTTCCAAATCTTCATCACGTTCCGGTTCATGTTGAGAAACAAACTGATCGAAAGATTTTTCGTTCCATTCCTCCGGGGAAATTTCACGTCCTTCATGTTCCGGCTCTCTTAAAAAATCTTGCTCGATAAGTTTTTCAATCTTTTCATCACGTTCTTGCATCGCTTGCGTAAGGGTGATCTCGTTGTCCTGGAATTGACATTTCAGTTCATAGATATTATTAGTAGTCTCAAAGAGTTTATTGCCGTCAAGGTCGCGGCAGGAAAGAATCGCCTTTTTGTTGTCGTCAAAACCTTCGATGCGTACATATGCTACTGGTATTTTTGGTCCGTCTTCTTCGCCGATGCAGACTGTAAACTTGTCTTTGCCAACCGTCCACCGTGCAGCTTCAAGGAAATACATTTTGCTAACGGCTGGTCGTAGATGTCGTACTTTGGTCATGTGGTGTATGTGATTATTCCGGCCTTTTAAGGCACAGAAGTAGGTAATAAAGGGGTAAATCGGGGTGCGGAAAGGTGCGGTTTTAGGGTGCGGAAATGTTGCAAATGCTACATGATGTCAGATGTTGTTCCCTGTGTTTATGCGGCTTTCGGCAATGTCCCGAAAGAGTGCCGCTCGCTGTTAATCATGGGGTCCCTGGTTCGAGCCCAGGAGAAGGAGCATTAAGCCACTTAGAGATAGGTGGCTTTTTTGTTTTTAAAATTGAATAGCAGTGGCTAATCCTGTTCCGGTTTGGTCGGGATGGCTCCAGCCCAACAGAAGACGCATTGAGCATCTTTAATTTTTCGGCACGAAAATTTGCAAACCATTTATCAATGAAAGCTGTAGTTTATATTATTTATTCAGAAAGGCTCAATAAGTTTTACATCGGGAAAAGTGAAAATTATGCACAGCGTATTAAAAATCATAATTCTGATGGCAATGAAAACTGGAGCAAAGTCGGCAGGCCTTGGCAGGATTTTGTGATTATTTCATGTGTGAATTTTAAACAAGCGGGGAAAATCGAAAACTATATTAAGGCACAAAAGAGTAAAAAGTATTTGATTTCGCTCAAAGAAAAACCAGCGTATATAAATAATTTGCTTGAACGTTTTGCACAGGGCTGTTAATCATGCCCCGACTTTTAATCGGGATGGTTCGAGCCCAGGAGAAGGAGTATTAAGCCACTTAGATTTTCCAGTGGCTTGATTTGTTCCCCATTCCCCTTTTTTCCTATTTTTATTCCACAAACTAATTAACCCCAAAAACCACCCCCATGAACCAAAACTCCAGCTACCAATCCCAACCCACTCCACCTCCCTACTCTCAACCCGCAAACACCTCCGCAAGCACTCCCGCCAGCGAACGCACCCTCGCCGACGCAATCGAAACCACCAGCAGCCTCAAAGCATCCGGCGTTTCTTCCGCTGCCATTTACGAAGTGCTCATCAAAAAAGGAATCGATCATCCCAACGCAGTAAAAATTATTGAAAGTACTTTGCCCGGCGGACAAGCATCTAAAAAAGAAGGGCGCAACGATATGCTCATCGGCGGACTCTGGATTGCAGGCGGACTCATTCTTACCATCGGTTCATACATGATGGTATCCGACAAAGGCGGAAGATATTTTATTACTTACGGCCCCGTCATCTACGGCGTCATTCGCTTTTTCAAGGGCGTTTCAAAAATGTAAATCCCGTTTTAATTGATTGAAAAAATTCATATTGATCAGAGATGAATTTTTTGTTTTAGAATTGTTGCAGGAACGCTTTTTCACTCAGGTAAGGTGTGTGTTGTGGCGTGACCTTAATGCGTCAGGTCGGGCTTTCGGCAGTCGCTTTTTTCTTTTTCATTAGGAGTGTTTCTTAAAAAGCCTAATGAAAATGAAAAAGAGCTCCAACAATGCCTCTATCCCTCACGCAAAAAAAATGGAACTCTCCTTTTTCATTAAGTCTGTTTTCTCAAACACGCATAATGAAAAAAACGAAAACGGCTCTTCTTCTTCCCAAACTTCCCTTTTATTTCCCGATCTTTATAAAAATGAAAACTGCTCACATGAAAACGATCTCTACACTTCTATTTCTTTTTGTCTTCGGAGCCATTCACGCGCAACTCGCTTACACGCAAAGCACTTATAGTTACGACAGCATCATTGATTACCCTTATGGCATGGAAATCAATTACGCCGGAAATGTCGATACGCTGCTCATGGATATTTACAAACCGCATGGCGATGGAAATTGTCTTCGTCCTGTTATCGTGCTCGTGCATGGTGGTTCGTGGGTCGCCGGCAGCAAAGAAGATGGTGATCTTGTTTACCTCTCGCGCAACCTTGCAAAAAAAGGCTGGGTCGTTGCAAATATCAATTATCGGCTAGGTACACATAAAGCTGCCAATTACACCATGTACCCTTTTTGCAGTACTTCTCTCTCCGCACCCTGCGGATATATTTGTGACAGCAGTGAAATTTACCGCGCCAACTTTCGCGGCATGCAGGATGCAAAAGGTGTTATCCGCCTGATGAAAACAAGACACCTGCTCGATTCCTCCGATGTGAATAATGTTTTTATTGCCGGAGAAAGTGCCGGCGGTTTTGTTGCATTCGCTGCCGCATTTACAGATCAGCTCAGTGAAAAACCAGCCAATTGTTACGCCATCGCCAATGCACCAACACCCGATCCAGATTTTGCAACGTATGGCTGCAACCCATCACAAATTTCTTTCGCACGACCCGATCTAGGCAGCATTGACGGAACATTTTACACAGGCGTTTATGATGCATCCGTAAAAGGCATTGGAAGTTTTTTTGGCGGTGTTATGGATGTTTCAATTTTCAACCAGGCAGGCAATACGCCCGCAGTTTATATGTTTCACCAGGGCTCCGATGTGGTTGTAGATTACCAATACAATAAACTTTTAGGAAGAATAAACTGGGAATGTTATTCGCAATCCAACATTTGCCAGAATTATTATTTCTATCCGTACGCATACGGAAGCGAAGGTTTGCGCCAGTATTTTGTTTCCATCGGATCAAATGCTCCCGCTTACCAGGCCGACATCGTGAACAATTACAATTACATGAACGATTGTTTTGCAAACGGGCATTCCGTCGATAACCTGCAAACACGGCTGCAGAATATGGTCAGTTTATTTTCACCCATCATCACCGCTTCAGGAAATGATCCTTTAACGAATTGCGCTACCATGGGAATAAACAATGAAACAACTGTTTCTTCTTTTTTCGTTTCACCAAATCCTTCGTTAAATCAAATTAACCTGCAGTTCATGCAGCCGGTTGAAAATCCACTTATCAGAATTTATTCTTCCATCGGTAAATTGGTCTATGAAGAAAAAATGGCCGGTGGAAAAACAATGCAGCTTCACCTGGAAACTAATTTAGCTGATGGCTGTTATTTTATTTCCGTTCAATCAGGACAGTCCGAATCGACAGCGAAGTTTTTTATTGCCAAATAATACAACGGAAGATCTAAGGCGGCTTTCCTTCCTCAGTAATTCGTATATTCGATTTCATTCATTCCGCCGTGGCGGATCGTACCCCTACTTCTTTTTCTTAACACTTTGAAACTGCAGTTTCTGCAACGACCAATGTGTTGCAACCGGCGGTGTGGGCGCACGCGATTTACTTCCTGTATTTGCTAAAACATAATTGAGTCCCGTTTTTGCTTCATCACGTGTCATTACTCCATCACTTTCAAAAACATCTGCGCTCAGTTGAACGTCCGAAGTAAGCAGGAAATAAGTATCATAACCAAAAGGCTCACCAATTCCGAATGCTACTTTTCCTTTATTCTGAAACGATTCTACTTTTCCCGGCGCAACATAAGGAACATATTTCACCACATTGTTTTCCGAGCCAAACGCAACATCCGGATAAAACAAGCTCATGTTTCCGCGCGAATCAAGTGTGAAAATGTAACAGTAACGCACGATCACCGCATTCATCGTTGCATTGGCAGAATCAAGCAAAAGTGCGAAGTGATAATTTTCTCCTTCAACCAGCTTTTCTCCCGGCTGCAGCATTTGTTTTGTTTTATCGCTTATCAAAACCAGCTGGTACGGAAAATTATCTGTTGGCGATTCGAGATTCAGCCACGAAGATATTTTTCCGAGACGGACAGCAAAAATCGCGAGGCTGTCGGTTGCTGTTTCAGTCGCGGTGCTGTTCAGCCAGTTCGAACGCACCGGAAGCGAATTACGGAAAGCCGAATCCATTTCAGATGCGTTCGGCCGCAGCAAGGCGTATTCTGCAATTCCATTATTCATGCGCCCGGCAAGAATATAATTTGCCTGCAATGGGTTTTTAGTGAATTCAACCGCCGAAGAAGGTGTTCCCGGACCAAGCTTTTTATTCAGCGACATTAAAATTTCTTTTGTCGGCGGCAGCTGCAGAAAAACTTTTTTCCCTTTCGGAATTGCGGCCTTTAAAGTTGCGTCTGTTAATGCTGTCAATGTAACCTTCGTGCTTCCCGATGTAACGATCCATTTTCCTGCGTTGAATTGAATCACATATTCAGGTGCAATGATCGTGGGATCAATTACCGCTGAAAAATAAGTTGTCATTAATGCCATCGCAGGTGCAATTGTTTTTTTCAATTGTTCCGCAGTAAAATTTGTTTCCGGCGACCAGATGCGCAAGGCAGGGCTGCCGGGGCGAACCCAATTCACTAATTCCACAAGATCGCCCGAATTGAAATTTGCAAGCTGTCCTTTGCCACGCACCACAGCATCGCACGAACCGATTCCGTTTACTGCAATAACTTCAAGCGTATCTTTCCCGCCCGCTTTCACAAAACGGCAACCTTCATACACCGCCAATTCATGTCCGCCGCGCAACGTAACGTGTCCGTCATCAGCAACGTCAAGCACCGCAACAAATGTTTTGGAAGCATTTTCATTTACTACCTCTCCGAAAATTCCCCCCTTACGCCGTTCAGCAGTTCCACCAAGAACAGGATCCTGGTACTTCGGTCCGCCTTCCGATTTTATTGCACCGAGAATGCGTGTAAATAATTTATCTGCGCTCTGATTTGCAGAAGAAGCATTGATTGCCCGTATCAGCGCAAGCGTAAAAGCACCATGCGCCGTGCTGTCAAAATCCTGTGTTTCTTTTGCAGTTTGCGAACGTTGTGCAGCTGAAAAAAGCAATGCACCACGCTGCTCCACTTTCGGATATTCGGAAGGATCATTTGCATCCCAATCGGCAGATGGCGCGAGACGTTCTTTAAATTCCACCGGCAAACTGTTTCCGCGCGCAATGGAACCGCTGTGACACGAATCAAAGATCAACGTAAGGATCACGCCTTTATCAATGAGCTTGTTGAATAAAGCAGAAAGCTCTTTGTTGCGGATGTCCCACTGATCTGCAGGAACAATCGACTGGTCCCAACCTGTTCCGTCGTATGATTTGCTGTTTTTTACCTGCGATCCGTGACCTGCGTAATAGATGAAAACAACATCGCCCGGCTGTGCATTCGTGATGAGTTTATTTATTCCATCGAGAATTCCCTGGCGCGATGCCGCAGCATTAAAAAGTGTGTCAATGTTTTTTTCTTCAAATCCATAACGTGCCTGAATGATGGAGCGCATCGATTTTGCATCATTCACACATCCATCAAGGTTTGTCCACCCTGCACGTTCACCCGGTTTCCCACGCTGCGCAAATGGCGCTGGTGTTTCTTTCGTGGCTACATATTTATCAATGCCAATGAGCAGCGCACGTTTAGTATTCGCAGAAAGAAGTGATCCACTGAAAAGAAAAAATGCAACGAAAAAAAAGAGGCGTGAAAAATTCATTGATTGAAATTTATCGTTAAAAAAACATCCCGCTTACCACAAAGAGCAGAAGCGGGATGTAAGCTTATTATTTTTTATTTACTAGCGAAGGTTGTAGTGGTATTCGCCTTCGCAATTACCTTCACCTGACCAGTAATAAGTTCCGCCTGTTGTTTCACAGTAATAAGAAGTGTAACCGCCATAAACAGTTACAGAACCAACTCCGTAAGGCTCTACATAACCTTTGAAGTTTCCGTCAACATAAATTTTTACCCAGTAGCCTGTGTAATTGTCAAATGTCATGGTGCAATATTCACTTGCGCCGCGTGCAGTAGGAACAGGAGCTGCAACGTCTGTAGTAGGAACGTCCATTTTCACCATCGTTCCGCGTTGTTTCGCGTCAACTTTGTGCTGCTTTGAATCCTGAACAATCAAAGGTTTTTTTGTTTGTGCAGAAGCCATTGTTACAGCAAATACTGCAAGGCAAATCATAACAAGATACTTTTTCATAATGAGTTTGGTTTTGGTTTGTTTGGGTTACTCGTCTGGCAAATTTATACTTAATTACCGGTGTACAAAATCACGCAAATGCAGTATTTCACATTTTCATTGTATAAAATAACTTTACATTATCCTTTAAAGCCGCTTTTACTCCGGCTGTGCATAATACCAATAACCGTTAATCAAATTCATTACTATTCATAAAATTCAGGTATTTTTGAATTGATTCCACCTTCAACCCACAACTATGTCCCTGCAGCAATTTTCTTCTACAGCATTACGCCGCCTTTTGGTTGCTGCTGCTGTCGTGCTGTTTTCCGGCATACATGCACAGACAACGGGGACGGTTTATTTTGTAGGAATAGGGATTGAGAATTGCAAAGTTGCCGACGTTCCGCAAAAAGCGTTGGCGAAGAATGATGTGAATGCTGTTCTTGCCAAAACAAAAACAGATCTTGAAACCAAACGCATTTCCTACTTTTCTTCAGGGCTGAATAAACAAATCAAATACAGCGATGTTGTTTCCACTTGCCTTTTCGATGAGTTCGCAACGATTGAATCGATTGAACAATTGTTTACAGAGATCGCTGCAAAGGCAAATGCTTATGACTTGTTTTATTTTTATGTCAATGCGCCATGCGATCAGAATACAGGAGGGTTTTTTCTTCCCTGCCGCCCGTTGAAAAAAGGGGAAAAAGTTCCACCACAGGAAATGCTCGACCCTTTGCGGCTACATGAATTATTTGCAAAAATTCCTTGCCGCAACCAGGTGATCATCGTTGATGACGCATCGTGGAAAATAAGTCATGAAAAATTTTCTGCACAGTTTTTTCAGGGGCAGGAAAAACAAAAGAACCAGGTGCTCATCGTGCCGGCAATGTATACGCCGGATACATTTTCAATTGCAGGAAATAAACAGGTCGGCATGCTGGCCGCAATCATCAGCCGTTCGCAATCTTCCATGCTGTATGTTTTTGATGAAACAGGTGTTGATGATGTAAGCGAAGAGCTTGTTTTTACCGCTTACGATCTCACAAAAAAACGTCAGAAGATTGCGACATTTTATTCTTCTGCCTCTTCTTCTTCCGCCGGTGTGCTGGTAGATAAACCGGTGGAAAAACCAAAAACCATTGTGCAGACGGATACTCCTCCGCCCGCTTTTAATGCCCAATCGGGTGATGCAAAACCTGCCAGCCGCGCAGCTGTAAAGCCCGATAATAAAAAACAGATTGCCGACAGCATCGTTGGCTCTGTAAGAAATTACGCGCTGATCATTGGTGTAAGCGATTACAAAGATTCAGCATGGCCCGATCTGCCTAACCCGGTTTTTGACGGACAAGCATTGAATGATGAATTGAAAAATCATTATGGCTTTGAAACGAATTTTCTTGTTAATCCTACAAAGGCAAAACTTTTCCGTGCACTCGATTCATTAAGCTCCATGAACTTTGATGAGCACAGCCAGGTTCTTGTTTTTTTTGCCGGCCACGGGGGCATGAATCGCTTTGATGGTTACATCGTTCCTTCCGATGGGAAAAATCCGGCAAGCGATCCTGAAATGAACAGCTTTATCCCTTATGGAATGCTCTGGAAAATGGTAAAGGCAATTCCATCGCGTCATGTGCTGGTTATGCTTGACGCGTGTTACAGCGGAACGTTCGACGGCGAAGAGCTTGCTATTAACAGAAGTGCCAACGAAGAAAAAAAGAATGATATCGATCACCTGAAGCTTATTTCAGAGACCATGAAATACGGCTTTAAAGGTTACCTCACTTCCGGCGGAAAAGAAACTGTTTCTGATGGTAAGCCCGGGGAGCATTCTCCGTTCATGAATATCATTCTTGATTGCCTGAAAAAAGGATATTCAAAATCCGAAGTCGTTTTATTCACCGAGCTCGCCGCAAAAGTAAAAGCCGTAACCAAACCCGTTCCGCGCTGGGGAATTTTAAACATGGAACCCGGGGGCGATTTTCTTTTCATTCCGCAAAAAAGATAAAAAAGGAGTGGTTCGTTCGGAAAAATAGCTACAAGAATTTTTGGTTCGGAGAATAACGAGAGTAATTATCAATGTGTTTTTAGCCGGAGAAATAATAACAACAATCCTCTACGAACTAAAGACTACGAACTAACCACTAATTGAGAGTTCTACGCGACGATATTGAAATCTTCCGGCTGCTTGAAAACGCAGGGGTTGCTGCATTTGATCCTTCGCGGCCTTGTGTGTTGGAATTTGTGCAGGAAGAAAATCGTGCACTATTGCTTTTTAATCCTTCCGGCGAATTAAAAGGCTGCCGTTTATATCTTATCGCAGAAAAAGACCTCTCCATCGAAGCTGAAAAACTGCTGATTCCTGAACTGCTTTCGTTAGATGATAATCACGGTTATGATCTGCTCAAGAACAAAGCGCTAGCAATTGTTGAACATATTTTGCGTGATAAGAAGAGTGAGCAGCTTTATTTTGATGGTCATTAACCATTGATTATCAGAAACTTAAAATGTAAATTCTGCAATTGCAATTTA
>JBDSHN010000131.1:0-4047 GCA_039918435.1 Bacteroidia bacterium | reverse complement strand
ATCAAGAAAGTTTTCCGCTTTTGTGGTGTCTGAAACTTCCGGTGAATTCAATACATAACGCATAGCGGTCTGAATAGAATCATTCCTTGTGAAAGTCATGAGAATATCGATAGCTGCCTGGAATTTCCCGTTCGTTTTTTTAGCATACGAAACGGAATTGCCGATAATCGACACATAAGTTTCAACGTAAGTTTTGTTTTCGGGCGTGCTGAATGACGCACAGGAAAGATTAGCGGTGAGTTCCCTTCCCGATAAAGTGCCAGCTGCTAACAGCATAGCAAAAAAGAGTAGCCTTTTCATGGAATTTTGGTTTTGTTCGCCCGGCGGAAGGGGGATGAGCGAAAGCCGGATTTCTGAAGGTAAAGTTACTAAAAAGAGTGAATATTCTATGATTTTTGCAAGGCTAAAAGACGCTATCTCACTGAGCATTAAACATCCTGAATAGTTCATCGCGTGAGAAAAAACAAAAAATCAAGAAAAATCGTCTGACTGTTTTTCAAAACAAACTCTTTATTACTTTTGCACCGGAGAAATGGCAGAGTGGTCGATCGCGGCAGTCTTGAAAACTGTTGACTGTAATAGGTCCGGGGGTTCGAATCCCTCTTTCTCCGCTGAAAATTTTGCTAAGAACACCATCCTGACCAGATGGTGTTTTTTTTTGTTTTAAAAAATTGAATTGGATATGTATTACACTTACATTTTAAAAAGTCAAAAGGATGCTCGTTTTTATTATGGAAGCACTGGATCTCTCGAAATAAGAATCAAAGCGCATAATTCAGGTAAGGTAAGATAAGGTCAACAAAAGGAAGACGACCTTTAGTGCTTCATTACTATGAAATTTTTGAAGTCAAGTCAGAAGCTATAAAACGAGAAAATTATTTTAAATCTATTGATGGTTATAATTGGCTTAAAGAGAAAGGCATTATTTAATTCACAGGCAGTTCAAAATTTGAACATCTTGTTTGATTCGACCCTTACTCCCTAATTTCGATCTTTCTGATTCTATTTAAGAATTTATGTTCAACAGATCATCAACAACCTATTCTGCCCGGATTTTTCCTTTGGTGCCCGGTGAATACAAGGAAGAACCTGACTTGCAGGATGATCAACTGCCAGCCGCCATAAGTGACCAAGGCCAGTGCTAATTGGACGCGCATCAGTTTTAGCTTGATAGTGCAGATCAAAGAAATGTTCACTTAAGAATGATTCAAAACCATCATCTGCGCCACGATATTGTTTTTTAAGTTCATCACGTATTTCCGGAATAAGTACTTTCTTTTTGCCTTGTGAATTCGGCAATATTTCACTCGGTTCGCCAAAGTATGTGCATAAAAAGGTATCGATTGGTACAGGAGAGCGATCTACGTGAAAAGAATAAACATCGGTTGGAAAAAAGAGAGCGGCATCATCCCTGTCATAGTACCTGATCACATTAAGGATTGGCGATGCGCCATGAGCTTTCAACATCTCCATGTCATTTAAAAGAATTTCACGGGCAAACTGTCCCTGTTCACTCAACTGAAGTGCACGAAGTTCCTCTTGTTCAATTGTCGCTATATTTCCGTTTAGCTCAATCTTTTTAACTATCTCAGAAAAATCACCTGTTAGTTTACGCGTCCAACAAATCGCATTGATTTCGCCATGAAACGGCGTAGAAATAAGATCTTGAAAATTCGTGACACAGTGAATTTGATTTTCAGCAGGAGATAAATCTATCATTGATGGTTGATAAAAATATAAAATCATTTAACAAAAGCAGTAGCCAACGCCTGTCATTTGGCGAAAGGGATAAAACATCTTAGCGGAATAAAGCTCAAATGAATTATCTTTTCATTTTCCAGCTACCTGATATTTTTATGACTTTTCATTTCACTCGTCAATGGGTTCCCAAAGTTCTACCTTGTTTCCTTCTGCATCAAGAATATGAACAAATTTTCCATAATCAAAAGTTTCAATATTGTCGACAACTGTTACTCCGTTTTTTTTCAAATCTTCCACAAGCGCTTCTAAATCTTCAACCCTGTAATTGATCATAAATTCTTTGGTTGAAGGCTCAAAGTATTTTGTTGTTTCATTGAAAGGACTCCATTGCGTTGTGCCTTTTTTTGTACCATCTGAATCTTGATACCATTCGAAAGATGCTCCGTAGTTGCCGGTGTCCATTCCAAGATGTGTTTTATACCACTCTTTCATTTTGTCGGCATCTTTGCATTTGAAAAATATGCCACCTATTCCTGTTACTTTTTTCATTTTATGAACGTTAGATTTATTCAGCTTAATATTTAGCACACCTAACAAATATATCAATTATCCTCTGAGCATATTTAGCTTAAGCCATTCTTATTATACTTCGCCTTATATTCTACCGGCGACATTCCCGTAATCTTGCGGAATACTTCACGAAACGCTTTTACATCTGAATAGCCAACTTCATACATCACCTCGTTAATTGTTTTGCGGCTGGCTTCAAATTCTTTTTTAGCCGATTCTATTTTGACCCGTTGGTGATATTCGACTGGCGTATTTCCTGTTGCTTTAATAAATCGTCTGTCAAAGTTGCGCCTGCCAACGGAGAAAGAAGAGGACAATTGTTCAAAAGAAAGTTTTTCCTGCAGATTACTTTCAATATAAGCCTGTGCTTTTTTTATCATTTCATCTCCATGCATTTTCTGACCGGTAAAAATGATGAATTCTGATTGCGTCTTCCGGTCCATTTCTACCTGGAATACCTTGGAACAAAAAATGGCTGTTTGCCTGTCGTAATATTTTTCAACCAGGTAAATGATCAGGTTCAGAAAAGAATAAGCACCTCCATTGGTATAGATGCCGTGTTCGTCTGTTATGAGCTGATCAGTTTTCAAATGCACTTCTGGAAACATTTTTCTGAAATGATCGCTGGCAGACCAATGCGTGGAACAGCTTTTTCCATTCAGCAACCCCGATGCTGCGAGCATAAATGCGCCTGTGCAAATTGTGGCAATTTCAGCTCCGCCTTTGTATTGTTTAGCAACCCAATCGACCAAAGACTTATTTTCCTTCACAGCTTTTTGATAGTTATGATTTAAGGAAGGAATAATAATGAGATTGGTAGTTTTAATAGCAGAAATATTGGTGTGTGGCTTTACTGTAAACAAGCCTTCATAGAATTCCACTTTTTTTGAAATTCCGGCAAGCTGGATATTAAACAAAGGTTTTTTGCCGGTTCCTTTCCAATATGCGTTGGCTCTTGAAAATATTTTATAAGCGCCTACAATGCTGCTTAAATTATTTTCGCCGTCGGGCACGAGGATCGTCAGGTGTTTCATGAATAATTTTTGTGTAAGGTAGATAATCTAATTGTCCATATCAACCCGCTGTAATGTCTATTTTACACTCCTTAAAGGTGAGGCGATTGCAATATATTTGTTGCAATTATTTGATCGGGTATTTCGTTAATTTTAAATTAAACCAAATGAATTCACGTGACTTTACAACTACGATAATGTTAGACCAAACTCCGGAGGCAGTTTTTAATGCCATTAATAACGTTCGGGGATGGTGGTCGGAAGAAATTGAAGGTAATACAGTGAAAGTTGATGATGTGTTTGACTATCATTTCCAGGACGTTCATCGTTGCCGGATAAAATTGACAGAAGTTATTCCCGAGAAAAAAGTGGTTTGGCTTGTATTGAGTAATTATTTCAAATTCGCAAAAGACCAGGCGGAATGGCCGGGCACAAAAATCATTTTCGAGCTATCGGAATTGACTGGTAAAACGCAGGTTGAATTCACGCACCAGGGTTTAATTCCTGAGCACGAGTGTTTCACGATCTGTTCCAATGCGTGGACACAGTACATTCAGCAAAGTTTAATGAGCCTGATAACAACAGGTAATGGAATGCCAAATGGTAAGGATAAGCCTGCGACGGATGATGAAAAACGACTTGGGACAGAATAAAAATTAAAAATCAAAATGATGAAATCGAACAATTACAACAATAGTATAATCGTAAATGCTTCTCCGAACAAAGTGTTCGACAGTATTAATAATGTTTCTGATTGGTGGTC
>JBDSHN010000130.1:0-11249 GCA_039918435.1 Bacteroidia bacterium | reverse complement strand
GTGGGCGCGGTGGTGATAATTTTATCATTTCACCCTTGTATTCCGGCAGTGATGCAACAGGCTGGCGATCTACAAAACATTTTCAGAAAAAAAGCGGAAGAGGAATTACACTTGCAACTGCGATGGCTACATCTGCTGCTGCATTAAATCCGAATGCCGGTGTATCAGGTGAAGGAGTGACGCGCAATTCTGTTGTTTCTATTTTGCTTTCACTGCTGAACCTGCGTTTAGGTTATTGGACAACAAATCCTAAAAGCGAGCCGTCTAATTTTCCGCCGAACTTTTTTGTTCCGGGGTTGATAAGCGAATTAACACGCAGCAATCTGAAAGAAACAAAAAATAACATTCAGCTTTCCGATGGCGGGCATTTTGAAAATCTCGGTATTTATGAATTGATACGTCGACGTGCCAAGCTGATCATTGTTTCTGATGGCGGCGCTGATCCTGCATTCAACTTCGATGATCTTGCCAATGCAGTTGAAAAAGTGCGCGTCGATTTTGGCGCGTTTATCTGGTTTGAAGATGAAGCACTTAATGCTATTCTTGAAGGATCAGCGGAAGCAACGCTGTTCGACAAGAAATATAATATTGCGCAAAAAGGATATGCAATTGGAAAGATTGCTTACAAAAACGATAACCCTGAAATAAAAGAAGAAGGAATATTCGTTTATATTAAGCTGGCCATGATCAAAAATCTGCCGACTGACATTTATAGTTATAAAGGAGTAAATCCAACTTTCCCGCACCAGTCGACTGCCGACCAGTTTTTTAATGAGAAGCAATTCGAAGCTTACCGCGAATTAGGATACAATGTGACGAAAGCAATGTTGAAGGATGATGGAGCAAATGTATTTCCTGAAATTCTTGCAAAGGTTTCTCCGCCAAAAAATCCCTGACCGGAATTTCCAGGCTGCAAAAAAAATAACTCGTAATGTGAACTTTAACCAACATGGAGCAAGGTAAGTGAACGAATAATTCTCTTTACTTTTTTTTCAGCATTTTTAATTCCATCCACACCGGAGCATGATCGCTGGTTTTTTCCCAACCGCGCACATGCTTATCCACTTTTACGTCAACAAGTTTGCTCTTCAACTGTGGACTGATCAGGAAATGATCAATGCGTAATCCTGCATCGCGCCCATAAGCATTGCGGAAATAATCCCAGAAGGTGTAGATCGTTTCCTTGGGATAAAGTTTTCGCAAGGCATCTGTCCAACCCTGGTCCACTAATTTTTTAAATGCTGCGCGTGTTTCAGGGCGGAACAGCGCATCGTCGAGCCAGCGTTCCGGTTTGTACACATCCAGCTCTGTAGGCATAACATTAAAATCGCCGGTTAAAATTACGGGCTTGTCCAACGCAAGTAATTCAGCAGCATGTTTCGTTAATCGTTCAAACCATTGCAGCTTGTAATCGAATTTTGGTCCCGGAGAAGGATTTCCATTGGGCAAATAAAGGCAGCCGATAATAATTCCATTCACAAGCGCTTCAATATAACGGCTATGCTTGTCTTCCGCATCACCGGGAAGCTCGCGTGTTCTTTCCGTAATTTCCATTCCGCGCGCAAGGATCGCAACACCATTCCAGCTTTTTTGCCCGTGCCAGATGGCATTGTAACCAGCATCCGTAATTGCCTGAAGCGGAAATTTTTCCTGCGGCGCTTTTAATTCCTGCAGACAAACAATATCCGGTTTTGATTCATCCAGCCAGCGCAAAAGAACAGGCAGCCGGCCATTTACTCCGTTTACATTGTACGTTGCTATTTTCATCTTACTGAATTTTCAGAATATAAATATACGAAATGGGGCACAAGAGGACGAGACGAAAACCTTTTGAAAGTGAACTGTTCACAATTTATTTTTTATACAAAGGACTATCCCGTCCCAACGTCCCTTTTTTTCCGTCCCAACGTCCTTTTTTTTTCCGTCCCCCGTCCCTTTCCAACAAAGCATCGAAATACAACTGTTATGCAGACATTTACAAAGTAGTTTTACTTCTTACCCGAATTTATTTATTTACAGCATTTCAAAATAAAAGCATTTCAGTGAAGGAGTTAGAAGATCAAAAGTGGTTCTCGTCGCTGTTAAGAAATTTTCAGACTGAATTTATCGGCTTTATTGTTGTTCGCCTTCGGGTATATGATGTATTTATCCAAGAGCTTAAAAAAATAACGCTTCCCTCCTGCCCCATGGTTGACCTTTGTTCGGGAAGCGGTGAACCTGCAATTACTATTTTCAGAAAAAGTAATCGTTTCACCAGATTGATCCTGACTGATAAATTTCCCGGCCGGCCGGAATTACATGATGACAGAATTACCTACGAGCAAATGCCTGCGGATGTGCTGCAAATGCAATTTACTCCCGGCATATTTTATACGATGTTCAACGCGCTGCATCATTTTAGTGACGATGATAAAGTCAGGCTTGCAAAAAAAGTGTTGCATGTAAATTCATCCGCTTCTTTTGTAGAAATACTTGAACCAAGAATAAGCTGTTTTATAAAAGTGATCTTTACCAGCACGATCGGAACACTTTTGATGACGCCATTTATCAGGCCGCTTTCATTATCGCGATTGTTTTTCACTTACATTCTTCCGATCAATATTCTTACCATCACGTTCGACGGAATAATCTCTGTTTTGAAATCGAGATCGGCAAACTATTACAAAGCCCTTTTCCGCGATGAGAAACAAGTAGAAGTTACACGCCTTCAAAACGGATTGAGTCCGTTAATTATCATCCGGGTAAGTTCAACTACATGAAATCGATTGCTACTGTCTGGAAATTCAGCCGTCCGCATACCATCATCGGAAGTGTGATCAGCATTTGCACCTTGTACATGATCGTATGCGATACAAATGGTTTTTCTGATTTTCCTTTATTGATGATGGCGCTGATCATTGGTATTACCTGCAATATTTTTATTGTCGGCATCAACCAGGTAGCGGATGTGAATATCGACAAGATCAACAAACCTTATCTGCCCATCGCATCCGGTGAATTGAGCATAAAAAATGCAAAAATAATTATCTACACCGCCTTATGTATCAGCCTTGGATTGGCGTTGTACATTTCACCGTATTTATTCTTAATTATAGTTTTATCAACTGCAATCGGATGGGCGTATTCAATGCCGCCGTTTTATCTCAAGCAGCACCATTTGCTTGCTGCATTGGCAATTACAACGGTGCGCGGTTTGTTTATCAACCTCGGAGGATTTCTTGTTTTTAATTTCATCATAAATCATTCACTGGAAATTCCGGAAAACGTAAAGATCCTAACGGTATTTATTATTGCATTCAGCATCGTTATTTCCTGGTTCAAAGATCTACCCGATATTGAAGGAGATACGAAATACAATATCAAAACATTCGCCATTCGTTACTCCTCAAAAACGGTACTTATCACAGGAAATATTCTCGTAGGACTTGCTTACATTTTCACTATTGCAATAAAAATGCGCGATTTTTCTGAGCAGGTAATTCCATCCTTCCAAAACAAAGTGCTTCTTTTCGGGCATATTATTTTATTTGCTCTTTTCCTGCTGAATACAATTTCCATAAAGCCGGATAAGCATCATTCCATCAAAAAGTTTTACAAACGATTCTGGTGGTTCTTCTTTGCAGAATATGCCCTGTATTGGCTGGCTTATGTTTTTTCGGAATAAACCCGTCTCTTGGTGCTGACAGACCTCACAGGCGGAGCAGGAAAATCCTTGTAAAAAGTTTTAGAAAAAAGCTGATTCAAAGTCACATTGTGAACTTTCAGAATCCGTAACAGACTTTTAATTGTAAGGTTCGTTTTGCCCTTTTCAATCCTCCAATACTGCATGCGTGAAAGATTATTTGCATTAGCAAAAGCCTCATAGCTTGCATAACCATTAACTAACCGAAGCCGCAAAAGCCTGTTCCCTATTTCATCCAGGTATTTTTCAACATTATCCATCACAATAAAAATATGTGATTTACAATATTTTTCAAAGAAAAAAGAATAAAAATTTCTAATTGCGGGAATTAAAAAGACGAAAAAACAAAAATCTTCCGTGGTTTTAATCTTCCTGCATTTCATAAATGAAAAAAATCCCGCCGGTAAGGACGGGATTTGAAAAAAAAGTGCAGAAGGCTGTTATTTTGTAATTACTATTTTTTTCGTGATCATTCCATTACTAGAATAAACGCCGAGGAAATAAACACCTTCCTGACATTCCGAAACATTCAGCACAAATTCACCCGGCTGCTGATTTTCAAACTGTATGTTTTTTACTTCACGACCCATCGCATCAAACAGTGAAACTGATTCTGCACCTGGCGATTTCACATTGATGAAATCAGAAGCCGGTGAAGGATAAATGCTGACCTGGCTGGCAACACCATTTTCTTCAACACCTACAGCAGAAGCAGTAACAGAAATATCATCGACTCTGTAATAAGCCACCTTGCTGGTGCTGGAACTGTTTGCTACCAATGTATCAGAGTTGACATCGTTACTGAAATTTCCGATCACGATATAGCTTTCTCCACCAGTTGCAATAAAAGAACCTGCGATGTTCATCCAATTGGTGCTGGAGCTGAGAAAATTCCCTGCCGGATTCTGAACCTGCGGCGTATAATTGAGCACACCGGTAATATTCTGGTTAATGTTGCTGGTTGAAAAATAAGCGCCTAATTGGTCTGTCGCATAACGGAAATTGGTGCGCTTCACCCAAAAAGAAACATAATAATTTGTGCCTGCAACTAAAGGCGAAGTAAGCGGCGCGATCATATACTCCCGTGTGTCCGGAAATGAGCTGTATGCAAATACGCCGGAGCTGCCGACTCCTGTTCTTCCTGGAGAATTCTGTGTGCTGCAAGTGCTGTTAAAAAGATCAGGTGTTCCAAGCGTTGCAGAAACCCATGGTTGTGCTTTCCAGATTTCACTTACAGCAGGACATGTATCCTGAATTTCGAATCCGGGATTAGGCACAAGGTTCTGACTGTTTACTGCAAGCGCAGAAAATGCAAAAATTGCAATCGTGTAGATTTTTTTCATTTGGTTTTGGATTAGGGTTAGAAAAGGGTTAATGGTCAAAGATAGATTAATTTATTAAATCATAAATTATGATTAAAATAAAAGGTGTTTACCTGTTGATCTTTTTGAAGGTTTCAATAGTATAATTTCAAACTGATACACTACCGGAACGAAAAACAGGTTGCTTTTAATAGTGTTACGGTATGGAGGGTTACAATTTCTATGAAAAGTTATTTTCCTCATAAACCATAATTCCGGGAATAAATTCTTCTTTTAATTTCACCACCATTCTACAATAGATCAGGTAAGCAATTTCATTGTTGCCGTTTTTTATTTCTTCTGCACATTGTTTAATAATTTTATAAAGGCGTGCAAGAATTTCATCTTCATCGTGACGCCTGCTGATGCTTTGTAAGATCAATGGCGCATGATCATAATACAACCTGAGCAATTCTTTTCCGTTTTCCCTTGCAAGCAGGTAATTATCCCTGAATGATCGTAACAAGGTCAGCTCTTCACAATCATCAGGCAGACCTTTGTATTGCACACACGCAGTAGTAATGTAGCATGCCCAGTTCCATGCGCGTGCTACAGGCACCACTGCACCTATTCCTGCAGTGCGGCGTGCATTTGCTTCGGCTAATAAACGCTCTGTATATTGCCCTGTGCGACTATTGTTGAGTCCCTGATTTATAAAATAGTAGATCAACTCCGTCAGCACAGTATCGTAATGTGATAATGGCAATATGCCTTGTGCATACCCGAGTTTACCCGTTAAATTATTCGGGCCGATCAGGAAATCGCGTTGTGCATCTGAAATTGTTCCGTTCGTATGTTCCGCGATAATTTCATTGGTAAGATTGGTCCAGTTCTGATCCATGGTAGCAAGCTGTGCATGCATCACCACTATTTGTGCGGCATCTAGTCCCATGAGCGGATTCAAAACTGCTCCCACAGCAGCGGGCAAATTCATATTGGCAATATTCGCTATTCCACCTACAGCTGCATTTTGATTGTACTGCACTGCTGTGGAAATGTGCATCATTTCATGCAGCATCGCACCAACAAATTGCTGGAGATCGTCGTATGGTGCAGCCAGCGTTCCATGTAAGCCATAATTAATATCATAATCTCCGCCAACATTAGGATCAGTTGCAGCGTTGGGTTGTGTGCCGGCAGCCTGGAGAAAATCCATAGACGCTAGATTTGCTGCACAATCATTATATGCCTGTTGCAATGCAGGACTTTGATTAATAATATTTGTAACCGTTGCAACAGGAGTGCCGGGAATTACAGCAGCCCACATCGTGGGCATATTGGGGTAGATCACGCGCTGGATGACGGGAGAATCTGATTTGTTGTTTTCGCTGACGTGTTGGTTATTAGCTGCCTGAAGTAATGACGGAACGCGTGAAGAATAATGCTCTGCTAATTGCTGCATCTTTCTTTGCGCAGCAGTTTCGGGACGGTTATCTGCAAACTGAGACGCAGCATTACTTTGCTGCTTTTGTGAAACTTCTTCGGCAGCAGAGTGCGTTGTATTTTCCGGTGATTTGTTGGTGTGTGTGTTCAATGCTTTTTCTGTTGGCTGCTATTACCTGTATTTTGTATTTTGATCAGGCTAATTTAAAGAAGTTCTGCTAATAATTTAATCTTTAGTTGAATAATATTCAGCATCTGCTTATTTATCAGAATATTTTGATAGAAGCTACGTTTAAAATCATTTGGGTTGCAGCCAACAGTTTACGTAAATGCACAAAGCAGAGATTTTCTATTGGTTGTTCAGATTAATTTCGGGAAACAAATAAGTTTTCATGAATCTTCCTGCTCAATAATTCTTTAAACAGGAAAAATCAAACATGATTCCCGTCAATAAAATTCTGTGCATCTAATTCAGTTGCGAACACCCGCCCTTTTCCTTGTATCTGGTAAGCAAGTTGTGCCTGCAACGGTTCAATGACCACTCTTCCATCCGCAAACAGGTGATAGTTAACACCATTGTGTGCGCGGCCGCCGGTATAAGCAATGTGTGCCAATGGCGGACTTACCATGAAAAGAAGATCGAACAATACGCCATTACTGATTGCCCAGTGGTGATTCTGGAAATACCAATCGGTTTCACCTTCTGTATTACCAAGTGTAGTACGTCCATGAATCGGACCGGGAGCAACGAGCAACCTGGTAGAAATAAAGTCGCGATCATTGTGAATGCCAACAGCATCGGCAACTTTCATAAACATTAATACCAATGTACCGCAATCACCCTGGCGCGAAGAAAAGGCAACCTGTGCAGGAGATCCTCCCCCGGTGTACCTGAACCTGAAATTATTTATGTTCTGGAAAATTCGTTGCGCCTTGGCCGCATCAGTTCCGGCAACTCCTGCCGTTAGTTCAGCCGGAATTCCCTGCGGTGGTAGAATTCCCATCCCATAATCCAGAACAAAATTATCTTCCACCTCGTTACGCCCTTCATAAGATTCATCCTGAACAAGCTGTTTTAATATTGGTAAATCATTCAGAATATCGTGGACGCGTTGTTCCTGACTGTTTACCGTATGATCAGAATCCGCTTCCCATTCAAGAATAAGCGCCCACATTTTATTCAGCAATACCCTTCTTGCATTGAGCGTGGCGCGTATCGGCTGAATTAATTGGTATGCCGCAATATTCTCCTTTATTTTTTTCCACGTGCTGAAATAGCCATGCGGATGAGTAAGCATTCTCGCAATATCAGCATTCACCTGCCAGTCTAAGGGCGACCGCTGAATTACATTATCAGAAGAATCTGCAACAGAATTATTTTCAATTTCTCTTTGTAAGGGCGATTCATCAAAACTTTCCAGTTGCAACGTTTTCAGCGAAGCAGCATTGGCAATTGACTGGTAAAATTTTAGTTGTTTTACCTGCAGGCTATTGTTAGCCATTTCATTGTAAACTGCTGATTGCTTTACTGCTGCAGCCTGGTTTTGATTTTCAGAAGCGTTGTCTGCAGCGGCTCTGCTGTTGGGTTCACTAGATTTTTCTGCGGTTGTTTGCATCCGGTTTTCAGGGCTTGCGTTTAATCAGGCTAATTTAAAACAACTTCCGCCAATTACTTTTAATCCGTCGCTGAATAATTTCCAAATCCGGAGATAACGAAATTGTCCCGCGATAGGATTACCGAGCATTGTTCCTTTGGTATCGTACATAACAATAACGACTGCTGTGTCGCCTGTAATTTTTATTTCTTCGAATGCCGGAGTAAGCTGTTCCACCGACATTTCACCTGCGCGGTGAGAAGCGATGTCGATTTGTTTGGTAATGAGTTGTCCGTTTGGCGCGAGGAAAAGCAGATCATCGTGCAGGGTGGATTCAAAGAAAGCGATGTCGCTGGACTTGATGGCGGTTATGAGTTTATGCTCAAGGCCGAGAATTTGTTCTTGGGTTATTTTCATTTATGAGTGATTTTTTTCAAATTATTGATGCAGGTTTTCAAATCTTTTTCCAATTCCGGATGTATTCCTTTGTCTTCTTTTGCCAACGTTAGATTTTGTCTGAGCGCAGGTAAGGCCAATAACAAGTAATGAAAATACCAAACCTTCTTATGCCAGTTTTATCCGATGTATGAAAAGGAACAAATCTTTTCAATTTGAGGACTCGTTGGTTTGTCATTCTTATGTCCTTATTGAATAAAGCAATGACATTACTACTTGCTGATCTTTTTCAGCATCAAGTTTCTTTACCATTTCCAAAACTGAATCCAATACGCTTGTGCATCTACTCTGCTGACTTTTTTCCCTGGCGTATTTCTTCTGTCGGTAGCTTCTCTCAATAACCGCTTTACAAATTTAAATGTATCGGTAGTTGTCAACTCTTTTATCGCTAAGTAAAATGATATATCAAATAAAACAGTATCGGTTTCTTCTATTGCCTTACCTCCTCCATATTGTATTCTATCTTTTAAGTGTTTAAAAATGAGTTCAGTAAACAGACCTTTTTTATTATCATTCTCTGCTGTTGTATATAAATCTTCCCAATTCTGTCCGAGAATTTTCAATTGACTCCTTATCGATTCTACCTGGTTAGGAGCTAATCCATCTTTCTTAACTAAGCTTTCTGGCTCAGGTAAATGAAAGTTGGCAAATGCTAATCCCGTTTCATCAGGATCAGAATTCTTCTCATACTTTCTAAGGTTAGCTATATGAATTAATTCATGAATGATTGCGGCCACAAAAAAATCGGGATCCCAATTGTTAGGATTTGTCCGATCAAATCTTATAGTAATACGACCATCCTCCCGAACCACATTCGGATCTACATGCGGATCCGCACCTGGAGTATTTAGAAAATCCACATAAGGTAATTGTGCTTTGGCCTCATTGTAATTTGCCAATAAATCTTTGTCATCAGTCACTAACCATGTCTCATTTTGAAATTCTGTTTGCCACATCGTATCCATATCATCATAAGTCGCTTTTTGGATAACTCCTTCATTTCCAATTGAAAGATTTTCAAATGTAGTCTCGCTTGATTTGGCCTGAAAAGATGTATGTTGTGCAACCTTTAAATTATTATTTGCCCACTCTTGCATTTTCCTTTGAGCAATCGTCTCAGGTCGGTTATCGGCAAATGAAAAAGTAGTATTTGCGGTGGTCTTTAGCTTGGAATGAGCTGATGAAACCAATTGGCTTTTGTTTTCATGATTTTTATCAGCGGGGGCATTCATGGATTTTATTGTATGACGGGTTGGGGTATTGGTAGTGAGATTTTGGGCTTCTACAAGAAGTCAGCAATTTCTAAACACAAAACTGTCTGCCAGTAGTGCACTTGATGCGAAGTGCAAAGTTTCATTTAAGCACTGAACCCGCTTTTTTGCCATACGCCTGTTATGCACCGTTTTTTTTATTCATCAATTTGTTCTTCTTATAAATTTCTTTCTTGATTAATTTATTGTCTGCCAAATTATATATGTATACAGTCCTATTGTTGTAGTCATAAGACTGGCTGTCGTTGTTTACTTTTTTCATTACAGTTCTTATAATAACGTTCTTTGGAATTGTCCCATCATATAAAAGAAGGTCATTGTCATCATAGTAATAATAGCTCGAAACAAGTGAGTTTTTTGTTTTTATGCTTTCATCCTTTAATCTTTGTTTGTAATCATAGTTCATTGTTTTTACTAACGTGTCAGTTTGAGAATTATACGATTCAATATTTCCGTTTCTGAAATACGTTGCTTGAAAAGTGATTAAGTAAGTTCGTTGACTATATTCCCTGTAATCAGGGTTAGGCTTGAACATCATTTCTTTCCATAATTTTTTGTTGCGATAATATTTATTGAGATAAATCGGAGTTGTCAAGTAGTAAGTTGCAAAACCCGTCGCACCGTCGGTGCCAGTCGGTTCAACTATTTTTTTAGGAATAGAATCAAACATTGCTTCTTCACATATTGAGCCGTCTGGGTAATAACTACGAAATAGCCCTATAGGTGCGCCCCTCATTACAAGCGTGTGAATCGTTATGTTGTCGGGTCTTATTTTAAAGATGCGAATGGTGTCACTAATGTTTATTAAGGAATCTATCCTAAAAAAAAGAGAATAATTGGTTTCAATCTCGTCTGCCTGATGTCTAAGAGTGTCAGGTTGAGAAAATAAGTCAACGGTAATAGAGCAAAAAAATAAAATAAGAAATTGTCTCATTGCCGTTTTAAAATGCTGCATAACATTAGGCGAATAGTAGCTATGCGCCCGTTTCGTCTAACTAAGATAAATAAATAAACGGATGCATAGCGCTTTTCCGCTGTTGAAGTACGGCGCTTTTTACACACAGCACTTTTTTTGCACCGTAGTGCCACACTTTTTAGAGCCTGTTTAAAAATGATTCGAATATTTGACAGTCAGTTATTTATGGAAAATTTCGAATGCGCGATGAAGAGGTTTTTCGATTTACAAAGGCTTGATTTCAGTGGATTCTTTAGATGCAAAATGAATATATGACTTTCTCATTAATGAAATTTAAACAGCTTCTTAGTAAACAGAAGTATAAATATCCATTCCAGGTTATTTTTACCACACTATTTGGAATCGTTTTTTTCTTGTTTTTCTTTTGTTCGGTTATTTTCCGATAAATAGAAATCTGTGCTGATCTTCTCAGCATGCTTCAAACAACCTGCGAAGAAAATTTCTCCATGAGTTTTAATGTGACTCTGTGCCATTGAGGCAATAAAGCCTGCGTTCTGATTCCGGATTAGCTCGAATTTAACCTGC
>JBDSHN010000129.1:0-69523 GCA_039918435.1 Bacteroidia bacterium | reverse complement strand
TATGAATGATATATTCCAGGGTAAACTTGCCTTTGGGCTCGGGCTTACCTTTTTTGTCTAATTCATCCAACGGCACCTCGCTGATCACGTGGTGGGTGATGACATTGGTCTTGAACACACGTTTTTCACCGGGTGCGAGCTTTCCTTTTTGCTTTTTGAGCACAAATCCTTTCGGGAGCTTGGGCAGGTTGCTTGGCGGCGGCGGTAATGGCGGTTCAACCGTTTTTTTGCCTTTCGGGGCAGCTGCAACCGGTGCTGTAGGTCTGGTATCCTTAACAGGAGCGCTCTTGACTGGAGCAGTTTTGTCTTTCACTTCTTCTTTCTTCACAGTTTTAACAGCCGCAACGGGCTTCGTATTTTTTAGATCGGGCACCTTTTTTTCAGGAACCGGTTTTTTAACAGGTTTTGGGGTTGTTTTTTTAGCCGCGGCAGGTTTTGATACCTTTTTTGCGGGCGGCGTCTTCCGTTCAGCAGGTTTGGCTGCCTTCTTAGGGGCAGGCTTTCCTTTAGCTGCTGTTTTAACTGCTTTCTTAGCAGCAACGGGCTTCTTAGCGCTCTTTTTGACTGGGTTGTTGGGCTTTTTCTTGCTCATTTAATATAGCGATAGTACCTAATCTTCGAATCGGGAGGAAAAGTAGAAAAAAAACTGAACATCACAAGTACGGAATGAAACAGTTATAAATCAATTCTAAACTTTTTGAATTTTGTGAGAACGGTAAAATGCTATATTTGCGCTCCAATTTCAAAACACAGGCGGATTTGAGTGCCTGTTTTGGGGAATACGGCGAGGTAGCTCAGTTGGTTAGAGCGTCCCGTCGTATACGGGAAGGTCGGGAGTTCGACCAACTTGAATTGAAAGAGTGATTGACTTTTTGAAAAGTTAAATAATAATTCGGAGTTTCGCACTCCAAATACGGCGAGGTAGCTCAGTTGGTTAGAGCGCAGCACTCATAATGCTGAGGTCGGGAGTTCGACCCTCCCCCTCGCTACTTGTTAAGAATCCCGTCACTAACGACGGGATTTTTTTTATTTATGGAATACAAAGTTTATATTATTTACTCTTCTCATCTGGACAAATATTATGTTGGTCATACAGATAATATTGACCGGCGACTAAAGGAACATAATACCGGCCAGACCCGCTATACATCCACTGGCGATGCCTGGATCTTAAAACACACCGAGCCCTTTGCTACACGAGCAGATGCAATGAAAAGAGAGCGGGAAATTAAAGCGAGGAAGAGCAGAAAATATATTGAATCGCTTTTTAAAGTTGGTTAGAGCGTCCCGTCGTAGACGGGAAGGTCGGGAGTTCGACCCTCCCCCTCGCTACAAGAAAAAGACGCTATATGCGTCTTTTTTGCTATAATGATGTTTGTCAATCTTTTATAATTAAGACAAGCCGTTCGATCTTTTTTATTCCATTACCATTCTTTTCTAACTTTACTTGTAACATAATAAGTTATGAGTTCGATTCCAATCGGGGTTCTCCCATGAAGTTAGAGCAGCAATATTGGATGAAGATGAGAAAAGACTTATCGTGATTGAAAAAAAATAAAATTGATATGAGTGGATTATTTCATACCGTTAGTACTTGTCTAATTTGATATTATGAAATATGGGTACCTACGTTAAATGTCCTACATGCGGATATGATGAAGATGCAAGTGTTCATAGGTGTGACAATCATCACATCTATTGCACTAATTGTTGGGTGGTAAAGAGCCAGATTATTTTTAGGAGCACTTTGCATTGCCCGACATGCGGCTGTGAAGGCTATACAGAAATTGGGAATATAGAATCATCTTCAGAAAATGAAGGCCATGATTTTGAAATTGACAGTAGGAACGATAGTGGAGAGCAAAACTATAAGTCTCGTGTAAGCGACCTTGAAGATGAAATAAGCGATTTGCAAGATGAAATTTATCAACTTAAAAACAATAGAATAAGCTCTACGAATAATGGTACTGAAGTAGCCCTTTCTGGTGTTTATTGCATTAATTGTGGTGCTGTTCCTGGGATTGCAACAGCAGGTAAGTGTCCAAGCGGAAGTAGTTCCCACTCATTTAGGTCTACAGATAAATCTGAGACTATTTATTGTAATAATTGTGGTGCTGTTCCTGGGATTGCAACAGCAGGTAAGTGTCCTAGCGGAAGTAGTTCCCACTCTTTTAGGTCAACAGATAAATCCGAGACTATTTATTGTAATAACTGTGGTGCTGTTCCCGGGATTGCAACAGCAGATAAGTGTCCAAGCGGAAGTAGTTCCCACTCTTTTAGGTCAACAGATAAATCCGAGACTATTTATTGTAATAACTGTGGTGCTGTTCCCGGGATTGCAACAGCAGGTAAGTGCGCAAGCGGAAGTAGTTCCCACTCTTTTAGGTCTACAGATAAATCCAAGACTATTTATTGTAATAACTGTGGTGCTGTTCCCGGGATTGCAACAGCAGGTAAGTGTCCTAGCGGAAGTAGCTCACATTCATTTTCAACAAAGTGAATTGCAGTTTAAAGCATCCTAACTGGGGTGTGTGCGAAATTATAAAAATATAGAAATGAAATGGAGCATGGATTTTTGGCAATTAATGATCTGCCTGAACAAGAAAATGCAATTAAATTAAGCAAACAAGAAGCGGGGAGTTAAACTTTGAACCTCCTTAAAACTTACCCGATCAGTTTATTAGTTTTGTTTTCTTAATTCGAACTTCTACTATACATAGTATTAATTAGTTTGTGTTTAACCTCTTTGCGAGATTATACCCTAATTAGCTGGAAACATTTTATGCTTTAAATTAAATGCATTGTATCTATTTTTAACAAATCACTTACTAAAAAGTTCGATATTGAGCCACTTAGGGCTACTTGTTAAGAATCCCGTCACTAACGACGGGATTTTTTTTATTTATGGAATACAAAGTTTATCATTGTTGTCCGACTAGCATTTCACAAAAACGGGGCGAAATAATTTCAGCCCCGTTTTTTTTGTCAAATTTGAAGTGACTAAACTTTAAATTGACATGAGCAAAGCTAAAACTTTTGTCGGATAGCTATTTCGTCATCGTCATCCTGCAAATCACAGGAAAATGATCAGAAAGATTCTTCTCATCAATCGTTTTAAATTCCCATACATGAAATTGCTCAGAATGCAATATGTAATCGATCCTCGGCAATGGAAATGGATTTACAAACGACTTTCCAAATCCGGATCCTTTTTCGAGGAACGCATCGCAGAGTTTGGAAGAAATGGTGTTGTAGGTGTAAGAAACTGGTGTGTCATTAAAATCGCCGCAGACGATAACGGGGTAATGACATTTTGAAATATGCTCTGCAATGGACTCTGCTTGTCGGGAACGTTTGACTGACGCTTTTTTCATGCGACGCAAAATGTTTTTAGAACTTTCAACTTCTGAATCAGCATCTTCTCCTTTTGAAAGCTGATCCAGGAATTTATAATCAGCATAACCAAAGCTGACGGATTGCAGGTGCATATTATAAATGCGCACAGTGTCATTCTCAATGATCACATCCGTGTAAATGCAGATGTTATTGTTGCGGTTATTAAAAACAATTTTTCCCTGGTTCACGATCGGAAATTTACTGAACGTAACCACGCCCCAGTGATCGTCTTTGTGTAAACTGATCGTGTATTCAACATGCGCATACGGCAAGTGCAACAATTTTTTAAGCGAATCCAAATTGCGGAATGCGCCTGAATCTTGGTTGAAAAATTCCTGCAGCGTTAATAGATCAGGGCTTGCACTTTTAAGCATGGAAAACATTCTTGCACGTGTCTGCTTATTGCCCGACCAGTTATACAGATCGAACAGCTTTACATTATAGCTCATCACAGTAAATGCAGCAGCAGGCGCTTTTCCCGCTGTTCCGAAATGGAAACTGAACTGGCGGAGATCGTAAGGAATACTGATCAGTAAAATGGCGAACGAATAAAATGCCTGTCGTCTTTTGCGTATGCTCCAATAAACAAGAAATATAAAATTGAGCAACACAAAAACAGGTTGTATCAATCCGAAAAAACTAAGCGGCCAGAAAACCGCAGGACTCACCAACGGCGCCATACTCGACAGCACCAATCCGATTATCACAAACCAGTTCAGCCAAAGAATAAATCTGCTGAACCACCGAAGCCGTGGCCGGGATGGGAGTTCAGGATTTTCAGGCGCTATAGCTGTAATTTCTTCAGTCAAGGGACAATTCGGACTAACTGTAACGGATTAAAATTTATCGTGGTTCTTCTGCAAAAAATCTTTTTCTTCTTTGTTCAGGCTGTCATAACCGGAACGCGAAATTTTATCAAGTATTTCATCGACCTGTTTTCGTATACTGAGTTTTTTTGCGTTATAAGCATGGTCATCTGTTTTTTGTGCTCGCGAATATTCGACGCGCAGGTTATTTTTTTTCAGCCGAAATAAATTCATAAAACCTTCCATGAATTTTTTGCCGTGACGCATTTGTGTTCCGTAAATAAATCCGAAAAGCGCACCACCGATATGCGCAATTTTTCCTCCGGTATTCGCATTGAGATCGATAATGGAAGTGAGCACAAAAGAGATCAGTGCAAGCCATTTTAATTTCATCGCAAAACCAAACGGAAACATCATGTAATCGGGACGGAAAGCAGCTGCGGCGATTACAATTGCCATCACACCTGCTGATGCACCTTCAAGTGAATACATTTCCGGATGATCTGTGATCAGATTTTCGATTACGACAAAAACAAGTCCGCCGCAAAGTCCGCCGATAATGTATACGCCTGTCATGCGTGCACTTCCGAGCAGATCGCAGAAAACGCGGCCAAGGAAATAAAGCCAGAGCATATTTCCGAGTAAGTGCATAAAGCTGAAATGCACAAACATGTAAGTGAAAATAGTCCAGAAATGATAAAGCAGGTTTTCAAGTCCGGCCGGAAGTGTGCTATATTCTTTCACGATACGTTCCGGAAACGGTTCTCCCTGCATTGAAAATACGTTCACAAGAATATTCACAAGCAGCCAAACGACCACATTGATAATAAGCAAGCGGAATAATGCTCCGTTGTTTCCCCGTAATGCGTTTTGAATATCCCTGGTAATGCTCATACATTAATAAAAATTCGTCTTGCTCCGCGCATAGATTTTCACAAGAATAAAGGCAAAGATCATTCCGCCAAGATGTGCGAAGTGAGCTACATTGTCAGCCGGATTCATTTGCCAGGAATTATATAATTCTGCTCCGCCATAAAGTACAGCGAGCCATTTTAATTTCACTGGTATGGGAATAAACATCATGTACATTTCTGTATTGGGAAAAAGCAGTGCTGCGCCCATCAATACACCGAAAACAGCACCCGATGCGCCGAGCAAACTTCCCATTGGCGGATGCATTTGCAGTGCTTCGATGAATCCGAGTCCAGCACGGGAATCTCCATTACTGGCATAGAAATCGATGACAGCATTATATTGCTCAAAGGATTGCCATCCCTGGTAGATGAGCGATGCGCCAACCCCACAGATGAGATAAAAAATAATGAACCGTTTTGTTCCGTAAGCATTTTCAACCATTGCACCGAAAATCCATAATCCGAACATGTTAAAAAGGATGTGCTGGAAATTAGCATGCATAAACATGCTGGTGAGGTATTGGTAGAAATGAAAATCTTCGGACAACGGATGATGCAGCGTTAATTTATTTTCAAACACGGATTGGCCGGTTACTCCGTAAGCAAAATCCTGCGAATTAAAAAGAAGGGTAGTGATGAACAGAATCACATTGAGAATGATCAGGTTCAACACACCAGGTGGCATTCTGCTGCCGGAGGTTGGACGGAATCGCTGGTAGCTCATTTTCTACTGGTATTTATTTGCAATACTTTTCGCAATTTCTTTTTTGAAATTAAAATTTGCAGGCAGCTTCACAATTCCCGAAAGACTTTTGACTAACGGAGTGATCGTAATTTCTTCGCTGATCTTATTTTTCAGTTTGAATTTCATGAGCTGAATTTAAAATATAAAGATAAACATCAATCCTATTGTAATGGGATAGCCTGGTTTTCACCTTTTAAATTTTCTGTCTATATCATCAATAGGTAAATTAATAAAAGCCGGTTTTCCGTCCGGTGCGTGCGAAGGCATTTCACAGGCGAACAATTCATCGGCCAGCGCACGCATTTCTATAATAGAAAGCATGCGGCCTGATTTTATCGCTGCTTGTTTCGCCATTGAACGCGCCATGTTTTCTCTTGGTGCAAGATGTAATTCCTGCTCGTTGAGCTTGTACGTTTCCAACACACCTTCGAGCAATTCCACGCAACCTTTTTCTTCGGTGCCGGCTGGAATTCCATGCACAACAAAGGTGTTATTGCCGAATGAACGCAGATCAAATCCAAGTGCATTAAAATCTTCGAGCAATGCGTTTACAATAGCAGCATCGGAAGGAGCGAATTCCAGTGTTTCAGGAAAAAGCAATTGTTGTATATGTGCATTATGCTGCTCAATAGCACGCATGTATTTTTCGAACAGCACCCGTTCATGCGCACGTTGCTGATCGATGACGAGAATACCGGATTTAATCGGCGTTAAAATATAACGTTCATGCAGCTGCCAGATATTGGAAGAAGATTTTTCATCGGCGGAACCAAAATCGCTGTGATGCAACTGCTGAACTTCTTCATTTCCGTTCAACAGGTTTTCGGAATGAAGCTCATCTTTCCTGATATGCGAATTGAACATTTCCTGCCAGTTCGAGTTGCCGCTTTTTTCTTTTTCTGCAAATGAATTTCCACTGTAATTCGAAGGCGTTTTTCCTGGATTGTTATTACTGAATGGATTGTAATCAGGATTAACCGTAATGCCCGGAGCGACAGGAACGCCTTTTTGATTGTAAGGAACTTCCATGCTCATTTCCTGCTCGAAATCGATGGTCGGTGTAATATTGTATTGTCCTAATGCACGTTTCACCGCTGAGCGCAGAATTGCATACACCGCACGTTCGTCTTCGAATTTCACTTCCGTTTTTGTCGGATGAATATTCACATCGATCGTATGTGGATCAACTTCGAGAAAAAGAAAATAACCGGGAAAACTGTCGTGCGCAAGCAGCTGTTCGAATGCGCCCTGCACGGCATGATGTAAATAACCGTTCTTGATGAAACGATTGTTCAGAAAGAAAAACTGTTCGCCGCGGGTACGTTTTGCAAATTCAGGTTTGCAGATAAATCCGGTTACTCGAACAATGTCCGTTGTTTCTTCCACCGGAACCAACCGCTGGTTATATGGATTTCCATACAAGGCAATGATACGCTGGCGCAGATTTCCTTTTGCAAGATTAAAAACTTCTGTGCCGTTATGGTGCAATGAAAAAGCTATGTGCGGATGAGCAAATGCAACACGTTCAAATTCGTCAATGATGTGACGGAATTCTACTGCGTCCGATTTCAGGAAATTCCTGCGGGCCGGCACATTGAAAAATAAATTCTTGATGCTGAAAGAAGTTCCTGTAGGCATTGCCACTGCTTCCTGCGATTTGAAAACACTTCCTTCAATCTCAATCGCAGTTCCGGTTTCGTCTTCGTCGCGTTTTGTTTTTAATTCCACCTGCGCAATTGCCGCAATAGAAGCAAGCGCCTCGCCGCGAAAACCCATCGTGTGCAGATTAAAAAGATCGTCGGCAGATTTTATTTTGGAAGTCGCATGCCGTTCAAAAGAAATACGCGCGTCGGTATCCGACATTCCGCTTCCATCATCGACAACCTGGATCAACGTGCGCCCTGCATCTTTCACGATCAGTTTTACCGTTGTAGCTTTTGCATCGACCGCATTTTCCATCAATTCTTTGACAGCCGAAGCGGGTCGCTGCACGACTTCACCAGCGGCGATTTGGTTGGCAACGGAATCGGGAAGAAGCTTGATGATATCGGGCATTTTCGGGCAGATGAATTTCGCTGTAAAGTTACATTCAATTACCAATTACTGATTAAGGAATACCAATTAATTCAAACAGTTTTGATTAGGAATTTCCATAAAGTTGTGGGTTGTTTCGCAAAGAGACGTTGCTGGAAAGCACTTATTGTTGAATCGAATACATTAAAATGAAAAACAATCACACTTGTCTGGAAGCAGCATTCTTCTCAATCATTAACATCTATATTGTTGAAAAGTCTGTTTATGACTGTGAAACGGTACAGCCTTTGTGAATACTTTTAAATCTGCTACTGAATTCACTTGAAAAATGCCTGATTCTGTTATGAGAAAATTGCCCTGGAAGATCATTGTGTTGTGTGTTATGTTTTTTATTCCGCTGCTTTTGGAAAGTCCGAAAGCTAACGGATATGATATTTCTGTTGCAGATGCAAATCCTGCGAAAGTTCCAGTCGTTGCTATAGATCCTGCTTTTCTTGCGGATGAAAAAAACAAATGGGTGGATTCTATCATGAACAAGCTGACACCTGATGAACGCATCGGTCAGCTTTTTATGGTTGCGGCATTTTCAAATAAAGATGCAAAGCATGTTGCGGAGATCACGAACATGATTAAGCTGAATAAAATCGGCGGATTGATCTTCATGCAGGGCGGGCCTGTGCGGCAGGCGACGCTGACAAATAAATACCAGAAGCTTTCTAAAGTTCCATTGCTGATTGCGATGGATGCGGAATTCGGATTGGCAATGCGTCTCGACAGCACGGTTTTATTTCCACGACAAATGACAATGGGTGCGTTGCAGGATGATTCGCTGATCTATGAAATGGGAAAAGATATGGCGATGCAATGCAAACGATTGGGCGTACACGTTTCTTTTTCACCGGTCGCGGATGTAAATAATAATCCGGGAAATCCTGTGATCGGCACGCGTTCATTCGGCGAGAATAAATATCTCGTTGCAGATAAAGCAACGATGTACATGAAAGGTTTGCAGGATCAGAACGTGCTTGCCTGCGGAAAACATTTTCCCGGTCATGGTGATACGGATGTTGATTCGCATAAAGCTTTGCCGACAATCCTGCATTCCAAAGCACGTCTTGATTCGCTTGAGCTTTATCCATTCAAACAATTAATTGCACAGGGACTTGGAAGCATGATGGTGGCGCATTTATTTATTCCCGCGTATGATACAACTCCGAACCAGGCGACAACACTTTCCAAAAACGTAGTAACAGAACTTTTGAAAAATGAGCTTGGCTTTAAAGGATTGATCTTTACCGATGCGTTGAACATGAAAGGCGTGAGCAGCTTTAATGAACAGGGAGAAGTAGATGTAAAAGCATTGCTTGCAGGAAATGATGTATTGCTTTTTTCCGGCGATGTTCCTAAAGCGCTTTCCATGATCAAAGCTTCTATTGCGAAGGGAGAAATTACACAGGATGAAATTGATGCGCGTTGCAGGAAAATACTGATGGCGAAACAATGGTGCGGGCTCGATAAAAAGAAACTGGTGAAGATGAATGGCCTTTACAACGATTTAAATTCATTTCACTCAACGCTTCTCTGCCGTAACATTGCGGAAAAGTCGGCCACACTTTTACGCAATGAAAAAAATCTTATTCCATTCACGCATCTGGATACGCTGAAAATTGCTGCTGTTGCAGTCGGGCAGGTTTCAACTGATTTCCAGGACCGTTTAAGTGTTTACGCGCCGATGCAGGTTTTTCAGATCAGGCGTGATGCAAAAAAAGCTGAGCGTGATACATTGCTGAAAAATTTATCAGCGTATAATCTTGTTATTCTCAGTCTCCATAAAATTTCTCAGAAACCTACAAATAATTTCGGCATTGGCGAGATGGATTTAAAAATGATCGACGCACTGCAGAAGATGGGAAAAAAAATTGTGCTGGATATTTTTGGTCCGCCTTATTCTTTAAATGCAATTACCGGTGCGGATAAATGTGATGCTGTGCTGATGTCGTATGAAGACCAGGATTATATTGGTGATATGTCAGCGCAGCTTTTATTCGGCGGTGTTTCTGCTTCCGGAAAACTTCCTGTCACCACTGATTTCTGGAAAGCAGGAACAGGGATTGCCACACCTGCACCAACGCGTTTTAAATATACAATGCCGGAAGAAATCGGTTTCAGCCGTGCTGTGCTTGCAAAAATTGATTCTGTTGTGAATGATGGTATAAAACAGAAAGCATATCCCGGCTGCCAGGTATTTATCGCGCAGCATGGAAAAGTTATTTATCAGAAATCGTATGGCTATTTCACTTATGCACCAACACATGCGGTGAACAATAATGACCTGTATGATATTGCTTCGGTAACTAAAATTATGGCGTCAGTTCCATCAGTGATGAAGATGAAAGATGAAAAGCAAATTAATCTCGATGAAAAACTGTCCGTTTATTTACCTGAATTAAACGGAACGAACAAACAGGATATTATTATTCGTGAAATGATGGCGCACCAGGCGGGTCTGCAGGCATGGATTCCTTTTTACCTGCATACGCTGAATAAAGACGGCTCGCAGAAAAAACAATACTACCGGAAAATATTCAGCGATTCTTTCCCGATGTATGTTGCGCCGTCTTTGTTCCTTGCCAAAGGATACACCGATTCCATTTATAAAGCGATCAATGAAAGCCCGGTGAACAATGAGCATAAATTTCTTTACAGCGATCTGGGTTATTATTACCTGAAAAAAATCATTGAAAAGAAATCGGACACTTTATTGAGTGGTTATGTTTCAACTAATTTTTATTCACCGCTTGGATTAACAACAATGGGTTACCAGCCGCGATTACGCTTTCCGTCACAGCGTTGCGCACCGACGGAGAATGATGTTGCATTTCGCAAGCAACAATTGCAGGGCGATGTGCATGACCAGGGCGCAGCGATGCTGGGTGGAATTGGAGGGCACGCAGGCGTGTTCAGCAATGCGAATGATGTGGGTGTGATGATGCAATTATACTTGAATGGAGGAATGTATGGAGGGCAGCGTTATTTTGCAACAGCAACTGTAAATGAATTTACAGCTGTTCAATATCCGAAGAACGGAAACCGAAGAGGAATTGGTTTTGATAAACCGGAACCTGATCCGAAAAAACCAAATCCGGCGTGCGACAATATTTCTCTTTCCAGCTTCGGTCACCAGGGGTTTACCGGAACACAAGCGTGGGCAGATCCGGAAACAGGAATGGTGTTTGTGTTTTTATCGAACAGGGTTTATCCGGATGCAGAGCATAATAAATTAGCGAAGATGGGCATCCGCGGAATACTGATGGATTTGATTGTGCGGGAAATGAAGAAGAAGTGATTGGTAAGGAAAAGGTGATTGGTAAAAGGTTGATGGCAAAAAGGGTTGGCTGTAAATAAAATTGTAATTTATTTACAGCCAATCACCTTTGACACGGTGGACACCAATCACCAATGAATCAGTTATAAATTTATCAGATTACCAAATAAATCCTCAACGGTAGTTTACTTTACTTCGCAGCGTTCATTTGTAAAGCGAACTTCAGCAAACTATTATTCCCTTTCAGCAGCAGCTTTTGAGAGATATGCGTGCGATGATTTTCCACCGTTTTAACGCTAAGAAATAATTCATCAGCAATTTCTTTTGTGGATTTTTGCTGCGCGATCAGATCTAGCACAATACGCTCCATACGTGTTAAGGATTGCAAGAGCTCATTATCATTCGCACTAAATGTTTTGATGTTTTTATGCTTCGTTTCTGAAATATATACTTCTCCATTCATTACTGTTCTTATGCCATTAACAAGATCCAGCACGGCATCGTCTTTGAAGATATAAGCGTGTATGCCCAATGCCATTGCAGCTTTAATGATATCCGCTTCTTTATGCATGCTTAAGATGATCACCTTCATAACAGGTTGTTCTTTCACCAGTATTTTAGCTACCTCAATTCCATTCATTTCGGGCATATCCAGGTCTAAAATAGCCACATGAGGCTGCTGCATTTTAATAGCCTTCAAAGCAGTTTTTCCATTGTTTGCAGAACCAAGAATAGTAAAACCCGGTTCGTCTTTTAGCGTATTGATAAGCCCTTTTAAAAACAAAGGATGATCATCTGCTACAAATAAAGTGATAGCTGCCATTCTATTTTAGAGTAATACGGATGCATAATTCTGTTCCGTTCAATGGTGTTGAATTAATTACCAGGCTTCCGTTTAGCAGCGCAACACGTTCTTTTATTCCGGCAACTCCCTGACCTTTCAGAATGGATCCGGGATTAAATCCCATTCCATTATCAGCAAAAGAGATCAGCAGGGTATGATCGCGCACATGAATGTCGATCATTATCAGGGATGCGTTGGCATGTTTGATGACGTTGCTGAAGCTCTCCTGCAAAATCCTGTAAACATTAATTTCAAGATTTTTTAAAAGAACGCCATCGATAGATTCATCTATATTTAATTTAATATCGAGAGGTGCAGATGCTCTTATTTTATCGACCAGCGAATGGATGGATGCTGTTAATCCCATCGCGTTCAGAATGGGGGGACGTAAATTATGGGAGATGGCCCGCACTTCATCCAACGTTTCCGAAGTGGCATGCAGCAGCAAGTCAAGCTCTTCTTCAACTTCTGCTGATACTTTTTTTTGTTTTTGAGTGAGCAATATTCTATTTCTGATCACCAATAAATTCTGACCTAAACTGTCATGAATATCAATGGCCAGCCGTTGACGTTCTTCCTCAATCGTGGTAATTAAATTTTGCGAATATTCTTTTAACGTCATTACCAGTTTTTCCTGGTACCTGTTGTTTTCATCTTTAATGATTTTGAATTTATCATTTACTGCCAATGCCATAAAGATAGATTGTAATACAACAGCGATTTGTAATCCATTGCGTGAGAGGAAAAAATCGGGCACTATTCCTAAAAAATACAACTGGTAAAGTGATCCGATGATAATGACACAGGCTGTAGCAATCGTTGCAAACAAATGTGTACGAAATCCGTTTTTCAGGGCTTTAAGCACGGAAAGAGAAAGCAGTAAAGCAGTAACAGAAGTCATGACCAGTATCGCGATAATAAAAAAATTAAAGCCCCACGGATGAACAAATGAAACGAGTAAAATAAAACCGAGGCAATAGCTTGAATATTTAAAAGCCTTATGTACGAATGGCGAAAGGACTTTTAAATTATAATAATCAGCAACGAAGAAATTTGAAACAATAAATGTGAGACATAACGTAATTGCAACGGTTTCATTCGCCCAATAAGAAGAAGCGGGAAATATATACTGATGAATAAAACCATCGAAATAACAAATGCATGCCCAGCCACAAAGTACCTGTATGAAAAAAGTGATGTATACTTTCTCCCTGGTGGCGATGTAGAAGGAAATATTCAGCAGCATGATCAATAATAATATGCCATAGATCAGTCCAGTAAAAAAGGATTTATCATCATTCCATTGATTGTACATTTCGCCTGAAAGAATGTTTGCAGTTAAATTCATCGGCTGGCCATCGCCTTTGCCCAATATGTAATAGTCTGCTGATTCGTGCGGTGCAAGAACAATTTCAATCACCGGGTTGCGGTTCCTGATCTTACGGTTGTAAAAAGAATCTCCTTCGCCAATAGTTGTAATGGAAGTAACGTGATTTTGTTTTACAGTATAAAAAAGCAAGCTGTCGTTTGTGCAGCTTTCCATTGCGAGGAATAAATGCAATGTGCCGGCAGATTTATTTTCCGGTGAAAATTTAAGCCAGTAATCGGCGTATGAAACCCCGAAATTAAGGTGCGGTACCGGCGTGAATGGAATGCTGGAATTAGAAAGAAGTGTGTAAATGGAATTGTTGTGAGAAACATCTTTATATACCGCTGAAATTTCCGCTAACGGAATTTTGCGGGTAAGTGAATCAATAACGGTTGACTGAGCAAAGCACGTGAAAGACAAAAAAAATGCGACTATAGATGGGAGCTTATTCAACGATATCCGATATAGGTCATTTTAAATTCAAAGTCCTTGAGAGTTGGATACAAAAATGAGGATTAATCCTCATTTTTTATGCAATGTCAGGTACATAAGTTTGCGTGTTACAAATCATTTGGAACCAGGAACGGTGACAGGGGAGGATCGTTGTATACTGATGAGTTCTAGCTGGTAATGTTTTTACCAAAAAATGTCAAAAAAAATTTTGAAACGTTATGAGTAATTATAATCTCGAAATACATCACATTAGTGTATCGGCAGGTGATGCAACTGTTATTGCCGGAAGAGAAGATATAAATGTAAAAAAGCCGGATTGTTTAATTCTTATTGATGCAGGAAGATATTCCACTGACATGACAATGATCACCGATCATTGCATTAAATGTTTTGGGACGGCGGTTTTTACTCATATTATTATTTCGCACTTTCATGAGGATCATCAGGGGACGCTTGTTTCCACGGAATCAATAAAAAAGGTAGCTTCAGATGACACCTGTATTTATTATCCAAATACTATAAAAGGTGGTTTATCTTATTCTTTCGGCAAGCATTTTCCAATAGAATTTGATGTAGATACGAATATGGAGATCAAGATACTGAATGATAAAGCAGTGCTGACGTGTTATTGTGCAGGTAGTGTGCCACGGGTTTCAGGCTATACCGATACCAGGCTCGATAGTTTTAAAAAATCACAAAAATCCAAGCTCAAATCGTTCAAAAATTTCCGAAGTAATTTAAAAATAAAGGATGAGAACGATCTGTCACTCGCCTGGGTATTGACGTATGTAACGAGACAAAAAAAGGAAGATGAAACGGACTATTCGGAAAAGGACTATACCTTCCGTTATTTCAGCGCCGGGGACCTGAGCGGGCATACCGAAGGAAAATATACGAACATAGAAGGCCCGTTGCTCGATTGTCTCGCTAAAGTTTTAAATGGCAGCCGCATTGAGGTTATTAAGGCAACGCACCATGGAAGCCGCCACAGCATGTATGGGAAAAACAAAGGTGCATTAAAAAATTCTGAATCTCCTTTTTTAGAAAAGCTTGCTCCTAAAACGATCATAGTGCCTTGCAATCAGGATCACCTGCTTCCTATGCACGAATTTTTCGATAGGGCTTTTAAATACAATGTTGAGGAAGTTTTCATGGTAAACGAGTTTTCCAGAGGAACGGACAAATATATAGATCCGCTGGTATTAGATAATAATCAGAAAAAATACTGGTTTGAAAAATCAGGACGCACGACCACAGCAAAGCGGTCTAACATTGAACTGGTTGAAGAAAAAATGAAAGAGGAGATCTTATCCAGCCAATACCTGTATGATAAAAGACCAGGTATTGATGATAAGCCGTTTTTGCCTGTTTGTGTAGTCGGTATAAGTGCAGGTACAAAAGGTGCCGGGTATGACATTATACATTCAACCGTTGCCTATTCGCGTACCATGGTAAAAAACAAAGGGCTGGATAGTGCGAAATATCCTGATATCCCCATGAAAATACCGAAATATTTTTTGCTTCGTCCCCGTGAAGAAAGCTATATCGCAAAACTGCTCGGTGCTGAAATAGTGAAAAATAAAGTTGCCGACTTCATTTCTCATTATGTGACGGATGATGAAGACGAGGACTACACATTCAGCACGGATATGTCGTTCAAGGAAGCTGATAAAGCCCCGCTGGATATTCGAAAAGAATTCGAAAATGCAAACAAAGCACTATACCTCACCGGCTTCCTTGATTCCTTTAAGTTTGACAGAAGGCAAAGCAGTAAAGAATACTTTGATGGAGAATTCAAAAAGTACCTCCATAATTTAAAGACGCTTTCCGGTACAGAGTTGACACTTCTGTATAAGGATTTGAACAAAAGGAAAAAACTAAAATGACCGGCAACGGCGCTTGAAACGATCCCTCATTAAATAAAAGAATCCAATGCCCATTCCAACGCTAAATTCAATTAAAAGTAACTTCCGGGGAAAAGAACTTGATCTTAACGGCGCAATTTTAAATCATCGTGCATTTCAGTTACTGCTACAGTCACTAAACGCTACCGACCTCACTTTTAAACATGCAGAAATAGAAATTAAAGAGGGAGCTCCGAATGATATTATCATCATCGGGGAAAGTTCCATTTTCGGGTTTCCGCTTTTGGATTCTTATTTCTATCTATATGAGAATAACGAAAGTGAAATGGGATATGATTTTGAATGGAATGGAACATTAGCAGCAATCTCATTTAAAGAACTCAGTCAACATGGGTTAATCCAAACAAACCGACTGAATCAATTAGATGAATTTTTAATCGGGTCTTTTGAAAAAGTTGACCTGTTGTTTTCATCCTATGATAAAACATTTGCTCTACAGGTTAATTATTCAGAGTTCAAAATTGAATTTCCAGAGCTTGGGCTGCATCTTAATCACATTGGTTTTTATTATGAAAGAAGCCTGGATAAAAGCGTAAACTCAAATTATACTTTATCGACAATCATGAAGGTCGGTTCTACCGACATTGTTGCAGAAATATACATCCCGACTAATAATAAACTCGAACAACAGTGCTGGAGTATTGAAATAAAAAAGGGTATTCCTCTTGCTAATGGCATTAATGATGTTCTTGATTTTCTTTCCGGGCAAAGCCAATTACAGTCTGCACTTGGCAAAGATCTGCAAAGCCTGCTTCCAAAATCAATCACGGACATAGCTGAATTTTCACTAACCGACTTCAATATCTATTTTAACCCGGTTGCTCTTTCTCTTCAGCTACTTTCTTTTTCCATCAAGTCAAAAAAATCATTTGAGCTGGTGGACCGTTTTCGCATTGATAATATTGGTGTAAGCGCTTTGCTCACACTCACTGATAATAAGACTTCCCTTTCGCTGAACCTGTTCGGCTCCTTTGCGCTTGATCAATTTGTGGAAACAAGCATCAATATTCAACTTCCTTTAAACAATAAAGAAAACTGGGTAGTTGAAATGCATGGCCATGCGGATATCAAGGCACTCAGTAATCTTGAAAATATTCCCTTTCTAAAGCTCAGCGATTTGAATATTCCACCTGAATGGTTGACTGTTGATGATATAAGAGTGCAAAAATTAAAAATAATTTTTAATCCTTTGCAAGGAAAGATTATCAGCGTTGAACTCGAACTGGAATTAAAAGCAGAATCGTCATTCATTCCGGGTATCAAAATAAAAGATCCTTACCTGGCATTTCATCTAACATTTTAATTTATGTCAACCATTACAGCAGTTGAAGGTACTATTGGTGCCGAAATGGAGTTTTGTAATTTACCCGGACTTTGGCTCGAATCCTCCTATACCAAAAACGGATGGGTTTTTAGCGGTGGGACAAGTGAAGGTGAAGAACTGAGCCTCAAAAAAGTATGGGAAGAATTAATTAAAGGCCCTTCACTTCCTGTTGAAATGGATTTGAAGCTGCACGATATTGAAATAGAAATTCAGATCGGGAAAAGCAATGATGATAAAAAGCGCGACTACACGTTAAAGCTGAATGCTGCTGTTACGTTCGACTTTAATCCTTCAGATTCATTTGAAAGTCAGCTGAAGGTTGAGAAAATTTCTTTTACGTATGTAAATAATCAAACCGACGAAAAACAAACTTCGATCGATTTCCATATTAGTGGTGAAGCGCATGTGAATGACGAAATTATCATTCCGGAATTTTCGCTTGATTACGCTTATAAATATAACCACGAAGCCAAAGAAAGTGAATGGAATATTGACGGTTCGCTTTGTATTCTTGCTTTTCAGCGCTTAATGACTTTTAAAGCAAATGCTGCTTCCCTTAAAGATGAACAGCAAATTGGTTTTAGCTTCGAAAGCACAAATCCTGTTTTGCATCTTGCTTATTTCAAGCATATAAAAGACACAGATGCCGCAACGATTCTTAAAGATCTTAGCGGGGACAACGTTCCTGAACAAGGTTACCTTTTACTGGCAAAGTTGGCACCTGACGCATTTGCTAAATTAGGAGACCATTATACGGCAGAACAAAAAGCAGCAATAGGGCAGGTAATTGAGCAAGCTAAAAAAGCAGATCATGCGCTGGTTAGCATTCCTGATATTTTTGATACAGACAAAACAATCTGCAAAGTTTCGCCAAAACAATTTAAGCTGAACCTTACGCGCAAAAATAAACGCTTTGAAAGTTTTGATTTTGCGATCGGCTCAGATCTTATCATTTATAATTCGTGCGATAATTACAGCGAATTACTAAAAATGGAAAATGGCGTTGTATCCACAGGATATAACAAAACGAAAAAAGAATTCTATTTTAAATTCACCTGTGATTCACTTACGCTGAAACCGCTGCATGCTATTACAGTGGTTCCTGGTATAATGGGAGCATTGCAACTTGCTTTTGGAGAAACAAGCACTACGCATCCGAAAGCTTCTGCATTTATTAATATGCTTGAAATCAAGCCGGGCAATTTTACATTTATTAAACAGGATACACACTGGCAACTAAGCGGAAGTGTAAGAATGGAATTAACCAACGGGCTGAAAATCGTTGACGAATCACTTTATAATTTCCTTGAGCGGCTTTTCCCTAAAACAGGTGACGTTCGTTTCATAGAAGGTGGTCTCAACTACGATTCGAAAGACGGATTGACATTTGTGCTTGAAAACAACAATGGAATTGTAGTGCCTGATCTTTTAATCGGCCTTGTTAAAACACTTGATTCGGACTTTAAAAAATCGTTCAGGAATTCAACTTTGATCGATCTCGATAAAGCATCCGAACTGGGTGAATCGTTTTTTATTCTCGATCGCGTGCGCTTGAAAATTGCGAAAGAAGTCAGTTTTGATATGCGTGTGGGAATCGGGCTTCCATCCAGGTTGAATGATCGTTTATTTAACCCCGAATCAAAAATTTACGGATTGATCAATACATACGACCGTGAAAAGTATTTAAAAGCGAATGAAAAAAAGGAATCGCACGAAGTTGAATACGATAAGCCTTTGCCGGATGATAATATTATCCGTGCAACCTTAAAGTTCGGAACAGATGGCATAAGCGGTCAGCTGGATAAATTCAACGTGTTTAACCTTGAAAAGATCAGCGAAGAGTTTAATGGATTTTTCAAGGAAGAAAATGATGGGGTTATTTTAGACTTTAAAGCGCTGACTAACGACAGTGCAAAGGAATACGCAAAGCTAAGGCTTGATAAATTTACTTTTAAACTGGATTTTAAAACCTGCGCATTCCATGTTGGCGGCGGCATGCAGCTCTTATCAGATAAACTTTCCTTCCCGGTTAAACCATTACTTAAAAAAATAATCGGTTTACTTCCTCCCGGAGAGATCGCAAATGAACTGGATAAACTTGCTGAGAAATTTACGGATAGTATCACCTTAAAAAGCCTGAACTTTTATGACAAGGCAACTGATACGTTAAGCATAAACGAGCTGCTTGATTTCCTGAAACAGTTTTTACTTGCCAAACATCAGCACGAAGAAGTAATTCCGCAAAATGTAGTCGATCTGCTGAATAAAAATCTGGACAAGATTGCAAAAGTGCTGCCCGATATGCTTCTTGAATATCTCAGCATAAAAATTCCTGCCGGTGTTAAATTCAATCTCGAAATAACAGCGGATCAATCGGTGAGCTTTGCACTCGAAGTAACCGAACCAACGGAAGAACAAAAAAAGCAAGGATATACGGATTACCTGCAATGGCTTGTGCCAACTGTTACTGCTCTGAATGGTTTCCGTTTAAAGAAAATTGGTTTTGGCTCCGGCTTATTTAACCAAGCCATTCGTCTTGACCTTTCAGGAGAAATGATTGTCATTGATTATTTGCAAACAATTCCGGGCATCGGGCTATCCGTTTTGAGACAGGCGAATCCCGATGATCAGCGTCTGCAGTTTGTCGCCCCTGATGTTAAAACATTTGGCTACCGTTACACACTCGACAATCTGCTGATGTTTATTTTTCTGCAGGCTGCAGTTCCGATTCCCGTACCCGTTTTTTACGATAAATTTTCGATATACGCGGCCGGAATTGAAGGAAGTAAAAATGAAGTTGCCATCCGTTTTCCAAGACCGAAAGTGAATATCAAAGAATTGTTTTCGGGCATAGGAGATCTCGCTAAATTTTTCAAAACAAAAGAGTTTGCTTTACCGATAAGTTCTTACGGGCTTACACGCAATAAAGAAGAAAAATTACCTGATACTTTATCTCCTTCTTTTTACGCCGGACCGGTTTACATGGAATTGCCAGGCATCATTGGTTATGAAAAACAGCAGGATGGTTCAAGACAAAAGATCACGCTGGGCTTTAAAGACTTAAGAGGCGCAACTGCTAAGGATTTGTTTGCACTTGTAGCCAACGGAGCAAAATTCGGAATACAATCTGTTGCCGATAAAAAACAGTATCGCATCCGGGTTGATGAAACGCGCTCGGAATACCCTGTCAATTACATGGTGAAATTTCTTCCTGCTTCGCAGCGTATCGGTTCAAAAAACATCATGCTGTTTGAAGTGCTCGAAGCAAATTTTGCTTGGGCTTACAGCACACCTGGCGAATTCCGTGAAACTGTCTTTCCATTATTGAAAGAAGAACAAAAACGTTCCGGGATTTCCGGCAAAAGTGATACCTGGGCTGCAGATGAAATACTTACTATTATTCCGGATAGCGATAAATGGAATAATGAGCAGGATGGAGTAGTGCTGTTTTTAAAAGGCGGGATAAAAATTTCAGATGAATTTATTATTGAAGCTGTAACAGCCACCGCAATCGAATCTGAAAATGGTTTGGCAACCGGATTAAGTCTGCGTGCAAAACTGGCCAATGTCTTTGACCTTGAAATTGCAGGTGGTTTAAAGGTTAACCCCAATTCAACGGATACTATCGTTGAACTCGCTGGTAAATCGCATTTGTATATACTGGGCCGCGTATCTGTGATGAGAGGTTCTTTCTCGCTGGGTATTGGTGCGCAATCACACTTCCGGTTTAACGGGATGCTCGATTTATTTCCGGATGAATTGTTTGGCGGTCAACGTTCACCGGTGCAATTATACAGTGGTGTAACGCGCGGATATAAATCTGATATCACCGGTATTATTGACAACAAAGGAATAAATATCGGTCATTTTAATACGGACGGAACTATTTCAGCAGCAGGAATTCATCTTGAAATCGGTGAATTCTATCTCGGTGGAACGACACGCATCATCAGCACTGCATCGCACCAGTTATGGGAAATAAAATTAAACTTCGGTTCTGCGGTTTTAAGTTTGACTGCTGATTTTACGAAAACAGAAACGGGAACCGACTTATTATTTGCACTCGCGATGAACAAGCCAGTTGGTATTGAAGGCTTCCTTGTCTTCTCCGGAACTCAGTCCGGAACCGGTGCCAGTGGAAGGTTGCTCCTGTTCAGGGATAATAGTGCAGGTTTCCCACTGCTGAAGGAATTTTACCTTGATGGTGCGATTTCATTTTTAGGTTTCAGCACTCAGCTCAAGTTCAGTTTAAACGAACGTGAAATAGATTTTGTGCTTGGCAGCAGCTTCAGTTTTGGCGGTTTGCAATCTGATTTTGCTTTGAATTGTTTAATGGCAAGCGACTATTCTTATATTAAATCGAAGGCGGCTTTTAGTGTCGGATTATCATTTTCCATTCCGAAAGCAAGTTTTTGGTTTTGGCTTTTCGGCTGGCATGAAGTTGTTGTTTTTCCGGGCATAGAATGGAACAGCGCATTTACAACAACACTTGAAATCAATGTCTATAATCCAAATGCTGTAACTGATGCTGTTGATTATGATAAAGAATTAGCCGATATAAATTCAGAAATTTTGCGGATCACACTGGAGCAAAATGAAAAGAAACAATTGCTGGAAGAAAAAATTAACGGTTATGAAAAGAAAAAACAACAACTGAAATCTGAGCTGGAAAAAAAGAATGAACTTGAGAATCGCGTAGAAGAACTCCGGCAGGGATTGATAAGTCTAGCCATACTTGATGACTTATTTGAAGCGCGTCAAAGAGTAGGTAATGATGATAACTGGCGCAACCATTACGAAAAAGCGCGGACGGCTTATTTTGCCATGGCGCAGGAGTATACCGGTATTCTCGATCAGCTTGGCTTTGGCGATACAGAGCAAAAAAGAAATTTCTCTATGAGACTCGATTATCTTGAAAGGATATTTGATTCTATCGTTGTGCATTCATACAACCAATATCAGTACAACAAAAGTATGATTGACCGGGTAAAAGCAGGGGTTCTTGTCCCGGAAGGCGATATCATCCTCCAATTTGTACTGGACGCGTGGAATAACAAAAAAGCCTACCTGCAAAAATATAATCTTTCTGAAACGCAACCTGCCGAAGACACGCAGGTATTGAACATGCAGGCTAGTATAACGAACCTGTACATACTGGAACTGCTTTTTACAGCGCGTAATTCCGGTGGCTCTGATCGTAAGCAATCGGAAAGAGCGCTGGCTGAGGCAAGAGAAAAACTTTTTGGTGCGATTAAAACGTACACTGATTTTCTTATTCAGCAGGGTTGGAAAAATGAAGAGCAGAAACAGCTTTTCCGTTCACGGCTTGCTTACCTCAACAGGGTAAAAGAAAATGTTATTGTTTATGGATACAGGAAAAATGGTTACTCGCAAAAGTATGTTGAAGATGCCATACTCAGGGGAAATATGCCTGAGTATGATGTGATCCTACCTGTGTTGTGCGAAGTCGAAAAAATAAAGACCGACATGATGGCAAGAGCAGGTATAGAATCGTTGTATGACCTTAATGACCTGCCCGGTCAAAAACTGCCGGATGGTTTTGGCTACAATCAATCGATGTATGATAAAAATGAAGCTTACAATCGTTTGCTTACCAAAGAAGGATTGTACGATTATCTGAAAAACGAGATTCTTTCAAACGAAGTGCTGTTGCGGAAATTAAATGAAAGAAAAATCTGGACAGAAACACAAAGAGAAAATAACAGGAACAGGCAGCACGGTGAATTCCGGTTTGAGTTATTTCTCACATCACAGCTTGTGATAAATGGCCATACATTAAACATTCCGAAAATAACGTTGCTTGTAGCTCCCCGGAATCTCCAGGATTTTATCAGCAATATTGGCGCAGAAGTGTTTTCGATCGTGAAGAATAATTTATGGAGCTTGGTGCTGGATGCGTTTAAGGCGCCAAGACAAAATTCCCGTTCTCTGAGGCAGGCTGGAAACGAAGAAGTGGAAGTGTACGATATTATCTTCTACAAAGAAACGCAATCTGGCGGCGCAAGGAGATTAACCGAAACGAATGCTGAAACCGATAAACCTCCGGGCTACAACCCGGAGTTTGATCTGACGAAATATGTAAAGGCCGGTTAAGTTCCGGAGTAATGTTGCGGAATTGAAATCTTCAGGCTAAATTATTTCGTATGTTGTAAGGATGCTTCGCTTCGTGCTTTTATGCTTTTGCCTGCAATCGTTTTCGCTTTCTGCGCAGGAAACAGATACTATTCCTTTATTGCGTTCTTTCGGAATTGCTTATGAAAACGACTTGCTGACGGTTCCGGTTTATGGAAGAACAGATTATTATTATACCGGCGGCTCTTTTATTGAATTCAATCTGCCGGCATTACGAAAAAATCCTGTTTCAAAAATTTTATTGAAGCTGGAGCAGGGCAGAGATGAATCATTCGGCATATCAATCAACAACCTTGGGTTTACTCCGACCAGCATTAAATCGGATACGCTTCTTTCGGCTGACCGGCCTTTTTGCGGAACATTATTTTTAGGATTGAACCGCGTTTCGTGCAATAAGAATAAGCAATTACGCCTTTCGTGTGAACTGGATTTAGGTGTAATTGGTCCGCTTGCATTTGGTTATGAAACGCAAAAGTTTATCCATTCACATACCAATAACCCGATTCCGCATGGCTGGCAATTTCAAATTGCGAATGATCTTTATTTGAATTATTCGCTGCGGCTAGAGAAGGGATTGCTGATAAAAAATATTTTTGAAATGATTGCTTATGGAAATGTGAATGCGGGAACCATTTATGATAATGCTGCGTTGGGTTTGAAAATCCGCACAGGAAGAATGGATCCTTATTTCAACGCGGCGAGTTATTCGAAGCGTTTGCAATTTTATTTATATGCCGGCGCAGAAGCAAAGGTAACCGGCCGCGATGCGACTTTACAGGGAGGTTTGTTTAATCATGCAAGCACTTATGTAATTGCGAATGAAAATATTAACCGCGCTATACTTTTGGAAACCGCAGGAGTTGTATTTGCATTTAAGCGCATACGCATTGATTATTACAATGTCTTTATCACTCCTGAATTTAAGGGCGGCCGGAAACATGCATGGGGGCATTTGGGATTGACTTTTGCTTTTTAGTGATGGTAACGATCCGCCGCATAGTGGTCACCATGGGATAATTCGTACCCCCATAATTCATTCCCTTATTAGTAGCTTTGTACCTATGAAAATCGGTATTGTTTGTTATCCCACCTTTGGTGGATCTGGTGTTGTTGCTACTGAATTAGGTAAAGCACTCGCGAAAAAAGGCCACCAGGTTCATTTTATTACGTATAGCCAGCCGGTGCGGCTGGAACATTTTACGGAGAACATCAAGTATCACGAAGTGGTTGTTTCTAATTACCCGCTTTTCGATTATCAGCCTTATGAATTGGTATTGTGCAGTCGCATGGTAGATGTTGTGCGCAATGAAAAGCTGGATCTTTTACATGTGCATTATGCCATTCCGCATGCGTCGGCTGCTTATATGGCGCAGCAAATTCTGAAAGATAAAGGCATTCGTTTGCCCTTTGTAACCACGCTGCACGGAACCGATATTACACTTGTTGGTCGTGATGCTTCCTTCGAGCCCGTGATTACTTTTTCAATCAACCATTCGGATGCAATCACCACTGTTTCGGAAAGTCTCAAGCAGGATACGTATAAATATTTCGGAGTTGAAAGAGAAATTGATGTGATTCCCAATTTTATCCGCATTGAAGATTATGGTCAGACTTCGCAGGATTGTACCTGTAGCACATTTGCGCCCAATGGTGAAAAGCTGCTTGTTCACGTTTCGAATTTCAGAAAAGTAAAACGTGTGGAAGATGTGCTTCGTATATTCGATAAAGTGCGAAAACAAATTCCTGCTAAATTAATTCTCGTCGGCGATGGTCCCGAACGCGGAAATATTGACAGGCTTTGTCGCGAATTAGATACCTGTGACGATATTATTTCACTCGGTAAAATGCAAAATCCGAACGATGTGCTCGCGGTGGCTGATCTTTTCATTCTTCCTTCCGAAACAGAGAGCTTCGGTTTGTCGGCGCTTGAAGCTATGGCTTCGCATGTTCCTGTTATTTCTACCAATACAGGTGGATTGCCGGAAGTGAATGTGCATGGCGTGACAGGTTTTCTTAGTAATGTTGGTGATGTGGATGATATGGCGAATAATGCGCTGAAAATATTGAGTGATGAAGCAACGCTGAAGCAATTCAAACAAAACGCTTATGAGCAAGCGAAGAAATTTGAAATTGAAAAAATTCTTCCGATGTATGAGAAGGTGTATGAAAAAGTGTTGAAAGGAAAATGGTGAATGAGGTAGGATCCGCCGCGGTGGAACGAATAATGCGAATAGTTACGAATGTGCTTGGGGTTAATTTTTTTCATATTCCCATTGTACCGAATATAACTGTTAATTCAAATCGTACCTTTGTTTTATGAAATTCCACAAAGGCGATAAAGTACGTTTCCTAAATGAAACCGGTTCGGGAACGGTGGTGAAGATCATAGGCAACGGAATGGTGGTGGTGGAAGTGGAAGATGGATTTGAATATCCTTATCCTGAAAAACAATTGGTGCCGGAAGAGCCGGATAATGAAAAAGAAGCGGCAGGAAAGAAAGCGCTCTCGGTTAAACCGAGAGCAGTCGAAAATGAAATGGTTGAAGAGGATTTTGAGGCGTATGAAACTTCGGTGAACAACCGTTATGCGGATGGAATTTACCTGGCTTTTATTCCAAAGCATCAGCAGTTTCCTTCGGCGGGTGAGATTGAATTGGTCTTGCTGAATCACAGCGAATACGATATTTATTTCACCATCTCGCTGAAAGACGGTCGCGACTGGATCTGCATTCACTCGGGAGCGTTGCGTCCGCGGGGACAGGAAAAAATCGACAAGCTCACACCGCAGCAGATTGACGAATGGGGCACTGTGAAAACCGATATTCTGTTTTTCAGCGGAGATGCTTACGCTCATCGTAATCCTGTTTCGGATCAACTGCGTTTGAAAGGCGTGAAGTTTTTTAAAGATGCTACGTACACCGAAGACATGCTTACCGGCAAACGTGCGTATCTCGCGGAGATTGAAATGCTCGAAGAAAATGCACCTGCCGAGTCAGAGCGGCCTTTTATCAATAATGAAGATATCAAACGCATGCTGGAAGCGAAAGAGCGGAATTCTTTTTCAGAAAAACGATCGGTGCCGCATTTGAAAAATCAGCAACTGGATAAAGAAGTAGATCTGCATATTGAAGAGCTGATGGACAATTGGGCGGGACTTACAAATGCGCAGTTGATTGATGTTCAGCTCAGGCACATGCAGAAAGAGCTGGATGAAGCGATCGGGAATCATTACCAGCGCATTACGTTTATACATGGAGTAGGGAACGGACGGTTGAAAAGTGAAGTACGAAGAGTTTTAGCTGGATATAAAGGCATTCGTTTTCATGACGGTTCTTACCAGCGATATGGTTTTGGGGCAACGGAAGTGTTGCTTCATTGAAAAGCAGTCTTGCGATATTTTGTTTGCAAATCAAAGCATCACCTTAAAATGTCCATTTATCGAAATCATTTCTATAAGATTTTTCTCCTGACTTACATTGCGTAGTAAACAACCCATCCAATTTTAATACATATATGACAACGCGTAATTTTATTGTTATTGCTTTCTCTTTTTTTTCAATGCAACTCTTAAATGCGCAGGAAACTTCAGAAGGTGGCGGAATTATTTTTGGCTTTGGTGGCGGTTATGGTGTCGGAACTTCACGGACAATTATCGGTTATAATAGTGAGGAGAATAATGTCAACAATACCTATTATAAGGAAGGTATAAAAGGTTCATACGGAAAAGGTGCAAATTTTAATGTTTACGGCGGTTATATGCTCACCAATGTGATCGGTTTAGAGCTTGCAGCAAATTACCTGGCAGGCTCACCGTATACATTCACTAATGTTGATATTGATAACATCACCAGCATCACTCATGTGAATGAAATTCATGCAACATCTTTCCGTTTAATTCCCGGCATACGACTGGGCTATGGAGAAAAAAAATTACGTGTTTATTCGCGAGTTGCTTTGGCTTTTGGATTGATGAATAAGATGATCGATAACCATACGCGCACCACCTCTGACCCTGCAGGAACCGATATTCTTTATGAATCATTTGAATATACCGGTGGAAAGTATGTCGGTTTTACGGGTTCATTCGGACTAACGTATAGTTTATCGGAACATATTTCATTGTATGGTGAGCTGTCGCGTTATTTTATTTCATGGGGCGCTAAATATGGTGAATACACAGAAGTAAAATTTAATGATGCAGATCAGCTTGGCAATATGACAACAAGTGAAAAAAAGTTTGAATACGTAGAGCGTGTCGATCAGACGATGAATCAAAATTCCGGAGAGCCAACAAAAGCATTACGATCGTATGTGCCTTTGAATACGCTTTCTGTTAGTCTTGGGCTGCATTTTAATTTTTAGCAGGAGCCATGTGGCCTGTGGCATGGGATGTAACCGTTATTTATTCGGTATTGAATCCATATAAAGGCTGAAACATTTTTCCACCATTTTTTTTATTTCAGGTGAAGTTGCTGTGAAGTTTTTCGGATCAGGAGTCGTCATCATTTGGTCGACGAGCTCTTCGTTGCTTTTAATTTCATAATAAATGCAGATGGCAACTTCCTGTGCATGCTCTTTTAATTCGGCGGGAGCATCCGGCATTTCACTGATCTTTTTAGTATACGTGGTGGTTAATGTTTCTTTCAAATCTTCAAGAAAGTCCTTGCGGTCTCTTTCTTTTATTGCAGATGGCATTCTTATACCAGCTACTATAAGCAGTAAAATAACAAGAACACTAAATACACGTAATGTCGGCTTTAACGGATCGGCAGCACCACGTACTTTTAAAACAATGTAAACCGGAAGGCAAAACACACTTAACACCACAGCCATTGCAATTCCGCCGAGAATAAGATTCATCACAAATTCACTTGGCACGAATCTTTTATCTTCAATAAAAGCAATGAAGTAACCTGCAGGTACGCATAGGATGAGCAGCCCGAGGATCCAAAAAATATTGCGAAGAAGGCGTTTCATAAGCTTATCGTTTTATTTTTTGTTTTCATCGCAATTGCGAAAATAGTTTTTTGTATAGTTCCAATGCTTATCACGAAATGCAATTTATAAATATAGGATCAGCCAATTTCAATTTTTATTCCTGCTGCACACCTTCAACGTAAATAATGGTTTCATCCAGCACCCCTTTAACGTAAAATTTCCATTCGCCTTCCATGAGATCGTTTTTATTCTGGCCTTCTGATTTTAACGTACCGTCATTTGCATACTGAAATGCTTTGCCTTCCTTCAATCCATTTTTATAATAGGTAACGTAAACTTCTTTTGTATTACTCACATATTCCCTGCATTCACCTTCCAGCTTTCCATTGACCTTATATCCCTGTTTCCTTATTTTGCCGCTGTCATATTTTTCTTCAAAATAACCCGGCTTCTTTTTATCGAATGCAGTAAGCTTGCCTGCATCTGTAATTCCTGAAGGAGATGAAGCAAGTACTACATCGGTTGGAGTAGTGGATGTGTTTGTTCCCGATGACATTGTTGAAACTGGGCCAGTAGTTTTTCCGGCATTGATTTCCACTTTTTGTTTCACCGTTTTTATTGCCGGACCTTTTGTTCCGGAATCTCCGGATACCCCCTGAGTTCCCTGCGGGCCATTTACTGCATTGTTGTGGTAACCTTTAAATCCACCAGAGCCGGCCTGACCCGCACTTCCCGCGGCGCCACCTTCATTTGAAAATGTAAGTGTACCGGAACTTAATTTGTCTGTTGACGGATCCATATACACGGTGATTGTTCCTCCGTTTGCACCATTTCCTCCATTGCCGCCTTGTCCTCCCGGTCCGCCATTGGTAGAGAATTGCCGGTAGGTATCATCACCACCTTTTCCCCCTTGTCCGCCTTCGCCACCTTCGCCGCCTCTTCCGCCATTTGCGCTCACAATTAATTTTCCGCCATCTGGATCTACCAGAAATAATTGTTGTTTACCAGTGGTTTTGCTTTTTACCAATGCGTACAACATCTCTTTTTTTAATCCTTCATCAAATTGCAGTTTGACGGATACTTCGATGTCTTGTCCTGCAACACCATTTCCGCCTTGTCCACCCATGCCGCCCATTCCTGCCTGCCCTGCCTGGTCGGAACTTGTCACTGCATTTGCGCCATTTCTTCCGCTGGCTCCTTGTTTACCGCGACTGCCGCTTTCACCATCAAAATTGGCAACAGTCGTTCCTTTATAATTCAGTTTTATGATCAATTCGTTTTTTACTTCAGGATTATTTACTGCTGCTGCTGTAATTTTTATTTCATGGTTTTTAATGTCGGAAAAATTTTCACTTATGGTTATTGCGCCATTGTCATAAGTGCCGCCTTCTACTTCAATTTTGAATAGTGTCCATTCAGCAGTTTTTAAAATGGACGGTGCTAAAAAGCCGGGCGTCTTAAATTCTTTTCCTTTATCAGTAAGCGCAACAATCCCGATTTTGATGGTTTGTCCTAAAGCAATATTCGGCGATTCTTCGTATTGGATAGTAATCGAAGTGAAATTTTTATTTCCAATCGCGCTGGCATTTGTAATGGTGATAAATGAAAGCGCAGAAATGCAGAATAAAAAGAGAATTATTTTTTTCATAATGTTTTTTTTGAGTACGTGAACCTATCCATAAATCAGATACGGATAAAATTATTTTTTGCTTATTTATTTGGTTTCAAAAACAGCTATATTTATATCCTACCTATGTAAATAATCCCAAACTATAGGATTCATGAACAAATCAGATGTCACATTTGAGCTGGTAAAAGTGCTTACCCAAAATGAAAAAAGGTATTTCCGTGTTTTTTCAAATACGCGGGGGAATGATAAGAATTACGTCAGAGTTTTTGATGCGCTCGACAAAATGACTACCTATGATTCGAAAATACTGAATAAAAAACTTGCTGCATATAAGATCAATATATCGTACGAAAAAAATTACCTGTATAAGCAGTTGTTGAAAATGTTGCGTGCATTTTATACTGAAAGCAGTGCTGTGATGGAGCTGCAGGATACTTTGAAGACAATAGAAATTCTCTATAGAAAACGTCTTACTGCGCAATGCCAGAAACTCGTGGATAACGGAATCGGCATTGCAAAAAAATATGAGCTTTGGAATTTCCATCTTGAGCTGATTGAATGGCAATACCGTATTTATGGTCGCACAGGAAATTACAGGAAATTAAGTGTCTATGAAGCGGAAGGGTTTTCCGATAAACAACGGCTTACAGAACTGATATTTGCCTATGCAGTTATTCAGAAGGAAATTTATTCTATTGTCATCATCAGCCAGGGCCAGGGCGAATACACCACGAAAGAGACAAGAGCGGAGATTAAAAATAAGATGAAGAGCCAGCTTTTGCTGTTAAAAAAATATCAAAACAGTTTCCGTATAACTGATCTTCTTTACAGCACCTTGTATCTGTCGGCTTATTTCAGCGGTGATATGAAAGGCGGGTATAGCTATGCATTGAAAAATTACCGGCTTTACGAGCAGCATGAACATTTTAAAACGGAGTCGGCATTTAAATTTTTTGTAACCATTTCGAATCTAACTAACCGTTGCATTTCGCTGAAAAAGTTTGACGAAGGTCTGATCTATATTTCAGAAATTAAATCATTTGTGAAAAAGCTTTCTTCATTTGCAAGTCAGGATATTCAACAGGAGCAGGTGAGTGCAATTTTCGGCTATGAATCAAGAATACTTCTTGGAACAAACTGTTACGCTGAAGCTTTGAAAGCAGCAAAAGAATTTGAGCAGATCCGAAGCCCGAAAAACCTGCGAAAAAATATTTTGCTGACAGATAATGTAAAGCTTGCACGCGTTTATTTTGTGAATAGATTGTTCCGCGAAAGCCTTCATCTTTTAAGCCCGGTCTTGAATGTAAATAATGAAGGAGTGAAGCTTGACTTTTTCATCTACTCACATTTGCTGCGCTTATGCATCCATTTTGAATTGGGAAATTATGATCTGCTCATACACCTTGCGCAAACAGCACAGCGATTTTTTCAGAAACAAAATATAGAGGATGATTTTGCTTTCGCATTTATAGAGTTAATGAAGCAGGTAAGCCGGTCAGACACGGTTAAAAAGCGTAAACAAATATTTACCTTGAATGCTTCTCCGCTAAAGAAGCTGGCGAAAGAACCATTTGAACAGTATTTCGAGCTTTCAGAATGGGTGGAAAATAAAGTGAAGTAAATCAACGCGCAGATAAATGTATCTTTGCAGCGCAGACTATTCTGTCGTCCCGTTTTACGATGGGGAGGAAAGTCCGGGCAACAAAGAGCAGTTTGCTTCCTAACGGGAAGAGGTTTAGCAGGAATGCTGAATTATGGAAAGTGCCACAGAAAAGAAAACTACCGCAAAGTCAGCTTGCTGTCCTTTGTGGAAAAGATGAAAACGTGCGGTAAGAGCGCACGCTGTAGTTGGCGACAATTGCATTGGTAAACCCCAGGCGTTGAAAAACCAAATAGGTTCTGATTCTGCGATTGCTCGTCGCATTTCACTTCGGTGAAGATCAGGATGGGTAGGTTGCTGGAGGCCATGAGTGATTGTGGCCCAAGAGAAATGACAGAAGCCGTGAGCGATTCGTTCGCAAAGCGGAAACAGAACCCGGCTTACAGGTCTGCACTTTTTAAACAGGGGCGATTTCCGAAAGGGAGTTGCCCCTGATCATTTTAAAGAGGTACGAATTGAAAAAAAAGGTGAAAGTGCGAAAACTAAAAGCATGGGAAATTTTCATAACGGCAGAAATGTTCAATGTCAAACTCACAATGAAAAATGAGCAGGGAAAAGGAAATGCCTTTTCATCACCAACCATCAAAAGCTTTCCATTTGGAATCAGGAGAGAAAAGTTTTCGATGGATATTGTTCAAATAGTTCACCGTGCTCAGGACGCGCTTGCAGCTCTTTTACCATTTCAATAGAAGTATGAACATGATCAGCGCATGCAAAAACAAATGCATTTACAGGTGCGTAACTAACTGCATATTCCAGGGCAGTGTATTCATCTGAAACTACTTTCACCGGTTTATCAGCATCCACTTTTGCAATACCTTCTTTTAAGAGCCTGGTTTGATCGTCATTGCTGCGGCCCCTGCCATCTTTGTCATGGCGGATAATGATTTCATCAAAAATCTGTGCGGCGTAAAACCCCATATTACGAATATCATCATCACGACGGTCGCCCGTTGCAGCTATGATACCGATCTTTTTACTCGCCTTTACAGTGATCATATATTTTTGTAATTGAATATATGCATCTGTATTATGACTGTAATCAAGCATGAAGCGGAAGTTTTTAAAATCGAACAAGTTCATTCGTCCCGGTGTTGTTTCATGTGATGGAATAAACGTTTTCAGACCAACTGCAATTTGCTCAACAGTGATTCCGCTGACGTATGCTGCAAGTACGGATGGTAAAACATTTTTAATCATTACTTCAGCTGTACCGTTGAATGTAATCGGTATCTCATTCACTTTTGCAATGCGTGTTTTCCATTTGCCATTGTAAAGCGTGATGTATTCTTTTTCAACTGCAATAGCGAGTCCGTCCTTATCACAATGTTTTTTGACGCGCAAACTGGTTGCATCCAGGCTGAACAAGGCAATTTTGCAATCCAGCTTTCTGCGCATTGCATAAACATGATCATCATCTGCGTTCAGAATGGCATAACCGTCTTCAACAACACTTGATGGAACAACTGCTTTTACCTTTGCAAGATCTTCAATGGTATTTATGCCGCCGAGACCGAGGTGATCTTCTGTTACATTGGTGACAACCGCGACATTGCATTGGTCAAAGCCAAGTCCTGAACGCAGAATGCCGCCGCGTGCACATTCAAGCACTGCAAAATCGACCAACGGATCGCGGAGCACAACACCAGCACTTGTCGGACCGCTGCAATCGCCGTGATAAATAGCTGTTCCGTCAATGTAAATGCCATCTGTTGTGGTAAAACCTACTTTATGTCCGGCCTGTTGTGCGAGATGCGCAATAAGACGCACGGTGGTAGTTTTTCCGTTTGTACCGGTCACAGCAACAATTGGAATCCGTCCCGGTGCATTATCCGGAAAAAGCATATCGACAACCGGTGAAGCCACATTTCTTGCAATTCCTTTTGCCGGTGCGCTGTGCATCCGAAATCCGGGACCTGCATTTACTTCAAGCACTGCGCCTGTTTTTACAGTAATCGGTGTATCGATATCACGGGCAATAATATCAATGCCGCAGATATCAAGTTGCATTAATCTTGCAATACGTTCAGCAAGAAAAACGTTGTGCGGATGAACATGATCGGTGATATCACGTGACGTTCCGCCGGTGCTGATGTTGGCAGTATCTTTTAAAAACAGGATTTCTCCGAGCGGCAAAATAGAACCAAGCGCCAGTTTTTTATCTGCAAGAATATTTTCCGTAATCCCGTCGATGTGAATTCGGGTTAATGTATTTTCATGGCCATTTCCACGACGCGGATCTTTATTTACTTCTTCAATGAGCTGTGCAATATTTAATTTTCCATCACCCATTACCATGGCCGGCGTTCTTTTTGCCACTGCAATCAGCTTATAATTCACCACAAGAAAACGATAATCCTGGCCGGTAATAAAACGTTCAACGATTACGTTGCCCGAAATTTTATTTGCATGCAGGAACGCATTCAAAGCTTGATCCTTAGAAGTGATATTCGTTGTAATTCCACGGCCATGATTTCCATTTAGCGGTTTAATTGCCAATGGAAATCCAAGCTCTTCAATGGCTTCTTCCAGCTCTTGCAGGTCTTGAACAACCAAACCTTTCGGTACAGGAATATAGGCCTGCTGCAACATCCGTTTTGTTTTGTCTTTATTTGCAGCGAGATCTATTCCGAGACTGCTTGTGGTGGAAGCAACAGTAGCACGAATAAATTTTTGATTTTTTCCCTGACCAAGCATCACGAGCGATTGGTCATCAAGACGTGTATATGGTATATTTCTTTTTTTTGCTTCGTCAAGAATTGATTGTGTGCTCGGACCGAACTTACTTCGACGTGCGATTCTCGCCAATGCGTTTATTGTTTCTTCAAGATCGAATTCAGTTTTGTCGATGATAGACTGAACAAGTTCTACTGCTTTACGACCTGCCAGAATGCCGGCTTTTTCGATCTCGTAAGAAAATACAACATTATAAATACCTTCCTGATCAGTGGAACGGGTTCTGCCGTAGCCCACTTCTATTCCGCCAAGGGTTTGTAATTCAAGGGCAATATGCTCAACAACATGCCCGAGCCACGTGCCATCTTTTATCCGCTGAAAAAGTCCGCCTTCAAATTCATAAGAACAGCGGTGTGCATGTAAGGAGGGAAGGATTTGCTGAAGGGCAGAACCGAAACCTTCTATAAGATTTGTGGGAAGCTCCTCGTAAATTCCGAGATCGAGTTTCATCACTATTAACTTCTTACGGTAATTCGACCAAATGTTTGGTCCGCGCATCACCTTAACCTCTAAAATTTTCATGAAATTAAGTTTCAGGTAAACATAACAGAATCATGCCTGAGATTATTTCTGTGCTTATCAACACATTGGAAAATCAGGTGGAAAATGAATTGGGGAATAATTTCAGCAAAAAACAATAATTGTGGGGAAATTATCATGGGCATATAAAGAAATTTCACCCGCGAAAATTCCCGAATCTTGTATCATGTAAGGCTGTATATTAGAGCAATACAAACTGTATTTTACACTACCAATCCGTCCTTGATTGTAAGCTTCCGATCTGCCATAGCAGCTAATTCCTCATTGTGAGTAACAATCACAAAAGTCTGACCAAGATCTTTACGAAGCTGGAAAAATAATTCATGCAGACTTTTTGATGTTGCAGAATCGAGATTTCCGGAAGGCTCGTCGGCAAAGACTACCGCAGGATTATTTATTAAGGCCCGCGCTACTGCCACGCGCTGCTGTTCGCCTCCTGAAAGTTCCGAAGGTTTATGCGTGATACGATCAGCAAGTCCAAGCAATGCTAATAATTCTTTGCCACGTTTTTCTGCTGTTGCTTTTTCCGTTTTAGCGATATAAGCCGGCATGCAAACATTTTCAAGCGCACTGAATTCCGGAAGCAGATGATGAAACTGGAAAACAAAACCTATTCTTTTATTCCGGAAAGCAGCAAGTTGTTTTGTATTCAGCTGTGAAATATCCTGTCCGTCAATGATAAGTTGTCCGCCATCAGCACGGTCAAGTGTTCCCAGAATAGTCAGCAGCGTAGTTTTTCCGGCTCCGGAAGCGCCGACAATTGAAACAATTGCACTGCTGGAAATAGCAAGATTGATTCCTCGTAAAACAGGAAGTGTTCCGTATGATTTTGTAATACCGCTTGCGGAAATGAGGGACATAGCTTGTAAAGGTAGTGGTTAGTTCTGAGTTGTTAGTTCGGGGTTCTGGGTTTGAATTGTTTGGACGAGAACGCTTACGTCACTGGTTATGGAGGCGGGCCGAATCTGAGAAATTTTGATTTGGAATTTTGGTGAAAAACTAAAGCGACACGTTTAACCCCAAAAACGTGCCGCTCTAAAAATTGTTAAGTAGCAAGTGTATTATAAACCTCACATTTTATTCGACCAGTGGGGATCTAAGGCCGACGAATGGTTGGATTTTTTTGCAATTTATTTTTTTGCAAAAGTAAAGCTCGTTCTTTTGAAGGTCGAAGAAGTTTGCAGGGTATTGAATTTTAAGTGCCACAAACATGAATTGTATTAATTTCCTGGCACCTCTGCAGGCGAGACATATTTGGTTAGCATCAGTCTTTCTATATGCGGCGAGCAATGTCCTGAAATAATACTTTTCACTTCGTAGTTGAAAACGTTACCCACCCGAAGGTCATATTTGTCAATCACCTCTTTGCCGGGATGTATGTGAAATTCACTGTAATAAGATATTGTATCGATGGTACCATATTTTTCAACGGAAAAAAGAATGAACACGCGGATAGAATCTATATTTGCTACCATAATTACTGTAGCAGGAAAGATTTCCGTCTTGTAAGAGCAAGATCCGCCTTTAGGTTTTTCCCTTTGTGCATTCGCTTTTCCAATAAACGCGAAAGAAAAGAAAAGAACAATGAGAATGGATCGCAGCAAGGGAGTCATATTTTAATTTTTAAGTATAAGCCAATTAGCATTCAGAAGTCACTTCTTCTCCGCATCAAATTTCTTCAGCGTGAGTGAATAATATTTTGGAGTACAAGCGCCTTTGACAATATAATGTTCTTCGTAACTGAATACATTGCCAGGCTGAAGGTCGTATTTTTGAATAATTTCCGCAGTTGCATATTCATGGAAAAATTGTGAATAGGTGATGCTATCCGCGTTGTTTTCATTTACAACTGCGAATTTGATTTCGGAATGAAGTGAATCTGTTTTTTCTATTTCGATCACCGTAGCACCGGAAGTGCTGGTACTATATGAACATGGCCCACCGTCAGGTACTTCGTTCTCTTTACAGGAAAATAAGCCAATGCAAATAAGAAGACAGCTGAAAATTACGTTTGATATATTCACTTTGAACATATTGTAATGGATTTATCAAATTTCAATAAATGAGCGGTTTAATGCAATAACGCAGATGAAGTATTTGATGGGTTACGAATTACTATTGGGTACGATCCGCTGCTGCGGAACGAAATAAAAACGAATTGTTACGAAACTATTTTCTTGAAATTTCACAATACAAAAAGAAAATTACAAAGCCGCAAATCTAAAAATCATGACAATTGCAGGGCGCGTATTTTTTTGCATGTTTTTTGCCGCTGCATCCGGGGACTAAAACCAATGTAAACGCGATTAGAAAAACAAACGTATAAAGAAGCAGCTGTTTCATTCATGACTAAATTAAGGCTTTTATATGGATAATGTCACGACCCGTCGAAAAACGAGACTTTCAGAGACAAACTTCCCGAATATAATTGGCATATTTGTAAATATAGCTCCAGCCTAAACAAACTCAGAATAAAGCATTTTATGAATAGCGACACAATTACAATTGATGTTCAAAAGACACAGCATTCCCGCTTGCCAGGCCTTGATATTAATAATCTTCCATTCGGAAAAGTTTTCTCTGATCACATGTTCCTTGCCGAATACCACGACGGAAAATGGGGAAACTCGCGCATTGTTCCTTATGGAAATCTTCAGTTAAGCCCCGCAAGTTCTGTCATGCATTATGGTCAGTCGATCTTCGAAGGACTTAAAGCTTATCGCTCGGATGATGGCGAAGTGCTTTTATTCCGCCCGCTCGAAAATCAAAAACGGTTGAATAGATCTGCTGTGCGAATGGCAATGCCCGATGTTCCAGAAGATGTTTTCATGGAAGGTCTCGTGGAAATGCTTCGACTTGATCAGAATTGGGTTCCTGCCGGTGATGGCCGATCACTTTACATTCGTCCTTTTCTTATTGCCACCGACGATTATATCGGAGTTAAACCTTCTGATTCGTATATGTTTCTCATTATTGCTTCACCGGTTGGAAATTATTATAACCATCCGTTGAAAGTTAAAGTAGAGAAAACATTTTTCCGCGCAGTGGAAGGAGGCGTTGGCTCTGTAAAAGCTTCGGGCAATTACGGCCGTTCACTTTATCCATCAGCAGTGGCAAGAAAAGAAGGGTACGATCAATTGATCTGGACCGATGGACGCGAGCATAAATACGTGGAAGAATCAGGCACGATGAACCTGATGTTTACGATCGGTGATAAATTGATCACTCCCAATCTTAGCGATACAATTCTTGCCGGCATTACCCGCGACAGTGTGCTTAAACTGGCCCGCGATTGGGAAATGCAAGTGGAAGAACGACGCGTTGAAGTAAATGAAATGATCACGGCATTGCAAAACGGAACATTGACCGAAGCGTTCGGAACAGGAACTGCAGCCACCATCGCGCATATTTCCGACATTGGTTATGAAGGTGTCGATTATAAATTGCCCGAGCTCACCGATAAATCTTTTTCAAAACGCGTAAGCAAAGCACTCGACAGCATCCGCCGCGGAAGAATTGCAGATCCGCACAATTGGGTGTATAAGGTCTGCTAAAAAGAATTTGCTAATGTGTTAATATGCTAATGTGCTAATGTGTTAATGAGTTAATTTTGATTAGCATATTAGCATATTAGCAAATTTTGTTTCTATGAAGTACAGAATTTCTTCCCTCCATCCTTCGTCACGCTATATACAAATAGAGGCGACCACTGATAATGCTGGAAAAGAGAATATTGAAATTCAGCTTCCGTCGTGGAGGCCGGGAAGATATGAATTGGCAAATTTCGCTAAGAACGTCCGCAATTTTCGTGCGTATGATTCGGATATGCGCGAACTTAAAACCGATAAGATCACGAAAGATCGCTGGAGCATTGCTTCTGAAAATTCATCAAGCGTTACTGTGCGTTATGAATATTTTGCGAATGAACTAAATGCAGGCTCTACGTTTGTCGACGATTCGCAATTGTATATGAATCCTGTCAATTGCCTTGTTTACAATCCCGCAAAAATAAAAGAAGAATGCCGCGTTGAACTGGAAATTCCTTCCGGTTGGAAAATCGCCTGCGCACTGAAGAAAGAAAAAAATGTATTGATCGCGCGAGATTTTGACCACCTTGCCGATTCTCCTTTTATCGCAAGTAATTCTTTAAAGCAAAATCATTTTGTGCTGGATGGTATTGAATTCAATATCTGGTTCCAAGGACAGGTAAAGCCGCAATGGGGAAAAATAATTTCCGACTTTTTTATTTTCATCGCGGAACAAATGGCGATGTTCGGCAGCTTTCCTGCTGAAGAATATCATTTCCTTTTCCAGGTACTGCCGCAGCGTTTTTATCATGGTGTTGAACATACGGCATCAACAGTTATCGCTTTAGGCCCTGCTTACCGGTTGATGGAAGGCGAAACGTACAATGATTTCCTGGGCGTGAGCTGTCACGAATTATTTCATGCATGGAATATCAAAGCAATTCGTCCGGCGGAAATGATGCCTTATGATTTTACAAAAGAAAATTATTCGCGCCTCGGTTATGTGTGCGAAGGCGTGACCACTTATTACGGCGATTATTTGCTTTTCCGTTCGGGTGTCTGGAAGGAAGATGAATTCTGGCCAACGTTTAATGAGCGCCTCGACCACCATTTCGAATCGCATGCACGGCATTTTCAGTCCGTGTCGGAAGCTTCGTTTGATTCCTGGGTAGACGGATATGTTCCGGGTGTGCCGCATCGCAAAACTTCTATTTATCACGAAGGATGTTTGCTTGCGTTCGTGACGGATATGTTCATTCGAAAAAACACGTCCAATAAAAAATCGCTGGATAATGTGATGCGCAGGTTGTGGAAAGAATTCGCATTAATTGGGCACGGTTATTCTGAAGCAGATTACAAACGCATAATAGAAGAAGAAGCGGGTGCCGATTTCAGCTATTACTGGAATAATTATTTCTACAAACCCAATTCATACGAGCCGGTAATTGCTGAAGCATTGAATAGCATCGGCTGCATATTGGAGTTTGTTGAAAGCAGAAAGCCGAATGAACATTTTTACGGTTTTAAAGTGCTTGAGCCTGCGGGTGCAACCAAGGTTTCTGAGATCTATTACGGTTCACCGGCGGAAAAGCAAGGGTTGAGCGTAGGCGATGAAATTCTTGCCGTGAATGGCATGCAGGTAAAAGCAGATATGGCGGAATGGCTGAAATTTTTTGACGGAAAAGATGCAGAATTAATTGTGGCGAGTGCAGGAAAAGTAAAAACGCTGCGATTAAATGCCGGTGCAGAAACCTATTATTCCAATTCGAAAGTGCGCCGGAAAGATAATCCTGATGAGCTGCAACGTGCTGCCTGGGAGAGCTGGAGCGGAAAGAAGTATTGATAACTAATATAATATGTTGACTTTCAGTGGTATAATAAATGTTAATAAAATGAAGTGGATGGTGTTTGAAAGTCCCTTTAAAAGGTCTTTTTTTGTTCTCAGTTAAACATTTAAAAAAAACCAAAATTTCTACAATGGAACAATCTAACACTCCCCTGGTATCTACAAAAGGCAAAGGCCTTGGAATGGCCGGAATGATTATCGGTATCGTTGCACTTATCTGGTCAATTGTTCCTTACGTTGGAGCAGGCGCACTTTGGCTTGCACTTCCTGGATTCATTCTTAGCCTTGTTGCTTTTTTCATGGCAAAAGGCGGAAATAACCCGAACAGAGGCGTTATGCTTACAGGTATTATCCTCAACCTTGTTGCCTTGATTCTGGTAGGTTACTGGATGTACAAAATTGCTTCTGGCCTTGGGACAGGACTTAATGACCTTCACAATATGCTCGACACAATGAAAATCGACACAATCACAATGCACTAATCATTAGTTCATATTAAAAAGCCGGTTCTTGATTGGGGAATTCCCCTTTAACTCACCAAGGCTCTAAAAAGTAGAAAGGGAATCCAAATTGGGTTCCCTTTCCATTTGCTATAATGTTTTTATGGGATTGATTTTTTCCATAAAAACATTTACTATTAGCAAATAAATAGATGTTATGGGTAAAAGAAAAAGAATAAATTACGAAGAAAAAAAGTTAGGAGCGGCTAAAGTTGAAGATGCTTCGGAGTATAGGCCAAATAGATGCACACCAAAGGCAAGAGAGATTGAAGACATTTCTTGTAAAAAATGTTCCATTTCAAGAAACTGCTACTTGTGAGCTAAAGGGGTAATTCCCCTTAATTGAGCAGTCTTTTTTTTATTTTAGACGAATAGAATAAACGACAAATTATGAATGAAACAACTTCAACAAACCCCGGCAAACCTTTAAGCATTGCCGCCCTTATTATCTCCATTCTTGCTTTGCTTGGAACTCCGATTGTGCTTTTTATCAGCCTTGGAATTGCAGATGTGGAGGAAGGAAGAGGAGGGGGAATGGGCCTTGCAATTGCATGGATGTTCTTCTGTTCGTTCTCTGTTTTGCTGGGAATTTTAGGAAGAAAGAAATCATTGGCAAATGGCTATAAAGCGACGATGCCGGTAGTCGCAATCGTTATCGGTTTAATCGCAGAATTGATTTGCGTGGGAATCGTTTATTCTATTTTCCAGCTGTAAACTATACGAGCCATCGCATTTTCCATCGCGCAAACCTCAAAGGGCACAGCGCACATCACTTGCGGAACCCTTTGAGTTCAATCGCGCACCCACGCAAACCAATCACTTTCTTTGGGGAAGGAGCATTCAATCTGCCGCGGAGGAAGGCGCAGGCGGCAGGAAAAAAACTATTTTACTTCCAATCATCTCCGCCGCGGCGGACACCAATCCCCCTATTACCAATCAACCCTTTTTACGGAAACGCTCAGCAACCAACGGATTTTTCGGTTCAGCATAATCATAAAATCCTTTGCCCGATTTATTTCCTAAATGTCCTGCCATCACCATATTCACCAAAAGCGGGCAAGGTGCATATTTCGCATTGCCATAACCATCATGCAGCACACGCAGAATCGCAAGGCAAACATCAAGTCCGATAAAATCGGCCAATCGCAGCGGTCCCATCGGGTGGCCCATTCCTAAACGCATTACCGTGTCTATTTCTTCCACACCTGCTTCACCTTCAAAAAGTGTGATTATCGCTTCATTGATCATCGGCATCAATATTTTATTCGCCACAAATCCCGGAAAATCATTCACCTCCACCGGCGATTTTTCCAGCTTCTTTGAAAGCTCCATGATTGTCGCAGTCACTTCATCGCTTGTAGAATAACCACGAATTACTTCAATGAGCTTCATTACCGGCACCGGGTTCATAAAATGCATGCCAATAACTTTATCGGCGCGTTTTGTTGCTGCTGCAATTTTAGTGATCGAAATCGAAGAAGTGTTCGAAGCCAATATTGCATTTGCCGGGGCATTTGCATCAATGTCACGGAATATTTTCAGTTTCAGATCCACATTCTCCGTTGCCGCTTCCACTACAAGTTCTGCATTTTTCACACCAGCAGCAAGATCCGTAACCGGCACAATCCTTGCCAGCGTAGCAGCTTTATCAGCTTCCGTCAATGATCCTTTACTTACCTGGCGGTCAAGGTTTTTGGTGATGGTATTGATTCCTTTATCCAACGCTTCTTTTGAAATGTCGACAAGTGTAACGTCGTAACCAAACTGGGCAAAAACGTGAGCAATTCCATTTCCCATAGTACCCGAACCAATAACGGCGATGTTTTTCATAGTGTTTATCTTAATTTAGAGAGAGCGGCAAAGTTAATGGTGATTGGTAATCAGTAACCGGAAATGGGGACATTTTTTGGGGGAAGAATTGGTTGATCTGGTGAAAGGGTGAATGCATGATTTCCCTTGTAGTGTCACATTTCTTAATTCACCATTCCCTTTTTCAGTCACCCAGTCACTAAATCCCATGCAAGGGAATCTTTCTATCGAAGATTTTTAATCTGCGTAATCTGTGGCCTATTTCCCCCGCCCCTGAACCACAATCAACACAGTATAAATCAATATTTTAAAATCCACATACAACGACATATTCTCAATATAAAGCAGATCGTATTTCAACCGTTCTATCATCTGCTCCACATTCTCAGCATAACCATATTTCACTTGTCCCCACGAAGTAATTCCCGGTTTTACTTTATGGAGATGGCGGTAATGCGGGGCAATATCAACAATCTGGTCGATGAAGAATTGCCTTTCGGGGCGCGGACCCACCAGCGACATTTCGCCGATAAGCACATTGTAGAACTGCGGAATTTCATCTATCCGCATTTTACGCATGAAGCGGCCGAAAGGAGTTATGCGCGGATCGTGTTTGCTCGAAAGTGCCGGGCCCGCCTTTTCAGAATCGGTAAACATGGAGCGGAACTTGTGAATCATGAATGGCTTTCCGTGCAGGCCAATTCGCTCATGACTGTAAAAAATGGGTCCGCGGGAACTGAACTTCACACAAAGTGATACGATCAGGTAAACCGGAGAAAACACAGTAAGCGCAAAAATGGAAGCGCAAATATCAATAATGCGTTTCAGCGATTCCTGCCACGGCGGCATAATTTCCCGCTTTATCTCAATGAGCGGCGCACCATAAATAGAAGTGATCTTAACCTGCCCCGATAAAATGTCATACATATCGGGCACAATCTTGATCATGACATTTGTATTATCCACCAGGTTAATGATGGAATTCAGCCGGTCATGCTCCGACGATTCAATGGCAATAATCACCTCATCGGCCTTATTGTCATTTATGATCTTATTCAGCTGATCCACTTCGCCGAGATGCGGAATCCTGGCTTTCAATTCCTCAGAATACCCGTTCCGCTGGTCGACGTGCACAAAGCCCACAAAAATATTCCCCCACGATCGTTTCTGCGATTCAAGCTCGTTGTAAAGTTTCAGTGCAGTAGCATTGCTGCCTATCATAATGGTATTGAACCCCAGTTTACGGCTGCGGATCTGGCTGTTCGTAATGGTAGAAAAGAACATCCTTCCGGTAGCAGTAAATACAAAATGGGCTCCGAAAAGAGTGAGAATGCTCAGATAATAGCTGCGGTAATTAATAACAGTGTCATCGAGCAGCAAGGTGAAGAAAATAATGAGTACACCAATAAGTGTGATCAGGAAGGTCTGGCCCAATTCACGCAGCCGCGATTTACGGTAAATATTCCGGTAAGTTCCGGTAAGCGTATACAGAAGCAGCCAGAAAATGGTAACCCCGATCAGCCCTTCCACGAATTTATTATCGTAGATCACGGGCACATCAAAGCCGAATTTGACCGATTCAATGTTGACCTTTCTGTAGGTATAGAATAAGACCCAGGCAGTGGACGCAGCTATTGTATCGCTCAGCAGGTATTTAATCACCTGTCTGGTCTTATTCATAAACAGGTCTATTTCAGCAATTTGATATTGTCAATGTAAAGTGTTGATTCCGCCTGAGTCGAGGGATTGACCATGGCAAAATAAATCTTGTAGGGTGTAAAAGAAGGGTTAGCGTTGAGCTGTGATGCTTCAGCTAAAGCATCAGTCAGGCGCACATAAATTTTCTTCCAGTTTCCATTAGGCTGAACAAGCAGCCATGGAACACGATACCTATTATTAGGAGGGGTGGCGGGATCTTCAATGCCAACGGTAAATTCACAATCGCTCTTGTAATCGAATTCGAGCCAGGTGTCTTTCGTAGTTGGCATATAATATTGGCTTGCTGAAACTCCGATAAACACAGTAGTGTCCGTATTATTCAGGTGGATTTTAGCAGAATAAGGCCCTTCGTATGCCCAAGGAATACTGTCCCTTATTATAATTGCCTGTGAGGTCGGATCCGAAATGAAGCTCGTTCCGGAACCATCAAAATCAAGCAGCCAGGTGGTGTTGGAAAAATCCCAGTCAGGGAAATAAGTGACAACCGGGGCTACAATAGTTTTCTGTCCGCGCATAAGAGTAACTGAACTTTCCCATGCTTTCCACGAGGGATAAATAGCACGGGTAGAAGAAAGTCCGTTCATTCTTACGCCACCACGGATGGTAAACGAATGGGTGCCGTCGGCAAGGATTGGAACCGTGCAGGGTAATTCAAAACCACCAAGCAGCTTGCCATCCATAAAGATCCATGCTTCTGTTATAGTCGCACGGGAAGTTCCCTGGTTGGCGAGTGCATTCAGTGTGATCTTGTCAATATGTATGTAGGAAGGAATATCCTCTGCCGGATCCAGCACGGAACAACCTGCGAAAGATCCGATTAAGATCGTGCAGGCAATCAGGTTAAATAAGGTCGCAGCGTATAGTTGTTTCATGAAAGCCACCTGTATAACGCCCTGAGTTAGGCAATTATTGTATGAGTGGCCGCAAAAGTAGCGTTAAGACTGAGTTGATCAATTATTTTATTCGCAACAGCCATCGCATTATACCCATCGTCGATCGGAACCAGCGGGCGGGTATTATTGATAATGGCTGCGGCAAATGATTCAAGTTGCATTTTAACAGCATCGGAAGCGCCAACTTCTATTTTGCTTAAAATCATGTTATTCAATGTCTTAATATGACTTTCTTCAACAAACTCTTCTGGTTCATCAAGGCAAAAGGAGGCTGCCGTTTTATCCTCCGGGTGAACAATATGCGCGGTATTTTCCAAAAAATCAACATTGATATAAGCACCTCTCCTGAAGAACATGGAGCTGTGTTTATTTTCAATTGCCACTCGGCTCACCATTAAACTAGCGACAGCGCCGTTATCAAATTCAATCCGGGCATTTACAATATCTGCGCTGTCGCTGATCACTGCAACTCCCGTAGCGCTGATGTGACGGATATTGGCTTTTACCAGGCTAAGTACAATGTCAATATCATGGATCAGCAGATCCATGACCAGCGAGGCGCTTTGCTCCAGCGAATGGATCGGATGCAAACGTTGCGTTTCAATAAACAAAGGCTCACCGATATGCCGTTTTGAAGCGATAAAAGCCGCATTAAACCGCTCATTCTGACCCACTTGTACTTTACTGTTCGCTTCCACAGCAAGCCGCATAAGCGATTTTGTTTCCGCTACGCTGTTTGAAAAAGGCTTTTCAATAAAAACATGCCGCGATTTCCGCAACGCTTTTTCTGCAATCTTATAATTAACAACCGTTTGTGACGTGATATCAATTACATCACACGCTTCCAGCAGCATTTCGGCAGACGGAAAAGCCATTAATCCGAATTCCTCCGAAACCGCATCTGCTGTTTTTTTGGAAGGATCGTAAAACCCGATCAGCTTGTAAGCACCTATTTCTTTCAGTAGGCGGATATGAGTTTTACCAGCATTTCCGGCACCAAGCACCCCGATTGTCAACATAAGCTGTTTAATTTTTTACAAAACTATGTGGCCAATCAGATCATTTCTTCGTATACATTCGCAACATATCAACATGGTTTTGTTGTTTACCCAAAAAAGGCCGACAATTAAACGGTGTGATGTAGCTCATGTGCCGGTAAAAGATTTATCATTCTTTATACTAAGGAGAGGATTTACTTTTGGTGCATGATCTTTCTGCAGCGTACCCTTTCATTAAATAAAACATTCATGCTGATGCAGGATTCTTACAGACATAAAGGTCTCCGGAAAAAGCTGGTAGACGAGATTTACGCAAAAGGGATCAGGGATCCGAAAGTGTTGAAAGCAATTGGTGATATACCGCGTCATTTTTTTATGGATAATGCATTCCTGGAATTCGCTTATGCAGATAAAGCATTTCCAATTGGTGCCGGTCAAACCATTTCGCAACCTTATACCGTCGCATTTCAAACACAGGAGCTGCTGATAAAAAAAGGAGAAAAGGTTTTAGAAATAGGAACCGGTTCAGGTTACCAGACAGCAGTGCTGCTCGAATGTGGTGCACGTGTTTTTACTATTGAAAGGCAAAAACTGCTGAGCGATAAGGTTAGAACGCTTTTACCTGAAATGGGTTATCATCCCAACTTTTTTTATGGGGATGGCTATAAGGGTCTTGCAGCTTTTGCGCCGTTTGATAAAATATTAGTGACCTGTGGCGCGACTTTCATTCCGGAGATGCTTGTGGATCAGCTTAAATCAGGTGGGCTAATGATGATTCCCGTAGGTCAAGGAGATGTGCAGGAAATGACCTTGGTTCATAAGCATCCTGACGGACAGATCACTACGAAACAAATGGGGGCATTCAGATTTGTTCCTATGCTCGGTGAGAAAGAATGGCGTCAGGGTTATTAACAGAATAGGGTGAATAAGTATCATAATGTTAATAACGTATAAGTAACATATAAAGCAATATCTTTGTTCGCGGTAAAATATTTAAACAAACCAAACCAAACCAAGTAAACCAAAACTACACTTATGAAAAAATCATCGTTGTTAATAGCTGCTTTAGCTTTCGGAGCTACTGCTGCATTTGCACAGGACCTCACATCCAAAAAAGGTGAAAACTTTCTTCCAGAAGCTGGAGATTGGTCAATCGGTATTGACGCAACCCCGGTTCTTAATTATGTCGGAAATTTCATTGGTGGTAACGGCCTTAACACTGCACCAACATGGAATTTTTTGAATGGTAATCAGACTATCATTGGTAAAATGTATGCTTCTGAGACAATGGCTTACCGTGGAATTCTTCGTATCGGCATTTCAAGCACCAGCGATAGAAGATTTGTTCAGGATGATGCTGTTACAACAGCACCTGTTTTTCCTGCAACAACAGCGCAAGTAGAAGACAAATACAAAAGAAGTTCAAACTTCATCGGACTTGGTGCTGGTCTTGAGTGGCGTCGTGGCAAAACACGTTTGCAAGGTTTTTATGGTGCTGACGCTATGTTCTGGATGTCAGGTGCTAAAGATTCTTATACTTACGGAAACAGCTACACAGCTACAAACACAAACCCAACAACTACAGATTTCGGAACAGGCAACACTACACCAGCTTATGCTAACTATCCTGGTCGTGTAATTGATGAAAAAACCGGAACTGTAATCGGATTCGGAGTTCGTGGATTCATTGGTGCTGAATACTTCATCGTACCGAAAATTTCTATCGGAGCAGAATTCGGATGGGGATTTGGTTTCACACAAACAGGTGAAGGAAGAGCAGTTGTTGAATCGCAAAATTCTACAACTCCTGGTGCTGGTCAGAACATCGACTACACAACAACCGGAAAACAAAGCTCATTGATGCTTGACACAGATCGTAACGCATTTGGAACAGGTAACGGATCACTCCGTTTGAACTTCCACTTCTAGCCAACGGTCGCAAGACTTTTTTGAATAAAAACCCTGCTTCGGCGGGGTTTTTGTTTTTAGAGCCACAGATTAATCAGAATGTAAACGAAACATTCTATTACAGTAAACCCATTCTCTTAATAGAAAATGGGTTTACTGTAATCTGAGTAATTTGCGAAATCTGTGGCTTATTTAAACTTCCTGTCCGTTTCCCGCTGCATATCTTTCTTCTTGATATCATCCCGCTTGTCAAACAGTTTCTTTCCTTTTGCAAGCGCAACTTCCAGCTTGGCCCATCCTTTTTCGTTGATAAACAGACGCAGCGGCACAATCGTTAATCCCTGGTCTTTGAGTGCGCCCTGCAGCTTTTTTAATTCATGCTTATTCAGCAATAATTTGCGGTCGCGTTTTGGTTCGTGATTGTAATGCGTGCCCTTATCATATTCATTGATCTGAATATTCCTCGCTATCAATTCGCCATTGATAAAAACACAATATCCATCCGTAATATTCGCTTTCCCCAGCCGCAACGATTTTATTTCTGTTCCTGTCAATATCAAACCTGCTACATACTTATCAATAAAAGAAAACTCGTAAGATGCTTTCCTGTTAAGTACGTTGATGGTGGCTTGCACGTTCATAAAAAAATGTACGAATTATCACATGGTGACGGCTATGCGGCAAATGCTCCGAATAGTTACGAAATACTTTATGGAAACGATACAAACAAAAAATAAATCTACGAATTCATAATCAAATCGAATTGATCTGCATTTGTAGATTCGTAAATATTCGTATTTCGTACTATGGTGCCCACGGAGAGACTCGAACTCTCAAGGATATAACTCCAACGGCTTCTGAGACCGCAACGTTTACCAATTTCGCCACATGGGCATTAGAAAAAAAATGTACGAGATAGTTCAAACATCGTACATCAAAAGTGCCCAGGACTGGATTCGAACCAGCACGGTTGCCCGCCACCCCCTCAAGATGGTGCGTCTACCAATTTCGCCACCTGGGCATTATTATCAGAATTTAAAGAACTATTCAGGCAAGCCTGTCTTTTAAAGGAGGACAAAAGTAATACTTTTCCGTAAGTTTGGAAATGCAAAAATCATTTAACCCTATTTCCTGCTTTTTTATCTTTCTCGCAGTTTCCGCATTTTCCTGTAAACAAGAACCGGTAAAACCTGATTACCGTGGCGAAATGCGAAAATTTGTAGAAAAGATCAGTGAAAACGGGGAATCATGGCATCCCGGATTTATTGTTGTTCCGCAGAATGGACTGGCATTGCTCAGCAGCGATGGAACACCACAGGGAAGTCCGGAAAATGCCTACATCGCTGCAATTGATGGGGTCGGGCAGGAGGAACTTTGGTATGGCTATGATAATAAGGATGACATAGCAACGCCTGAGACCGAACATTCCGAAATGCTCAGTATGTGTTTGTTTGCCCGCGATCACGGGTTAAAGGTGATGGTGACGGATTACGCCATCTCCGACGCAAATATCGATGATTCATATTCAAGAAATTCCGACAACAATTTCATTTCATTCGCCGCCGATCACCGGGAGTTGGATAATATCCCTCATAATCCGCTTTACCCGTTCCATTTTTACCAGGCAGCACAGGTGACATTCCCCAGTGCCAAGAATTTTCTTTACCTGATCAATCCTTCATATTATGCAACCAAAGAGGAATATGTTCACGCACTCGAACATACGAAATACGATCTGTATGTTCTCGATCTGTTTTTTAATGAAACGGAACGTCTCGATACAGCTGACCTGAACCGCATCCGCAGGAATAATTATGGACTCGATTGCAAAATCCTTTGTTATATGAGCATTGGTGAAGCCGAATCTTATCGCTGGTATTGGAAACCGTATTGGAACGTAACACCTCCACCATTTTTAGTGGCTGAAGATCCTTCCTGGCCCGATAATTTCACCGTCCGTTATTGGGATCCGAACTGGCAGGCTATCATTTGCGGTCAGGGGGATTCTTATCTCAAGCGTATTGTCAATGCAGGGTTCGATGGTGTTTATCTCGATCTTGTAAGCAATTACGAATATTTTGAAGAATAAAACGGCCTGTAGTTTTTACACTTCTTGTGCCTCAAATCGGGTTATTATGCATTAACAACTTTTTGCTGGCTCGTATTTTGACATACATAAGCAATCAACCCATTGAAATGAAAAAATCCCTGGTTGCATTTTTCCTTATCATTTTTGCCACGTGTTCACTCGCGCAAACTCCTGCTACCCTCAAAGTTGTAAATCCGCTTACCGATAGCGTAGTCAATTATTCAAAAACGTTTTTAGGAACGCCTTATGTATACGCCTGCGCTTCATCCGCTGGTTTCGATTGCTCGGGCTTTACCTGGTACGTTTTTAACCATTACCATATCGTTGTGCCACGCTCATCGAAAGATTATAAAACATTCGGCACAGAAATTCCAATCGACCAGGCTCGCAAAGGTGATATCATTGTTTTTCGCGGAACACATCCGTCCGATAAATCTGCTGGTCACGTAGGAATTGTCATTACCAATCCCGGCGAACCGCTTCAGTTCATTCATTCCTCTTCCTCCAAAAATCATGAAGGCGTTGTTATTACAGATTATAAAAACAGCGCATATCCCGGCAGGTTTATAAAAATTGTTCGGGTTATTGAATAATTCAGGTTTTGAATAAAAGGAAGCAGGAGCAGAGGCATTGTATTTTTTTACAACCAGTGTTCCGGCTTTTCGTTGCCACATGGTGGTCGCTATGTGACAAGTCCTCGCAAGAAGTATGCACTGCGCTTTACTTCTTACTGTGGGCTTTACACTGCAATCCGGGCTATTAAGAAAGTTTCTTTCTTTCTATTTGCAGAAAAAAAAATTCCACCCACATACAGCTGAAAGTTTGCCTAAATTCGCTTCAATTTAATTACCTCCGCAATGAAGCATTTTTTTTCTGTAGCTTTTTTCTTTTTGCTCTTTTCCATTTCTGAACTCACAGCACAAACGACCGCAAAAAATGCATTGTGGCTGGCGCCTGCCTGTAAACCTAAAACTTACGGACTTCAGAACAGCAAAGGCGAAGTTGCCACAGAAGCAAAATTCGATATGCTGGAAGAAGGTGATGGCAAAGGCTGGATCGCTTTTTCGGGAGGAAAGTATGGCGTTATCAATAGTTCAGGCAGCTGGATCATCAGACCAAATTTTGAAATTATTGTTCAGTTCCTCAATGGTAAAGCGATTGCCGGAAAAAAAATGAAAGCCAAAAAAGCCGCTGCTCCGCAATACATTTATGATATGTATTCCGAAACCTCCAGCGACAGCATTTTTTATTTCGGTGTGGTCGATGCCTCGGGTACGTGGGTGGTGGATGCGACTTACGAGTTTCTGCGGTTAAGTGAAGATGGTTCAATTCAGTATGCAGATGCGAACAGGAAGTTTGGCTTTTTGAATGCAGATGGTTCTGTGATGATCCGTGCAAAATATAGTTTTGCATCACGTATGCAGAGTGGCGTTGCAGTTATTGGTGAATCATCCGGAGCAGATGCAATGCCATACATGTATAACCAGCGCATTCAGGCGGAAAAGTATTATGTTATTGACAGAAACGGAAATAAGCTGAATACAGATGCGTATGAGTTGCTCCGCGAATACAAAGACGGACGTGCCGTTTTTAATAAAGGTGGTTTATGGAAAAGAAGCCGCTATAGTTCTGAGGCCGTTTTGACAGGAGGAAAGTGGGGCTATCTCGATGCATCCGGAAAAGAAGTGATCACGCCGGTTTATGATTATGCGTATGATTTCGTAAATGGAAAAGCAAAAGTCAGAACCGGTCAGCGTATTTTATGGATCGATAAAGACGGGAAAGAAACCACACCACCATTGCCCGATAAAAATGAAAATGCATTCACCATTTTTTGTCAGCCCGGCTTTTTCGGATACATCGGACTGGATGGAAAATATGTGATAGCGCCGCAATATTTTGTTGCGAAAGATTTTAGCGAAGAACTTGCAGCCGTTATGCCTTTACGTGCTTCTGATTTGGACTGCAATAATCTTCCCGGTGCAAATTCTGAAGAATATGTAATTTCTCACCGTGGCTATTCACGAATGCTGAATAATTTATTAAACCTCGATCGCGATTACGGAATAGATTTTAATAACCAGCCGGACGATTTAAAACGCGCTGATTCAACCAGAATGGCAGATTCGCTCACGGCAAATTACACCGGAGCAAGAAGATTATATGGTTATGCTGATAAAACCGGTAATCTCGTGCTGCCTGCTAAGTATGAAGCTGCGTTGCCTTTTCATAGCGGACGTGCTTATGTTTTATTCCGTGAAAAATGGGGCGTGATTGATACAAAAGGAAGCTGGATTTTTGCGCCTGTGCTCGATTGGCCGGGAGAAGCATCATTTATCCGCATGAATTATGATGCCACCGGAAAAACCTATTACAATTATTACCTGGAAATTAATTACAGCGGCAACTTTTTTTATTCATTCAGCGAAGGAATCGGTTGTATCTATAAATTTGGTCAGTATGGTTTTATTGATTCCACCGGTAAAATAATTTCAGCGCCGGTGTATGATGAAGTCAGGCCTTTTGTAAATGGATTGGCAGCTGTGCGTCACGGAAAATACTGGGGCTTTATTGACAAAACAGGCAAAGAAGCAATTCCGTTGCGTTTTAAATATGCCGCATCATTTACAAAAGAAGGTCTCGCCATTGCGAGTGCAACGCCAAAACATTCGGATAATCAGGAAACGAATCTTGCAATGGAATATGAAGAAGATGAAGTTTTGTATTATGGTTATATCGATAAAAAAGGAAATTGGGCAATCAAACCGCAATTCACTGAAGTCGGAGATTTTTCTGAAGGACTTGCCATAGCATCTCTGAATTTTGAAAAATATGGCTACATCGACAAGACAGGAAAATTTATTATTGCACCCAAGTACGATGATGCCGGCGATTTTCAATCAGGCTTAGCACAAGTGCGTATCAATATGTTTCCGCCGGTTTATATTGACAAAACGGGAAAAGTAAACAAGAAATATTCTGAACTGCATCCGCCTAAATTAATGACTGCTCCATTGTATGAAAAAGTGGGGAGCAATAATTATTGGGGATTTCTCAATGAAAAAGATGAATTGATTATTCCGTATGAATTTTCAGAAGTGGGAAATTTTGCGAAAGTGGAATAAAAGAAAAGTATTATCCCCTGAAATTTTCCGGCACCACAACATTTAATGCAGCAGGATCAATGGTCGCTGTCAATTCAATTCCCATTACATCCGGCTCGCCATCGTAATGTGTCGCACCTTCCGATTTTCTTGTGATCGTGATTTTTTTTCCGGTGAACGATTCGAGAAAACGGGAAGTATCCAGTTTTTTTCCGAACATCTTTTTTGCAATGCCCGCCATATTCCACCAGCGGAAAGGAAGCAGAATAGAAATATTCAAAATGCCATCCATCGCATTTGCTTTCGGCGCAATCCACGCATTGTTTCCATATTGCCCTGCATTTGCAATCGTCATCAGGAAGGCGTTGCGCTCCATTTTTTTTCCGTCAATATCAATCACGTAAGTTTCCGGAATGTATGCACGGAATTCCGACAGTGTCATTTTTCCATACGTCCAGAAGCCGCGCTTGCTGCTTTCGGCAAACAGTTTTCCGATGCGTGCATCAAAGCCAACGCCAGCCGTGCAAAAAAAAGAACGACCATTGATAATTCCACGGTCTATTTTTTTGATCACTCCGGTTTCAATCTGCTTCATCGCAGCCGCTTTATCGATCGGAATACCGAGATGGCGTGCAAGACCATTTCCTGAACCGAACGGAATAATTCCCAATGCAACATTCGTTCCCGCAAGCGCATCCGCAAGCTGGCTCACCGTTCCATCTCCGCCAACAGCAACGGCAATGTCAAATTCGCCCGACTTCACACGACTGAAAATTTCATCGCGATCGGAAACTTTATCCCACCGGATAATTTCGCCGTCGTAAGAATCGCTCAGCAGACTTTCGATCAGCGCAGCACGATCTGTTTTTTTATCGCTGCCTGAATTCGGATTAATTACAAAGGCAATTTTCCTGCGTTTCATCATTACAAAGTAAATAAATGTTTTGGTTTTGTGTTTTCGGGTTTTGTATTCAGGGTTCGGGGTTCTGTGTTTGAAAAAATTAAAAAAAATCAAAGAAAAACAACTAATAACAAACAATGTTCAAAGCTCCGCTATAATTTTTTAACCCTGAACCCGAAACCCTTCATGCGGTAAGCCATTCTGATGTTAACGGTTCCGGGTAATGTTCATCTATAACTTCATCAAATGCTTTCATAAAAAGAGCTTCGGCGCGGTTTTCCCATTGACGAAAGGCATCCGTTTTAGATTCATGCGAAGGAAGCCACGCTATAAATTTCCCTATGTCAAATTTTGTATCGTAAATTCCTACGCCAGCGCGCATCGCATCCAAACCATTGCAGAGCTGTTCAAAATGGCCTTCAACAGGAACCATAAATACGGGCTTGTTGAGATAAAAAGCTTCACACACTGATTCAAATCCGGCTGAGCTGATGAGTCCGTCGCAGCCCGACATGTATTCCAGGAATTTAGTATCGCTCAGCTTATGAAAGAATAAGTTTTCATGCACTTCAATAATTTCTTTTTCAGTAACTGAATCGGTAAATACATGCAAGAGTACGCCCGGATTTTTCTTATGCCAGTTTTCAATTTCGGTGCGATAACCTGCATTGACGAGGTAACAAAGAAAATAACCTCTTTTGTCCGGAGACAGTTTTTTTATTTCATTACGCAGCAACGGAGGAACAACTTTCAGCTTTTCATTTTTATCGTTTTTCGGATTAAATGAAAGCGCAAGAATGCGTGAAGATCCTGCAGCAGTAAGGGCAGTGTATTTTTTCAGAAAGATCCTATCCATTAAATGTCCTTTTGGAAATTCAAATTCAGGATGCTCACCGAGATATTGATGTGCAATTGAAATGATAGGCGGACGTTGCGATCTTCGCGTGATCTTTGTATACAATCCCGTCAGCGGTTCATAAAAATTAATGATGATATCCGGATTCAACGCAGCAACTTTATTCCGGATCTGTTTTGCGCTTTTATAATAGGTACGTATACGTTTAAGATTATGTCCGATCGTTGCAATGATATTTATTCCACGGTTATTTTTAGTAATGAAATTCGGACTTTGAATTCGCTCAACCGAAATACCTTTAAATTTTTCGAGAAAAAAGGATGGAATGTTTCTCCTTTCACTTGTTCCGATAATTACGCCACACACTTTATAATTATTTTTCTCAATCAGCTGGCGAAGCGCAATAGCCTGTGTCATGTGGCCGCGCCCTTCTCCCTGAACAATAAACAGAACAGTTGATGTCATATTTTTGAGGTATTAGAAGAAAGGTTTAGTTCAAATATGTCTGAAGCCTTTTGCTGTTCATGTGCAATAAGCCAATCGGTATAATGAATAATTTTCCATTCACTTTCATAAGTTTCAACCAATGCTGTTAACGATTCTACCCAATCGCCGCTGTTCAGGTAATGAGTTTCACCGATCATCTTATTTGCCGGCGTGTGAATATGCCCGCAGATTACACCGTCACAATGCCTTGCCTTCGCTACAGCAGCAAGCTGTGTTTCAAAATCAGAAATGAAGCTGACAGCACCTTTTACTTTTGCCTTGATCACTTGCGAAAGCGAATAATAAGGAAGGCCGCGACGCGCACGGTTTTGATTATAATGCTTATTCAGCCACAATAAAAAAGTGTAAGCAACATCACCAAGCTTCGCAATCCATTTTAATTTTGTGGTAACGGTATCAAAAATATCACCGTGCACAACATAATAACGTTTGTCACCCGATTCAATAAAACAATCACGTCTTATAGAAAAATTCCCTAATGTAAACGGAAGCACTTCATCCAGGAAATCGTCGTGGTTTCCTCTTATATAAATAATATTGGTTCCTTTAGCTGCGCGTTTCAGCACGAGCCGGAAAAATTTAGTGTGCTTCTTTTTCCATGCTCCCGATTTTCTCAGTTGCCAGCCATCAATAATGTCGCCATTAAGAATAAGTGATTCGCATTTGTGGTGGTTGAGAAAGTGAATGACTTCTTTCGCTTTTGAAGTCGGGGTACCCAGGTGAATATCGGAGAGAACGATTGTTTTATACCTTGTCTTTTTCACTATTTATAGCAGGGCTTTCATTTATTCCGGTGCAAATTTTCTGATTTGATTTAACCAGAATGTGAAGGCGCTATAACCGTTATATCATGCTATCTTTTATCTAAAGTGAATTTAAGGGTGGACTATCAATTAGTTTGTTAACGTACAAAATGTCGGAGGCTGATACCGGTTTCTGAAAATTTGACAGGAAAATATTATTTATCCCGACGAACTGTCAGCAAAAACAGCTGTTTTTTCTATTGGTACGGATTCTGTAATCCATAATCAGTTGTCAGAAGTCAGTTGTCAATAGTCAGAATAAAAATCTGAACTGAAAGCTTACAACTGACTTCTGAAAACCAGTAACTGAAAATAAACTAACAATTAAACACTAAATCCTATGAACAATTTAAGTTTCATGCCACAGCGTAAAGTTTTCAATCACCCGCTTTTCAGTAATGTATTGCCATCTTTTCTTGATGAAGCAATCGGACGTGAAACAGCTGCGTTTATGCCTGCCGTAAATATTGCGGAAGAAGATAAAAGCTGGAACATCGAAGTTTCCGCTCCGGGATTCAAGAAAGAAGATTTCAAGATCCGTATTGAAAATGATACGTTAACTATCAGCGCTGAGCACAAAGAAGAGAAAGTAAGCGCAGAGAAGCCGGAAAATGAAAAACAAACGAAAGAGAAGAATTATTCCCGCCGCGAATTCCGCTACGGATCATTTTCACGTTCGTTCCGTCTTCCGAAAGAAAAAGTAAATGAAGAAGCGATCAACGCAACTTACGAAAATGGAATTTTAAATCTCACCATTCCGAAGAAAGAAGTGGCTGTGAAAGAAATCAAAGAGATCAGAGTTGCGTAATTCATACTGCGCAGGCAGATCACGCCACTCCGGGTTTGTTGCTCCGTAGTAACAAGTCGGACAAGTCACCTGTTCTTCGGGATGGGTGACTTTTTTTGTGCAGGAAAGAAGAAAATTCTTTACATAAGAGGAAAAGGAAGGTCTTTTCAACAATTGATTATTGATTACTCCTTCTTCTTAATGAAAAGTGCGACGTTTCACTGTATAGCTTTGTAAGAATGAGCACAAAACCATTAATTCTCATCACTAATGATGACGGCATTCACGCGCCCGGCATCATTGCGTTGATAGAGGCCGCAAGTAAATTCGGAGAAGTATATGTTGTTGCGCCTGATAAGCCGCAATCCGGAATGGGGCATGCGATTACGATCAACGCTACATTGCGTGTGCAGAAAATTGATAATCATCACGGCGCACAGGCATGGAGCTGCAGCGGCACACCGGTTGATTGTGTGAAAATGGCGATCAGTAAATTATTGCCGCGCAAACCTGCACTCTGTCTTTCAGGAATCAATCACGGGGCAAATCATTCCATTAATATTATTTATTCCGGCACCATGTCGGCGGCGATGGAAGGTGCGATCGAAGGAATTCCATCTATCGGATTTTCATTGCTGGATTATTCTATCAATGCTGATTTTACCGGTTCAAAAGTTTATGTTGAAAAACTGATCGCACATGTGCTGGAGAATGGAATGGAAAAAGGAATTTGCCTGAATGTCAATATTCCGAATCTGCTTCCTGATGAAATTAAAGGAATAAAAGTTTGTCGCCAGGCAAATGGTACCTGGGTTGAAGAATTGGATGAACGCAAAGATCCTTATGGCAGAGATTATTACTGGCTCACTGGCGATTTTGAAAACTTTGAACCGCAAGCCACCGATACAGATGCATGGGCGCTTGAAAATGGCTTTGTTTCAGTTGTGCCATCGCAATTCGATCTTACAGCTTATAAAGTGATTGACAAACTTTCAAAACTCAACACTAAATAATTCCGCGATGCTCAAACGTCTGGATAATATCATTGCAGGATTAGTGTTAGGAATTTTCACTCCTATACTTGGGCTTTTCCTTTATTATATTTTCACGTATCGCACCCAGACTTCCTTCGGCGGCTTTATCGATTATTTTTCTTCGATCCATTTATTCATTGCTTATATCAGTCTTGCATGCTACATCACGAATCTTCCGCTTTTCTTTTTATTCATTCAGAAAGAAAAATACAATGGCGCAAGAGGTGTTTTATTTGCAACGATCGGCTACACCATCTGGGTTGTCTACGAAAAATTCTTTTCCTGATCTATGAAATACTACATCATAGCAGGAGAAGCATCCGGCGACCTGCATGCAGCGAATATGCTTCGCGAATTGAAATTACTTGATCCATCAGCGGAATTCCGTGCATGGGGCGGCGATTTAATGGCGGAGCAAGGCGCAACGCTGGTGAAACATTATCGTGATCTTGCCTTCATGGGTTTTCTTGAAGTGGCAAAAAACCTGCGCACCATTCTCAGCAATATTTCTCTTTGCAAAGCGGATATTCTGCAATGGAAACCTGATGCGGTGATCCTTATTGATTATCCGGGCTTTAATCTTCGCATTGCGCCTTTTGTGCATGATTTGAAGATACCGGTGTTCTATTATATTTCTCCGCAGATATGGGCGTGGAAACAAAAGCGTGTTTTTAAGATCAAAGAAACCGTTGACCGTGTATTCTGCATTCTGCCTTTTGAAAAAGATTTTTATACAAAGCATAAGTATGCTGCAGATTTTGTCGGACATCCTTTGTTGGATGCTGTTTCCCGATATGAAGATTCGAAAGCAGTGGAGGAAGATGGAAGAAAAATTATCGCTGTTTTGCCGGGAAGCCGCAAGCAGGAATTGAAAAAAATCCTTCCGCCGATGCTGGAAGTCGCGAAAAATTTTCCGCAATATCGTTTTGTTATCGGTGGCGCTCCCGGACAAACGCCAGCTTATTACAAAGAGCTGATGGGCAATAACCAGATGGAAATTGTTTTTGGCAAGACTTATGCGCTGCTGAAACAATCTTATGCTGGTTTAATTAAATCAGGAACATCGACGCTTGAAGCAGCACTTTTTAATTTGCCGCAGGTAGTTTGTTATAAAACGAGCGCGATTTCATTCAACATCGCAAAACGTGTCGCGAATGTGAAATACATTTCTCTTCCCAACCTGGTCATGGATGAGCCAATTGTCACCGAGCTGATCCAGAATGATATGTCGGTAGAGAAAATGACTTCAGAGCTGAAACGCATAACAGAAAATCAGGCAGGGCGCGACAAAATGTTTTCCGACTATCAGCGTTTGTCTAGAAAGCTGGGCGGTGCAGGAGCTTCACGAAAAGTTGCAACAGAAATCTTTGAACATCTCAGCAAATGAAAAAAATAATTTTCGGCCTTGGTGTTTTATTTTCTCTTTCAGCCGCAGCACATACTGTGGACGTTCGCATCTTATCAACGATGGCGGTTTCTTCTGTTAATGTTTCTGTGCAGAGCGGTAGTTATTTTCTGTACCTCGGCGGAAAGCTGCAGCCCGATTCAATGACTTCAAAAGTATTTCAGTTACTTATCATCAATGATTCTATTGAAGTGCGCATTCCCGGAGATACGATAGGACGATTTGCTTCTTTTCGTCTCATTGCACGCAATGACAGCTCCGTGTTTAAGATCAAACCAATCAAACCTACCTCCGGCACACGCGTGTACGATCATACATTGAGCATTACCATAATAAATGGTTTGATGGAATGCCTCAATACAGTCGGACTTGATTTTTATGTAGCAGGTGTTGTAGAATCAGAAGCGGGAGGACGCACTTCAAAAGAATTTTATAAGGTGCAGGCGATTCTTTGCCGTACGTATGCGCTTGCTCATTTGTACAGGCATGCAACCGAAGGATTTGAAGTGTGCGATGGCGTGCATTGCCAGGCGTATCGCGGTCGTCCTTCTGATGCAAATGTATTTGCCGCAGTAAGGGAGACGGAAGGATTAGTAATCGTTGATAAAAATCTTACACTGATCACACCTGCTTTCTTTTCAAATTGCGGCGGACAAACTGCAAATTCTGAAAATGTATGGTCGGTGCCGGTTCCTTATTTGCGTTCTGTGAAAGACACGTTTTGCCTGCACAGCACATGCGCGCGCTGGACAAGAAAAATTGCAAAAGACGACTGGCTGAATTATTTAGCATTGAAGCATAAATACCCGGTGGATGATTCCGCCGCATGTTACAGCGCATTGAACATGTCGCAAGGTCCGCGTACTACATTTTATACCTACGGAAATATTAAAATTCCTTACAAAACCATTCGCAGTGATTGGCAATTGCGATCAGCTTATTTTTCCATTGAAGAAGCAAAGGACAGCATTATCATTCGCGGAAGAGGTTATGGCCACGGCGTAGGTTTGTGCCAGGAAGGCGCTATTAGAATGGCGAAGCTGGGTTATTCGTATGAATGGATCATTGATTATTATTACAAAGATGTTGAGATCGTTAATCTTTCCAGGCTGGAGTTTTTCAAAGAAGATTAGCCTTTTGGTTGACGGGGATAAAATACAAAGTTCAAAATGAGTTCCGATAGTTCAATAATCATTTTTGGCTGACCGGGTAAATAGAAAAGTCCTTTTTTTTATATTTATTCTTTTAATCCCTAATCCGTCACCCATGAAGAAAATTGTACCCGCATTTTTATTGGCTTTTGCTTTACCTGTTATCGCCCCTGCACAGACATGGACACAGAAAGCAAATTACGGATCAACCGCAACATATTCTTCTTTCTCCTTTTCAGTAGGAGGTAAAGGATATGTGGGAACGGGCAATTCATCAGCCTCCTCGACAACATTCACGCAGGAATTATGGGAGTATGATCCCGTTTCCAATGCCTGGACTCAGAAAATGAATTTTCCGGGCACTGCACGTTATGAAGCTATTGCATTTTCAATTGGGAATTACGGTTACGCTGGTACTGGTTCATTTATAAATGCTTTAGTCAATAGTGATATGTACCGGTATAATCCTTTAACAAATACCTGGTCGCAAATAGCAGCAATGCCTGTGCCGCGGAACTGTGCCGTTGCGTTCGTCATTGGCCAAAAAGCGTATGTAGCTACGGGTGATACATTAGGAAATAGTTCCAGCTATCCTTCTAATGAACTTTGGGAATATAATCCGGCAAACGATTCCTGGACGGCAAGAGCAGCTTTGCCAGGTGCTAACCGATCACGCGCTTTCGCATTTGCAGTGAATGGAAAAGGTTATTTGGGAGGCGGCACTACTGATGGTACTAATAATCTGAATGACTTCTGGGAGTATGATCCGCTGCTCAATAGTTGGGTGCAGAAATTAAATATGCCGACTGCATCACGATTGCCTGTTGGTTTTGGAATTGGCTATCGTGGTTTTTATTGTACTGGATATAATAGCAGCACCAGCAGCAGCTCGACACAATTGTACGAATATGACCCCGCCAATAACAGCTGGACAGCGCGGCCAAATTATGGTGGACATGTGCGTTGGGGAGCAGTATCTTTTGTTATTGGTTTAAATGCATTCGTAGGTTGTGGACGTGATGGTTCATCGAATTACCCTGAATGGTGGGAATACATTGATGCTGCGTTAGGTACTGTGGAGCTTAGCCGCGAAAACAGTGTATCTATTTATCCTAATCCTGTTACTACAGGTGCCACAATTCGTCTGCCAGCTGATATTGAAACAAGTCAGCTGACATTTGAAATTTTTGATATGAACGGGAAGCTGCTTAAAAAAGAAATACTGAAAGGCGATTTCTTTTTCTCCCGTGCAGCATTAAGCAATGGTCTTTATATGTATCGCGTAAGTACGAATGAAAAAACGATCGGTTGCGGAAAGCTGGTACTGGAATAGCTGCATTTAATTAAATAGTCAGATAAAAACGGGCTGTTCCTTTAATGGATGCCCGTTTTTATTTTATGAAATATTTTAACACCAATTTTGTCTTTGGAAATACAGCTTACGGACAATTACGATTAACAACCGGCAAGCAATTTAGTATCTTTATATTGTGAAAATTCTCTTATTGCGACTCTCTTTTCTGCTGCTTTTTTTCCAGCTACCGCAAATTTCATCCGCGCAGCAAAAATCGCCTTCGGATACACTTACCCCTTTACAGGTTGTGCAGCGTTATGTTTCCCCGGATGGTTTTCCGAATAAGATGAAATTTTTCTGTTGTGAGCTTTACCAGGAATGGAATGCTGATTCTACGTTAGGACAAAATCTTCCGCGCACAGTTCGGCGCACTAGTGAAGTTATTTTTGAGGATACCGCTCACGCAATGGTTGCAGTCTGGCTGCATGATAGCATTACTTCACTGGATGTTTATTTTTATCTCGTAAAAACGCAGAACTGGACGATTTACGCAGCACGTTCGCTTGTGATGAAACAATCAGCCCGTGATGCATTAAAGCGTCTTGACAGCATTCCGGAAAAGGAGAGGGGGGAAGTGTATGGTAAAACGCATACGCACAGTTATACATTTGAAGTTGAAAATCTCCGGCTTTGGGATAATTCTGATAATGTGCTTGCAGCTCATTTTAATTCGCATAAAAAAGAATTCCAGCAGGTTCAAAAACGGCTTGTAAAAAAAGGGTATACCAAAGCCGATTCGCTGGTTTTGAATGCGATCAACGACAAAAAAATAAAACAGCTCACCAGTAAGATGCTCATCCGCGGATTTGAATTTGATAATAGATATCCCGGCTGCATTTTTTATCTTATTGGAGGAATTACAGATAATACGGTTGGTTATTTATATCAGCCCGATGCAAAAAAAATACCGCGGATCACTGAGAAGCATTATATTATTATCAAACCATTGGGTGATGGATGGTATTTGTTTAAGACTACCTGATGAAGAGAAAAATCTAATAATTAAGATGTTTAGAGTTAATCGTACATATCAACTCGTAATTCGTACATCCTTTTTTACATATCTTTACCGCGTAACGGTTTCCGATCATTAAATAAATGAAAGGAATGAAAAGGGAATCCTGTGAGATTCAGGAACAGTTCCCGCTGCTGTAAGTTCTTAAAAAACTCTTTGGATTCTGCATCGCCACTTTCTGTTTCAGAAGGGAAGGCACCAAAGGGAGAACAAGTCAGAAGACCTGCCATTACGAATGATCATCCGCTGCTTCGGGAAAAAGGCTGCAGGCTGTAAATGGAAAAATTCATTTCTGTTTTCTCCTGCCTTTTTCTGTAAAGTCGCCGCGTATTTTCATTGATCCGGGAATAGATCTGTTACAATGAAAAGAGCGAAAGAAATTTTCTTTTTCCTGTTTGTATTTTTCATAACCGCGGTTACTAAACTGTCAGGGCAGGATACTATTGCCGCAAAACATTCGCTCGATACCGTTGATATTTCACAACCCGTAAGATTACAAATGGTGAATCATGGGCTGAATATTGAAAAGCCGGATTCACTTCAGACTTCGCGTCAACAATCGGGAACGCTTACCGATCTGCTTGGACAAAACGGAATGCTGTTCCTGAAAAGTTATGGCGGAGGTAATCTTTCCACGACAACTATTCGTGGCGCATCAGCATCACAAACTCCTGTGCTGTGGAATGGAATTAATTTACAAAGCCCGACAAACGGTAACGTTGATCTGTCGCTCGTGCCTGCAATCCTTTGCGATTATGTTTCAATACAAAACGGTGGCGGCTCAGCAGGGTGGGGAAGTGGTGCGATCGGCGGTGTGATACAAACGGGAAATACATCTGAATTTGCAAAAGGGTTTGGCATAAAATACACAGGATTAGCGGGAAGCTTTGGACAAATTGAAAATGGCGTTAAACTCAGCTATAGCAATGAGAAATATGCAGCAAACATCCGCACATACCGCCAAACAGCAAAGAATGATTTTACATTCCGGAATTCAGCGCTTGGCGGATTTCCAAAAGATACAGTCATGAATTCTGATTTTCTGCAGGAAGGAATTTATGGAGAATTTGCAGTTCGCTCCAAATCAGGCGAGCATCTTTTAACGGTGCGTGGCTGGTACCAAAACAGTGATCGCGGCATTCCTTCGACAATGCTGGAATCCGCGAGCACAACGCGACAGAAAGATGAATTTTTCCGGGGAATGGTTGATTATAAAATTTCGAAAGAAGACTATTTGTTGGAATTAAAATCTGTCGTGCTTACAGAGTTCATGGATTTTTACCCGGGCTATAATCAGCCCAGTTCATTTACACATTCTGCCGTATCAGTAAATGAAGCAGATTTTATTTACAAGTTCAACAAAAAGTTTTCTGTTTTAGCCGGCGCAAATTATACGGTTTCTAAAGCAGATGTTACACAATATGTTCCGGTAACCATTCAGAATCGTGTCAGCGTGTTTGGCGGAATAAATTATCTGCCATTTGAAAAATTGAATTTTACGCTGAACGTGCGCGATGAAATGATAGACTGTAATTTAACTCCGTTGGTCGGCGCGTTCGGTTTGGAATGGTGGAAATATAAATTGGTTACCATCAGAACTTCCATCAGCCGCAATTACCGCATTCCTACTTTCAACGATCTGTATTGGGTGCCGGGAGGTAATCCGGATTTAAAACCGGAAGACAGCTGGAATGAAGATATTTCTGCTGATCTGCATTTTGACTGGAAGAAAATGAAATTCAGCTATATCATTACTGCTTACAATCGAAATACAGAGAACTGGATTCTCTGGCAACCGGGACCTGGTTATTGGTCGCCGGAAAATTTGTTATCTGTATGGAGCCGTGGCATTGAACATCGTGTAAAGTTGAAATGGAGCAAAAATAAATCAAATATCACTTTCCTTGGCGGCTATGATTACGTGCGTGCGACCAATGAAAAATCGAAAGCCGTGAATGATGTTTCTGTTGGTAAGCAGCTGATGTATTTGCCTGCGAATCATTTTTCGGGAATGCTGCAATTTACATTTTACAATTTTTATCTCGCTTACAATCATCAATACAATGGACTGCGTTTTACAGCAGCCGACCATTCTTCTTATTTGCCCGCATTCAGTATTGCATCGCTTTCTATAGGTAAACGTATTGACAGAAAAAAATCCTATTGTGATATTTTCTTTCGTGTCAATAATCTCTTTGATAAAGAATACCAGACTATCGCATGGCGACCCATGCCGGGAAGAAATTTCCAATTCGGAATTACAATTGATCTGCATTCTCCGCCGCAACGGCTAAAAGACAAAACCACCAATTAATAAATCAAGTAACAATTATGAAAAACAGCTATTTATTAAAGACAATTTTTATCGCCATCGTTATTGCAGCTGCAATTTCTTCCTGTAAAAAAGATGAACCACTTCCTCCAACAAATCCGGGACAACCTATTGTTGCAGGTGATGGCGTATTTGTTTCAAACGAAGGAAATTTTCTCGGTGGAAATTCGCAAATGAGCTTTTATCGTTTCAGTACCGGCGATGCGATGGTAGATTTGTTTCGTCCAACGAATGCCCGCCCGCTTGGTGATGTTTGTCAGTCGCTGAACATGATCAATGGATTGGCTTATGTTGTTGTAAATAATTCGGCAAAGATTGAAGTATGCACTCCTTCAAACCTGAAAAGTGTAAAAACAATTACAGGTTTTGTTTCTCCACGCTTTATCCTTGCTGTGTCGCCTGTGAAAGCTTATGTAAGTGAATTGTATTCCAATTCTGTGAGCATTGTAGACCTGACTACGAATACACGATCCGGCTCATTTACTTTCCCGGGCCAGTCAGAAGCGATGCTGATGTATAACAACCAGGTTTACATCACTTGTATCGATCGCGATAAAGTGTACGTAATTGATCCGTCAACTAATGCACTCACCGACAGCATTACAATTGCAAAAGGCGGCAACAGTATCCAGCTGGATAACAATGGAAAAATATGGGTGCTCTGTTACGGCGATTATTTTACCAGCGCACCGGGCGGATTATATCGCATCGATCCTGCAATGCATAGTGTAGAGCAATCATGGCCTTTTACAACTGCGGAAAGCCCGACACATATCTGTGCAAACAGCACCGGCGATACATTGTATTATCTGAATAATAGCATCTATCGTTTTCCTTCGAATGCTACAGTGGCGCCAACAATTCCTTTCATAGCTTCAACGACACAACTTTTTTACGGACTTGGAATCCGTCCGGTAAACGGAGAAGTTTTTGTAACAGATGCTGTTGATTTTAGTCAGCGCGGACATTTGCTTCGTTATTCTGCTTCGGGTACGCTGGCGGATGATGATTTGGTAGGTATTATTCCCGGCGGTGTCTGGTTCTATTAATTTTCAATTTGCAAATAAAAAAACAAACCACCGAAACGGATCTCAGTGGTTTGTTTTTTTAATTAACGATATGATGGGAGCATAAGAAAATGCTGCCGGCGCACCTGTTATCAGTGCGCCACATTCAATTTGGTTGTCGATCTCATTTCTTCTGCGATCAATTCAACCATGTAAAGACCATTTGCGAGTATTTCCACGTTGATGTCCGCCTCCTGTTTTCCTACGGTCATCATACTACGCTTTTCTGAGCGAACCAGTATACCTGCTGCGTTGTAAATATTGATCGTTACGTCTGAACTGTTTGGAAGGTTGAAGCTGATTCTGGCCGTTGAAGAAGCAGGATTCGGGAAGAGATTGATTGCAGCAGGGGAACTCAATTGGTTCTGAATTCCAACCGGACTTGGGCTGAATGCCGCCTGTTGCACTTCTTTTGTTGCGTTATCCTGGATGAAACTAACAACAGCAAGTTCATTGATGTCGTATATGTAACTAGGAATAGCAACTGCGAATGTTAATGTTGTGTTCTGCCCCACTGTCCAAGTGTTTGCGAGGGCGCTGCCGGTCGATGTTGGAATCATTTTGCGCACGACATTCTCAAAATCCCTTTCGCCATTCGATCCCGGGGCTGTATTAAAGTGAATGTTCTTTTCGACAAGAACTGTATGTAAACGCAGATAGCTTGTTGTAGAGTAAGCCTGTGTTGCGTTTACATGAACTGTAATAAAAACAGAATCCATGTTAGCGCTCAGTGTGTGTTGCACGGAAAGATCGAACGGAGATGGAACAGAGTAACGGTTGTTGACCTCCGTTTGGTTAAGATTATTAGGATATCCGGTATAATTTGGTCCGGTTAGATCCGCGCCGTCCATCAATCCATAGGGAGCGCTGCCTACACTATAATAATTAACCCGCCCTGAGACGGTTGGATATTGCGCATTCATGGGATCAACTCCCGGCCAGCTTACCTGGTATTTCAGGGCAACAACTTTGGTTGTATTTGCACTAAGCAATGTATTGAACTGCGGATTAGCGGCAGCGCAAGGTCCGCAAGATGCCTGCGTGAATTCTTCCACAAGTGCAAGACGTTGTGATTGTGCACCAGCCACAGCTACAAGTGAAGCTAATGCAAGAGTTGTGTAAAGTTTTTTCATGACTATGGTTTTAGATGAGAGATGCATTATGAATCAGCATACAAGTTACAAAATTCCACTTATGTGCACACACTGGAATGTTTTTTTGTGGTTTTTTAAAATCGGTTGGAGCCGGAGCCAAGGGGAAAAGTTTCCATATTACATCACTAAACAATCTAACGATCATTTTCTAACCCCTTGCCTTCCTCATTTCTTTTTCGCATCTTCACTCTTCATTCGCAGCCTCCTCACACCACAAAATCTCACTTATGAAAAAATTACTACTCGCAGCTATCATTGCGCTTTGTCCTGTTGTAATGCTTGCACAATCTTCTTTTCCCGTTTACCAGGATGGAAAAATCTGGTTTCGCATAAAAGATGATGTGCGGATCAATGCTTCTTTGGAAGAAAATCCGAAAAACCTTCCCTTCGAAACACTTCCTTTTTTGCAATCCATCACCAAAGCGCATGCGGTGACAAAACTTTCAAAGCCGTTTTATGCAGCAAAAAATTCTTCTATCCTGCAGCATACTTACCTGTTGGAATTCAGCGATTATAATTCCGTACAGTATATCATTGACGAATTAAAAGCTACCAATCAAATCGTATATGCTGAACGTGTGCCGATGGATTATTCCTGCCTCACTCCGAATGATCCTTCTTATGGTTCGCAGTGGCACCTCGCAACAATCAACGCTGCTGGTGCATGGAATTATTTTTCTACCGGATCCACAATAAAGATTGCAATTGTTGATAACGCGATTGACCGTACACATGTTGATCTTGCAACAAATCTTTGGGTGAATCCGGGTGAGATCGCTTCAAACGGAATTGACGATGATGGAAACGGTTACATTGATGACATCAACGGTTATGATGTTGCTGATAACGACAATAATCCGAATCCGCCGAATAATTCATTTGATCATGGAACACATTGTGCAGGCATTTCAAGTGCACGAAGCAATAACAATACAGGAATTGCTTCTATCGGTTATTCATGCAAATTGGTGTGTGTAAAAGCAACCGGAAATGCAGCTTCTCCAAGTTCTGTTACAGATGGGTATAGTGGAATTGTTTATGCAGTTGCTGCCGGCGCAGATGTGATCAGCATGTCGTGGGGCGGAACAGGCTCTTCCACGACTGCACAGAATATTATTACATGGGCAAGTCAGCAAGGTGCGGTTTTAGTTGCTGCTGCAGGAAATAATAATGTCAATACGATGTTTTATCCTGCCGGTTACGTGGAATGTATTGCAGTGGCAGCAACAAGCAGCAACGATGCAAAAGCAAGCTTCTCGAATTTCGGTTCATGGATCGATGTTTCCGCGCCGGGAAATAATATTTACAGCACACTTCCGGGCAATACTTACGGAAATCTTTCCGGAACTTCCATGGCTTGTCCGCTTGTTGCCGGACTTGCAGGATTGATGCTTTCATTAAATCCGTTATTAACACCGACAGATGTCCGCAACTGCATTCTTAATAACGCAACGAATATCAATGCGCAAAACCCTTCCTACATCGGTCAGCTTGGCGCAGGAAGGATCGATGCGAATGCTGCTATGCTTTGTGTAAGTCAAACGCTTTCCCTTCCTCCGGTCGCTAATTTTGTTGCGAATGTTACAACAGTTACTGCCGGCGGATCAGTGAACTTTACAAACACTTCCCTGTATTGTTATTCAGGAACAACGTATGCATGGAGCTTCCCGGGAGGAACACCCGCCTCTTCAACGTTACAAACGCCTCCTGCAATTACTTACAATACGCCCGGAACCTACAATGTATCATTGACAGTTACCAATGCAAATGGAAATAATAATCACACGAACACCAGCTACATCACCGTAACTGCTGCAACTGGATGTACAAAAGTAAATCTGCCGGCTCCGGTTGCATGGACAGGCACAAGCTATTATACCGGTGCTTCAGTCGGACAAGACGGATGGATCAACGGAATGAACCTGTATCTGGATAGAGAGAAAGCGATGTATTTTGACATGTCCGCGCAGCCC
>JBDSHN010000128.1:0-37960 GCA_039918435.1 Bacteroidia bacterium | reverse complement strand
AATTTATTTGCTCCGTGCTGATGCAACGCATAATTAAAACCTTTTTGCAATCCATAAGCGCCGTGTTCTCCTTGTTTATTGATGGCGATAATACCAACCTGGAAATCTTTATAATTCGAATGCTTTTTTACAATCCGGTTGATGGCTTCTTCGCAGGCTTCCTGTGGTGTTCCGCCATTGCGCATGACTTCCACAGCCACATGCGATGCAAGCGTACGCAAAACAGTTTCTCCCAAACCGGTACACGTTGCAGCGCCAATTTCGCTATCCACAAATAAACCGGCGCCGATCACAGGTGAATCACCAACCCGTCCATGCATTTTCCATGCTAAACCGCTTGTGGTGCAAACACCTGCTATAAATCCGTTCACGTCCATCGCAAGCAAACCAATTGTATCGTGATTTTCAATATTGATAATTGGTTTGTAATTTTTTTCCTTCAGCCATTCCTCCCACGCTTTTTTTGTAACATCAGTCAATACATTCGGCAATTGTTTCATGCCTAATGATTTTGCAAACAGCTCCGCTCCTTTTCCAACGATCATTACGTGCGGCGTTTTTTCCATCACAGCTCGTGCAAGTGAAACCGGATGTTCGATTCCCTGCACAAATGCAACTGAACCTGCCTCATCTTTTTCATTCATGATCGAAGCATCAAGCGTTACAATTCCTTCGCGATCGGGAAAACCGCCAAGCCCAACGCTTGTATTATTTTTATCGGATTCGATCACCATCACGCCCTTTTCAACCACATCTGTAAGTGAACCACCGGCAAGCAAAACTTTCATTGCTTCTTCATTCGCCGGCATTCCATGACTCCATGTGGAAATCACAAGCGGACCGCCTTTCGAGCTGTTTGGATTTACTTTGGATTTTTTCTTGCTGCTGGCAGATGCAAATGCGTTTACACCAACTGTGCTTGCTGCTGCGAATAATGCAGTACGCCGGAGGAAGGATTTTCTATTCATTATCTATTCATTTAATATTCCCTGTTAGATTGGGTACGAATTACGAATGCTGACGAATAGTCACGAATCCCGATGTCTTTTTTTTTTCATTCGTAAATTCGTTTTCATTCGTAATTCGTACCCATTTTATTCAATAACTATTTCATCTGCGAACAACCAAGATGGACTTCCTTTACCGGGATGCCACTGAGGACAAAGTCCTGAATTTCTTGCAACCACTTTTATGTAACGCGCTTTTGTTGGTTTTACAATACTAAAATCGTGCAGCGTGGCGACGGAGGTATTTTGTGGGATAGTATTTTTATCTTTTCCGATTTCGGTAAAATTTTCTCCATCCATCGATGAATAAAAAATTACTTCATAAGGAAGGAAAATCCATGAGCCCTGATCCTGCAGGCAACCGAGTGTGATCTTTGAAATTTCTTTCACAGCACCAAGATCAATAACTGCATCGATATCTTTTCCTTCGTAGCCTTGCCAGCTTCCGGTGCGGAAATTATCTGAACCACGAATTCCGTCAATGAGTGCCTGGTCACCACCGGCTGCGTATTGATTGGCGTAAGTTGAATTCAATTTAATCGATCTGTCGAATGGGATTTTAAAATACCTGAATTCTACCGTGTCACTACAAACGCCTGACTCATTTTGAGAGAACGCCCTTAACGTTGAAGTTTCATACAGATCGATATGGCCTTCTGGTGAATATTTAATGAATTCTCCATTGTTTACGCTTACAAAATATTTCTCATTACAAGTCATCAGAAGTTCCATGTGCTTGTTAAATGTACGATCACTAGCAGCACTATGTCCGGAAGGAGATAAATGATTCGTCGCGTTTAAAACAATCGGAACTCCCGGAATATCCGGGTATTCATTTCCGTTAAATGCCGGTATTGCGTAAGTAATTTCCCGAGCATTTCCCATTTTAAATCTCAGGCTTTTCCCATTTACCAAATTAGCATAGCTGAATTGTGGTAAATCTTCAGTGATATAATCATTCAATATCCAGGAGTGGATAAAAGGATTTGAGGGAGAATAATTTTTCGCTTCTACGACAAAATCTTTTCCGTTTTCTAAATGGAAAATCACTTCATCAAACTGCGGTGAACCAATGGAAAATTCATTCGTTCCCGGAGTCACAGGATAAAATCCAATTGAACTAAAAACATACCACGCGCTCATTTGCCCGCAATCTTCGTTGCCACATAAACCATCCGGTTTATCCGTGTACATTTCATTGCAAATCTTTGAAATCATTTCCTGTGTCTTCCATGGCTCGGAAGTATAATTGTACAAGTAAGCCACATGATGGCTTGGTTCATTTCCCTGCGCATATTGACCAATCAATCCTGTTATATCTGCTTGTTCGCGGCCGGATGTTTTTGAAGAAGCGGAAAATAATTTATCAAGATGCTCGATGAATTTCCGGTCACCACCATGTGCTTTTATTAACCCCGGAATATCCTGTTGCACTGCAAGTGAATATTGCCATGCATTGGCTTCTGTAAAGTGAAAATTTACTTCGCCGGGATCAAACGGCTGTACAAACGAATTATTCAACCTAGGACGAAAAAATCCGGTTTCAGGATCATACAAATTTCTCCACGATTGAGAACGACGCATGAAATAATTATAATCATCATCACGCTTCATTCGTTTTGCGACCAATGCAATACACCAATCATCATACGCATATTCCAATGTTTTAGAAACAGATTCCGATTCTCCTTCAGCAGGAATAAAACCGTATTTTTTATACGCAGCCAATCCATTCTTATCCTGCATTGCGGATTTTTTCATTGCTTCATAAGCTACCGCAGTATCGAAATTTGTCAGTCCTTTCATCCACGCATCCACAATTACCGGAACCGCATGATAACCGATCATACAATTCGTTTCATTGGCAGAAAGTTCCCAGACCGGCAATAATCCTCCTTCTTTATATTGCTTGATGAACGTATTGATAAAATCCTGGTCGCGTTTCGGCTGAATGATTGTAAACAGCGGGTGAAGCGCACGATGTGTATCCCATAGAGAAAAAACAGTGTATTGCGGGTGAATAGTATCCGTATGAATCTGATTATCCATTCCGCGGTAATCACCATTTACATCGCAATATAAATTCGGCGCAATGAAACAATGATAAAGTGCAGTGTAAAATATTTTTTTCTTTGTTTCGTCAGCCGTTTTAACTTCAATTTTTCCTAACTCATTATTCCATTGCTGCACCACTTTTTTGTGAACGGCATCGAAATCAAAATCCGGAACTTCTACCTGCATATTCTGCTTTGCATTTTCGCAGGAAACGGGAGAAAGAGCAACCTTGATAATAACTTGTTTTGTTCCGCTGAATTTAAAAGCAACCTGGACCATTTTTCCTGTTAATGAATCCGTCTCTTCCCACTTTCCTTTTCTCATTTGATTGGGCACACTTTCAAATGACTCAGAAAATTCTGCATAGAAATAAAGCTTTTGATCATTCGCCCAGGCTTTTGATTCCCTGAATCCTTCAATAGAATGATCGCTCAATATTTTGATTTTTGCATTGACAACTTCATCTCTATGCATAAGATCCAGAATAATCCAATTACTATCACTGGATGGAAATGAATAACGATGAATGCCAACTCGCGGGGATGCTGTTAATTCTGCTTTAATTTTATATTTATCCAATAACACCGAATAATATCCGGCTTCAGCATGTTCATTTTTATGTAAAAATAATGAAGTGTAATTATATTTTTTGTCGGGGTCATTATCAAACATCAAGTCAGAATTTCCCGGCATAAATAAAAAATCGCCATAATCACTGCAGCCTGTTCCGCTTAAATGCGTGTGGGAAAATCCATAGATAACAGAATCATCATAATGGTATCCGGAGCAACCATCCCAGCTTCCGTCCACGCGCGTATCCGGACTCAGCTGCACCATTCCGAATGGAGCAGTCGCACCCGGAAAAGTATGTCCGTGGCCGGCAGTTCCGATCATCGGATTTACATATTTCGCAAAATCGGTTTTGGAAGCATCCACATTCCAGCTGAATGGAACATGCTGAGTTACATTTTTATCGCCGCAACCGGAAATAAAAAATGTGACGAAGAATAGCAGCGGGAGAAAGTAAAACTTCATAGTAAAAGCAGTATCCGAAGGTAGTAAAAATCTATCTTTGAGTATGCGATTTATCCTTCCTGCTTTGCTGCTCCTGCTTGCGTTTTCCTGCGCATCAACTGAAACTAAAAAGACTATAGTTGATTCTGCTGCACCCGTCGAAGTGAGTAAACCGGAATTCAAAAAAGGTGAACTCACTACCCTCACCGTCTCAGCCGACCCTTCCAATTCATTTACAGTTTACCTGCCGGCGGATTTTGACTCCACAAAAAAATATCCACTTGTTGTTTTTTTCGATCCGCATGCGGATGGAAGCCTGCCTTTAAATAAATATAAATCGCTTGCAGAAAAGTGGGGTTTTATTTTTGCCGGATCCAATACTTCAAAAAACGGAATGGCACCTGAACAGGCCGAGAGGGTTTTTAACGGATTGATTGATGAATTAAAAAGAATTTTAACGGTTGATCAGCAACAGCTCATTGTCTGTGGATTTTCAGGTGGCGCTCGCGTAGCTTCAGGTGGCGCGATTCTCAGGAAAGATATTAAAGGAATCATTTGCAATTCTGCGTCTTCGAACTCTACAAATTCAACTGCTATTTTTATTGGTCTTGCCGGTCTTGGCGATATGAATTATCTTGAAATGAAAACAAATGAAAGTAATTCATCCAGAAGCAAAATCCCTCACGAGCTGCTTGTTTTTAATGGTAAGCATGAATGGGCTCCTGTAAATATGATGGAAGATGCTTTACTTATGATAAGCATAATTCCGGGGAACAGCGTTGCGAATGAAAATGCGAATGGAATGTATCGTGCATTAGGTATTTCAATTATTGGTCAGGCTGATTCGATTAAAAAAACCAGCTGCATGATCGCAGACAACCTGCTTCAATCCGGAATGCGGGCACAAAATGCGGCTGTAAAAGGAAATACCCGCATTATTACAGGTGATGATTACAGGATCAGCGCCGGAAAAAGCAGTACTTGCGTTACTGCAGACAAAGCTGCATGGAAAGCTGCTGAAGATGAAGAATTCATATTGCAACAGGAACTTGCAAGTGCACTCTTATCGCAGGATACCACCTGGTGGAAAATAAATTCACCTTCTTATTTCAAATCAAAAAAACAGGGCGCTGATAAATTCATGCACGAACGTTTGCAGGGCTATGCAAGTCTTATGTGTTATTCCTATGCGAACCAGGCTTTCCGCACAAACAATCTTCACGCTGCGGAAAAATTTGTTGCCATTTATTCCATCGTTGATCCGGAAAATAGTGAATGGGCATATATGCGTGCAAACCTATACATGCAGATTAACCTGAATGACTATGCATTAAGTGCGCTTGAGAAAGCAGCGTCGCTTGGTTTTAAAGATAAAGCAAGATTACAGAATGATCCGGTTTTTGCGCCAATCAGAAGCGATGAACGGTTTGCTGCTTTGATTGGAAAAATGAATTAACCAGCTATAGGAAAACTCTGACCAGTTATCAATCCGCAGTATAAATTTCATTCGTAGTCATTTTTCAGGCATATTAATTGCTTCCACCTGCTCATGAAAAAAAAGCTACTTCTTCTTATTCCTCTTCTCATCTTTATCATTACATTTCTACCAGCGCAGGTAAATCTTGTTCCCAATCCTTCTTTCGAAAACGATAATGTCTTCAAGCCAATAACCGGTTTTCACTGGCAGCATTACAAACACGGAGCTTCGGATTCTTTTTCTCTTCCCAATAATAAACTGATGCTGGCAGACAAATGGTTCCAGCCTACAGATGGTACTCCTGATATTTTGAATTCTGATTCATCACATTTATTCGGATTCAAAACCAAAACTGCACTTACCGGTACTGGCCGCATGGGCATGATCACCGGTATCTGCAAAAACGGTTTGCTGAGCTGGCTGCAGTATAAGGACACATACAGTGAATACATCGAATGTAAATTAACGCAGCCTCTTGTTGAAGGAAAAATTTATTGTGTGCGCTATTATGTTGCGCTTGATGAAAAAAGCAATTTCGCTTCTCATCGTTTTGGCTTTACGATCACCAATGATACTGTACGCAATAAAAATTCACACATCAATATGTGGGGCTATGATCCGGTTGCACATATCAACGAAGCCGACGATCATTATATCACGAGCAACGAAGGCTGGGTGATGATCTGCGACACATTTATTTCTCATGGCGGCGAACAATTTCTTACACTGGGCAGTTTTCAAAGTGAATTTCCGAAACGCATTCATAAAATAAATAAGAAGGAACATACCAGCCTTCGTGTAACGCCATTCCAAAAGTTCGCTTACTATTATATTGATGATGTCAGTCTTACCGAAGTTTTGCCGGGTCAGCCACTTTGCACCGAACCGCGTGATTCTATTGCAACAAATAACCTTGTTTTTTTGATCGACGTTTCGGGCTCGATGCAACAAAAAGGCTTGATCGACGAAGCGAAAAACGCAATTCTTTCATTAGCAAATGCTGTACCTGCGGGAGACCAGATCACTATTATTGCCTATAGCGGTAGCCCTGTTCTGCTTGCCGAAAATATTCCAGCTGGCGATCATGAGCAAATACGCCTGGCGCTTGAAAAGATCAAACCCGGCGGTGGTACAAATGCTGTCGGCGGATTTAATATGGCGTATGCTGCCATCCGGAAAAAGATGCTGCCAGGTGGAATGAACAAAATTATCGTGCTGACTGATGGTAAGATTGCTCTTCCGGAAAATGAAAAGGAAAAAATACTGACGGCTTCTGAAGTCGAAAAAATACATCTCTCTATTATTTTATTTGGCGATGAAGTTCCCGGAGACATGAAAAAATTTGCGAAGTCAGTTGGAGGAAATGCAAGCGCTGCAGGTGATGGCAAAACAAACGCTGTATTGCAGAAGGAAGTGCCTGTTACAATAATTGATACACCTTATGGTGAAAGGAATGCTGGAAGAATTACTGCGTATGTATTCCTTACAAAAGTAGCTGGGCCTTTGCTTCTTGTATTACTTGTAACAAAAACGCTGCGGATACATACTATTTAAACTTCTCCTTCATACATCTTCTCAATCACATCTTCATTGTTCTTGAGAATCACTTTGCGCTTCAGGCTTAACTTCGGAGTAAGTTCACCACTTTCAATTGTCCATACTTTTGAAAGCAGCATAATCTTTTTGATCTTTTCATATTGCGCAAGATTACCATTCAGCTTTTCAACGGCAAGCTCAATACGTTTAATAACTAAAGGATTTTTGGTCACATCTTCATTCGCCGGGCCAAGTTCAATTCCTTTTCGTTTCGCCCAGTCGCGCACAAATTGAAAGGAAGGAACGATGAGAGCAGTTGGAAATTTCCTGTTATCGCCAACCGTGATGGATTGATCGATGAAGCGTGAATTTTTCAATAAATTTTCAAGGTGCTGCGGTGCAATATATTTTCCACCTGTCGTTTTGAAAATTTCTTTTTTACGATCAGTTATTTTCAAAAAGCGATTTTCTACCAACGTACCGATATCACCGGTGTGAAACCAACCTTCGGCATCGATCACTTCAGCAGTAGCATCAGGTCGCTTGTAATAACCTTTCATGATGTTTGGTCCTTTGACAAGAATTTCTCCGTCGGCTGCAAACTTCACCTGCACATCTTTTATCACAGGCCCGACAGTTCCGAAACGAAGGCTGTTCGGATTAAAATTATTTACCGCAATAACCGGAGAAGTTTCTGTGAGGCCATATCCTTCCAGCACCGGAATTCCTGCCGCCCAGAAAATTCTTGCCAGCCGCTGATCGAGCGCTGCGCCACCGGAGATCATACATTTTACATTTCCGCCAAGCGCATCACGCCATTTGCTGAACACCAGCTTCGAGGCTATTGCAAGCTGCATATTGTAAAACATACCCGGGGCATTCGGACCTACATCATATTTCTCAGCAATGCGGATGGACCAGAAAAATAATTTTCTTTTAATGCCGGAAAGCTCTGCCCCTTTCGCTGTGATGCGGTTATACACTTTTTGAAGCAATGATGGAACGCATGAAAAAATATGCGGCTGCAATTCGCGGATATTATCGCCAATCGTTTCAAGGCTTTCAGCGTAATAAATGGATGGCCCGCGAAACATATACAGGAAAGAGATCATTCGCTCGTATACATGATTCAATGGCAAAAAACTAAGCGCGCGATGCCGGTGATCGACAGGAGGTAAATCGCAAAGTGTGGTGAAATTACTTACGAGATTCTCGTGTGTCAGCATTACGCCTTTCGGAGTGCCAGTTGTTCCGGAAGTGTAAAGCACAGTAAACACATCGTCAGCTTCTATTTCACGTTTCACCGCTGCAATCGTTTCTGTTTGTTTATCAGCCCTGCCTTTTTCAAGAATTTTATTCCAGGATGTTGCGCCTTCAAAATCATCTATTGCAAAAATCACCGGAGGATTTGTCAGATCCTTAATCGCGGCGTTTGTCTTTTCAAAAATGTCTTTGCTTGAAACAAAAACAATTTTTGATTCGGAGTCGGTGAGAATAAAAGTAAGATCAGCTTGTGAAATTGTCGGATAAACCGGTACAAGCACAGATCCGCAAAGCTGCGCACCGAAATCGATCATGTTCCATTCGGGCCTGTTATTGGAAAGAATAGCAATATGATCGCCGCGTTTAATTCCTGAAGCGATTAAGCCGGCAGCAATAGCGTGCGCATTATCGGTAAAGGTCTGAAAGCTCCATTTTTTCCATTCCCCATTTGATTTTCCTACAAATGCATCCTGCTTATCACCGAACTTGTCGATGTAAAAATCCAGCAAATCAAAAACGCGCGTCACCTTCATAGGAGAGATTTAAGCCTTAAATATAAGGAAATGGTGATGAATTACGAATCAAAACGAATATACGAACCACTTCGTAAAAAGTTCGCCTTACAACATTCGCATCTTCATTTTGATTCGTAATTCGTACTCCTGATTATTCCCAGGCAGTGACACCGATTCCAATGATCATCTTTGGCAAATCGCGGTTATTCGGAGAATCGTAATTGAACAAATCGTTCATACGGTATTGCACAAAAAGATATTGCTTTTCTCCTCCGATACGTACCGTAAGACCATAATTTATTGTCTCGATGTAAGGCAGTTTGGTGATTTTGGTTTTTGTCTTAAATCTGTATCCGGAAGGACTGTTGGAATCATAATGTGAATCCACAAAAACATTTGTTGAACGGAAAACATTATCAGCGTACACACCGAAATCAATCCAGTTTCCCAACACATCACCTCTTCTCTTGAAATTTACGCGATCGCAAAACGAAACAGAAAAATTATGAAGCGATATCCGTTCACGCGTATGAGGAGTGGTAATGAGTGGCGCGAGCTTTGGTGTATTCTGCCGGATGCTGTAACGATCGTAACGATAATTAATATCCATCACTAATGCATTCCAGTAAAAAAGTTTCAGCTTCATTCTTAACCCATAAGAAAGAGATGTCGACCACCAATTTGTTTGTGCTCCATAAACCTGCGGGCCGGGCATAAGACCTAAATGCGAATTAAAAGAAGCATAAAATAAACGGTTCGGCCCGAACTTTGAAATTGTTCCACTGGTATCCACTTCACGTTTAAGAAGCAGATGATTAGTACCTGGCCTGCGTTTATCACCGGGAAAAACATCAAACTGCGCCGCCAGCTGCACGCCTGAACAAAGGAGCAGCAACAAAAAAACAACAGTGCGCTTATAGCTCAAGTGACGCATAATAATCGCGGTAAAACACATTGATTTTATTTCCTGCATTCAGATATTCTTTCGGAATTTCCAAAGGCTTACCGTCCACAAGTTCATAGACAAAATACCTGTAAATTTTTCCGTGTTCATCTTCCAGGTTGTAATAAAGCTTTGGATAATTATCGCCACCACAAACAGGTTTATACTTTTCAATAATGACAATAACAATTGAATCATTCTTTACGGTGATGGTGAAAGTAGGTTCCTGAACAGCCGTTGTATCGAAAAAATAAGAAGCCTGCGGAATGCCGTAACCGTGCGCATAATCATAATACGGATAAAGGGATGAACATTTATGCATCGTATCCATCAACTGCATGGGAGAAAGATCAGGGAATTTCTGAATCACACATGCTGCAAATCCAACAAGTAAGGGTGATGAATAAGAGGTTCCTTCTGATTTCTCAAACTCTTCGTAACCATTGGCAATTAAAACTATTCCCGGTGCACAGCCATCTGGTTTATGTTTAAAATCAGGAGTAGGTCCGTAAGAAGAAAAGCTTGCGAGGTAACCGTCATCATTAAGCGCGGTTACACACAAAACACTATCAGCATCGCCCGGCGGAAGAATTACTGGTGAATCCGATTCTCCTTCGTTACCTGCAGCGGCAATTACAAGCATTCCCTTCGAAGCTGCCATATTCGAAGCTCGCGACATCAGCGAAATTTTTCCATTCATTTGCTCCGGAAAATAAGTCTGGTAATCGGGGCCATCGGAACAATTGATGAGCATTGCGCCTTGCTTGTCTGACCATTCCATTGCAGCAACAAAATTCTCTTCGCCTTTGCGCTGGCTTGTCCAGCCTGTTGCAATTTTAGCAAGCAGAAAAACTGCATCAGGTGCAAGTCCCATCGCCTGCCCGTTTACTTCGCCTGCAATACAGGAAAGGACTCCAGTACCATGATCGGCTTTTTGTGAATAAACATCTGCATCATCTTTCGTAAAATCAAATGTTGCGCGAATTCCATTGTTAAACCGCAAACGCTGGAATGCAGGATGAATATCTACGCCATGAAAACCGACATCAATAATGGAAATAATAATTCCTTTACCAGTGAGATTATTTGCTTTGAATTCTTTTCCTTTCATCGGATCGATCTGCAGGCTCACATCACGAGGCAGATCTGCAAATTCTTTTTTTGCGGTATCGGGAGCCATACTTGCCGGCGTCCAGGTTACACTATGCTGTTCAACAACTTCACGCACGAAAGGTAATTTCCTGACTTCAACAATCTGTTCATCGCTTGCGTCTACGCTTACTCCATTGAACCAACGTGTTGCATGACCAACAAGTGAAACGCGTTTGCTGACTTCCGCAATATATTTCTCATTAACAGGAAAGTCGGTGGAATCATAAAGCGAAATACCAAGATTGAGCCTGCGCGTAATGGCTTCAGGTGCGAAATAAGAATAAGGATCGAACGTAGAACCGTTTTTGTCGGTAAAAAATACCCAGAAGGATTTTTGGGCAGAGAGTCCTGCGGAAAATAAAAACGTGAATGAAAAAATAACGAAAAGTTTCTTTGACATGGATCGGGTTGCGTGATGCAAAGATGCGGAAAAATAGTGATTCTCTCTTTGCACATGCAAACTGCCCAACATTATATTGATTAGCGCAGAAAACAGAAAGAGAACACCGAACCCCCATGGCAGGAGTTAACAGTGTTCTCTTAAAACCAAACAGTAAAGCTTATAGTTTAATAAAACTCTTGTGAAAAACAGTTGTTTCGTCGGTACATTCAATAATATAGTGACCTGTCGCAAGTCCGCTGACATCAATTAAAATAGTACCTGAAGCATCGCTGTTTTTAATTTCATGAACGACTCTGCCATGGTCATCATAAATCCGGATAGTGCATTTACTTTTTGTGTTTCGCTTTAGTGTTATTTCGGATGATGCAGGATTCGGATAAAATGTAAATGGTATCTCAGCATTGATCGTATTTACTGCTGTGGGTGCTGCATCTGCAAACCTTGCCAGGTAAATATTTCTCCACATATTTGCGGGACTTGTGTCGAAAAGTGTGAACTGATTTCCGAAACTTACAGAAGGGCCATTGAAATATCCGCAAGTAATCATTTTATCAAAGTGGTCGTAAGCAACGCCAAAACCTACCTCCCATGGATCACCCGAAATAGGTAATCCCCGGAAAATAGTTCCTGCTGAATCCATTTCCAGCAGGAAAGCATCGAAGCTGAAATTTTGAGCAATAGGAAATTGAATGCTTCCGAATGTTGCCGCTCCCTGGTAGGCGCCGGTAAGACCAATGTGTGTACCAGCATCGTTTATTCCCCATCTGCCCGAGGTAAAAACATCCGTATTCGCCAGGTCACCATAGCCTCTTCCCCAGTAGGGCAAACCTGTAGCAGCATTAACTTTAAACAAGAATATTTTATAGCCATCCGGGTTTTGAGGATTCACAGGTGAGGTAACTTCCACTAAACTATCAAAAGTGCAAACCACACCTGCATAATTTCCGCCCACATATAAATTTCCATAATCATCCGTCATCAGTCCCGTAACTTCTTCGTAAGTGCTGACGATTGCGCTTGGAAAACCTTTTATAACACGTGCCCAAATATAATTTCCTGTCAATGGATCAAGCATTGCGCAAAATCCTTCCTGGAATTGAGAAACATGAAGCGTGATCGTATCAAGTAGTATCCATAACCCGGTAATCACGCCGCCAACATAAACATTTCCATTATTATCCGTGGTTATTATCCGTCCTTCGTTACCTCCCGGATTACTGCCTTGTGTTTCACCTTTCAGCCAAACAGGAGTTCCATTGTTTAACAGTTTTGCCACAAACACATTCGTAATGCCTGTGCCGCCGGGACCATACTTAAAATTAACGGACAAGTTTCCTGTCTTTAAAGTATCCGATGCAAAGCAACCTGTAACATAAATATTTCCCGCATTATCTACAGTTATCCCTTTTACTTCATTAGAGTTCGATGGACTAATACCGGCATCAAACGTTCTTGCCCATACTATATTTCCATTAATATCAAACTTTGCGGCATAAGCACACGCCCAGCCCGTATTAATTATTACAGTATTCCCAATTGTAAGGGTCGGATTTGAAAAACTTCCGCAGATATAGATATTGTCGTTATTATCAATTGCAATGTCCCTGATATAAGAATAATTGCCGGAGGTATAAGAATCAGCCCAAAGCTCTGTACCGGTAGAATCGTATTTCGCGATGTAAATATCCACATCGGGTACATTAGCAGAAACTAAGGTATCATTCCCTATTATCAAGGTGCCCGAAAAGTATCCAACCATCACGATGTTCCCATGGCTGTCGGGCAAAGCACGCATTACATGCGAACTATTCGTAAACGAAATTCCATGCTCCACCCAATCCAGTGGTATTGTTTGTGCGCCCAGGTATTGACCGGCCAGCATTGCAAGCATGGAGAGTCTTATAAATAAACTATTTTTCATGTTCGGATTTTTTAAACACAGAACATACCGTGTTTTGTGAAAACAAAACTAAGTTCAGGAAAGTAGAATACGCAACTAAAAAGAAGAAATAATAGTACTTTTATCTGTAATTTAATTAACTAAATTAACTGACTATAAGCATATTACTAATATTCAAAATAGCATTTTAAATGTCAGAATTGTTACATGGTTTAATACAAGGCCTGAGCAAAGGGGAAAAGAGATTTTTCACCTTACTGCATTCTCATTATATGCAGGAGCGTTCATCTACTCTTTTGCAATTATTCGCTGCATTTGACCAGGGTGAAATGTGGGATGAGCAAAAATTCTCAAAACGTAATTCAGGTAAAAAATTTCTTGTCCATTTCGCAGCTGAGAAACAAAAACTTCAGCATGAACTGCTCGATACGCTTGTATTTTATCATCGCAATTCTTTTTTAAATCTGCACATACGACAGTTATTTTGCCAGGCAGAAATCCTCTTTGAAAAGAAACGATTTGTTACAGGGGAAAAGGTCCTTAAAAAAGGTCTGAAAATGGCTAAGGCAGGTTTCCTTTTTGAACTTCAGCTGGAAGGACTGAAACTGCTGAATGAAAAAATGGTAAGTCAAAACAGGATTAAAGGCGCATTTGATATTCTTAAAGAAAGGGAATCTATCATTCAACAATTATTGGAAAATGATGAATATACAAAACTTGCTCTGCAGCTGATTGAGCTGGGTTCCGACCTGCGAAAACTTCATGCAGACAAAAAATCTGCTGCTGCCATCGAACTGTTGCTAAACCATCGGTTACTTAATGAAAGTGCATCACCATTCAGCCCTGTTGCGAAATTAGGTTTTCATAGTTTTTGGGCACATTATGCATTTATACAAATGGACATACGAAAACGTTCTTATCACGGCACCAAAATTTTTGAGTTGCTTTTAGGGCATCAGTTATTGATAGAAGGTAACTTGTCCCAATTTTTTGCTGCAGCTGCAAATATAATTTCTGATGCTTTTGCACTGAGAGACATAAAGGGTCTTATACGAATCAGGCAACAGCTTTCTAGTCAAAACAATCTTGTAAAAAAACTGTCACAAACTCTGAAAACCAGCTTTGAATCTTTAACATTACTCACAATCATTTATGAAAGTCTCCTTAATGGTGATTTTGCCCGCATTACATCCAGCGAGGAAAAAACGCACCACATTATCCGGCAATTAGAACATCAACAAAGCGTTCGTGCATTCCATATTGGATTTATAATGAGCATTGCTTTATTTGCTGAAAAAAAATACAGGAAAGTTATTAAGCTGCTCAACTCTCTCGATTTGCTTCCTGCCAGCGAACGCTTTGAAGACCGGGAACTATTGTTTCGGTATTTTATGCTTGTTAGTCACTTTGAACTGAGGCATGATGACACCGTAGAACAACAAGTGCATAGCATACGCCGGCATGCAAGGCGGCTGGAGCAAACTTTAATAAGTGAAGAATTAGTGCTGGAGTTCTTTCTTCAATCAACAATGCTCGAGGGAATAAAATTAAAAAATAAAATACGCAGGCTTTTCGAAGAACTAAAATCGCTTGAATCGGATCCAACTGAGAACATATTTCAGAAATTTATTTATTTTATCCTCTTGCACCTCCGAAGTAAAGTCAGCGGGAAAGGTTTCGAATCAGAATGGGCAAATTATATTCAGGCGCCTTCGGGTAAATCCAAAATTATTTTCTTTTAAAACTTTACCGCCTCCCGCATAAGCTTGCGAGAAAAAAACTTCATTACTTTTACTGGCACCTGCGTTTACAAATAGCTCCTTCTCACCAGATTAAACTTCAGCACAATATGATGGCAATCGATCTCCGCAGTGATACTGTTACTAAACCAACGCCTGGAATGCTTGAAGCGATGTTCCATGCAAAAGTTGGTGACGATGTATTTAATGAAGACCCGACAGTAACGGCGCTGGAAGAAAAAGTGGCGGAGATGTTCGGATATGAAGCAGGATTGTTTTGTCCATCAGGAACGATGACGAACCAGATTGCGATCAAGGTGAATACGCAACCGGGTGACGAAGTGCTTTGCGATGTGAGCGCGCATATTTACAATTTTGAAGGTGGCGGAATCAGTTTTAATTCAGGTGTGCAGGCGAAATTAATTGCCGGCGATCGTGGAAGGATAAGTGCAAAGCAGGTGGAAGAAAGTATAAACCCCATATTCGACTGGCTGACACGAACACGATTGGTAAGTGTGGAGAATACAGCGAACCGTGCAGGAGGAAGTTATTATTCGTTGCAGCAAATGCGTGAAATTTCGGCGGTTTGCAAACAGCATGGCTTGCGTTATCATTTGGATGGTGCGCGGATATTCAATGCAATTGTTGAAGCCGGATATTCTGCTGCAGAGATCGGCGGACTTTTTGATTCTGTTTCTGTTTGTTTATCAAAAGGTCTTGGTGCGCCTGCCGGATCAGTGTTGCTGGGATCAAAGGAATTTGTGCGTCAATCGAGAAGGATCCGTAAAATTTTCGGAGGTGGCATGCGGCAGGCTGGATTTATTGCTGCTGCAGGAATTTACGCACTGGATAATCACGTGGAACGCCTGAAGGAAGATCATGCACGTGCGAAAATAATTGGAGAGACCTTGAGCAAAGTAAATTACGTGGAAAGTATACTGCCTGTGGATACCAATATTGTTATTTTTAATCTCAATGAAAAATTATCGTCGGAGCAGTTTGTAAAAGCGCTTGCCGAAAAAGGAATTAAAGCAGTGGGATTCGGGAAACATGCGATTCGCTTTGTAACGCACCTGGATTTTACGGATGATATGCTGGATGAAACGGTGAAGGGGTTGCGTGCGGTTCAGCCTGCGTAGTTAGTTGTCAGTTGAATCTGCGTGCATATTTTTCTCGCAGATTTAAATGATTACGCAGCTAAACAATTCTTAATTCAAAGCGGCCTCATGCCATTTCTGAAACAAATAGCTAACAAAATAAAGAGAAGAAAAAAGGATAACAAACAGGCCATTCCGAGTCCCAATAAAACACTGAGAGTTTTTTTTCAACTATTTTCCAGGCAAAAGAAATAGTAAAAACAGGAGTAATACACATCAGGTACAATAAAAACTGACCGATTATATCCAGAACCATTACTGCTGAGATAAAACAGATTTGAATGTCCGCTCATTCTCAATAACTTGCAATTGCCTGCTTACTACCGACATTTTTTTCTCCCGAAGCATGCGCAGATGAAATAATAAAACACCTCCCGTTATTATTATTTGTCCGCACCAGAACATGAGCCAGCTGAATGCCTTTGGAACATACGTTGCGCCTTCGCTGAATAATTCTTTATTGTGTGCAAGCGTGAATGAACTCTTTCCTGTGGGATGCGCGTGTACGAATTCTAAATAATCCCAGATGAAAGAAGTGATAACGATAACGCAACCGAGCAATAATACACTTCCCTCCTTCCATATAAGTTTCCCTGATTTTCCTTTTTGCTGCCAATAAACGGTGGATGCGGTGAACGCGATCATGGTAAGGGAAACAAGACACGGACAAAGAACGGGGCCTACCCACGGCACAGGGATGATGAAAAGAATATCCCATGTGAATAACGATTGCGGCCAGCCGAGCAGCACATAGAGAAATACGTAATAAAAAATATCCCAGATGGCGAATGCATAAAGAAAAAACACAAAACGTTGCGCGGCATTTTTTCCTGAAAGAATGCCAATACCGACAAGCATTACGAGTGTTGCTGCTTCACGCCAGAATTCTGTGATGGCAATATCGTGTGATACAGGTACAAGCGGGAATACAAATCCGCCGGGGTAATATAATTTACGGACATAAACTACCACGGCTGTTTCAAGATAACCCATGGCGATGCTGAAAAATGTAAGCCAGAAAATTGTTTTAGTAATTTCTGATTTATTGGGTGATTGTAAATCTTTCATGTTGTCAGTTTCGCGTTACGATATCAAGCTTTGGATTTACGGCGTGAAGTTTTTGTTGCCATTCAGGACTCATAATGTCAACACTAAGTTGTTTGAGGTTTTTCATTTTTAGTACTGGTGAAAAATCTGTTACTCCGGTGTAATTGAGATTTAAATATTCCAGGTTGCGTGCATTTTCAAGACCAGCAATGGAGGTGAGTTGGTAATTGCTTCCAAGATCAAGCACTCTCAGATTGGAAAATTTTCCCAACTCGCCAACGTTTTCGAAATCATTGTTAGTAGCTTCTATTGCGATGATATTTTTAAATCCTTTGTAATAATTAATTGTTTTTGTTTCGCTGTTGCTGATAACCATCCGTGTACTTTTTCCGAACGAGCTCCGCTCTTTTAAATCTCTATAGGTATGATCTGACTTAAAAATATAGGAAGGCCATTTATTTTCTTCGCGAAGAAGCGTTTGTTTATTAAGAAAAAGATAAACGCGCCCGGGAATTTCAACTGTTAATTCATGAGCCGAAATTTCAGCAGGATGTTTTATTGAATAATCTACCAGTTCAGGAAGAATGTTTTCGGAAAGCGAATTAAGATACGCAAGATCTGGCTTGAGACCTGTGCGGAGATTATTACCAATGATCAACCCATCCCAATTGACAAAACAAGCAATGATCCATACGCTGTAAAAAAGCCATGAATTCATCCGTACTAAAAATGCATTTGTTTTTTTGCCCTGCACTTTCCAGGCTGTAACCATCAGTCCGATTAAGGCAAGCAAGAGGTAAATGTAAACGCCGATACGTTTGTACGTGAGTCCGAATACCAGCACGTATACTTCATTCCTCCATGCCGTTGAAAAAAGCATGAATGCATTCTGTGCAATCCAGATCAATGCAAGCACACGTATTGCTTTTCCATGTGAAGAAAAATTCATTCGTCCGCGGAAATAAAACAGGATGACGAGCATGGCGAACACAATGGAAGTTATGAGTGTTCCTACGCCTTGGTGAACATATTGCATGCAGGAAACACCTTGCGGCAATCTTCCATCGCTCCCAAAAATAAAAGCAAGATCAAGCGTATTTACGACCAGCAGCATAATATTCAGCAAGGAGAAAAGAACAATTCCTGAAAAACGTTCACTGTCGATACTCATCAGTTTATCCGTCCAGGTGGGCGCTTTTTCCGGATTAAGTTTAGTTGCATGCCTGTCCCATTCGCCAATGCCGGGAATAGAATTATGGTAATAAAAACCATAGACGACCAATGCGCCGAGCATTGTAAAAAATATCCATGCAAATGAAATCCAGTCGAAATTTATTTTTTGCGTGAGATTAAAAAACAAAACGCTTGAATCGCGGTACATGAAAAAGAAAACCAGCACGACGATCAATGCACAGAGGACAATCAGGATTTTTTTCCATGTGCGGTTGCTTTTGGAATCATTAGTAGCCCGCTCTTTTTTACGTTCTATTATGCGGACGATCATAAAACCGATGGAAGAAGCAACAGAAACCAACGAAGAAAAAGCACCAACAAGCACAGAACCCTTTTGATTGAATGCGAAATACGAACTCAGCAAAAGGGAAAAGAAGGTCGCAAAAATACTGAGCGTATTTCCATAGTAAAAAACACAAAAAGCGCTGCAGATTGTCCCAGTTGCTGCCAATAACCAAGGCCGTATTTTTAAAACACGCGAATCAAGCAGGGCTTGCCCGGTAAGCAGCAGCCCGGAAAAAATGAAAATATTAAGTCCGGGCATTTGTTTCCAGAACAAGAAGCTGTAGAGCAATACGCTTAATAAGAAAATACAATCGGTCTTTTTCATAATTTTTGTTTGAGGATGATGTGTTTGGGTTAGATCATTTTATAATCCACGTGAAAATCTTCGAGCCTGTTTATTTGTTTTTGTACAATGAGTAAGGGAATCATTCCGAAAACGCCAAATGAACAATCAATGAGCGTCCAGAAAAATGGAATACCACGAATTTGTCCGCATACTGCTGCAAGAATAAAAATGCCACAACAGGCGATCATGCCGATGCGCAAAACCCATGCATTCTGAATTGGATTAAGGTAAACGCCGATGAAAAACAAAGCGATGATGATATGTGAATACGCCAGCCAATCGTAACCGTAAAGCAGGTAAGGATATTTTGAGGCCGTATCGTCTATTGCATCTCCGATGATGCGCAACCATGGAATGAAAAAATCAGGAATAAAATTCTGGTGATGCAAAAGGAAATGCAATTCTGTTTGCACGGGAAACGCAGTGATCCCGCTGAGTATGAGTAAAATCATAAAAGCAATAATCCATTTGCGGATTCGGGAAAGAATGATTGAGTCGCCTGCCTGTTGTGCTTTTACATTTGTAAAAGGGCAGAGAATTGAAAGTGTGTCTGAAGTTTTCATATCGGATTATTTTGATTTTTTAAAGGGGGATTCTGCCCGGACTTCCATCACGATCCAAACAATAAGGAGGTGTATGGTAAAAGCAATGAGCCAAACCATGAAAAAAATCCCCGGGATCAAATCGGCCCAGCCGTGTTCGTCACTTGTACCCTGCCATTTTTTTTCAATTAAAACCATAGTGGCGAACAAAAAGACGGAGTAAATCAGTACGGCCAGCAGGTTGCTTTTCACCAGCTTATTTTGAACGCTACTGTTATGAACCTTCCAGCTGATGAGGGTGATCAAACCAAAACATGGAATCAGGAAATACATGGCAATAAAATCGAATATCATTAGATTAATTTTATAACAGAGTACTTTGAATTACAAAGTTTAAACGCAAAAAAAAGGTTTGTATTACTTTTTTCTTGATTTTAATAAATTTTCAAGCGCATTGAGATGTTCATTGAATGCTTTTTTTCCCGGCGCAGTAACAGCATAAGAAGTTTGTGGTTTACGATTAACAAATTGTTTGATGACGGCGACATATCCTTCCTTTTCCAAAGCAGAAAGGTGGCTCGCGAGATTTCCATCTGTCACCTGGAGCAGCTCTTTTAAACGTACAAATTCCACGCTGTCGTTCACCATGATTATTGACATTACACCGAGACGAACCCGGTTTTCAAACGCTTTATTGAATTTCAACAAGTAATCGTTTCCCATCCGGCTCAATTAAACGCGTTCGTATTTGAAATACAAAACAGTTCCGTAAATGATATGCAGCACGCCAAATCCAATTGCCCAGAAAATTAATCCGTGGAAAATAAACATAGTTGAAATCAGGCCCAGCACGATCTGGCAAATCCCAAGGAAACGGATATCTTTTACTGTGTACTTACTTGCATTAAGTAAAGCAAGTCCGTAAAAAATAAGTGTAGCCGGGGCAATCAATCCTACAACGCCATAATAAAGTAACGCGAAGCAAAATAATCCGCCCGTTGCAAGCGGAATAAAAAGATTGGCAAGCATACGTAAAGCAGTCTCATCGAACAAAGAAACACCCGCCCTTTTTGCGCGCCGGTTTGAAAAATACCATCCGCAGATCAATGAAAGAAAAAGCACCAACCCGGCATCGACAAAGAAAAAAGTATAGAAACTTCCCGGAACATCAAAATCACCATACAACTCATCACCGTTGAGCGAATACAAATATTTCCAGGCCACCACCGCACCGATCAACGCAAATACGCCTGCACAAATACCTGACAATCCGCTTAAGGATAAAAACCGTGAAGAGCGGTTCATCAGATCGCGCATTTCACTAAGCGCCTTTAATTGATCTTCGGTTTCATTCATGCTGTATGTTTTACTTTGTACCGCAAAGTACGCGAATAAAAGTAATACAAGTCAATACCTCGACATCTTTTTTTGCCGAATGGGAGCCTTTTTGCACTTTTTTGTCATTTTACCAACAAAAAAACTCAGCCTTACAAGACCATTTTGTCCTTGTCCGACTGAGTTTTACAATTTTAAATAAAACGTTCCACCTGTATTGGCATGCCGAGTGTTCGCTTTTTAAAAATGCCTGATAAAGAGAATATTCAATAAATCGAATGTATCGGGGACTACCCTACCCTGAACTGAAACTTATGCGCTTTCAGTTCTTCATTCGCTTTGAGAATTTTTGATTTCAGATTTTCTTTGAACTTCAAAACTTCTTCCAGCATTGCATCATCTCCTGCAGCAAGAATCTGCACAGCGAGAATACCAGCGTTTTGTCCACCGTCGACACCAACCGTTGCAACCGGAATTCCAGGAGGCATTTGCACAATAGAGAGAAGCGAATCCCAGCCATCGAGGGAAATCGTCGAGCGGCAAGGAACTCCTATGACAGGAAGAGGGGTTAATGCTGCAACAACGCCCGGCAAATGTGCTGCCCCGCCTGCGCCTGCGATAACCACACGGATACCGCGTTTGTGAGCGCCTTTTGCAAATTCCATCACCTGCTCGGGAACACGGTGCGCTGAAAGTGCGTTGATCTCGAATGGAATTTTAAACTGGTCAAGGATTTTTGCTGCTTCCTGCATGACCGGCATATCGGAAGTGCTTCCCATTATAATACTGACTTTTGCTTGCATAGTAGTGTAGTTTTGAATGGCGCAAAATTATATTTTAATCCCGGTTTTCAGCAATTATCCGCATTTTAATCTTCACTATTTTTACACGATCAATTAACCATACGATGTTATTCTATTCGCTTTCCAAAGAAGAACGCCTTCGACTGACAGCAAAGATCAGTAAAGAAATTTTTTCTGGCATCAAGGCCGGGCGTGAAAATAAAATCCTGCGTTATTTTTCGGATGAAGACATGTATATCCGCAAAGCCGGATATCTCGCTATCGGGAGAATTTATCATGCAGAGGTAAATTTCCGTGCAGCGATATTGAAACTGATCATTGGCTTGCTCGAACATACTTCATTCAAGGTACGTCAAACGGCGCTCAATGCAGCAGGAGAAATTGCCATGAAAGATTTTACGCCTGTGGAGATTTTTTTTCATAAAGGATTATTTGATGCACATCATTCTGTTCGTAACGCAGTTATCGGCTCAATGAAAAAGGCCGGAGAAAAAAATCCGGAACCTGTTCTTGCCTTTGCAAAAAAATACCTGGATCATCCCGACAAAGAAATACGCAGGGAAATTTGTCACGGAATTGAACTTCGGGGCCGCACACATCCGCAGGACATTCTTCCGCTATTACGAAAGTTGCAGCATGATAAAACCGCACGTGTACGGCATACGCTTATACATGTGCTCGGACAAATCGCGTATAAAAAAGGTTGTCTTGAAACAGTCATTTCAGATTTGAAAAACTGGGAGAATAAAGAGTTGGTGCTGGATGCTGTTGAAGAAATTATTGATGTACATTACCGTTACCGCAATTTTTCAGTGCTTACGCAAGATGAGGCACGTGAATATATTGAAGCAAAATTAAGTATCCACGATTAATCAGTGAAATATGGGAAAGCAGAATTTACTTATTTTTAAAATAATTTTAATTCTTTCACTGGCGTTAAACATCAGTTTTGGTGTTTATAGTATAAGTACGATGGATTGTAATTCAAAAAAAAATCGTGGTGATATTGCTGAAAAAGACAAAATCGCAAATGAGAATCAAAGTCAAAACCCATTTACCACGATCTCTTACAATACAAAAATGGATATATTTATGGCCATACCGAATGACACGAACGAAATTATTTTTTTAGGTAACAGCCTTACAGAACATTTCCCTGTAACAGAATTGATGCGCGATGCACTCATAAGAAACAGGGGAATCAGCGGAGAAGGAATCGCGCAGGTTATCAACAGGCTGGAAGAAGTAACGGAAGGCAAACCCAAAAAAATATTTATTGAAATTGGCATTAACGATATTCTGAATGATCAACCTGCTGATTCCATCAAAAAAAAATATTCGCAGCTTATCAGTAAGATCCGGGAGCAAAGTCAGCTTACCGTAATTTACCTTCAAAGCCTTCTTCCGACCTCTTTTGCTGTTAATGGTAAAACAGGCGCCGCGATGGAAAACATTCAATTGGTAAACGCCTATCTTGAGCAAATTTCCGACAATAAACAGGTAAAATTTATCAATCTCTTTGATGCTTTTTATGATGGAAAAGGTTTAAATCAGAAATATGATTCAGGCGACCATCTTCATTTGAATGGAGCCGGTTATTTATTATGGACTGATTTGATTAAAGCGTATGTCTGGGAATAAATTTCATAAGCAAAATAAAAAACAAGAAATAAAAACTGCAATTTATTAATTATGAGAACTTACGATACAATGTCAGAAGCAGTGAACGATCTTCAGAAAAGAGGATATGATCATGATTTTAATCTTGAGCAGGAATGGGTGGAATGCAAACAAAATAAATGCCGCCTGCGGGCAGATGAATTTGAGATCGATGAGGTTTACCGCTTCGAAGGCGAAACCGATCCGGGTGATGAGAATATTGTTTATGCTATTTCTTCTAAAAAGGAAGATCTTAAAGGCGTGCTTGTGAATGGATACGGCGTTTATTCTGATTCTATTTCTGCCGACCTGGTATCAAAGCTGAGCAAGCATAAAATGTGAAAAACCTTCTATAAACTTTACCACGTTAGCTTGTTATTCCGCCCTTTCCCGCTTACATTTAGCAAAGCATGAAAAAGCTACTACTCCCCGTTTTTATCTTTCTTATTTCCACAGTGCATGCAGGAGATAACCCTGTGTTAGGCGCCCGTTCGCTCGGAATGGCCGGGTGCGGAACAGCACTTACAGGAGATCTTTGGAATGCGCAGAACAACCAAGCCGGACTTGCATTCATTAAAAAATTCCAGGCAGGTGCATTTTATGAAAACCGTTTTCTTATAAGCGATCTTGGCATGAAAGCGTTTGCTGCTGCTATGCCTACGAAAGCCGGCGTATTCAGTCTTGAAGTCACTTCGCTCGGACTTAGCAACTTGTATTCGGAAACGAAGGCAGGCGTTGCTTATGCAAAATCACTTGGCCCGAAATTTTCTGCTTCTGTTCAGCTGAATTATTTTAATACACATATCGGAGAAAATTATGGCTCCTCTTCTGCTGTCTGCGGTGAATTTGGTTTAATTGCCATGCCGGTAAAAAATCTCACTATCGGTTTTCATTTATTTAATCCGACAAGAAGCAGGCTGAATGGCGCACTTGACGAAAGGCTTCCTGTTGTAATGCGATTGGGAACAGTGTATCGTTTTTCTGAAAATGTTTTTCTTTCTGTGGAAGCGGAAAAAGATGTGGATTTCAAACCTGTCATTCGTGGCGGATTGGAATATCGTCCTGTACCGAACTTTTACCTGCGTGCCGGGGCTGCATCGAATCCAGGTGAAATGGCATTCGGATTTGGTATTGTAATGAAAAAATTACGGTTGGATGTAGCCTCCACTTTTCATTCACAGCTTGGCTTCTCTCCTTCCGTCGGATTACAATACGGAATTGAATAAAATCGCTATTACCCGGATTAGATTATACAGCTTTGAAAAGTAAATTACTTCTGCGACTTCTTTTGGTTTCTATTGTTGCATTTTTTGTAACAAATAACAGCTTTGCACAGGTTGCTGCTGATACTGTTCCGGAAAAAGATTCTGTTTTTCTTGATAATCCGTTAAAGCAACAGATTGAAGATCTTTCCGAGAATATCGGAAATGAAAATGCTGATCTGACGATGCTCGTTGAAAACCTTCAATATTATTCTGAGCATCCGCTTAACCTGAATACTGCTACACGTGAAGATCTGCAGGATTTTATTTTGCTGAGCGATCTGCAGGTCGATAATCTTCTTGCGCACCGGGAACGTTTCGGCGCAATGATAACGATCTATGAATTGCAGGCAATCGATGGCTTTGACCTGGTTACGATCAATAAAATTCTTCCTTATGTGAAAGTAAGTGAGAGGAGCAGCGAAGGTCATTTCAGCTTTGCAGAGATGAGAAAGTATGGAAAAAATGAGATTGTAATCCGCGAGCAACGGATTCTTGAAGAGCAGAAAGGTTACTTACCTATTGACAGCGCTTCTTTAGCTGATAGTCCGAATTCACGTTACCTAGGATCAAAAGACCATTTGTATGTGCGTTACCGTTATACCTACAGCAATTTTGTGAGTGCGGGAATAACGGCAGACAAAGATGCAGGCGAAGAATTTTTTCGCGGAACACAGAAAAATGGTTTTGATTATTACTCTGCGCACTTGTGCCTTAGGAATGTCGGCGTTATTAAATCTGCAGTGATCGGCGACTACCAAGTAAGTTTCGGGCAAGGCTTAACTGCATGGACAGGTTATTCTTTCGGCAAAACTTCCATGACGCTTAACACGAAGAAAAACGGCATGGGTGTTCGTCCGTATACTTCTGTCGACGAAAATAAGTTTTTGCGTGGTGCCGGAACCACTTTACGATTTGGAAAAATTGAATCATCCGCTTTTTTCTCTTTTAAGAAACGTGATGCAAATATTTCAGTCTCCGATACAATTGACGGAAATAATATTGAAATTCTTGAGATCAGCAGCCTCCAGGTGACCGGGTTACATTCCACTCCTTCTGAAATTGCAGACAAGCATGCAATAAATGAATTGATCTATGGAGGAAATTTCGCTTATAAAGGCAAAAGTCTGCAAGTCGGCATTACCGGCATGCATGCAGACTACAGTGCGCAACTGCACCGGAATCTTTCGCTATATAATCAATTCGAATTTTCCGCAAAATCCAATACTGTTGTAGGTGCAGATTATGACTGGAACTTCCACAACTTTCATTTTTTCGGAGAAGCATCACGCAGTGCAAATGGGGGAATGGCATTTATCAACGGTGTTCTTGTAAGCCTCGATCCGCGTCTTGCAATGACTGTTCATACCCGCTGGTTCGGCCGCGATTTTCATAATTTATATTCCAGCGTTTTTGCTGAAGGAATAAACCCGGCTAATGAACGCGGCGTGTATGTTGGTATTGCAGCAAAACCTTTTCGTCGCTTTACGCTGAGCGCATACATCGATCATTATTTTTTTCCATGGATGCGTTACCAGGTTGATGCACCATCACAGGGAACAGATTTTCTTTGCCAACTGAATTATACGCCGGATAAAAGGAACGATATGTATTTCCGCTACCGTCATCGTGATAAATTTGTTAATGCCGGCGATGATGATGCTACAATCGATTATATTATTCCGCTGACACAGGATAACTGGCGTTTTAATATTCAATACCCGCTCGGCAATTCTATCCGCCTGCGCAACCGTGTTGAATATTCTCTGTATCATCAGTCAAATAAAAAAGCAGAAAATGGCTTTGTGATCTGGCAGGAGATCTCTTATAAAAAGCTGGGAAGTCCTGTTTCTTTCACAGCACGTTATGCCTTGTTCCAGACTGATAGCTACAACGCTGCAATCTATGCCTACGAAAATGATTTGCCGAATACATTTTCTGTACCTGCATATTACTACAAAGGTTCACGTATGTATTTACTGCTCAATTATGATATTTCAAGAAAAGTGGAATTGTTTTTCCGCATTGCACAGACATTTTATTACAACAAGGAAATTATCAGTGAAGGCTCGTTGACAGAGATCAATAAGAACACAAAGACGGAGGCAAAAGTTATGCTTCGGGTCAAGTTTTAAAAATCACTTTCCTTTTATAACAACAAAGAAACCAGTAAATGGTTTTTCAAATCCCGGAATGGTCAATATATAATAATAAGTTCCGTCTGTTACATCAGGGTGCCAATCGTTGCGATAATCCTCATTGGTATATATTGAATTTCCCCAGCGGTTAAACACTTCCAGCTTTGATCCCGGATAATAATCCTCCAGGTTGCCCACATGGAAAAAATCATTCACACCATCACCATTCGGTGTTACGACGTTTGGAATGGTGAGCACAAGCGGCTCGTGAACTATTCTGAAATGAATCGTATCCGTTCCGGTACATCCACCCGCAAGCGTGGTGGTGAGAGAAACTATAAAAACAGAATCGGTAAGACTGCTGAATGCATGCTGCGGATTTTGTTGGGTTGAATTTGCTCCATCGCCAAAATCCCAGAACCAGCTCACAGCCCCTGCAGAAAGATCTGTAAATTGAATCATTGTTCCTGTTATTTGCGGTGAAGGCGGATAAGCTGAAAAATTCACATAAGGAGCATTCACAATCGTTACAAAAACATTCACCGAAGTAACTGCAGGAGGCGAACCATTATCAGTTCCCGTAATTGTAATTGTATTCAATCCGGCGTTTGCTGCATCAGCAATAAGAAAAGCGTTGATCACAGCAGGATTTCCGGGCGTAGAATTTACAACCGAAAAACCTGTTGCTGCGGTTGTCATCGTTGCTGTCGTTATCTGTCCCTGTTCAGGCGAAAGAAATGTTGCAGAAAAATCAAGCGTATCACCTATGCACATAAATAATGTATCACATATTGCATCGGAATTAATAATCGGCGGCAGATTATTTCCGGATCCATTATTACAAACATTAAAATAAAACGTTTGATTATCAAGCCAGCTCACTTCATCCGGATTACCGAAAGGACCATCATAAGAAGTGCCCGGCTGATCGAATCTTCCGATCTGAATATAATCAATACCATTTCCCCGATTCACACCAACCGTTGCGGGTGTTCCGCCAAACCCATTCTGCCCGCCGGAAGCATCGCCTGTTGTCCATTGCATATCGCCGTAACAGAAAGAAACATTATTTCCGTTTGGCAAAATAGGATCTGAACCATTTGTAATGATCAGCTGAAAATCGTTGAGTTTATCTGCATAAGTATTATAATATCCGACGTTTTGCCAGCGCACGATCATATAAGTGCTCGTCACTTTATAATAAACAAGGCCGCTTGAAAAATTCCGTGTATCCACATCACCCCAAAAAGGAGCAATCATAATAAAGCTCGGATCAGGGAACGCATTTGCTGTGAATGTTCCGTATTGTGCGCCGAAAGAAATATTTCCGTTGTTGTTTATAAAGCAATTGTTATTCGTAGAACCATAAAAACAAAAATTAAACGGAAGTGCAATCTGTCCGCTTGAGCCATCATCATTGCGAAAAAAAGGAGGGTTTGCCTCTGCAGCATTCATCGGCACAACAGAGAACGACGCATCAACAGGAATCATGCAGGAGCAGGTCACACTTGCAGGATGAACGGATGGAGGCTGAATTTTAACCGGCGATTTTAATAATGTATCACCGCTAATAATAAAATCACACACAGAAATTTTTCCTTCTTTTTTACTTTGCCCATAATCTGCAGAAGAAGGAGAAATGATTTGTGCAAATGAAAAATACGGCGTTATTGAAAATAAAATAAAAAAACAACAGGAGAGAAAATTCATCCGCAAACCTTTTGATTCTATAACGTACAACTCCTTCAAAGATACTTCCTGCACAAACTAACGTATAAGATTTACGTGACCGACATAACGATGCGCAATTCCATCAGTTCCTGTCACATTGATACGGAATGCATACGTATCAATTTCAGCACGTGCGCCTTTCGTTTTTCCATCCCATCCTGAATAAGGATTTTCAGTTATAAAGACAAGGTTTCCCCAACGATCAAAGACCATCATGTTATAGCTGATAACATAACTCGGATCACTGAAAACCGGGAGGAAAATATCGTTGCGTAAATCATTATTCGGTGTAAACGCATTCGGAATCCAAATGAGCAATTCAGGCGAAATCAAAACGGTTGCATAAGCCGTATCGGGGCAAGAACCATTTGCAGTGGTAACCACAAGCATTACTGTGAATAAACCGGTATCCGGGTAAATGAAAGTAGGATCCTGCAAGGTGGATGAATCATTTCCCGTTCCGAAATTCCAATGCCATAGCGCAGGATTTTGTGTGGACTGATCCGTAAAATTAATTGTCGCATCTGAAATTGTTGCAGGCTGCGGACCGAAAGAAAATGCAGCTTGTGGTCCGGGAATTACGTGAATATAATTCTGGATCGAATCCGTATAGGAACAACCATCGGCAGAAGTTACTGTAAGCACAACGGTATAAACTCCATTCGCAGGATAACAATAAGATGGAGTTTGTAACGTATCATTACTTCCGTCACCGAAGTTCCAGTTCCAATGTGCAGGCGTGCCGTTTTGTACCGTTGTCTGATCAGTGAAATTCACACAGAGCGGTGCACAACCTGAAGTCGGTGAACCGCTGAATGCAACCTGCGGCAAATAATATACAGTTACATTTCGTTGCGCACTATCTCTGCAGCCAATAGAATCTTTAACAAGCAATGTTACCTGGTAAGTTCCTGGTGTATTATAAACATACGACGGCGAAGTAATATTGGAAGTATCATTGGTCAATGTCGGCATTCCGAAATCCCAATGATAATTTACAAGCGGACCATTTCCGGTTGTGGGTGAAGACAAATCTGTAAAAGGCATTGCCCCTCCCGGACAAATACCAACGCTCGTGAATGATGCAGTCGGGCCGGGAATAACGTAGATAATAATATTTCCTGTTGTTGTCTGCGCAGGAGTACCATTATCTGTTCCCGACATAAGGATTGAATTGTATCCGATGTTGGAAGTAAGTCCGACAAATATTCCTGAATAATTTGCAGGATTTCCGGGAATGCTCGACAGCGTAGTCAAACCAGTTCCTGAAGCAGTGGCCGTAATAGCAGTTACTTGGTTTACTTCCGGCGATAAATACTGCGACGTAACAGGCAATGTATCACCCACGCAAAGTGTAATTGTATCACACACCAAAGGCGCATTCATGATCGGTGCAAGATTTCCACCGCCGCCGGTTGAACAAACATCTAAGAAAAATTGTTTGTTATCGAGCCAGGACACTTGTGATGCAGGCCCGAAAGGTCCATTGTAAGTTGTTCCTGCTGCATTAAATGTTCCGATCTGGCTGTAGTTTACACCATCGCCCATATTGGAACCTACTGTTGCAGGTGTTCCGCCAAATCCGTTTGTTCCGTTGGCATCGCCGGTTGTCCATTGCATATCAGCGTAACAAAAAGAAACATTGCTGCCCACAGGAAGAAGAGGATCTGTTCCGTCGGTAATGATCAGTTGAAAATCATTTCCCTTATCCGCTTTCTGATTGTAGTATCCAACGTTTTGCCAATGAATAATAAGCGCAGTAGGTGTTAATTTATAATACACTATTCCGCTTGCTCCATTTCGCGTATCCATGTCCGCCCAGAATGGTGCGATCATTTGATAGGCAGTACTCGGAAAACTTGCAGCAGAAAAAGCGCCATAAGGAAATCCGAAAGAAATATTTCCGTTATTATTAATGAACACCTGGTTTTGTACTTGTCCGTAGAAACAAAATACGAAAGGCAGATTAATTGCATTCGTTGAACCATCATCTTGTCGGTAGTCAGGTGCAACGCCGGTATTGAAAGGCACAACGGAGAAAGTAGCGTCAATCGGGATAATGCAATTACATGCTGCAGAAACCGTTTGAGGTGAAGTTGGCTGTTGAATAATCGTATGAAGTGCAGCAGCGGAATTATTTCTCAAAACATAAAGGCCGGTATTCAGCTTGCCTTCACTTTTCAATTGATCCCATTGCGAGGAAGAGATAGATTGCGTACGCGTCGCGGGTGCCTGAGCTCCAAGAGCAGCAGCCACAAATACCAGCACCAGTACGACAACAAGTTTTTTCATTTCATCGATCAGCTCAGCACAATCATCGCGTTTGCCAGCGATAAACGCCTGCTTATGAGCTTATTCCTTTCAAAAATAGCGAAAAAAATCTGTAATTCAATCAATGCATAGCAAAGGGAAATTTACGGTTGATTATCAAGTCATTGGTAAAGGAAAAGGGACGATGGGACGATAATCAAAGCAAAAAAACCATTTAAGTAAATTTTTATCACATTTTTTTTCGTTTTTTCCGCCCCCATTCCGTCCCTCGTCCCTCCGACCCTTTCCTCTATCTTTGCAGGCGATTTTTATGAAAACACTTTCCTGGAGGAACCATTTTGTTCAGACATTTTTTCTTGCCTTACCGGTTTGCCTGAGTAATGTTGGTCATATCGTGGTGGATCTTGCGGATAACTATTTTATCGGTCAGTTGCCTGAAAAGACAACTGGCCAGGCTGCGGTAAGTCTTGCCAGCGCACTTTACTTTACAATTCTTGTTTTGCTGATCGGTGTTTCCTACGGGCTCACTCCGATTGTTGCGGAAGCCAATGCGCAAAATAAAAAAGACAAAATAATTACGCATCTGCGGCATTCCTTTGTGCAGAATTTTTCTGTTGCTGTTCTTCTCTTTATTCTCTTGTTTAACCTTGCGCCGCTTTTACGTTTAACAGGCCAGCCAACAGAAGTTTCAGAGCTTGCAGTCAGGTACCTGAATGTGACCATGCTTTCTATGATACCGTTGAGCCTGTTTTTTACATGCAAACAATTTGCGGAGGGAATGTCGGATACAAAAGCGGCCATGTATATTACGATAAGTGCGAATGCAATGAATATTTTGCTGAATTATTTTTTGGTTTTCGGTAAAGCAGGATTCCCTCAGCTCGGGGTAATGGGCGCTTGCTGGGCAACATTCACTTCAAGGTGTTTCATGGCCGTTGCAATGGTCGCGTATATTTATTTCATCCCGCGCTACAGGGAATACCGCGCTGCATTTTCTTTCCGTAAATTATCCTGGCAACCGATAAAAGAACAATTGAAAATCGGAATTCCCTCTGGCTTGATGTTTGTTCTGGAAGTTGCAGCATTCAGCGTACCTACCTTATTTATTCCGGGAACTTCTCAACTGGCAGCGCACAGGGTTTCAATGGGACTTGCTGCAATGACGTACATGATCTCCAGCGGACTTGGTGCAGCTGCAACGGTGCGCGTCGGACATTTCCTCGGATTAAGAGATAGAATCGGGTTGCGTCGTGCCGGATTCAGCGCGATGGTGCTTTCAATTGCATTTATGCTGCTCGCCGCAATCATATTTATTCTCTTCCGGTACAAGCTTACTTCCGTTTTTAATAATGATCCGGAAGTACTTAAGTATGCAGCGCCGCTTTTATTTATTGCAGCAGCATTTCAACTGTTTGATGGCGCGCAGGTAACAGTGCAGGGAGCATTGCGTGGATTAAAAGACACGATCGTTCCTGGATTTATTGCGTTTGTCGCGTACTGGCTGATTGGATTGCCAGCGAGCTGGTACTTCTGCACGCAGATGAATTCAGGCGTGCAAGGTGTTTGGTTTGGATTTATTCTCGGACTTTCCGCAGCGAGTTTTGGATTTATTTATCGCTTTAACAGAATTTCAAAAAGACTGATCTGAATTATTAAATCACATCGTGAAGATATTTTTCCTTCAACACTTCCATGTGATGTAAATTGTGTCCGGCGATAACATACAGCAGCGCTCTTGCTGTAACAGGATTATTATTTGCTGTTCCTTTACGATCAAGATCCTCTTCGCTCAACGATTTAAAAAGCCAGAGCGTGGATTCCCGGACAAAACCAAACTCGCGGCTGAATTCATACAAGTTGCGTTTATTAAAATTTGCTGCAGCCACATATTCATTTTCATCAAAACCCGGCAGCGATTGTTTTTCGCCTCGCGCAATGCATAACGCACGTGTAGACATAATGCGTTCGGTATCTATAATGTGCCCAACAACTTCTTTCACGGTCCATTTTCCTTCTGCATACCTGAACTCTTCCATTTCATCAGGAACTTCGGAGAGCAGGGCTTTAAAATCGAGTACTAGCGATTCAAGCACACGAATCGGGTCTTGCCCTTTTAGCTTGCTGATATACGTTTCGTAATAAGGCGCGTAAGAACCGGTGGATGGCAGAGTAATCATGGGAATAAATATTAATTAATAATTTGCAAATTAATAATTAATAATTGGGATTTTTAGGGAAACCGCTGCTATCATTGGCTTTGGAGGCTTGCAGGGAAATGGGCGGGTTGCACGTGGGTAACTTCTAATGCAAACATGCTATTTGCCGTTACTTGGTTGTTGTTTTCCTATGTTTGGAAATAGGTCATTTAACCGCACCTTTTTAAAGAACTAAGGCTAAGATAAGAATTAATTTTGGATAGGCACAATCCCCAATGAAAAGGGGGATTGTCAGAGCTGAAAAGAGGGGGGTAAAAGGGACAGGTAAAAAAGGGGGCTAAATCTTGAAATTCCCCCTAATTCCTTTACCGCATCACGATAATTTTTTTTCTAAAAACGGCATCCGAAGTACTTGCTTCCAAAATATACATTCCTGTATTAGTTGAAATTTCATTTAAGCCCACAGGTAATTCATTATGTGAATTTGCACGGCAAAAAATTGAATTGGAATAAATCAATTTTCCTTCGGTCGTAAAAATATGCACATCAATATTGCCCTCGTTCGGCATATTAAAAGTGAGAGTAATATTACCATCCACCGAAGGGTTTGGATATACATTGAAATTACTTTCTGTAACACTTTCTGTAACACTCGATGGGTTTTCTTTAAATTTAAATACTGTTCCGTTTGACCAAGGCGCACCGCCCTCAGAGGTTGTACCATAAAAAAATGTTCCGTCATAAAAAAGAGATGCCGACGGAGAACCTCCATTAGGAGTTCCGGTGAATCCATGTAAGACAGAATAACCGTTGCCATCCGGAAGAATCTTAAAAATTGTTCCATCATAAAAATATCCACCGCCCCCCAATGTTACACCATAAAGGAAAGTCCCATCGTAAACGAGAGACCCGCGAGGATAACTTCCGCTCGTACTATCCAAAAAATTATAAAGGACTGAAAAGGACGTTCCATCAGGCATTATCTTAAAAATTGCTCCATCATCGTTAGCCCCTCCATATTTCGTCATACCGTATAAAAACATCCCGTCGGAAATAAGTGATCCTTCAGGGGCACCGCCAGTTAAAAGCCCTGAGAAATTAAATATTCTTGAATAATTCGTTCCGTCAGGTTGAATTTTAAAGATCGTACCGTTGCCCCCATTATTCGATCCACCCTGTTCAGTCATTCCGTACAAAAATGTGCCGTCATAAAATAGGGAACCGAAAGGAATTTTTCCGCTTAAAGTATCTGAAAAATCTAATACATGAGTAAATCCTGTTCCATCAGTTTTGATCTTGAATAAAAGCCCTCCGTAGTTCATACCTCCGTATGATGTCATGCCATATAGATATGTTCCGTCTGAGATCAGATGCCCAGAATAGGGATAACCGCCATTTGTTCCATCGAAATCAAACAGCTTAGAAAACATAGTTCCATCGGGTTTAATTTTGAAGATCACTCCCATACTATTTATTCCACCCCCATTTGTCATTCCATAAAGAAAGGTTCCATCAAAAAAAAGAGAACCCGATGGATTTTTTCCGCTTATAGCATCATCAAAGTCAAATATGCGAGAATAACCAGTTCCATCGGGTAAAATTTTGAAAATCGTACCATCACCATGTAACCCATCATAAGCAGTCACTACATACAAATGTGTCCCATCAGAAATGGGGGTTGCATTAGGGAAGAAAAAATTTGGGCCATCAGCATTAACAAGTGTACTGAATTGAGCATTTATCTTAATGCTGAACGTGACGATTAAAAGAATGAGTAAATATTTTACTTTCATTTTAGTACGTATTGATTATGGGATCAAGTTACTCGAAATGAAAAAGATAAAATGGAGGACGTAATAACTGGCAAAAGGAAATTGATAAGTGGTAGAGATAGCTCTCAAGTTTTACGTTATGATGAGCCTGTAAGAGATATTATCGCAAAAACAGATAATCCTAATGCTCTCTCGATACTATGATTTTTTTTCTAATAACGGCATCCGAAGTTATTGCTTCCAAAATGTACATTCCTGCATTAACGGAATTTTCGTTTAAGCGCACTGGCAACTCAGTATGTGAATTTGCAGGGCAGAAAATTTCGGATGAATAAAGGAGTTTACCCTCAGTTGTTAGAATACTAACTTGAACATTATTATCGGTTTTCATATCAAACGTAAGCGTAACGTTTCCATCAGCGGATGGATTAGGATAAGCATTTACACTTTCTGAAAAGTCCTCAGCATTATATCTATTATCACCAAACTTAACTAAGTAAAATTGAGGGTCAACGTTTGTAAAATCATAGCTGTATTGTCCAACACCTAAATAACCATTATCGGATGTTTCAATATACCAATACGGAAATTTCATAGTGGTATCAATTCCATTTAACCCTGCCCGTCTTTTAAAAGTAGAATCTGATCCCATTGCATAAAGAATACCATTAACTGAAACCGCCCATATAGCAGAATCAGAATTATCGCAAGAAAAGAACGTTAAATAAGGGTCAAAATATTCTTTTGTTGAAAGGCAATTTCCTTGTAAATCATAATGCTTAAACAAACCACCAACATTCAAACCCGAAGGAATTTGATAATACGTCTCGTAATACACATCAAATGTTCCGTTTTTATGTACTCTTAATACTGAAGGATCATTGGGCACTGTATCACTTGATAAACCAAAAGGATATTTAATCCATTGCATATTTCCATCGGGTCTGTATTTTGCATAATAGCTGTTGTTTGCAGTTGCTGCACCTCCTGCTACAATAAACCCGCTATCAGGAGTTTGTCTTATGTAATATGGATTACCTACTAAAGTATCTTGTCGATGCCTCCAAATTTCGTTTCCATCACGGTCAATCTTTATCATTGACGGAGCCTGATTAAAGGTAGATGGTATTCCAAGTTTGCAAAGAAACACAAAGCATGAATCGTAGGTTTCAATAACGTTTCCAGTCAAAGGGATTTCTGCTGCTTTTTGAGGGTCAAATTGAGGGTCAAAGAGGGTCAATTTCATTGGGGATTGACCCTCTTTGGATTGACCCTTGTTTTGAGGCATAGTGGGTTACTGTTTGACATGCTTTGACCCTCGCTTTGACTCTTGTTTTGACTGCGGCTTACCCGTGGTTGAATTTTGCTCTTGTTCTACCCGAAGGATTTTAAAGTCGGGGGTTGATTTTCTTTTTTGTTTTTCGCCTCTTTGTAATCAGGCTTTTGTTTTTGCTTTTTTTTGACACAAAAAAACGGGAAGAAAAATTTCTCCCCGTTTTTTAAGATTGGCTAACCGATATTTATTTCTTCGCTTTCTTTCCTTTGCTTGTTTTTTTGGTTTGCTTTTTCGCTTGCTTTTTGAGTTCGTTTGCCTCATCTATTGGTAACGCTTGGCTCTTTTTGGATCAGGCTCGACTAAGAAAGGAAAAAGGTAAGGGCTGTCAGGTTCATCCTGTGCAATGCGTTTGCGCTCCTGTAATATCTGATCGGCTTGCTCGTTCAGGGGAATATTGGTGATGTTGTTTGTTTTCTTTTGTTGGAGGTACATGATATTTACCTTTCTCTTTTCTATTGTAATTTCAGTTACCTGATTCAATTTTAAACAACTAACATCGCTCCATCTTAATCCGGTAAAACAGGAAAACAAAAATGCTAATCTAACCTGCGGATGGATGCCGTTGCTCGTGTTAGACATCGTTTCAATTTGCTCAAGGGTTAGATACTGTGGTATGCTTTTCTTTTTCTTTAACCTGTCGCGCTTTGGAATTTTACGCACCGGATTTTCCTTTATTAATCCGTCCTCGTATGCGCGGTTTAAATAAGAGGAGAATGCAAAGAAGATTGCAAAGGCAGTACCTTCGGCTACATTGCCCTTTACGAACTTCTGAAATCCTGTACAAAAAAATAGGTTTATGTCACTCAGGGGTAAAACATCTTTCCCGCTGAAATCTTTCAGCTTGCTGTTCACGTATTGCGCCATGTGGCCTTTGTTGTTCTTGGATGCTTCCAGAATGTACTCGTAGGCGTTTGCCTTGTTCTCTACGGTATCTTCCGGTAAACCGAGTTTAAGAACTACAAGTTCGTTCTGCAACTTGGCCTGTGCTGCTTCCGCAATACGCTTGTTCTCCTGATCCTGCGGTGTTCTTCCGCTTTTTGAAATCACAAGGTTCAGGAATTTCGGCTTCTGCCTTTTCCCGTTCATGTGAATGTCAAGGTAGAGGCTCTTAGTGCCTGAACCATTTACTTTTTCCCGTAATTTTACGGTGGTCTTGTGCTGACGTAGAATAGCCATGTTTTTGGTTATAAATAGGGTTTAACATGGGTGACAGTCGGGTGACTTCTTATGCCATAACAAGAACGAAAGAACAACCAAAGAATTGCAACCAGAACCCATAAAACCCGCGTCAGTCTTGCCTTTAATACGCTTTTGTTTGCGGTGGAGTTTCCGCCTAAGTATTAATAATTAATACTTGCAGGACAACTATTATTTCCGGGAACTGGCGTGTTAAATTACATCCACAATCCTTTTGAATAATATACGGTCAATTCCTTGCGGTCAATTTTATGATTTGTATTGACTGGGAATTCATCAATGATACAAAGCTCCGAAGGAACCATGTATTCGGGAATTGAAATAAGCAGCGTTTGTTTTACAAAGGTTTTAAATTCAGGGATTGCATTTTTTTTATCCGGCTCAACTTTAATAAACGCAATCAGCTTTTTGACAGCATTACCAACTTTCAGCGGAATCGTAACTGCATCAATAATTCCGGGAACGCGGTGCAACGAAGAATTTATTTCATCCAGCTCGATACGATAACCATTGTATTTGATCTGGTCATCGATACGACCTTCGAAAAAAACTATTCCATCTTGTTATCAGGTTGTTTTTTATTGTGTGTTTCTTTTTTTTCCGCTGTAGAATTCTTCCTGATCATACTTTGGACGATTGACAACACGCTCGCTTCCATCCAGCAGAATGGTAACCGAATTAACCAA
>JBDSHN010000127.1:0-8468 GCA_039918435.1 Bacteroidia bacterium | reverse complement strand
AACAGAAGTAGTTCCATCACCAGCCGGATTACCAGGCGTCCAGTTGTATGTATATCCACCTGCACCGCCAGTTGCTGCGTTGATTGAAGCTGCGCCGGTATTTCCACCAAAGCAAGCAACATTTGTTTGTGCAGATGCGGTAACAGAAATTGCGGATGGCTGAGTAACAGTGAATGCGTTTGTTGCAGTGCAACCGTTTGCATCAGTTGTTGTTACTGTCCATGTTCCTGCGGTTAAACCGGTAACAGAAATTGTTCCGTCGCCAGCTGGATTGCCAGGTGTCCAGTTATATGTAAATCCACCCGCGCCGCCAGTTGCTGCGTTGATTGAAGCTGCGCCGTTGCTGCCACCAAAACAAGCAACATTGGTTTGTGCCGAGGCAGTAACGGAAATTGCCGAAGGTTGCGTCACTGTTGCTGTTACTATTCCTGTACAACCGTTTGCATCAGTAATGATTACAGTGTATGTTGCGGCAATCAGTCCTGTGCGGTCTTGTGTTGTTACACTACCCCAATTGTAAGTATAACCAGGATTCCCGCCAGTTGGCGTAAGGTCAATTGCGCCATTCGATCCACCGAAGCAGGCTACGTTGGTTACGATTGTACTTCCGGTTACCGGTGTTGTGCCTGTCCCACTTATTGCGAAATCATAAGAAGCTTCATCGCAATCATTGTTTGCAATAGTTAAAGTTGCATTTCTAACTCCCGCTGCGCTGGCTGTAAATGTTACCTGGAAAGATGTAGATCCTGACGCGGCGACTGTTGCTGCCGGTAAGGTTGTTACAGAAAAATCTCCTGCGGCCGCACCTGTCAGGGTTACTCCTGTTATGGAAAGACTTTGAGTACCTGTATTCTGAATTATAAATGTTTTGACAATTGAGCCAGAGCATGCAATTCCAAAATCTGTAAAATCAGCTGTGGAAGGTGTTACATCGCCATCTGTAATTGTAACTGCATTCCCCGTAACATTTATCTCATTGCTGCCACCAAGCCGGATAGCTACAGTATTAGCCGATTCGCTGGGTGCTGCAAGATCATTAAAGCCATCATTATTAAAATCACCCACAACAAGCCTGCGTGTAGCGTTTCCACCACCAGATATACTGAACGTTCCGCTAAAATTTCCAAGCCCGTCGCCGTAACGGATAAGTAGTACAGAAGAATATCGCGCAATCGCAAGATCAGGATTACCATCGCCATTAAAATCACCCACGACTACAGAGGTTGTGGAGGTTCCGGCGGTTACTTCCGTAGTGCCGCTAAATCCTCCAAGTCCATCGCCGAGACGAACAGACACCGTACCGGAAGAGGTATTGGATACTGCAAAATCCTGGTGATTATCATGATTAAAATCTGCGATTTCAATACTTTCGCATCCTACTCCGGCTGGAATACTTGTTGTACCACCGAAGTTTCCTGCTCCATCTCCCAAGCGAATAAAAACAGCATTAGTAGAAACAATTGCAAGATCCTGATTACCGTCTTCATTAAAATCACCAACACCAACCGTCCAGTTCGAACTCGCGGTAACTATGTTTGGCATTGCGGTAAAACCACCTAAACCGTCACCAAGGCGAATTGAAACTGTGCTGCCGGATGTTCCTGCAACCAAATCCTGCTTTCCATCATTATTAAAATCGCCAACTGTAACACCGGTAGGAAATGAAGCAACTGCCACACTGGTTGCAGGGGCAAATCCACCAAGGCCATCTCCAAGACTAATATAATGGGCAGCTGAACTCACTGCTGAATTCACGAGATCCTGGTTACCGTCGCCATTAAAATCTCCTATGGCAAGATAACGCGGGCTTGAACCTACCCCGGTAAGATCAGTTGTTCCCGAAAATCCGCCAGCTCCATTACCCAATCGTATAGAGATTGTACTGGCGCCGTTGTTTGCTGTAGCAAGGTCCTGATTTCCATCATTGTTAAAATCACCAACAGCAACACCCTGAGGCCCCCCGCCAACTGAAATATTATTCGTGCCTGTTACTATCCCCTGGCTGCAATTAGGATTGGTTACAGTGAGGGTAAAAGTGGATGTAACAGAGCTGGTTCCACTAAATGCTTTTACGGATACACTATATGTTCCGGCTTGTTTCGCATCGGTAACAGTGACCACTCCTGTTAATGGATTGACATGGAAAATGCCTGTAAAATTTGTATGGGTATAAGCAATTATGCTGTTGGTATTCGTTGGCGCAGTGCCCGGGATGATTGTAGCATTTTTTCCTGCTATGATAGAAGTAGCAGGATAAACACCAAGCGTAGGAGGAAGGAGGGAGAAAAAATTCACCCGGGCATTACCAGTTTGAAAAATGAAAATTGCCGCAATAGAAATTACTATCCTGCAAATACTTTTTGTGGTTGGGAAAAAACGCATATTGAGTCTGGGTAATTAAGGTTTGGAAAAGGGAGCGCGAAAGTAATCTTTTATTTTTCGTTATTTTTTTAAAAGATATTGAGCACCATCATCCGTTTTAGTACGAAACTAAAAGTGTGCAAAAGTATAGGAGAAGATTGAAGGAGGAAATAGTGGTTAACCACTATTCATACCAGAATAGTAATGAATTTTAAAGCAAATCTTTGTGCTGGATCGCAAACTTCAAAAGGGAATTTTTTCCTTCTAAGCCCAGTTTTTTGACAATATTGGAACGGTGATTGTCAACCGTATTCGGGCTTACAAAAAGCAGCTGCGCGATTTCTGCGGATGTTTTTGTTTCGGCAATTAATTTCAATATTACTTTTTCGGTTGCTGTGAGCAATGCGAGTTCGGGCAGATCTTTTTGCTCTGTGAATGATAATAGGTTTTCAATTCCCGGACTTACAAATCGGTCGCCTTTCAATACCGTTTTAACACATTGTATCAAATCCGAAATCGCATGATCTTTCAGCAGGTATCCCATCACACCAATGCTCATTGCATCATTAAAAAAGTTCTTGTCCCTGTGCATCGTAAGCACAATGAATTTTGTTTCGGATTTTTCACTCATCACTTTTCTGCAGATATCAAGTCCCGTAAGTCCGGGCATTTCAATATCGAGTATCGCAAGATCAGGGCGCTTTGCAATGATGCTCTGGTACGCCTGCATGCCATCAGAAAGTTCAGCAATAATTTGAAGATCGCTCACCTCACCAAGTATTTCTATAAGGCCTTTTCTGAAAATTGGATGATCGTCGGCAACAATGGCTGTATATTTCATGTTCATCATTATACAGGAAGATTGAATATATATTTTGTTCCTTTACCCGGCGCTGTTTGCAAATCGAAGTGACCTTTCAGATAATTCACTCTTTCTTCAATATTCAGCAAACCGAAAGAGCGTTGCGCTTTTTTAGCGAGTATTAATTTGTCAAACCCTTTACCATTATCCTGTACGATCAATTCAATCATTCCATCGGCTGCAATTGCTGTAATTCGCAGCGCCGTCGCTTCCGAGTGTTTTATCGTATTTGAAATGCATTCCTGCACAATGCGATAATAGTTGATCTGTTTGTCAGGAGGAATCTGAAGGCTGAAACCTTCGAGATCATGACTGACGAAGATGGAAGATGTTTCTTTTACTTTTTCAGACAGCGCATCTACTGCAGCAGCAAGTCCGTAACGCTCCAACTGATTAGGATAAAGGTCTTTCGAAATGTTTCTTACTTCTTCCAGCGTTTCATTTACCGATGCCAGCAGAGAAGTATCATTCTGCTTTATCAATTGGTTTTTGATAAAGAGCATATTTTGTCCAATGCTGTCATGCAACTCTTTCGAAATCCGTTGCCTTTCTTTTTCCTGCGATAAAATAAGTTGATGCGAATATTCTTCTTTCACCTTCAGATTTTTCCTGTTATTAAACCAGGTGAATCCTAATGTGATTATACCAATCAACAAGAGTGCTGATACAATAATAAAATTGCGCGTTGTTTTTGCGATACGGCTTTCCGCCTCAAACGCAATAACTTGTTTGTCGTGCGCAGCTTTTTGAACCGCAGCTTTCTTGTCAAATTCAAAGTTCATTTCCGTTCGAACGGACTTTGCAGTGTTTTCTTTATTGTAAATACTGTCTTTTGCCGCTATATATTTTTTGTAATGATCGAGCGCGAGTGCATACCTGCCGGTTTTTGAATAGAGCAGGTTCAATTCTTGTTCATCCTCCATGATCTGTGGTAATGCGCCTGATTCTTCATCCAGTGTCAATGCTTCAAGCAAATAGTTCTCCGCCTCTTTAAATTTTCCCTGATCGGAATAAAGCGAGCCGATGGCGCGAAGTTCAACAGCGATGGTTATTGCATTTCCTGTCTCTTTTGCAATCTCTAATGCATGGAAGTAATGATCAAGCGCTTTATCGTACTCTTTCTTTTTTTCGTAAACCATCCCGATATTGCCCAACCATATTGCCATGCCGTCTTTGTCATTAATTTCTTCCGTAAGTTTCAGTGCTCTTGAATAATAATACAGTGCTTTTTCATAATCATTCTTATTATCATCATAGACGGTTCCTATATTCCCCAGCGTAGTAGCGATCCCCTCTGTGTTTTGTTGAGCTTCCTCCACTTTCAATGTCCTGAAATAATAATCCAGCCCTTTATCAGGATAACCTTGTTCGATATAAATGTTGCCAATATTGCTAAGGTTAACTGCAATGCCCGGTTGGTTTTTTATTGTCTCGCATATCGTGAGCGCCTTGAAAAAATAATCCAACGCGCGCGGATAATCTCCGAGATCCATATACACCACACCGATGTTACCAAGCGTTTTAGATTTTCTTTGCAGCAACCGGTTTTTGTTTTGTGCGGTAGAAGACGCTTCCAGCTTTTCCCAAATGTCAAGCGCTTTAAAATAATAATCAAGCGAAATTTTATTGGTGCCTTTACTGGAATTGAACAAACCAAGAAAGTGATAGGATTCTGCTATGCCGTCGTCCCACTTTATTTTAGCGGCAAGCTCCAGTGCTTTGTTGCTTACCAATATTGCGCTGTCGGAGTTATCACTAAGCGATAATGCGAGATCATTAAGTGCAGTTACTTTGGCAGTATCCGTTTTAATGGTGGCGATCTTCAACAACGAATCATTGATAGATGCTTTACCAGGACGGGGAATAAATAAAACAACAAGGAAAATCAGGCACACAATCTTTTTCATTCCAGGCGTCCGTTGAGAAGAGGGTTAAAGTTAATCATTATCTCAGGTTTGCCGCTGGGATTACGCTGATTACGTAGGATAATATCAGCGCTATTTTCATGAAAAAAGGGCAGATCGTGTGATCAGCCCTCTCTTTTAAATTCAGGTACGTTTATAGCTGCTTTATCTGTGCTTAGCAAAACTCCGCATAAGTCTGTTTCAAATGCTCAGCAATCATTTCAGCAGAACGCCCTTCGATGTGATGACGCTCTACAAAATGAACGAGCTTTCCATCTTTAAAAAGAGCGATAGCCGGAGAAGAGTTGGGATAAGGTGCGAAAAATTTACGCGCTTCAGCAACCGCTTCCGTATCGAAACCAGCAAAAACAGTTGCCAGTTTGCCCGGTTTTTTTCCATCACCAAGCACCGACATTTTAACTCCCGGACGCGCAGCGCCCGCAGCACAACCGCAAACAGAATTAACAACCACTAAAACCGTTCCCGGTGTAGTGATTGCTGTATTTACCTGTTCAGGTGTAGCAAGATCTTCAAAACCAACATTCACCAGCTCGGCTTTCATTGGCATAACTAATTGTGGAGGATACATATTTCTTGTTTTTAAAAAGTTCAAACGAAATCAGAAGTACAAAGATACAAAGGAAAAATCCGGTTCCGCCAATCCCCGTTTCCAACCGCCAAAAACAAATGTATGCCCCTCAGCTACAGGCAGGTAATTCGGCGCTAAGTTTTCCTATTTTTGTCACTGAACCGACAATGTCCCATGAAAAAACGATCAGCATCTCTCGCATTTATCTTCGCCGCTTTTTTCCTTTCTGCACAGGTTGTATCAACAACTCCAAAGCTGGTTGAAAAAATAACCACCAATGGAAACGGCAAGCTCCTTATACCTTATGAAAAATATGTACTGCCCAATGGCTTAACGCTCATCATCAGCGAAGATCATTCCGATCCGATCGTGCATGTGGATGTTACGTATCACGTAGGTTCGGCGCGCGAACAGGAAGGCCGTTCCGGATTTGCTCACTTTTTCGAGCACATGATGTTCCAGGGTTCCGAGCATGTTGGCGATGATGAACATTTTAAACTCATCACAGAAGCGGGAGGAAGCATGAACGGTTCAACAAATACAGATCGCACAAATTATTTTGAAACCGTTCCTTCCAATAATCTTGAGCTGGCCTTGTGGCTCGAAGCAGATCGTATGGGATTTCTGCTGGACTCTGTTACACAACCGAAATTTGAAATTCAGCGGGCGACCGTAAAAAATGAGCGCGGACAACGCTATGAAAATGCACCTTACGGATTAGTATGGGAAAAGATAGGTGAAGCGATGTACCCGGAAGGTCATCCCTATTCATGGACAACGATCGGTTATATTGAAGATCTGAATCGTGTGAATGTAACTGATCTCAAAAACTTTTTCCTTCGCTGGTATGGGCCGAATAATGCTACGCTTACTGTTGTGGGAGATGTAAATACTGCGGATGTGCTTCTCATGGTAGAAAAATATTATGGAACAATTCCACGTGGGCCGGAAGTTAAACCAATGGCAAAAATGCCGGTAAAACTGGATGCAGACCGTGCCATTTCTTATGAGGATAATATCCGTTTTCCTCAATTGACAATTGTTCGTCCGGGAGTTCCTGCTTATGATCCGGATGAAGCCGCGCTTGATGCGTTGTGCAATATTATTTCTGAAGGGAAAAGTTCCGTATTCTACAAAACATTTGTGGAAACAAAGGTGGCTGCGAGTGCGTCAATGTTCAATTCCACGCAGGAGCTTTCTGGTATGATCGGAATAAATATCAGAACGTTCCCCGGACATACGCCGCATGAAGCCGACAGTCTTGTGAATATCGCATTGGCTGATTTTGAAGAACGGGGCGTAACAGAAGAGGATCTGAAACGATATAAATTATCTATCGAAAGTTATTTGCTTGATCAATTAACGAGCGTGGAAGGAAAAGCATCTTTGCTCGCTTCTTACCAGACATTCCTGAGCAGTCCGAATCATATTCAGAAAGATCTTGATCGTTACCAGGCGCTCACTGTGGATGATGTTATGCGTGTGTACCAGAAATACATCAAAGGAAAGCACGCAGTGGTTTTAACTGTTGTTCCGAAAGGAAAGCCTGAATTAAAAGCACGTCCTGATGATTATAAAATTCCTGAGCATAAAGCCGGTGCAGCAGAAAGCCCGGAATACAAGGGACTCGTTGCACGTAAAGCGGTGGATAATTTTCCACGCAGCAAACATCCGGAGGCAGGATCAACACCTGCTGTAAAAGCCCCTCGTATCTGGAGAAATAAGTTTGACAATGGACTACAGCTCATCGGCACGCAATCGTTTGAAGTTCCACGCAGCTATATGATGCTTACGATTTCAGCAGGGCATCGCCAGGAAGATACTGCCCAGGCCGGAGTTGCAATGTTGCTTGTGAAAATGCTTGATCAGTCAACAAAAAACCGCTCAGCAGCAGCGATTGAAACAGAAATGGAATTGCTTGGAAGTGAGATCAGCATTTCGGTGAACAATGATGAGATACAGGTTTTTATCAGCTCGCTCACAAGAAATATTGATGCAACACTTGCTTTGGTAGAAGATAAATTATTCCATCCGAAATTCGACCCGGTAGAATTTGAGCTGATGAAAAAACAACAGCTCGAATCGATTGCGAATATGCCGACACAGGCAGGATCAATGGCAAGCTTTGTTTATAATAAAATGTTGTACGGCGCCGATAATATTATGGGCTTTCCAACTATGGGAACGCAGCATACCGTTTCCGGTCTCACGGTTGAAAACGTAAAGGCATATTACACAAAAATGTTTTCGCCTAATATTTCGCGTTTCATTGTTGTAAGCGATCTTTCCGAAGACCAGGTTGAGCCGAAGCTTGCTTTCCTGCAGCAATGGAAATCGACTGGGGCAAAATTACGTGAAGATGCTTCCCTCGTTCCGAAAGGTGAACCCGGCCCGACAAAAATTTTCCTTTTTAATAAACCTGATGCAGCGCAGTCAGAAATCCGTATCGGAAGAATTGCAATGCCTTATGATGCAACTGGTGAATATTACCGCGCTACGGTCATGAATTATGAGCTCGGTGGAAATTTCAATTCGCACATCAATATGAAATTGCGCGAAGAAAAAGGCTGGACTTACGGTGCCGGTTCCGGATTTTCAGGGTCGCATTACACAGGCGCTTACACGGTTTATTCCGGCGTAAAATGGGAAGCGTCAGACAGCAGTGTGGTAGAAATGATCAGCATGGTTCGGGAATACGCGAATGGAGGAATTGATGCAAGTGAACTCGAATACACGAAAAAAGCTATTTCAT